>CAVZKF010000032.1:0-13355 GCA_963775775.1 uncultured Alphaproteobacteria bacterium
TGTCGAGCGCGTCGAGCCCGCCCTGCGGCATGGAGAAGGGATTGTGCGAGAAGTCGATTTTCTTATCGTCCTCGTTATACTCATACATCGGGAAATCGACGATCCAGCAGAATTCGAACACGTCGGTCTTGGAGAGCCCCAGTTCCGTTCCGACGCGGACGCGCGCGGCGCCCGCGAGTTTCGCGGCGGAAGTTTCCTCGCCGGCCGAGAAGAACACCGCGTCGCCGGCCTTGACGCCGGCCTTGGCGGCGATGGCGGCCTGCGCCTCGGCGGGGATGAATTTGGCGATCGGCCCCTTGCCGGCGAGCGCGCCGTGTTCCTCCTCGAAGATCACATAGCCGAGGCCCGGCGCGCCTTCGGAGCGCGCCCAGTCGTTGAGCTTGTCGAAGAAGCTGCGCGGCTGCGCGCCGGCGCCGGGCGCCGGTATCGCGCGCACGGTCTTGCCCTTAAACGCCTTGAAACTCACGTCGTCGCGATTGAAGATGTCCGACACATCGGCGATGACCAGCGGGTTGCGCAAATCCGGCTTGTCCGTGCCATATTTCAGCATCGCGTCCTTATAGGCGATGCGCGGAAAGACTTTCGTCACCGGCTTGCCGTTCGAAAATTCCTCGAACAGCCCTTGCAGCACCGGCTCGATCGAGGCGAACACATCCTCTTGCGTGACAAAGCTCATCTCGACGTCGAGCTGATAGAATTCGCCGGGCGAGCGGTCGGCGCGCGCGTCCTCGTCGCGAAAGCACGGCGCGATCTGGAAATAGCGATCGAAGCCCGCGACCATCAGCAATTGCTTGAACTGCTGCGGCGCCTGGGGAAGCGCGTAGAATTTGCCGGGATGCAGCCGCGAAGGGACCAAAAAGTCGCGCGCGCCCTCGGGCGAGGAGGCCGTCAAAATCGGCGTCTGGAACTCGAAGAAGCCTTCCTGCTTCATGCGCGTGCGAAGGCTGTCGATGATGCGCCCGCGCAGCATGATATTGGCGTGCAGCTTCTCGCGGCGCAGATCGATGAAGCGGTATTTGAGGCGGGTTTCCTCGGGGTAGGGCTGGTCGCCGAACACCGGCACCGGCAGTTCGGCGGCGGCGCCGAGCACCTCGATCTCGCGCACATAGACTTCGATCAGCCCGGTCGGCATTTCCGTGTTTTCAGTCCCCGCGGGACGATGCTTGACCTCGCCGTCGAGCCGGACGACCCATTCGGAGCGCAGCGTCTCCGCCGCCTGAAAGGCCGGCAAATCGGGATCGACCACGCATTGCGTCAGGCCGTAATGGTCGCGCAGATCGATGAACAGCACGCCGCCATGATCGCGAATGCGGTGGCACCAGCCGGAAAGACGGATTTTTTGGCCGACATGGCCGTCGCGGAGTTCTCCGCAGTTGTGCGAACGGTAGCGATGCATTTTGCGGTCTTCTTGCTCAAGGAAAAGGCGGGGCGGAAGCTCCGGCCGGAACGTTGGCGCGGAAAAGCGCACGGGCGGGGCGCTTCTGTCAAGACGGGCGGCTCGCCGTTTTGAACGCCCTTCCGCAAAAGCTCCACATCGCGTAAGGGGCGGCGCAACGTCTTACCCAAGGTGCGCGCGCGTGATTCGTCTCGAAAACATCAGTAAGCAGAATGGCCACCAGATCCTGTTCATCGAGGCCTCCGCGGCGCTCCTCAAGGGCGAGAAGATCGGCCTCATCGGCCCTAACGGGGCCGGCAAGACCACGCTGTTCCGGATGATCGCCGGCGAGGAGGTCCCGGACGAGGGCCAAGTGTCGGTCGATCAGGGCGTCACTATCGGCTATTTCAGCCAGGACGTGGGCGAGATGTCGGGCCGAAGCGCGGTGTCCGAGGCGATGGACGGCGCCGGGCCGGTAAGCTTGGTGGCCGCCGAGCTCAAGCAGCTGGAGGCCGCCATGGCGGACCCGGACCAGTTGGACGACATCGAAAATATCGTCGAGCGCTATGGCGAGGTTCAGGGGCGTTTCGAGGAGCTGGACGGCTACGCGCTGGAGGGGCGGGCGCGCGAAGTGCTGGCCGGGCTGAACTTCACCGAGGAAATGATGGACGGCGACGTCGGCGCGCTGTCGGGCGGGTGGAAAATGCGCGTTGCGCTGGCCCGCATCCTGCTCATGCGCCCCGACGCGATGCTGCTGGACGAACCGAGCAACCATCTCGATCTGGAAAGCCTGATCTGGCTGGAGCAATTTCTCAGGGATTATCAGGGCGCGCTGCTGATGACCTCGCACGACCGCGAGTTCATGAATCGCATCGTCACCAAGATCGTCGAAATCGACGGCGGCGCGTTGACGACCTATTCGGGCGACTATGAATTTTATGAACAGCAACGGGCTCTGAACGAAAAACAGCAGCTGGCCCAATTCGAACGTCAGCAGGCGATGCTCGCCAAGGAAATCAAGTTCATCGAGCGCTTCAAGGCGCGCGCCTCGCACGCCGCGCAGGTGCAGAGCCGGGTGAAGAAGCTGGAGAAGATCGAAAAGGTGGAGCCGCCGCGCCGCCGCCAGATGGTGTCATTCGACTTTCCGCCGGCGCCACGCTCCGGCGAGGACGTGGCGACCCTGAAAGACGTGCGCAAGGGCTACGGCGCCCGAAGAATTTACGACGGGCTGGACTTTCAGGTGCGCCGCAGGGAGCGCTGGTGCGTCATGGGCGTCAACGGCGCCGGCAAGTCCACGCTGCTGAAGCTCGTGGCGGGCGCCGCGCGGCCGGACGACGGCGATGTCGCCGTCGGAGTCGGCGTGAAGATGGGCTATTTCGCGCAGCACGCCATGGAACTGCTGGACGGCGAGCGCACCGTGTTCCAGTCGCTCGAGGATTCGTTCCCCCAGGCGGGACAGGGCTCGTTACGCGCGCTGGCCGGCTGCTTCGGCTTTTCGGGCGACGACGTCGAGAAGAAATGCCGGGTGCTTTCCGGCGGCGAGAAGGCGCGGCTGGTCATGGCGAGGATGCTCTATGACCCGCCGAACTTCCTCGTGCTGGACGAGCCGACCAACCATTTAGACCTGGCGACGAAGGAAATGCTTATCGAGGCGCTCTCGAAATACGAGGGCGCCATGCTGTTCGTCTCGCACGACCGGCGCTTCCTGGCGGCGCTGTCCAATCGCGTGCTCGAACTGACGCCCGAGGGCGTTCACAGCTACGGCGGCGGCTACACGGAATATGTGGCGCGCACCGGACATGAGGCGCCCGGCCTGCGCGGCTGAGCGCTCGTAGCGCCGCTCAGCGCTGCTTCAGGAAATACTCGCCAATCAAATATTTCATCCCGCGCGACCATGATTTCGTCGGTGTTGCCTCTGATGTCGACGCTGCCCGAAAAAAACGGCGCGCCGCCGTCGACGCGGTTCATATAGATGTTTTCGTTGAGGATCAGATTGCTGACCTTCTGCACCGTGCCGAAGGCGGCGATGTCGGCGCCGGCCTCGCGCGCCCATTCGATCTCGCAGCCGTTGCAGCCGGTGATTTCGGCGCTTTGCGCGATCCTGCGCCGCAGGGCCTCCGGCAGCGGCGCGATCTCGTAGCGGCCGGAGTCCGTCAGCATTTTGGCGAACACCTCGCCGATCAGCGCGATCCTGCGCCGCTCGCCTTCGCCGACCGGCTCGGGCGAGGTGTTGATAAGCTCGAAACCGAAGAAAGCGACCTTGAGCTTTCCTTCGGCGGCCTTCGCGGCCGCCGCGCCACAAAGCAGCAGCGCGCCCGCCGCGGCGGCGCGAACGAAATTTGGCAATTGTCGTCTCATCCGATGTCCCGACGATTGGCGGCGGGCGCCGCGCGCGAAAGGCGAAATGGCCTCGCGCTTTATGGAGCCGCGGCGCGATCGGCGCAACCAGCCTCGTGGGAATAGCTGGATCGCGCCGGGACCGGCGTAAAAGTGATAACGTGACCGGAACCATTTTCCCCTTCACGTGTTAAATTGGAAGCGCCGCGTCGAACGGATTTCAGCGTCGCGGGGCTCCGACCGGAGGATGAGTCCATGGATCGACGAGCATTTATCGCTACCGCGCTGCTTTCAGCCGGATTTCTCGCCGCGACGGCGGGCGCCGCGAGCGCGCTGCCGAGTCTTCCTTCCCACGACGATCTCGCGCCGGCGGGCAATGTCCAAAACGCCTGGTGGTACCGTCGCGCGGTACTGATTGGCATCGGCGCTGGCGGCGCTGCCACTGGACCCGCTGGGGTCGCCGTTGCTGGTGACGCAGCGGCATAGGGCTTGATCTGTCCAATTCAGCCTCGACGCCCGCCCGCGCGTTTCGCGCGGGGGGATGAGCCGGGTCATTCGAAATTCCGAATCGAGACTTGGTATAACAAATTGAATAACTTGATCTATTTTTATCCTTAACCGAGCGCTGGGAGCGCGGGGGATGTTATTCATTGTGCGGCGCCGGAGTTTTGCGCTAGACTATTGTCGAAGGGTTGTCACGGGCGCGGGAAACAGCTACCACCGGGTCGACAGCGGCTGATCGGAACGCCGCTCGACGAATTGCGACTCTTTGCGCCTGGCCGAGCCAGCCCCGCATCGGACGCCGTTGGAGCGCAAACCAAGGAGCCGCGGCACATCCCATGGATTTTCTCAAGCCTCGGTTGACGCCAATGAACCGCCGCCGCCGCATATACGAAGGCAAGGCCAAAGTGCTGTACGAGGGCCCCGAGCCGGGCACGCTCATCCAGCATTTCAAGGACGACGCGACCGCCTTCAACGCCAAGAAACACGAGATCATCGACGGCAAGGGCGTCCTCAATAACCGCATCTCCGAATATGTGTTTCAGAATCTGAACGCGATCGGCGTGCCGACGCATTTCATTCGCCGGCTCAACATGCGCGAGCAGTTGATTCGCGAGGTCGAGATCATCCCGCTCGAAGTCGTCGTGCGCAATGTCGCCGCCGGCTCGCTGGCCAAGCGTCTCGGCATGGAGGAGGGCACGCAATTGCCGCGCTCCATCATCGAGTTCTATTACAAGAACGACGCGCTCGACGATCCGATGGTCTCCGAGGAGCACATCACCGCCTTCGGCTGGGCCAGCCCGCAAGAAATCGACGACATCATGGCCTTGGCCATCCGCGTCAACGACTTCCTGTCCGGCCTGTTCCTCGGGGTCGGCATCCGCCTCGTCGACTTCAAGATGGAATGCGGCCGTCTTTGGGAAGGCGAGATGATGCGCATCGTCGTCGCCGACGAAATCTCGCCCGATTCCTGCCGGCTGTGGGACATCAAGTCCAACGACAAGCTGGACAAGGACCGTTTCCGCCGCGACATGGGCGGCCTCGTCGAGGCCTATACCGAAGTCGCGCGCCGGCTCGGCATCATGCAGGAGAACGAGCCGACCAACTCGGCGGCGCCGAAGCTGGTCGAGTAGGCGGGGCCTCACGCCGACATCAGCGCCCCGACATGGGCGGCGACGCAGGCCGCGAGATTTTCGGGGCGGTAGCCGCCTTCGAGCAGCGAGACGACGCGCCCGCCACAGCGGCGCGCGGCGATCTCCATGATGCGCAGCGTCACCTCGGCGAAATCGCTCTCGACCAGCCGCAGACCGCCGAGCGGGTCGTGCAGCCGCGCGTCGAAGCCGGCGCACAGCATAATAATGTCTGGCCCGAAGCCGTTTAGGCGCGGCAGAATCCGCTCATCGAACGCCATGCGAAACGTCTCGCCGCCGTCGCCCTTGGCGAGCGGGGCGTTGACGATATTGTCGAAGGCGCCGCTCTCGGAAACGGCGCCCGTTCCAGGGTAGAGCGGCATTTGATGGGTCGAGCAATAAAGGACGTTCTTCTCGTCCCAAAAAATTTGCTGCGCGCCATTGCCATGATGCACGTCGAAATCGACGATGGCCACGCGCTCGGCGGCATGCGCCGCCATCGCGCGGCGCGCCGCGACGGCGGCGTTGTTGAAAAAGCAAAAGCCCATCGGCGCGCCGGGCAGGGCGTGATGGCCGGGCGGCCGCGTGGCGACAAAGGCGTTTTTGGCCGCGCCGCGCATGACCGCGTCCACGGCGAGGACGGCGCCGCCCGCGGCGCGCGCGGCGGCCTCGAAGGCGCCCGGGATCATGGGGGCGTCGTCGACGCCGGTCGGCGCACCCGCCTCGATCCGCGCGATATAGGCGGCGTCGTGCGACGCGCAGCAGCGCCTCAAGCCGGCGCGCGCGGCGCCTCGGCGCGAAGAAGCGCGCCAAAGGGCTCGCCCACCAGCGCGGCGTCGATGGCAGCGAGCCGTTCCGGGCGATCCCATCGGCCGGGGCCGGGGTCGTAAACAAGCGCCGATGGCGGCGCGACGAAAAGCGTCCTGGTCTCGCCCGCCGACGCCGACAATGGCGCCGCCGCGCCAAGAGCCAGCGCTTCGCGGCGTGAAAACCTTACCCCACTTGCCCGCGATGGCGCAGAAACTGGTCGGCCAGCACGCAAGCCATCATCGCCTCGCCGACCGGCACGGCCCTTATGCCCACGCACGGATCGTGGCGGCCCTTGGTGACGATCTCGGTCTCGACGCCCTTGCTGTCGATGGTGCGGCGCGGCGTCAGTATCGACGAGGTCGGCTTCACCGCGAAGCGCGCGATGATCGGCTGGCCCGTCGATATGCCCCCGAGCACGCCGCCGGCGTGGTTCGACAAAAACGCCGGCGCTCCGTCGTTGCCCCGGCGCATTTCGTCGGCGTTGTCCTCGCCGGTGAGTTCGGCGGCGGCGAATCCCGCGCCGATCTCGACGCCCTTGACCGCGTTGATCGACATCAGCGCGCTGGCGAGTTCCGCGTCGAGCTTGCCATAGATCGGCGCGCCCCAGCCGACGGGAACGCCTGTCGCCTCCAGTTCGATCACCGCGCCGATGGACGAGCCGGCCTTTCTGATGTCGTCGAGATAATCGGCCCAGCGCGCGGCGGCGTCCTTGTCGGGGCAAAAGAACGGGTTCTTCTCCACCTCGTCCCAATCGAAGCGGGCGCGGTCGATCTTGTGCGGGCCGATTTGCACCAGCGCGCCGCGGATAATGACGCCCGCCACCACCTTGCGCGCCACGGCGCCGGCGGCGACGCGCGCGGCGGTCTCGCGCGCCGAGGAGCGCCCGCCGCCGCGATAGTCGCGGACGCCATATTTGGCGTCGTAAACGTAATCGGCGTGGCCGGGCCGGTATTTTCGCGCGATCTCGCCATAGTCCTTGGAGCGCTGATCGGTGTTTTCGATCATCAGCGCGATCGGCGTTCCGGTGGTGACTTGACGGCCGCTCTCGTCCTCGAACACGCCCGAGAGAATCTTCACCTCGTCGGCCTCGCGCCGCTGCGTCGTGAAGCGTGACTGGCCGGGCTTGCGTCTGTCGAGAAAGACCTGAATCTCTTCCGCCACCAGCGGAATGCGCGGCGGGCAGCCGTCGACGACCGCGCCGAGCGCCGGCCCGTGGCTCTCGCCAAAGGTCGTGACGCGGAAGAGGTGGCCAAAACTATTGTGGGACATGATGAATGAGCCGCGCTGGAGATTTGCGCGTTTGTAGGGCGCGGGCGCGGGGGGGTCAAACCAGAGAGCCCGCCGGCCGCGACGACTCGCGACCGGCGCTCGTGTCGGCTCAGCGACGGAACCAGACTCCGGGGTTCCAGCTCCAGCCGCGATGCTCGTCATGCCAGCCCCAATGTCCCTGCACCCAGACATGTTCCGGCGAGGGGCGTGGCGGCGGGGTTTCGACGATGACGGCGGGCATCGGCGGCACGGCCGCCTGGACATAATGGCCCGGCGCCCAGACCCATTCGAAGCCGCGCCACACCCAATGGCCGGGAACCCAATTATAGCCGGCGCTAGGGGGCGGAGGCGCGTGCTCGACCATCGGCGCCGGCATCGGGCGTTCGACGATGAGCGTTTCGGCCCGCGCCATCCCGGCGCCGAGCGCGGCGAGAACGAGCGCGCAGTTCAGGGAAGCCGACAGCCGGCGGCGAAATCTGGTTTGCATCAAGTGAACTCCTTTGCTGAAGTGAGAAGGGGCCTACGCCGCGATGTCAGCGATGATGACCGCCGTGCCCGTGACCATGTCCATGGCCGTGGCCATGCCCGCCGTGGTGGAAATGCCCGTGGCCGTGATGACGCCAGCCGCCGTGGCGATGACCCCAACCGCCGCGGCGCCAATGGCCCCATCCATGGCCGTGGCGCCAGCCCCAGCCGTGTCCGCGCCAGCCGTCGGGACGCCAACAGCGGACCCAGCGGGCCTGTTCGACCGCGCCCTGATCGTCGATGACGCTTCGCGCGACGCCGGAGGGCATTGGCGCCGCCTGAGCGGGCGCCAAACTCGCGCCGGCGGCGAGAATGATTCCGGCGGCGGCCGCGGCCGAGATAATGAAGCGATTCATGGCAAGTCCTCCTGTTGCGTTGGGACGAGTCTTCAGCGTGACCACTCTCGATAGGCTTGGCCTGGCGGCCGCCATTCGCGCCGCGGGCCTCGCCGTCGCAAGCGCAAAACCTTCGCGACCCCTGAAGAATGCGGGATTCGATCTGAACGCGGCTTGAAGTCTTCGTTCACCAGGAGTTAAGCGGGCGGCGCCGAACGGCGCGCAAAAAAGGCCGCCGCGGGAAGCGGCGACCTTCAAACTTCAAACGTCGCGTGAAGGCGAAAAGGAAAACTCAGATTTCCTTGAGCTGGTCGGCCGAGGATTTGCCGGTGCGGCGGTCCTGGGCGATCTCGTAGCTCACCTTCTGGCCCTCGCGCAGATCGCGCAGACCGGCGCGCTCGACGGCGCTGATATGAACGAAAACATCCTTGTCGCCATCGTCGGGCTGTATAAAGCCATAGCCCTTCTGGGCGTTGAACCATTTGACGGTTCCGGTAGCCATGGTCGTCTCTCCAAAACTTTAAGGAGAAGGCCCGCGTGCGCGGGGCCGGATCGATCGAGTTTGGGAGAGGTCGTCAGCGGCCCCGTCGCCAGAGCCGGTCTACGTCGTCAGGCCGAAATTCGATGGGCAAGATTTATATGTAATGGGACGGGAAATTGCAACGGCGCGATCGCGGATTCCGCGGCATCGGGCTGATGCGCCGCGGCGTGGAATTCGGCCGCGTAAAGAAGTTGGAAACCATGATTGGATAGAGTTTTAAGCAATTCATTCACCGTTCAGGCGCCGCACCCCATGTTTCCCTCCGGATGTTCGCGACTTGCCTGTGTGCGGAAGCGCACGGCGCTCGCCGCGCCCCAGGTATAGAGGTCGAAAGCCTTCGGAAGCTCAAGGAGTATTGTGTGATGCAAGAGATCGTCCGCCGTTCGCTGGAGGAGCATGGCCGTCTTCACAGCCCCGTCGCGAGCCTCTCCTCCAGCGCGGACCTTTACGACGCCGGCCTGACCCCCTTCGCCGCGATCAGGGTCATGCTCGCGCTGGAAGAGCAATTCGAGATCGAATTTCCCGTGCGCATGCTGTGCCGGCAAAGCTTCGCGTCGATTGACGCCATCGCCGCCTGCCTTGTCGAACTGGTCGGCTCGTCGGCCAAGGTCGCCAGCAGCCGCGCCGCCTGACGCGCGACGGCGCCGCTCGCCCCTGCTTCGCCGCCGCGCTATATTGCGGGGCGGCGCGCCTTCGGCTAGGTCATCTTCACGTTTTTCGCGCCGGGTGAACTGGCCCGCGCCAACGAGAAGAAGAGACCGCTCATGCCTCCCTATCGCTCACGCACGACGACACATGGCCGCAACATGGCGGGAGCGCGCGGGCTATGGCGCGCCACCGGCATGAAGGACGAGGACTTCGGCAAGCCGATCATCGCCGTCGCCAATTCCTTCACCCAATTCGTGCCCGGCCATGTGCATTTGCAGAACCTTGGCCAATTGGTCGCGCGCGAGATCGAAAAGGCCGGCGGCGTCGCCAAGGAATTCGACACCATCGCCATCGACGACGGCATAGCGATGGGCCATGACGGCATGCTTTATTCGCTGCCCTCGCGCGAAATCATCGCCGACAGCGTCGAATATATGGTCAACGCCCATTGCGCCGACGCGATCGTCTGCATCTCCAATTGCGACAAGATCACCCCGGGCATGTTGATGGCCGCGCTGCGGCTCAACATCCCGGCGATTTTCGTCTCCGGTGGTCCGATGGAGGCCGGCAAGGTCGTGCTCGGCGGCAAGGAACAGGCGCTTGATCTCGTCGACGCGATGGTGGCGGCCGGCGACGACAAGGTCTCCGACGCCGATGTCGCGGCGATCGAGCGCTCGGCCTGTCCGACCTGCGGCTCCTGCTCCGGCATGTTCACGGCCAATTCCATGAACTGCCTCGCCGAGGCGCTTGGCCTCGCCTTGCCCGGCAATGGCACGACGCTGGCGACGCATAAGGACCGCGAGCGGCTGTTCGTCGAGGCCGGCCACACGATCGTCGATCTGGCGCGCCGCTGGTATGAGCAGGACGACGCCTCCGCGCTGCCGCGCTCCATCGCGACGTTCGAAGCCTTCGAGAACGCGATGACGCTCGACATAGCGATGGGCGGCTCGACCAACACCGTGCTGCATATTCTCGCCGCCGCCAATGAGGCGGAGGTTCCCTTCACCATGGCCGACATCGACCGGCTGTCGCGGCGCGTCCCCGTGCTGTGCAAGGTCGCGCCCTCGCGGTCCGACGTGCATCTCGAGGACGTGCATCGCGCCGGCGGCATCATCGCGATCCTGGGCGAGCTTTATCGCGCCGGGCTGCTGCACGGCGATTTGCCGACCGTGCATAGCGCGAGCCTCAAGGACGCCATCGCCCGCTGGGACATTGGCGTCACCTCGAGCGAGACGGCGAGAAAATTCTTCCGCGCCGCGCCCGGCGGCGTGCCGACGCAAACCGCCTTCAGCCAGGAGCGCCGCTACGAGTCGCTCGACGACGACCGCGAGAACGGCGCGATCCGCGACGCCGCGCACGCCTTCTCCAAGGACGGCGGCCTCGCCGTGCTGACCGGCAATCTGGCGCTGGAGGGCTGCATCGTCAAGACCGCCGGCGTCGACGCCAGCATTTTGAAATTTTCCGGCCCCGCCCGCGTCTATGAGAGCCAGGACGCCGCCGTCTCCGGCATTTTGACGGGCGAAGTGGTCGCCGGCGACGTGGTGGTGATCCGCTACGAGGGGCCGCGCGGCGGGCCGGGCATGCAGGAGATGCTCTATCCGACCAGCTATCTGAAATCGAAAGGCCTCGGCAAGGTCTGCGCGCTGATCACCGACGGCCGCTTTTCCGGCGGCACCTCGGGCCTCTCGATCGGTCACGTCTCGCCGGAAGCGGCGGAAGGGGGGCTCATCGCGCTGGTGCGAAACGGCGATAGAATCGAAATCGACATTCCCTCGCGCGAGATTACGCTGGCCGTGAGCGAGGCGGAGATCGAGGCCCGCCGCGCGGCGCAGCAGGCCAAGGGTTTTGTGCCCGCGCCGCGCGAGCGAAAGGTGTCGAAGGCGCTGCGGGCGTACGCGGCGATGACGACAAGCGCGGCCAGGGGGGCGGTGCGGGAAGTTCCGTGACGTAGAGGCGGGGCGCGCTCCATAATGGCGCTTATCCAGCACAAGCGCCGCGGCGCCCTCGGTTACCTAAAAGCTGCGTGGCAATGGACGTGTGGCGCGGATTGAGCGGCCGCCCGCCCTCGCGACCGCGATTTGGTCTCTTTCCTCGTCCAGAGGTGAATAGGCGGGTGTCGCACCTCGCGTCAGAACTCAAGCCGCCCTGTCCCGCACCAACCAAGGCTCGCAGTCCATGTCATCGAACGACCCTTCTTCTGCTCGCCCACGTCGTCCCCTGCCCACTGGCTATCGCTCGGGCATCATCGACGGAATCACGATCTTCATCGGCTTCTCGCTCACATTGCTGCGCTTTTGGGCATTTGAGGCGCCTGGAGACTGGACACCCCGCTCAATCGTCGCGGCTATTATCTTGTCTGTTCCGATCTTGCTGGAGATCTATGTTCTGTTCAGATCCCTTCGAGTCGCCGACGACGACGAGTTCGAATACGCAAAGACCGTCCGTTGGTTTATAGCATCGGTCATTACCATGCTCGTCGCGGTCTTTTTAGCGGCGGTCGTCTTGTCTGGCGCGCTTGAACCAGGATTTTCGCCGCCATCCCCCAACAGTCGCCGCATTGACAGGTGATGGGTCATCAGAGCGCTTTGATAAATCTTAGCTAATCTCCGCCGCGCCTCTCACGGGCATGGGCGATCCGAAAAGCTGTATTCCAGTGGGACGTCAATTAGCGCGGAATCACGTACGCCGCTAGCGATATGCAAATCTCAAGAATTCCGCTCAGCGGTTTTTGGGCTAAAATCGGCGGGGTTTTGAGAGACGCCGCATCGACGGCCACCGGCGGAAAGCGGAAGGCCGTTCGCTCCGTCGGCAAGAGCGGCTTAACGCCAAATTGCCGACGCCAGCAAGTAATCCCTCCGGGGGAGGCCGCCTAATCGACCTGGGAGCGTCACAAACTCAACAACTTGGTCTTCACCAACTCCATGGCGATCGATCGTATCCCTGGGATCTATAGTGAGAAGGGGCGTCGGATGATGGCCCAGAAGAATCCCCACGCCGGCTTGTCTGACCCCTGGCGACCGCGCCCGGACTAGAGCCGGTAAGCACCACCTTTGTATTCTCCAAGCCATTCTCCCGCACCAGCTCATAAAGTATCGCGGCATTTTGAGGCGAGATACGCACGCAGCCATGCGATACGGGTTTGCCAAGATTCTTCACCTCGAAGCTGCCGTGGATGGCATGGCCGTCTTTCATAAAGAAAATGGAATGGGGCATTGGGGCGTTGTCAAACTCTTTGCTATACCAAATTTCGTTCATAGACGTCGCGGTATAGGTTCCCGATGGAGTTGAATATCCTGCTCGGCCCGTTGATACCGGCCATCGATATCTTTCTACCCCATCCAAAGAAACCGTCATTTGTTGATTGGTTTTGTCGATGTAGACGAGGACTGCGGCCCTATTGGCTTCGGCTCCGAAGAAGCCGGAGCCCGCGTGAGCCGTCACCGGAAAGAGGACCAATGCAACATAAATGGCGGTCAATAAAAGCGAAATTCTCTTCAATTGATCAAAGGATTTGCGCATATGCTCTCACCTTATCCCGTTAATCGGCCCCACTGGTCCAATTGGAATGTTAATGCAGTGACGGCCTCGTAGCTAGTGCGGATCATCGCCTCTTTGCGGACGGACTGGGACGACGCGGCCCCTCTTCTCAACGAAGCGATAGATGCATTACGCGAGCTAAACCGCGCTGCCGACCCAAGTGACACATACGCCATCGTGACGCTGGCCGAGGGGCACATATCGGTCATATTGAGATTCTTCGGTGTCGCCTTAGCCTCCAATAAACTGGCGAGTAGCAAGGGCTGCTTGCTGTTACATGATGAGACCTTCGCGGAACCACGCCGGAAGTTCTCCTTCGAGCCGAACGCGGTCGTCCCCGCGATCAA
>CAVZKF010000033.1:0-31391 GCA_963775775.1 uncultured Alphaproteobacteria bacterium
AAGACGCCCACGACGAAATCGCGCGAGAGACGCGCCGCGACCTCGGCGAGCGGCGTGTCGACTTCGTTCTTGCGGCGCATATCGGAATTCGCGCGGCTGGAGCGCCAAACCTTCGATGCGCAGACGTTGGAACGCCGGCGCATCGGCGGCTTCGAGGCGGCGAAGTTTCACTCTGGGCTCACATGTTCGGATAATTCGGCCCGCCGCCGCCCTCTGGCGGAACCCAGGTTATGTTCTGCGCCGGGTCTTTAATATCGCATGTCTTGCAGTGGACGCAGTTTTGCGCGTTGATCACGAAGCGCGGGTCGAGTTTTGTCGCTTCATCCGCATAGACCACCTCGTAAACGCCCGCCGGGCAATAGAGCCGCGCCGGCTCGCCATAGCGCGGCAGGTTTTCGCGGACCGGGATCGTGGGGTCCGTAAGTCGCAAGTGGACCGGCTGGTCTTCCTCGTGATTGGTGTTGGAGACGAACACGGAAGAGAGCTTGTCGAACACTGTTTTCGCGGCGAGCTTGCCATAGGTCTTCGGCGTCACCTCCGTAAGCTGCTTGATGCTGGCGTAATCGGGCTTGCCATGCGGCAGCGTGCCAAACAACGAGAAGCCGAACAGCTCATTCGTCCACATGTCTAAGCCGCCGAGCGCGACGCCGAGATAAAGACCGTGTTTCGACAGCAGCGGCTTGACGTTGCGCACCGGCTTCAGATCGCGGCCGATGTCGGAGCCGCGCCAGTCCGCGTCGTAATCCGTCACTTCGTCATGCGCGCGTCCGGCCTTCAGCGCCTTCGCCAGATCGTCGGCGGCGAGAACGCCCGACAGAATCGCATTGTGCGACCCCTTGATGCGCGGCAGATTCATGAAGCCCGCCGCGCAGCCGATCAGCGCCCCGCCGGGGAAAGCGAGCTTCGGCACGCTCTGCCAGCCGCCCTCGGTCAACGCGCGCGCGCCGTAAGAGATGCGCTCGCCGCCCTCGAGCTCCGCGGCGATCATCGGATGCGACTTGAAGCGCTGGAACTCGTCGAACGGCGACAGCGTTGGGTTCGAGTAGTTGAGATGCACGACGAAGCCGATCGACACCTGATCTTCATCGAAGTGGTAGAGGAAGGAGCCGCCGCCGACATCCGGGTCGAGCGGCCAGCCGAAGGTGTGCTGCACCTTTCCGGCTTTGTGCTTGTCCTTGGGGATGCGCCACAACTCTTTAAAACCGATGCCGAACTTTTGCGGCTCGCTATTTTTGTCGAGCGCGTATTTGGCGATCAGTTGCTTCGTTAGCGAGCCGCGCGCGCCTTCCGCGAACAGCGTATATTTGCCGCGCAGCTCCATGCCTCGCGTGAAACTGTCCTTGAGGTGGCCGTCCTTGGCTATGCCCATGTCGCCGGTCGCGACGCCCAGCACCTCGCCCTTGTCGCCGTAAAGAATCTCCGCGCCGGCGAAACCGGGATAGATCTCGACGCCGAGATTTTCCGCCTCGGCGGCAAGAAAGCGCACGACATTGCCCAGCGAACCGACGAAATTGCCGTGGTTGTTCATCAGCTTCGGATTGATGAAATTGGGCAGGCGAAAGCCGCCGGTTTCGGTCAAAACGAGGAAATGATCCTCGCTCACCTGCGTCTTCAGCGTGCGGGCCTCATTGCTCCGCCAGCCCGGCAGCAGCCGGTCGAGGCCGATCGGGTCGATGACCGCGCCCGAGAGAATATGCGCGCCGGGCTCGGAACCCTTTTCGATCACGACGACGGAAAGATCGCTGTCGATCTGCTTGAGGCGAATTGCGGCGGCGAGCCCCGCCGGCCCCGCCCCCACTATCACCACGTCGTAATCCATCGCTTCGCGCGGCGGCAGTTCGTCAATCTCCGAGCCCATGATTTCTCCCTCTTGGCGGCGGGCCTATGGCCGGCCCTTTCGCCCTTTGAGCATAGTTTAGCGGTTTTGCCCGCCCGCGCAAAAATCGCCCGGCGGAGCGGGCGCCAAGGTAATCGGGTGGAGCAAGAATGCTCGCCTATGGCGCGGCGGGCGAATCGCCTTTATTACCATGCGGCGACCGGGCCGGGCGTCGTGGCCCGAGAGGAAATGCGGCATGAAGCGCGGCGTGATCGCGGCGATTCTTATCGTCGGTCTTTTCGTCCTCTGGGAGGTCTTGCGCGCCGGCCCCAGGGACGAGGGCGCCTATCTCGGCTATGTCGAGGGCGATCTCCTGTATATCGGCCCCATCGAGGGCGAGCGGCTCGGCAGCCTTTCCGTCGACGCCGGCTCGCGGGTCGAGACCGGCGCCCCGCTGTTTTCGATGGAGACGCCGCTGCTCGACGCCCTGCACAATGAGGCGGCGGCGCGCATCGCGCAGATGGAGGCGCAGCTCGAAAATCTGAAGGCGGCGCTCAACCGGCCGCAACAGGTGGCGGTGCTGCAAGCCGCCGTCGTCAGGGCGGAAGCCGAACTCAAACTCTCGCAGCTGACCTTCGACCGCCAACAGAAACTTTACGCCGCGCGCGACGTGGCCAAGGCGACCCTCGACAATGCTCAGATGGCGCTCTCGCGCGACGAGGCGGCGCTGGCCGAGGCGAAGCGCCAGGTCGACGCGGCGCTGCTCACGGGACGCTCGCAGGAGATCGACGGCGCCGAGGCCTCGCTGCGGCAGGCGCGCGCGCAGCTTCACCAGCTCGATATCCGCATCTCCCGGCAAAAGGTTTTCGCGCCCGCCGCCGGCGTCGTGCAGGATGTGTTTTTCCGCGTCGGCGAAATGGTGAACGCCGGCCAGCCCGTGCTGAGCCTGCTGCCGCCGGAAAACCACAAGGCGCGGTTTTACGTGCCCCAGGGAGAACTCGCGCGGATCAAACTGGGGGGACGCGTGAAGGTTTCCTGCGACGGCTGCGCCGACGATCTTCATGCGCGCATATTCTTCATCTCGGGTCACGAGGAATATACGCCGCCGGTGATCTTCAGCGACGAGGAGCGCGAGAAGCTGGTGTTCAAGATCGAAGCCCGCATGGAAGGCGCGGCGCGCGACTTGCCGCTCGGCCTACCGCTGCGCCTGCGCGTCGAGGAAAGCGCCGCGAAATGAGCGCGGCCGGTCCGGAAATCGCGATCGAGGTCGAGGGCCTGACCAAATTCTTCGGGACGAAGAAGGTCGTCGATAACCTGTCGATGCGCGTCGAACGCGGCATGATCTACGGCTTTCTCGGCCCCAACGGCAGCGGCAAGACCACGACGATCCGCATGCTGTGCGGCCTGCTGACGCCGGACGCCGGGCGCGGAACCTGCCTTGGCTACGACATTCTCACGCAGCAGCACGAGATCAAGCGGCGCGTCGGCTACATGACGCAAAGGTTTTCGCTCTATGGCGACCTCACCATTCGCGAGAATCTGGAGTTCGTCGCGCGCGTCTACGGCCTTTACGACCCGCGCGAGGCGGCGCGCGCGGCGCTGGAGCGGCTTGGGCTCCTCGATCGCGCCGATCAGCTCGCCAGCGAGCTTTCGGGCGGCTGGAAGCAGCGGCTCGCGCTTGGCGCCTGCACCCTGCCCGATCCCGCGCTGCTGCTGCTCGACGAGCCCACCGCCGGCGTCGATCCCAAGGCGCGGCGCGATTTTTGGGACGAAATCCACCGGCTCGCCGAAAGCGGCCTCACCGTGCTGGTCTCCACCCATTACATGGACGAGGCCGAACGCTGCCACCGCATCGCTTACATCGCCGCCGGCCGGCTGCTGGTCTCCGGCACGACGGCCGAGATCGTCGCCGGGGCGGGCCTTTCGACCTACATCGTCATTGGCCCGGATTTGAGCGAATTGTCGGAGCGGCTGTCCGCGACGCCGGGCGTCGAAATGGTCGCGCTGTTCGGCATGGCGCTGCATGTGTCGAGCCGCGACGCGCCGCGGCTCGACGAGATCGCCCGCGAATTTGGCAAGGACCCCGCGCATGTCTGGGCCAAGGGCGCGCCGACGCTGGAGGACGTGTTCATCGATCTGATGATCCAGGCCGGCGGGGCGCCGCAATGATCGTGGCGCCGAAGGAAAAGCCGCGGTTTCACGATGGCTTCGCGGCCTCCTTGCAGCGTCTCTTCGCGATTTTTCTCAAGGAGTTCCTGCAACTGCGGCGCGACCGCGGCACGCTCGGGATGATCGTCGCCATTCCGCTGATGCAGCTCGCGCTGTTCGGCTATGCGATCAACACCGACCCGAAGAATCTGCCGACCGCGCTGCTCGTCCACGACGACGGGCCGCTGGCGCGCAGCGTGGTCGGCGCGCTGCGCGCCACCGATTATTTCAAGATTCAGCGCGCCGCGCGCGACGACGCCGACGCCGACCGGATGATCCTCTCCAACGAAACGCAATTCGTCATCGAGATTCCCGCCGACTTCGACTATCGGCTCGTTCACGGCGAGAAGCCGGCGGTGCTGATCGTCGCCGACGCCACCGACCCGACCGCGACGGTGGGCGCCATCGCCGCCGCGACCGGCGCGGTCGCCGGCGCGCTGGACCGCGAACTGACGGGGCCGCTGGCGTCCCTCGCGCAAAACGCCGCGCCCTTCGAATTGCGCGTGCAGCGGCGCTATAACGCGGCCGGCGAAGCGCGTCGCAACATCGTGCCGGGGCTGATCGGCACGATTCTGACGATGACCATGCTGATCTTCACCAGCATCTCCGTGACCAAGGAAATCGAGCGCGGCACGATGGAGACGCTGCTCGCCATGCCGGTCAATCCGGTAGAGATCATGCTGGGGAAGATCCTGCCCTATGTCGTCGTCGGCGCGGTGCAGATGGCCATCGTGCTGGTGGTCGCGACCTTCCTGTTCCACGTGCCGATCGTCGGCTCGCTGATGACGCTGATCCCGCTGACGCTGCTGTTCATCATCGCCAATCTTTCCATCGGCTACACATTTTCGACCATCGCCAGCAATCAGGTGCAGGCGTTCCAAATGTCCTTCATGTTCTTTTTGCCGAGCATGCTTTTGTCCGGCTTTTTGTTCCCGTTCCGCGGCATGCCGCAATGGGCGCAGGACATCGGCTCGATCCTGCCGCTCACCCATTATCTGCGCGTCGTGCGCTCGGTGATGCTGAAGGGCTCGGGCTTCTCCGATCTTTCCGCCGACACATGGCCGCTGGCGCTGTTCGCGCTGGTCGCGATGAGCGTCGCGATCAAGCGGTTCAGGCAGACGCTGGATTGAGGGGCCGTAGGCTGCTTTGATGTTTCGCCGCCATCCTATTGCAATTGCGAAACGGATTCCATCCATATACCATCCAGTGGATGGTAAAGGGGCGATGGCTGGGGAAATCCACCGACTGCACGATAAGGCGGGCGAGACCGAGAAAATCACCATCAACGTCGGATACGTTGACCTTGGCCATATCGATTTGTTGGTGCGCGAGGGCTTCTACTCCAATCGCACCGACTTCATCAGGACGGCGATCCGCAACCAGCTCGCTGCTCACGCGGACGCCGTCAAGCAATCGATCGTGCGGCATACCCTCGAACTCGGGTTACGACACTATGGCCGCGAAGAGTTGGAAGCGGTGAAGGCCGCGGGCGGCAAGCTGCGCATACAGGTCGTCGGGCTTGCGACGATCGCGGAAGACGTCACGCCCGAACTCGCGCTTTCGACAATTGAATTGATCACCGTCCTTGGCGCTCTCCACGCCAGCAAAGCAGTCAAGGCGGCGCTCTCCGATCGCATCGGGTGATCAACCGGGCGTCGCTTTTCCCATAAGGATGCAAGAATGAAAACGGTCTTCAGCGCCGCCATGCGACACGCCACGAAACTCACGCGCGCGCAAAACGTCATCGAGGCGACGCGGGTGATCCAGGACGCCCTATCACGACGAGGGCGCGACTTTTCGCCGGACCAACAGACGCCCGAAAGCCCCGATTGATCACGCCGCCAACCAACGGCGCCGAGAGCGCGGATGCGTTCGAACAGCCTCAAGAGGATGCGGGGATCGCGAGCCCACACTTCCGGGCTTCCACCGCCGAACAAGGTCCCGCCGGGCGAATGAAAAGGCCGTTGGGAGAAGTCTTAACGCTGTTGCGTCAAGCCAATCTTCCCAACTTCGGCCTCGACCCCGCGCCGTTCGCGAAATCGCGCAAAGCGCCGTTGGCGCTCATCCGCAAGGGGCGACCTATCTCACGCGAACCTTCACCTGCGAGGCGGGTTCCAGGGACTATAAGATCTACGTCCCAGGCCATACAGAAGGCCAGACGTCCCTTGATTATCATGCTCCACGGCTGCACTCAGAACCCCGACGACTTCGCAGTGGGGACTGGAATGAACCGGCTTTCCGAAGAGCATGGCTTCATCGTCGCCTATCCGCGACAGGCGATGAGCGCCAATCAATCGGCGTGCTGGAATTGGTTCAACCTCAAGGACCAGATGCGCGATCCGGGGGAACCCAGCATCATCGCCGGGATTACGCGCGCGATAATGGCGGATTTCAATATCGACGCAGAGCGCGTCTATGTAGCTGGCCTTTCAGCCGGCGGCGCCATGGCGGCGATCATGGGCGCCACCTATCCCGAGCTTTATGCCGCGACAGGCATTCACTCAGGCCTCCCCCATGGGTCCGCCACCGACGTGGTTTCGGCATTCGCTGCCATGCGCGGCGACCGGGATCCGCCGCGGCGGCGCAAAGAAAGCGCCATCGCAAAAGGGCGAATCGCCATGTTCGCACCATTATTTTCCATGGTGCGTCCGACCAAACGGTGCATCCGTCGAACGCGGAAATAATCCTCGCCGAAGCTCGAGCCGGTCTCGCCCATCCCGCGCGGGAAACGCAATATGACGGCATCACGGGCGGGCGCTCCTATACACGCAGCGTGATCGCGGACGCGAATGGCGTGCCCCATGTGGAGCACTGGACCATCGACGGATTGGGACACGCTGGTCGGGCGGCAACCCCGACGGTTCATACACCGACCGCAATGGGCCCGACGCTTCGCGTGAAATGCTGCGGTTCTTCGAGGGAGGCGGCGCTCAGCCCTCGAAGCGTTAATTCGAGGCGCGCCCCGCCGCCGTTGAACTCGCCAAAAGCCCGCGGCCTACCATTCGCGTTCACGCGCCCGCCTCGCCGCGCTCGATGGGAACAGCCATGAAAAAGCTCAATATTTTTATGCTCGCGGCGAGCGCGGTGCTTGTCGGCTATTATCTGTGGTCTTTCTTCGTCAACAGCCGCTATCAGTCGCTGTGCAACGTCAGCTATTGGTCCGCCACGCCGGCGCAGATCGACGCCTGCAAGGATGTGAAGACCCAATTGGACGAACGAAAATGACGCGCTTTAAGAGAAGGCCGATGAAAGGGACGAGGCTGGCGCCGCTGGCGATTTGCGCTCTCGCCGCCACGACGGCGCAGGCGCGGGAAATCCATCTCGATTGCGCGCGCACCGGCCAGACCGTCATGATCGACGTGGACACCGACCGGCGCTTTTTGCAGATGATGTGGGGCCAGGGCGTCGCCGAGGAATTTCAGAACGGCAAATCCTATGTTTCGGGGCCCGACGCCTTCGGCGAGACGCAAAAGGTCACCTATGTCCTCTCGGTCGACAAGGATTTGATCACCTTCGGACAGGATCGCGCCTGTATTCAGAGCGGAACGAAGCATAAATGCGTCGATCAGGCGTCGCGCAATACGCTGGACCTTTCGAGCGGCGAGCTCAAATACGACGATGGCGACGAAATCGCGATCTTGAAATGCCTGCCCGCTCCGCCTGGACGGGGGTTTTGAGAAACGGAGCGCGCGAACCGGCCCCGTCGCCCCGGCCAAAATCCGCTTGACCGACGCCGATTGTTGCCTTCATTCGGTCCAAGAGGCAAATTAGGACTTCTTGTCCCTTTAATGGAGAATTCCGCCATGCGTTTTCGTGGAAGGCTTCTGGCCGCGGTTCTGCTGTCGGGCGTCGTCGCGGCGCCCGCCGTTTTGGCGCAGGAGTTGAGCCTGGACCCCAAGGCGCTCGACTCGACCGGCGCCGCGTCCAAGCCCAAGGCCAAGAAACCGAAACAGGCCGCCACGCCCGGCGCCGCCGCCCCCAAGCCGACCGGCAAGCCCGGCGGCGACCGCCAGTTCGGCGAGCTCGAGGGCTGGTCGCCCGGCAAGGAGCCGCCCAAGGCGGAGAAGAAGGACGACGCCCCGGCCCCGGCCAAGGGGCCGGTCGGCGTCACGCCCTCGGGCAATATGTCCGTCGGCCTGCCCTTCTAAACGGAGCGGTGGAAACAAACCCAGGCCGCGCCGTCGCGCGGCCGGATGGAGAAAATCATGGCTTATAAGGTCGCGGTCGTCGGCGCCACGGGTAACGTGGGCCGCGAAATGCTTGATATTTTGGCGGAGCGCCGCTTTCCCGTGTCGGAAGTCGTCGCGCTGGCGTCCTCGCGTTCGATCGGGCAGGAAGTGTCGTTCGGCGACAAGGTTCTGAAATGCCGTCATCTCGACACCTATGACTTCACCGACACCGACATTTGCCTGATGTCGGCGGGCGGCGACGTTTCGCGCGAATGGTCGCCCCGGATCGGCGCCAAGGGCTGCGTGGTGATCGACAATTCCAGCGCCTTCCGCATGGACCCGGACGTGCCGCTGATCGTGCCGGAGGTCAACGCCGACGCCGTCGCCGGCTTCACGCGCAAATACATCATCGCCAATCCCAATTGCTCGACCGCGCAGCTCGTCGTGGCGTTAAAACCCCTGCACGACGCGGCGAAGATCACGCGCGTCGTCGTCTCGACCTATCAGTCGGTTTCGGGCGCCGGCAAGGAGGCGATGGACGAATTGTTCTCGCAGACGCGCGCGGTGTTCACCTCGGGCCCGGTGGAATCGAAGAAATTTCCCAAGCGCATGGCGTTCAACGTCATCCCGCAGATCGATGTCTTCATGGAGGACGGCTTCACCAAGGAAGAGTGGAAGATGGCGGCCGAGACCAAGAAGATCCTCGACCCCAAGATCAAGCTGGTCGCCACTTGCGTGCGCGTGCCGGTGTTCATCGGCCATTCCGAGGCGGTCAACATCGAATTCGAAAACCCGATCTCTCCCGAGGAGGCGACCGAAATCCTGCGCTCCGCGCCCGGCGTGCTGGTCGTCGACAAGCGCGAGCCCGGCGGCTACATCACCCCGCACGAGGCGGCGGGCGAGGACGCGACCTATGTCTCGCGCATCCGCGCCGACCACACGGTGGACAATGGCATGATTCTGTGGTGCGTCGCCGACAATCTGCGCAAGGGCGCGGCGCTGAACGCGGTGCAGATCGCCGAGGCGCTGATGAACCGCAAGCTGCTGGGGCCGAAGATGCGGGCGGCGTGACGGTTTTTTGGAGCACGCCATGTCTCAAAGTCCGCTGTATGACCGCGATTTTTACGCTTGGGCGAATGAGCAGGCGGCGCTGCTGCGCGAGGGCAAGCTCGGCGACGCCGACATCGAGCACATCGCGCAGGAAATCGAGAGCATGGGCAAGACCGAAAAGCGTGAGTTATTGAACCGCCTCACGGTGCTGATATTGCATCTCCTCAAATGGCGGTTTCAGCCGATCAAGCGGACGCCAAGCTGGGAGGTGTCGATCAAGGTTCAGAGAAACGGCCTCGTCGACCACCTCGAAGACAATCCCAGCCTGAAGCCGCTTATCGGCGGCGCCATCGACAAAGCCTATCGCGACGCCGTGTTGAGAGCGATGCTGGAGACGGGCCTGCCGGAGCCGGCCTTTCCAAAGACCTGTCCCTGGTCGTTCGACGAGATGATGGACCCGGATTTTTGGCCGGAGGAGCACAATCATTAGACGCCGTTCGGCGCGGCCTAAACCGGAAGGGCCTTAGTTGATCGAGGAAATCTTTGGGCGAACGCGCAGAGGCGCGGCGCGCATATGGATTGCGGATTTTGGTGGCGAAGAATTCAAGGAAACGATAAGACGCGCGCTCGCTGGCGGAGGCGATCAGAGCATGGACGCGGTCGGTGAAGACGATGCGTTGGTTCACTCGCTTCCTGCTTTCTCCAGCTGTTCAATCAGTCGATCAATCTCCGTTATTTCGTAGCGAGCTTTGACCAAGCGTTTCTCAATCAATTCAATAAACTCTTGTCGCGCCAGGTTGGTTTGTGCGCTTTCGTTGACCACCATATAGAGCTGTAACGCTTCGCTAGCCTTCGCCAAATTCTCGAGCGCCCTTTGGGCGTCGCTCCGAGCTTGGCGAAGCTGCGGCAACGATTTCTTCCAGTCGTCGCTCATCCCCGCGGCCTCCGTATGTGATATTGGCGGTGAAGAATTCAAAGAACCGATAAGAAGCGCGCACGCCGATGGCGGCGATAAGCGCGGGCATTCCAGACGCCGCAAGCACGGGAAGCTTCGCGATCGGACGGGCGCGCGGTTCAGTGTTACGCATCAGGAAAGCCCGGCTCGGGCTTTTCAAAACTGTCGGCGGCTTCCTCGCCGAGCGGAGCTTGGCATTTGGCGCAAAAATATCGCCTCGTGCCGTCGTCGTCGCGCTCGGTTCGGACGGGCCTCAACTCGCCGCAGACGGGACAATATTTTTCCAGCAACTTTCCGGGGTCGAGTCCGAATTCGGCGCGGCGGTCGTGCGACATGATCTCGGCTCCATCATCTAAGTGATATTGGCGGTGAAGAATTCAAGGAAGCGATAGGACGCGCGTTCGCCGACCCCGGCCACGGGGGACGGTACTACAAACGTGGATGGCGTGCGTCGGCCGAAGGCAAAACCAACGTCCGCTTTTGCAAAAAAAAACGCTCGAAAAGCTTCTCCCGTCCGCCACCCATCACGCCCCCATCACCGCCGCCTCCGGCGCCAGCTTGCGCGTGGCTTCGTCGACGCTGTGGAACAGCCGGTCCTGGCCCAGCGTCGCCATCACGCCAAAGCTCTCCAGCGCCGCCTGGGCGCGCACCGATTCCAGCCGCACGATGGCGAAATCGACTCCCCGCGCGCGGCATCGCGCGATGACGTCGTTAAGGATGCGCGCGGCGGTGAAGTCGATCTCGACGACGCTGCTCGCCTCCAGCACCACCAGCCGCAGCCCGCCGTCGGCGCGGGCGATGGCGTCGCGCATGTCGTGCTGGAACTGATAGGCGTTGAGGAAGGACAGCGGCGCCTGAAACGCCACGACCAGCACGCCGAAAAGTTTTTCGCCGGCGAAATCGGCTTCGAGCGGCCACCAGACGGAGGTGCCGGGCAAGCGATCGAATTCGATGAGGCGCGTGCGCGTCATCATCCAGACGCCGTGAGAGAGCGACAGTATGATCGCCAGCCCGACGCCGATCTGCACCGGCAGGAACACCACCCCCAGCATGGTGACGACGACCAGCGCGAATTCGGCTTTGGACTTGCCGATGATGTCGAGCATGTCCGGCACGCGGAAAATCCGTCCGGCGACGAACAGCAGCACGCCCGCCAGCGCCGCCTCCGGCACATGCGCGAGCAGTTCGGCGCCGTAGACGGCGACGGCCGCGACGATCGCGCAGGCGACAAGGCCGGCGAGCTGGCTGCGCGCCCCGACCTCGGCGACGATGGAGGTGCTTGGAGGGCTGGCGTCGACCGGAAAGGCCCCGAACAGCCCGGCGAGCGCGCTGCCGGCGCCGACCCCGATGAAGTCGCGATCGACATCCGGCGCCTCGCCCGGAGCGCCAGGGAAGGAGCGCGAAGTCGCCGCCGTCTGCACCATGATAATGACCGAAATGATCGCGGCGAGGCCGATCACTTGCGTCAGATCGCTGAACGAAGGGGTGGGGATGGCGGGATGCGGCGGCGAGAATTCGAAGGCGCCGATCACGGCGACGCCCCGCGTTTCGAGATCGAAATGCGCGACGACGAAAGTCGCGCCGGCCAGCGCGATCAACGCGCCGGGAATGCGTGGGTTGATTTTTTCGAACAGGACGATGCACGCGAGACAGGATGCGCCGATCGCCAGCGCGAGGAAGTTGGTTTTGCCGATGTCGTGGCCAATCAGCGCCAGGCGGTGAAACACCTCGCCCTCGCCGCCGGGCAAGCCGAGCAGCGCCGGCGCTTGCGAGATCGCGATATGGATGGCGATGCCCGCGAGAAACCCCGTCACGACCGGAATGGACAGAAGATCGGCCACCCAGCCCGCCCGAAACAAGCCGGCCAGCACCAAAATCAAGCCGACCAGCAAAGCGAGCGTCGCGGCGAGTTCGCTATAATCCGCCAAGCCAACGGGAGCCAGCAACGCCAGCGAGCCCGCGAAGATCGGCATGATCGTGGAATCCGCGCCCGCCGAGAGAAAGCGGTTCGAGCCAAACGCCGCGAAGGCGGTCGTGCCGGCGATAAAGGCGAAAAAGCCGATATCGGGCGGAAAGCCGCCGAGGCGCGCGGTGGCCATTTGGGTGGGGATGGCGATGGCCGCGAGCGTGAGGCCGGCGACGAGATCGAAGCGAATGGCGCCGAGCCCAACGCCTTGAAACGAACGGAACAGCGGCCATTGTTTTTCTTTGTCGTTGTTCATCGTTCCCGCTTCGCCCTGATCCACCAGCGCTTCACCCTCCCCTTGAGGGGGAGGGTCGCGCGACAAGCGCGGGGTGGGGTGGGGCAAAGGCCCAAAATTGGGGGTGTCACCCCACCCCGAACCGCTTCGCGGTTCGATCCTCCCCCCTCAAGGAGAGGGTAAGTCCGGTTCGCTCCATTACCCCCGCGATTCGCCGATTCGCGCTCGACGTTATTCGCTCTTGGCGTTCGCGTCGATCTTGAACAGCGCGGGGTCCGGGGTGCGCTTCTGGTCGATGTTGAACAGCGACAGCAGGGTTTCATAACCTTGCGGATCGGTGATCTGCCATTGCCTGAGCTTGAAGGTCTTGGGATCGAAGATGAGTTTGAGATGCGACGTGCCGCCGAACGTCACCTTGTCCTCGAGCGAGATGACGACGCCATTGTCGTCCGTGGTCACGTCGAGCACCCTGACATCGTGCTCGAAGTCGATTTTCTCCTTCAACAGAAATTTGAGCGGGGTCTGATCGATCGCATAAATATCCTGCGTCTTGAGCTTGAGGTCGCGCACCATGACCCGCGCGCCGTCGGCGACGAGTTCGAGCGTCGCGGGCTCCGCATATTCGAAGCGCACGCGGCCGGCGCGCTGGGAATAGAGCTTGCCCTCCGAGCGCTTGCCGTCCGAGCCGATCTGCACGAAATCGGCGTTCAGAACCGGAGAGGCGTTGAAAAAGGCGTTGGCCCGCTTGATCGCCTCGGCGCGGTCGATCTTGGCCGGGGGAGCCGGCTCCTCCTGCGCGGCGGGCGCGGGCGCCGGAGTGGTCGCGGCCGCGGCGGCGGGAGCTGGCGCGGGAGCCGCGCCGGTAGCTGGCGCGGCGGCGGTCGCCGGAGCGGCCGCGGCCGCCGGAGTCGGCGCGCTCGCCGCCGGCGCGCCGGGCTTGGGCTTTTTCGGCGTCGCCGCGCCGGGCTTGGCGGGCTGCGGCTTGGCTGGCTTGGCGGCGGGGGCCTGATCTTGCGCGGACGCCGGAGCCGCGAGCGAAACGGCGAAAGCGAAGGCGAGCGCGGCGAGGAGCGTGTTTTTCAAGTGGATGTCCCGGTGGATCGAATCAGCGGATTAGCCGTTCATTTGACTGGCGCGCGACGCTAGTCGTCAATTGCGCCGGATCAATGGTTTTCGCGCGCCGGCCGCTATTCCACGATGAACTGGCGCATCATGCCCATGTCCTCATGCTCGAGGTTGTGGCAATGATACATGAACGCGCCCTTGAAGTCGCCGAACGGCTTGACGATCCTCACGCGCTCGCCGGGCGTCACCAGCACGGTGTCCTTCCATCCGCTCGTTATGAAGCCTTCGCTCATCGTCGCGTAATCCTCGGGGGCGTCGTCGGCGGAACGGCTCAGAATCTGAAATTGCTGGCCGTGCAGATGGATCGGATGCGCCATCGACATCATGCCGCCCATCATGCCCATGCCGCCCATCATCCCCATGCCCATCCCTCGGCCCATGCCCATCCCCATGCCCATGCCGCCATGATCGTGAAAAATCTCCACGAGCTGCAGCGTATCGACCGGGATTCGCTCGCGCGGCAGCGCGTCATTGTCGGCGTAGGGGCGGCCATTCAGCAACATCGCCATCGGCGCCTCCGAGATCGCGATCGGCACGGGATCGCCGGGATTGGCGACATCCTCCAGCCGCAAGCGGTCGATGCGCGCGAGTTGGGGCAAGGCCGGGCTGTCGCCCGCCGCGCGCGCGACGCGGACCGTAAAGAGCGGATAATCGCCGCCGACCGGCAGCGCCGATCCCGCCATCATGCCCCCCATCATGCGAGCCATTCTCGGCAATACGCCGGAAAACGGCGCGCTGCGCATGACGATCATCGAGCCGACGCTTCGCCCGCTGAAATCGGCCCAAACGTCGAGCCGTTCGCCGGGCGCGAGCATGACATAAGGCTTCTCTTCCGGCTTCTCCAGCAGGCCGCCATCGACGCCAATCACCGTGATCGGCGACGCGTCGTCCCAGGCCAGCTTGTAGATGCGCGAGTTCGAGCCGTTCAGAATTCGCAGCCGATAGGCGCGGCTCGCCACGTCGATCGCGTAATCGGGCCTTCCATTGACGAGAATATGATCGCCCTGAAAGCCGACCATCTGGGCGTGCATTCCGCCGCCGTAAACGAGCTGGTTGTCATCGTTGAAGGCGCGATCCTGCAACACGATCGGAATTTCGAATTCGCCCGACGGCAAGTCGAGCGCCTTTTCCTCGTCGTCGCCGACGATAATCGCGCCGGCGAGCCCGCGATAGACCTGCGTCGCCGTCGCTTCATGCGTGTGCGGATGGTAGAAATACAGCCCCGCGCGATTGCGCAGCTCGAATTCATAGACAAAGGTCTCGCCGGGGTCGATCGCATACATCGGATGGCCGTCCATCAGCATCGGCACATGCAGGCCGTGCCAATGCGTTATGGTCGGTTCGGGCAACCCGTTGCGCAGACGGATGCGTATTTTCTGGCCCGTTCGGAAACGCATGACGGGGCCAAGATAGGAACTCGGGCAGCGTCGTCAGCGTGTTCTCGGGGCCTTTCAGCAAGGTCGCGGCGTAGCGCCAGACGCTCGTCATTTGGCCTTCGAATATCCGCGCTTCGCTCGGGTTGGCAGGTCAACTCCATGTCCACGTCGGGATTGAAATTCGGCGACGCCCAATTGGGCGCGATCTTCTTCATACCCGCGCCGCCGTGCATCGCGAGCGCCGCGAAGACGACGACGCACAGACGCCGGCCGCCAGCCGATCCGGCCCAAAAGCGAGCGGCGGGTTAAATCCATTACATGCCGCATGACGACCCCCAGATTTGGCGCGACCAAACACATTCGTCGACCATGATATAATCACGGACAGCGCTCGGCGGGATGCGGCGGATTGAGCCAGGGCGGGCGACTGCCGGGGCGGTATTGCCTATTCGGATCCAGGCGACAACTAAAGGGTATATCAACGCGAAATTCCAAATCGCGCCGGAAGCGCTGGGCGGGGCGCAATCTCATGGATACGAAAAATCTCTCGACCCGTTGTTGCATCGTTGGCGGCGGTCCCGCCGGCGTGATGCTCGGCTTCCTGCTCGCGCGCGCGGGCGTCGATGTCGTGGTGCTGGAAAAACATGCGGATTTCCTGCGCGATTTTCGCGGCGACACGATCCACCCTTCGACGCTTGAGCTGATGCATGAGCTGGGGTTGCTGGACGAGTTCCTGAAACTCCCACACCGCGAAGTGCGGCGGCTTGGCGTTCAGATCGGCGCGGCCAATTTGACCATCGCGGATTTCACTCATCTTCCGACCGTCTGCAAATTCGTCGCCCTCATGCCGCAATGGGATTTTCTCGAATTTCTGGCGGCGCATGGCCGCCGTTTTCAAGGTTTTCATATAATGATGGAAACGAGCGCGACCGATCTCATCCTGGACGGCGACCGGGTGGCCGGGGTCAGCGCGACGAGTGAGACCGGCGCCATCGAAATCCGCGCCGATCTGGTCGTTGGCGCCGAGGGCGGCACTCCACGGTTCGCTCGAGCGCCGGATTCAAGGCGGACAATCTCGGCGCTCCGATGGATGTGTTGTGGATGCGGCTGTCGCGCCGGCAAGGCGACGGTTCCGAGGTCTTTGGCCACGTGGAGGGGAACCGCATGTTCATCATGTTGGACCGAGGCGATTATTGGCAATGCGCCTTCGTTATCCCCAAGGGTTCGGCCGATGCGCTCATGAAAACCGACATCGGCGCGTTCCGCGGCATAATTTTGGACCTGTCGCCGTGGCTGGGGGACCGCGTGAACGAGCTGAAAGAGCTGGAACGACGTCAAGCTGCTCACGGTGGCGGTGGACCGGCTTTCGCGATGGCATCGGCCGGGCCTGCTCTGCATCGGCGACTCGGCCCACGCCATGTCGCCGATCGGCGGCGTCGGCATCAATCTCGCCGTGCAGGACGCGGTCGCGGCCGCCAATATTCTGGCTGAACCGTTGCGCGGCGGGACCTTGACGGACGATCATCTCGCCCGCGTGCAAGCCCGCCGCGAATGGCCGACCCGCGTGACCCAATCCATTCAACTCGCCATCCAAAACCGCGTGGTCCGCCGCGTGCTCGCCGGCGACCGCGCCGTCGAAGCCGCCTTTCATCCTGAAGCTGCTCGACTGGCTGCCGGCGCTTCGCGGCATCCCCGCGCGCCTGGTCGGGATCGGCGTGCGGCCGGAGCACGTCCGCATCGGCGAGGCGGCGCCGACTTCGGGTTGACGCGAGTTCGCGCGGCCGCCACGGCCTCATTTAAGAGCGCTTTCCGTTCGAACGAAATCGTTCGAACGATAAGAAATCGTTCAAAATCAAAACGCTGGAGCAAGCTCTTATCGAAAAAGTCTATCAACTTTTTCGGAGCTTGCTCTAGCGCGCCAAATGCCCCATTTTTCCTTAGGTCCAAATTCACTCGCCTTAGGATATTGATCCGCTTGCGCTTATCCTTGCTTTCAGCGTCAGGGTCAACAAATAATTAATGGGGACAAATAATGCGTAAGACTCCGATAACTCAACCAGAAGATCAACAAGTTTCAGACGGCGGAATAATTGAGTTTGCGCAAAGCGAGGTCGCAAGATATATTTGCGATATGTGCTACGAATTGGCTGTTATGGCCAAGCAAGCCAACATGCCGATGCTTTGGTATTTATTGAAACTTGCAACAGCGGAGGCTGACGCCAAATTTCGTGATTCCGACGCTATATCACACTAAGCCATTGAAAATGGCTGCCTAATACCGCACTCATCGATCCGTCGTTAAAACCTTAGAGCGCTTTCCGTTCGAACGATAAGAAATCGCTCAAAATCAAAACGCTGGAGCAAGCTCTTATCGAAAAAGTCTATCAACTTTTTTAAGAGCTTGCTCTAGAAAAAGCGGCCGTGAAAACACGGCCGCTTATCGCCCCCTCGCGACGCGGCGTTCGTTTTCGCCGCGTTTTGGAGTATATAGTGCCGCTCTCGCCCCGGTCTCGACGGATGGAACGACGCAAAATGCCCTCACGCCGCGCCAAGCGCCTTATTATCGCTTTAGCAATCGCGCCGCTGCTCGCCGGCGCGCTTGCCGGCTGCGGCCGCAAGGGGCCGCTCGAACTGCCGCCGGACGTGCAGGCCGCGCGACAGGAAAAGATCGCCGAGCAGCAAGCCGCCGAGGCCGCCAAGAACCCCGAGCGAGAAGCAGAAGCTGAGCCAACAGGGCGTCAAGCCCAAAACGGAGTGGGTCGAGGGCGATATCAAACATCGCCCGCCTGAAAAATATCCCTTCTTCCTAGACCCCATTCTCTAAAGCGGGCTCCATGCATCATTTCGCCTATAGGGACGGCGTGCTGCACGCCGAGGACATCGCCTTGCCGGCGCTGGCCGAAAATGTCGCGACGCCGTTCTACTGCTATTCGGCCGCGACCATCCGCCGCCATTTCACGGTCTTCGCCAAGGCGTTCGACGGGCTCGACGCGCTCGTCTGCTACGCGATGAAGGCCAATTCCAATCAGGCCGTGCTGACGCTGCTGGCCTCGCTCGGGGCCGGCATGGACGTCGTGTCCGGCGGCGAACTGGCGCGCGCGCTCAAAGCCGGCGTGGCGCCGGGAAAAATCACCTTCTCCGGCGTCGGCAAGACCGCGCGAGAGATCGAGGCGGCGTTGGGCGCCGGGATTTTCTGTTTCAACGTCGAATCCGAGCCCGAACTCGAGGCCATCTCCGCCATCGCGACGGCGGGCGGACGGCGCGCGAAAATCTCGCTGCGGGTGAACCCCGACGTCGACGCGAAAACGCACGCCAAAATCTCCACCGGCAAGAAGGAAAACAAATTCGGCGTGCCGCTGTCGCTGGCGCGCGAGATCTACGCCCGCGCCGCCGCCCTGCCGGGGCTGGAGATCGCCGGCGTCGACATGCACATCGGCTCGCAGCTCACCGATCTCGCGCCGTTCGACGCGGCCTTCGCCCTGCTCGCCGAACTCGTGCGCGATCTGCGCGCCGACGGCCATGAAATCTCGCATGTCGATCTCGGCGGCGGGCTCGGCGTTCCCTATCACCGCGAGCAAGACCCCGACTCCTACCACCCCGAGCGTTACGGCGAGGTGGTGCGGCGGCATTTCGAGGGACTCGGCTGCAAGCTGGTGTTCGAGCCGGGGCGGCTCATCGTCGGCAACGCCGGCATTTTGGTGACGCGCGTCATCTATGTGAAGCATGGCGAGGCCAAGAATTTCGTCATCGTCGACGCCGGCATGAACGACCTCATCCGCCCGACGCTCTACGACGCCTTTCACGAGATCGTTCCGGTCGCGCAGCGCGCCAACAGCGCCAATTACGTCGCCGATATCGTCGGGCCGGTCTGCGAGACCGGCGATTATCTCGGGCTGCATCGCGACATGGCCGAACCCAAGCCCGGCGATCTCCTCGCCGTGCTGACCGCCGGCGCCTATGGCGCGGTGCAATCGGGAACCTATAATTCGCGCCCGCTGGTCCCCGAGGTGCTGGTCGACGGCGCGCGCTTCGCGGTGATCCGCCCGCGCGAGAGCATCGAGCAATTGATCGCGCTCGACCATGTGCCGGATTGGCTTTAGCGCGCCCCCACCGTGTTCGCGTCGATAAACGCCTTCACGCGCGGATAAACGCCGTCCAGCCCCATCACCAGATGCCCGGCGCCGGGAACCGCGATGAAAGCCTTGGGCTCATGCGCGAGTTCAAATAATTTCCGGCCGGAGGCGATCGGAATGATCGTGTCGGCTTCGCCATGCATCATCAGCACGGGCATGTGGACATCGGCGATGGCGAGGTCCGAGCGGAACGTGTCGCGCATCACAAGCCCAACCGGAAAAATCGGATAACGGTCGCCGGCGATATCCAGCGCCGAAAAATAGGGCGCGTCGAGCACCAGCGCCGCCGCCTCGTGCCGCGACGCGATGATGGTCGCGACGCCGGCGCCGAGCGACTCGCCCATCATCACGAGGCGCCGGCCCCTGTAGCCGCGCCTTAGCGCCTCCTTATGGGCGGCCTCGGCGTCGAGCAGAATTCCGTCCTCCGTCGGCGTTCCGGTCGAGCCGCCAAAGCCGCGATAGGAGACGGCGAGCAGTCCGTAGCCGCTCGCGACAATCCGGCGGAAGCGCGCGGCCCGATCCGCCAGCACGCCCTTATTGCCGTGGTAATAAAGGATCAGCGGAAGGCCGTCGCGGGCCGGCGGCGCATACCAGGCGACCAGCGTCTCGCCGTCGCCACTAGCGAGACGCAACGTCTCGATCGTCGAGAGCCCCGCCTGCGCCGGCGCGACCATGGCGGCGCCGGGCTGATATTGAAGATCCCGCTGGAACAGCGTCAGCCCGAGCAGCGCGGCGCAATAAAGCCCAAGCAGCGCCGTCGCGGTCAGCTTCAACAATTTCATGGAAAGCTCCCTCGCCACTCGACGCGTCGAAACCTAACGCCGACCGCTCAATAATCAACCGCGACGAGATAGAGCCCGTGCGGCGGCGCCACTTGTCCGCAGCGGGCGCGGTCGCGCGCCTCCAGCGCGAGGCGCAAATCCTCGACCCGCCATTTGCCGCTGCCGACATGCTCCAACGACCCCGCCAGCGAGCGCACCTGATTATGCAAAAACGACTGGGCGCTGGCGAGGATTTCGATGATCTCGCCGTCGCGCCGCACGTCGAGCCGGTCGAGCGTGCGGATCGGCGATTTCGCCTGGCATTCGCTCGCGCGAAAGGTCGTGAAATCGAATTTGCCGATCAGCGTTCGCGCCGCCGCGTGCATGGCCTCCGCGTCGAGCGCGCGCTTGACGTGCCAGGCGCGGCCAAGGTTCAGCGCCAGCGGCGCGCGGCGATTGTCGATGACATAGCGGTAATGGCGCGCCCGCGCGGAAAAGCGCGCCTCGAAATCGTCGCCGACCGCGCGCGCCGACAGCACCGCGATGGGGTCTGGGCGCAGATGCGCGTTAACAGCGTCGCGCAGCCGGTCCTCGCGCCAGACGCGCGCGAGGTCGACATGCGCCGACCTGCCCCAGCGCATGCACGCCGGCGTCGGTGCGGCCCGCGCCATGCACGACGCGCCGCGCGCCGTCGATGGCGAAAACCGCCTCCTCCAGCCGCTGCTGCACCGACATGCCATTGGCCTGCCGCTGCCAACCGACGAAGGGCCCGCCGTCATATTCGATCGTCAGGGCGTAGCGGGGCATCGGCGCGGGAGGGTTCTCGATTCAGATTAAAGGAGGCGTCGGAAGGAGACTTCGGTCCAACCCGACGCTTTTGCGGCGACCACCGGGGAATTGCAAGCAAGCTCCTCTTCGTCGAACCGGCGCCGGCATGGTAATTTGTAGCTACAATTAAAGCTTGTGTCCGGCCAGCGCGAAGGAAAAGGAGCTTCTCCATGACCGCTAGGAAGAGGACGACCGATCCGCGATACACGCGGTCCGACATGATCGAGGTTTCGGACTCTCCCGAGATCACCGCCGAGGAAATGGCCAAGGCGAGACCATTCTCGGAGGTTTTCCCGGAACTGGCGGAAAGCGCCAAACGCGTGCGCGGAAAGCAGAAGGCGCCGACCAAGCAACTCGTCAGCCTCCGCCTCGACCGCGAGGTGATTGACGCCTACAAATCGAAGGGCGCCGGCTGGCAGAGCCTTATCAACGAGACGCTGAAGAACGCGGTCAGGCGAAGCTGAAAGATGTTTCACCCGCCCAGCCGCGCGCCGCGCTCAATCCGCCGCCCGCGCGAAAACTCGGCGAAGTCCATCGGCCCCTTGCCGGCGCGTTGAACCCGCAGCAGGCGCAGCGCGCCCTCGCCGCAGGCGATCAGCCCCTCGTCGTCGAGCGCCGTTCCCGCCTCGCCGGCCCCGTCCTCCACCCGCGTGCGCAAAACCTTCACGCGCTCGACGCCGGCGCCAAGGTCCGCCTCGAAGAAGGCGCCGGGAAAAGGCGCCAGCCCGCGCGAAAGATTGTGCAATTCGCTGGCGGGGCGGCGCCAGTCGATGCGCGCCTCGGCCTTGTCGATCTTTTGCGCGTAAGTCACGCCCGCCTCGCTCTGCGGCGTGAAGACCAGCTCGCCGCGCTCCAGCGCCTCAAGCGCGTCCGCCATCAGCGGCGCTCCGGCCAGCGCGAGCGCGTCGTGCAATTCTCCGGCGGTCATGTCGGGGCCGATGGGAACGCGCGTTTCCAGCGCGACGGGGCCTGTATCGAGCCCCTCCTCCATTTTCATGACATCGACGCCGCTCTCGCTGTCGCCGGCCATTATCGCGCGCTGGATCGGCGCGGCGCCGCGCCAGCGCGGCAGGATCGAGCCATGCAGATTGAGGCAGCCGAGGCGCGGCGCCTCCAGAATCGCCCGCGGCAGGATCAGGCCATAGGCGGCGACGACGGCGACATCGGCGTTAAGCGCTTTGAAGGCCGCCGTCTCCTCCGCGCCGCGCAGGCCGCGCGGGGTGAAGACGGGCAGGCCGAGGCTTTCGGCGAGCAGATGCACCGGCGATTTGCGCGGCTCCATGCCGCGTCCGGCCGGGCGCGGCGGCTGGGTATAGACCGCGACGATCTCATGCCCGCGTGAAACGATCTCCCTGAGCAGGCCCGTCGAAAACTCCGGCGTGCCCATGAAGACGACGCGCATCAGGCGTCCGCGTCTTCGGTCGCCCGCTCGGCGGCGCGCGCGTCGAGGCGCGCGGCCTTGGTGAATTTTTTGACGACGCGCTCGCGTTTCAGGCGCGACAGATGGTCGATGAACAGCCCGCCTTCGAGATGGTCGAGTTCGTGCTGCACGACGGTCGCCAGCAGCCCCTCGGCGTCGAATTCGATCGTCTCGCCTTCGCGGCTCAAATGGCGCACGCGCACGCGCGCCGGGCGCTGCACGTCCTCGAAATATTCGGGCACGGAGAGGCAGCCCTCGTTATAGGTGCTGAGTTCCTCGCAGGCCCAGATGATCTCGGGGTTGAGGAGATATATCGGCGCGGGCGGCTCGGCGTCGTCTTTTCGCTTGGCGATGTCGATGACGACGATGCGTTTCGGCACGCCGATCTGCACGGCGGCGAGGCCGATGCCCGGCGCCTCGTACATGGTCTCCAGCATATCGTCGAGCAGCCGGTGAATTTCCGCGTCGATCCGTTCGACCGGCGTCGAAATGACCCGCAAGCGCGGATCGGGAAGGGTGAGGATAGGAAGCAAGGCCATGGGTTCGCCCAGGGTTGATCGGTTTATCCTCAGATAAGCGCGAGGGGGCGCGGCGTCAAATGGGGGGATGGCTCGGTAGTATCCGATAGCTCTCTTTTTCGATCACTGAGGGTTGGGGTTGTCGGCACATGCTCGAAGGCACGTCGTTTGCTGTTCGCTACAGGGCTGTCCGCCATTAACTTCCGGCGTTCCCGGCCTGTTTCCCTGGCCGTAGCATCGCCGATAGTCTTTCTTGCAGCGCGATTCGCAAGCCCGCTGAGCGGAAGACTTGCTCGCCGCCAGTCTAAAATTGGATGGATATTGCGTGGATTGGGGCGCGAACTCCGACGCGCCCGCCTGGGCGATGTTCGCCACTCGATATGCCGCCGACTTCGGTGCGCCCGGGGCGTTATCGTCCGCCGCGGCAAGCCCTGAGTAGAGAAACGCGGAGACGCACAGAGTGACGAAGGGGATGGCGTAAGCCCGGTTTTTCATAGCCTGTATTCCTCGTTTTAAGGACTTCCCCGGCCGCTGATTCATGCAAATACAAATGCGCGGCGGGCGCTAAAAGTTCCCCCACCGCTCCCTCGCGGGCTTTTGACGGAAACGCGGCGAATTCCTCGCGCCGGCCCGATGGCTATCGGCTTCATCAGCATTATCTGACCGGGCGAGGACGCCGGCGGGACCAAGGGCCGCACCCCCTGTCGCCGGCGCCATGCGGGGAGTAGGATGGCCCCGCCAGATAAAAAGAACGCTGCCGCGCGAGCTTCGCTCATGGCCGCGTCGTCCGTTTCCCGGAAGGAACGCTCAACATGACCAAGCACGAGACATTCGCGGCGCATACGCCGCCGTTCAAGGCGCGTTACGGCAACTTCATCAATGGCGCCTTCGAGGCGCCGAGAGCCGGGCGCTACTTCGACAACATCTCGCCGATCACCGGCCAGAAGATTTGCGAAATCCCGCGCTCCGACAAGGACGACATCGAGGCCGCGCTCGACGCCGCGCACAAAGCCAAGGACGCATGGGCCCGCGTCAGCCCGGCCGAGCGCGCCAATATCCTCAACGCCGTCGCCGACCGGATGCAGGCCAATCTCGGGGCGCTCGCCGCCGCCGAGACATGGGACAATGGCAAGCCGATCCGCGAGACGACCCTCGCCGACGTGCCGCTGGCCATCGACCATTTCCGCTATTTCGCGGGCTGCGTGCGCGCGCAGGAGGGCTCGATCTGCGAGATCGACCACGACACCGTGGCCTATCATTTTCACGAGCCGCTCGGCGTCGTCGGCCAGATCATTCCGTGGAACTTCCCGCTGCTGATGGCCGCGTGGAAACTCGCGCCCGCGCTCGCCGCCGGCAATTGCGTCGTGATGAAGCCCGCCGAACAAACGCCGGCGTCGATTCTCGTCTGGGCGGAGATCGTCGGCGATCTCTTCCCCAAGGGCGTGCTCAACATCGTCAACGGCTTTGGGCTCGAGGCCGGCAAGCCGCTGGCGTCGTCGAACCGCATCGCCAAGATCGCCTTCACCGGCGAGACGACGACGGGCCGGCTCATCATGCAATACGCCAGTCAGAGCCTCATACCGGTGACGCTCGAACTTGGCGGCAAATCGCCGAATATTTTCTTCGAGGACGTTTCGCGCGAGGACGACGACTATCTTCGACAAGGCGATCGAGGGCTTCGTGATGTTCGCGCTGAACCAGGGCGAGGTCTGCACTTGCCCGAGCCGCGCGCTGGTGCACGAGAAAATCTACGACCGCTTCATGGAGAAGGCGCTGGCGCGCGTCGGCGCGATCAAGCAGGGCAATCCGCTCGATCCCTCGACGATGATCGGCGCGCAGGCCTCGTCCGAGCAGCTCGAAAAAATCCTGAGCTACATCGACATCGGCAAGCAGGAGGGCGCGAAGGTGCTCGCCGGCGGCGCGCGCAACGTTCTCGAAGGCGACCTCGCGCAAGGCTTCTATGTGCAGCCGACCGTGCTCAAGGGCCACAACAAGATGCGCGTGTTCCAGGAGGAAATTTTTGGCCCGGTCGTCTCCGTCACGACCTTCAAGGACGACGACGACGCGCTCGCCATCGCCAACGACACGCTCTATGGCCTTGGCGCGGGCGTATGGAGCCGCGACATGAACCGCTGCTATCGCTTCGGCCGCGCGATACAGGCGGGCCGCGTCTGGACCAATTGCTATCACGCCTATCCCGCCCACGCGGCCTTCGGCGGCTATAAGCAATCCGGCATCGGGCGCGAGAACCACAAGATGATGCTCGACCATTATCAGCAGACGAAAAACATGCTGGTCAGCTACAGCACGAAGAAGCTCGGCTTCTTCTAACGCGGGGGCTTCGATGCAAGACGATCTCGCGCGCGTCGTCGCGACGCCGGCGGCGCTCGCGCTGATCGACAGGCTGCGCGCCGAGCATGGCGCGATCATGTTTCACCAGTCCGGCGGCTGCTGCGACGGCTCGTCGCCGATGTGCTATCCGGCGTCCGAGTTTCTCGTCGGCGACAACGACGTGAAGCTCGGCGAAATCGGCGGCGCGCCCTTCTTCATGAGCGCGTCGCAGTTCGATTATTGGAAGCACACGCAACTCGTCATCGACGTCGTGAACGGCCAGGGCGGCATGTTCTCGCTCGAAAACGGCAGCGGGCTGCGCTTTCTGACGCGCTCGCGGCTGTTCACGGACGATGAGGCCGCGCGCCTCGCGCCGGTCGCGAGCGGAGGCGTGCGCACGGAGCGGTGATGGCGTGGCCCGCGCCTTCGCATCCTCCGTCTTTATGCGCCGACGGAGATTGTTTTGTTCGTTTCGGGCGCTAGCTATGGAACGTGTTTCTCTTTTTAGGGAAGGTTCTGCTCATGGAACGTCGCGAATTCGTCACCGCGCTCGGCGCCGCCGCCGCCGCGATCTCGGTCTCCCGAGCCTTCGCCGAGGAGGGCCCGGTCAAGCACATGCATCCGCCCAAATACAAAGCCCTGATGGAGAGCGCCGGCAAATGCGTCGCGACGGGCAATGAATGCCTGCGCCATTGCTTCGGCATGTTGTCGATGAACGACTCGAGCATGGCGGATTGCACCAAGGCGTCATACGATCTGGTCGCCGCCTGCGGCGCGCTCGAAACCTTGGCCGCGGTCAATTCGACCTTTACGCCGGCCTTGGCGAAGACGGTCGCCGACGTCTGCATGGCCTGCAAGAAGGAATGCGATAAATTCCCGCAATATGTCGAATGCACGGACTGCGGGACCGCGTGCAAGGCCTGCGCCGACGAGTGCCGCAAGACGATGGGCTGACGGATGGCGAGCGCCGTCGCGCGGCGCGAATGCAAATAGCGCGCCGCGGCGGCGCGGTCGGTTTAAGGATCGACGCGCTCGCACGGCGCGCATCGACCTGAGAAGCGCGTGGAAGAGTCTCCGGCGCTACGCTCCAGATGCTGGGGAAGTAAAGAGGGAGAGTAGCGTCGAACATCGCCGCGCGGGCGATGGAGCGGCCACGATGAGCAGCTCGGCGCAATTTTATTTCGAAGGCGCGACGGTCTCTTACCCGCCCGTGAAGCCGCCGTGGTTGCGGCCCGTGGTGACGGTTATCGTCATCGCTTTCCACGCCTTTGTCGTATGGATCACGCTCGTGACCTCGGTCCCGTTGTTCCATCCAATTGATGTGACGCTCGTGCCGTCCGGCAGCCCGCTCGGCCTGGAAGAACAGGAGGCGGACAACCAGCCGCCGGAAGAAGTCGAGCAGCCCGAACTCGCGATGCCCGCGCCGATGATAATGTCGCCGGACGCGCCGGTGAAAGAGGAAATCGTCAAGCCCAAAAGGCATGTCGTCGAAAAGCGCGAAACGCATGTCGCCGAAAAGCCCAAAGCGCATGTGGTCGAAAAGAGAGCGGCCGCGGCGGGGGCGAATTCGGAGCAGCGCGCGCCGGGGCGCCGAGCGCTTGGCTTGCCCGAGGGACGAGCGTCGGCGCGCAGCCGCATGGACTACGCCGCGCTGCTGGCCATGGCGATCAGGCGGCACACGCCGGCCGCGACGTCCGTCGGCTCCGGCACGGCGCGCGTCCAATTTCACGTCAACGCCTACGGAGGCATTGTCGGAATCTCCGCCTCTGGATCCAATCCCGCGGTCGCGGCGCTGGCGCGTCGCATCGTCGCCTCCATTCACGCGCCGCCGCCGCCGGGAGGTTCGTTCTACGGCGTTCAAAATTTTATCTTCCACTAATCGAACCGGGCGCGCCGCGGCGGCGGACGCCCACTTGAAGTCGCGCCTTTCGACGCTAATTGTGCCGGCTTAACGCTGGCGCTCCGGCGCGCGTTGCTTTGCTTTCCAGTCAAAAGGGTCTTTGACCGCCTTAAAGACCACGGCGCGTTCACGCGCCGGGAGGAGCGGAGACATGCGTGAAATCAAGATCGGAGTGGGTTCCAACCTCATCGTCGCCGCGGCCGCCGGGGTGGCGGTGGCCTTGGCTTTTGTCCTGCTGGGCGACACGGCTCTCGGCTACGCCATCGTCGCCGCCATCATCGTCGCGGCGGTCTTGTATTTTATTTTCGATGCGATCGTCTGAGGACGCCAAACCTCGGCGCGACCGGGCGGGGCAATCGGCTCCGACGACGAGGAGGCCGCGCGAATCACCGGCGGTGACGGACGGAGAAAAATCTGGCGCGGATTCGACCGGTCCGGCCAAAAATGACTGTACACATGCTGGCGATTAAGAAAATACAGATATTTTTCATCGTCCGCGTCAGTAATTGTCAACAGCTTTCATCGTCAGATACTTGCGGCGCCGAGCGATCCGGCGGCCAGCCGCGCCTTCTTCCGCTGTTGGATATAGGCGCGAACAAGTCTTGTCGCGCATGTGTTTTTGCGTATCTTGAGCACTTAAGCCAGTTGCGCGTGTTTCCGTGTACAGTCGATGTATAGATTGTAAACTACACGGCGAATGTCAACGCGGCTCAAAACATTACACCCAAACCACACTCTCGCGAGAGGCGAAGATGCGGTCTTTACCCATGTGCGCGGCCTGGCTGATCTTAATGAGCGCCTGTCTCGCGCTACTGTCCGTCCGGACGAACCCATTGGAGAGTTCTTTTCCTTTTGCTCCTCATAATATACGCAATGCAGGCCTTCGTCGCCGAGGCTCTCGGCATCCGCGTGAGCAAGAAATCGATCAGCTTCCCAAGGCGATCGATCCCCGGCTTTCCCTTTCTTGTCTTGTGGCGCGCGCGCATCAAATGCGCCGATATAGACCAGATAAGTTCGCGGCCCAAGGTGCGGGTTCGCGTGAAGAAGAGCACTGGCGAGCGCCTGCGGTTGGATTTCCCAAGCCGCCAGGCGCGGCTGCGATTTTTTCGATTGGTCAAGCGGGCGGACCCCTGGATCAGCATATACGGGCTCTCGGCCACGCCATCGTCGCGGTCGTGATCGCCTTGCGAGGCCGCGCCAGTCGTGGGCGGTGACGGAGCGGAGCTCCGCGAAGTCGGCCGGTGCGGCGGAAAACAAGATAAAAATGCTGGCGAAACACAAAATACATATGTTTGCAATAATTTGATGGCAGTAAATGTCGACATCCCGCGCTAGACATGAGCGCGAATACGCCTTGGCGCGCGTGTGTTTTTGGGCATGTTAAGCCCTCAAACCCGTTGCGCTATTTTCCCTGTATAGACTGTAAAAGCCGCGGCTGATGTCACCGCGGCTCGAAGCGTTGCAAATAAACACGAACCACACTCCCGGAAGAGACGAAGATGCGGTCTTTACCAATGTGCGCGGCCTGGCTGATCTTAACGGGCGTCAGCGTCGCGCTGCTGTTCGTCCGGACGAATCCGTTGGAGAGTCTGTTCCTTTTGCTCCTCATAATATACGAAATGCAGGCCTTCGTCGCCGAGGCTCTCGGCATCCGCGTGAGCAAGAAGTCGATCAGCTTCCCAAGGCGATCGATCCCCGACTTTCCCTTTGTCGTCTTGTGGCGCGCGCGCATCGAATGCGCCGATATAAACCAGATAAGTTCGCGGCCCAAGGCGCGGGCTCGCATGGAGAAGAGCACTGGCGAACGCCTGCGGTTGGATTTCCCAAGCCGCGAGGCGCGGCTGCGATTTTTTCGATTGGTCAAGCGGGCGAATCGCTGGATCAGCATATACGGCGCTCGGCCACGCCATCGTCGCGGTTTTGATCGCCCGGCGGGGCCGCGCCAGTCGTGGGCGGTGACGGAGCGGAGCTCCGCGAAGTCGGCCGGCGCGGCGGAAAACAAGATAAAAATGCTGGCGAAACAACAAAATAGATATGTTTGCAATAAGTTGATGGCAGTAAAGGTCGAAAACCGCGTTAGACATAAGCGCGAAGAGCCTTGCCGCGCATGCGTTTTTGGGTATGTTGCCCCTCAAGCCCGTTGGGCAATTTCCCCTGTATAGACTGTAAACGCTCCGGCGAATGTCAACGCGGCCCAAAGCATTACAAATAAACCTGAACCACACTCTCGGAAGAGGCGAAGATGCGGTCCTTACCCATGTGCGCGGCCTGGCTGATCTTAACGGGCGTCAGTGTCGCGCTCCAGTCCGCTCGGACGAACCCCTGGAAATTATTTTCCTTTTGTTCCTTACGATATACGCAATTCAGGCCTTCGTCGCCGAGGCTCTCGGCGTCCGCGTGAGCAAGAAATCGATCAGTTTCCCAAGGCGATTGATCCCCAGTTTTCCCTTTCTTGTCTTGTGGCGCATAAGCGGATCAAATGCGCCGACATAGACCAGATAAGTTCGCGGCCCAAGGCGCGGGTTCGCGTGCAGAAGAGCACCGGCGAGCGCCTGCAGGTGAATTTCCCAAGTCGCGAGGCGCGGCTGCGATTTTTTCAATTTGTCAAAAGGGTGGACCCTTCGATCAGCATATGTCGCTGACAGCGGACCGGCGGCGCCTTCGGCCGCCGCGCTTCCCCTCGCCGGCAAAGCCGCGTATCCTGTGCGGCGCCGCGTCGCCGGCGCGCGCCGGCGCAAGTTCCGCCCGAATCGACGGAGCTTCGCGGAACTTGGCGCGGCATTTCGATTTCGCGCGATTTCCTGTCGCTTGGACAATTCCATCCGAGCGGAAGGCGCGCCAGGGAGAACGCCATGTTTCTTGTCATTCTCGGGCTCGCCGCGCTTGTCGGCGTCTGGCTGGTGTCGGCCTATAATGGCTTGGTGTCGATGCGCCAGCGCTATGGCCAGGCCTTTTCCGACATCGACGTGCAGCTCAAGCAGCGCCACGATCTCATCCCCAATCTCGTCGAGACCGTGAAGGGCTATGCGACGCACGAGAAGGACACTCTGGAAGAAGTGACCAAGGCGCGCAATCTCGCCGTGTCGGCGCAGGGTCCGGCGGCGCAGGCCGCCGCGGAATCGGCGCTCAGCGGAGCGCTCGGGCGGCTGATCGCGGTCTCCGAAGCCTATCCCGACCTCAAGGCCAACGCCAATTTCCAGCAATTGCAGAGCGAGCTCGCCGACATCGAAAACAAGATCGCCGCCGCGCGCCGCTTCTTCAACAACACCGCCGCCGAATATAACGCCGCCTGCCAGGGCTTTCCCGGCGTGCTGATCGCGCAGCGCTTCAACTTCAAGCCGGTCGATTTCTTCAATCTGGAAGAGGGCGAGCGCAAGGCCGTGCAGGAAACGCCGCAGGTGAAGTTCTAAGAAGCGCAGTTCCAGCGCATGGAACCAGCGCGCGGCTCCCTCTCCCCGCGAGCGGGGAGAGGGGTAAAAACGCCGCGACATCAGGCGCGGCTTGGCGACAGGATCGGCGACGATGTTCAGGGCCTATGGGCTTTATTCGCATATTCAAGCCAACCGGATGCGTTCGGCCTTTCTGCTCGCCGGCTTTGTCGTGCTGCTGATCGCGCTGATGTTCTCCTTCGCGCTGATCTTCGAGGCGATGGGTCCGGACTTGCCGCTCGACGTGATCGTCGCGCGCGCGATCCTCGATGTGAAGCAGGGCTGGCCGCTGGCCTTCGGCGCGGCTGGCCTGTGGTTCTGCATCGCATATCTCTTTCACCAGAACATGATCGACTACGCCACGGGCTCGGCCGGCATAGAGCGCGCGCAGGCGCCGCGGCTCTATAATCTGCTGGAGAATCTGTGCATCTCCCGCGGCATTCCAATTCCAAGGCTGAAGATCATCGAGGACGGCGCGCTCAACGCCTTCGCCAGCGGTCTGCGCGACGGCAATTACAGCATATCGGTGACGCGCGGATTGCTCGACCATCTCACCGACGCGGAGGTCGAGGCGGTGCTCGGCCACGAGCTGACCCATATTCGCAATCGCGACACGCAGATGATGGTGATCGCGACGATCTTCGCCGGCATTTTCGCCTTCGCCGCCGATCTCACCTTTCGCGGCTGGAATTTTCCCTTCGGCTTCTCGCCGCGCCGCGACAATTCGCGCGAGGATCGCGGCGGCGGCGGCGCCGTCATCGCGATAGTGATCGCGCTGGCGGTCATCGCGCTGAGCTTTGGCGTTTCCGTGCTGATCCGCTTCGCTCTGTCGCGCTCACGCGAATATCTCGCGGACGCGGGCTCGGTCGAACTGACCAAGAATCCCGACGCTATGATCTCGGCGCTGCGCAAAATCTCCGCCAACGCGACGATCCCCGCCATGCCCTCGCGCATGCAGGCCTTCTTCATCGAGAGCCCGGCGCTGCTGCCAGAGAGCGGCTGGCTGGCGACCCATCCACCGATCGAGGACCGCATAGCGGCGCTAGTGGAATTCGCCGGCGGACGTGACGAACCCGCGCCCTCTTACGTCGAGCCGCCTCCGCCGCCGCCGTCCTTCCTGCCGCCCGGCGTCGGGCCAAACCCGCCGGCCCCGCCGCCGGGTCCGTGGGGGT
>CAVZKF010000034.1:0-26040 GCA_963775775.1 uncultured Alphaproteobacteria bacterium
GAGGGTTGAAGGCTGACGTTGGCGACGCCGCGCGGAGCCGGCGCTGCACAATACGGACATACATATCAGCGAAAATTGCTAGCATCCCCTCGGCGGATGGAGGAGACAAACGATGCGGTGGCAACATTATTTGGCGTATTTCTTCGGGGGCGCGTTCCTTGCGAACACCTTGCCCCATCTTGTCAACGGCGTTTCAGGAAACGCCTTCCAGAGCCCCTTCGCATCGCCACCCGGAGTCGGCTTGTCCTCCGCATTGGTCAATGTCCTGTGGGGCCTCTTCAATCTCGCCCTAGCCTACCTGCTCATCTGTCGGGTCGGCAGCTTCGAGCTGCGCAAGACACAACATGTGCTGGTCCTCGGGGCGGGCATTTCGATCATGTCGCTGGTGCTTGCTTATACTTTCGGGCCGCTCCACGGCGGCCAGTGAAGGCCATTGGCGTCGCATCTTCTCAGCGAACGCCGAACAGCGGCAAAAATCTCGGGAAGCGGCGCCTTGGTCGCGGCGCCTCGGCCGGCTCGTCCGCGGCGGGAACGCTTTCGAGCGGCTCTCCGACGCGCCCCAGCGCCAGCTCGCGCAAGGAATCGTAAATCGGGGCGCAGCGCAGCAGGCTCGGCGCCAGCATGGCGGCGAAGCAGGCCCCCAGCATCGGCAGCAATAGCGTCACATTGGAGGTCATTTCCGTCACGAGGACGATTCCCGTCAGCGGCGCGCGAACGACGCCGGTGAAGAACGCCGCCATTCCGACCACGGCGAAGCCCACGGGCTCAAGCGCAAGGCCCGGAAAGACGGACTGGCAAATTCGCCCATAGATCAAACCAAGCTGCGCGCCCAAAACCAGCATTGGCGCGAATATTCCCCCCGGCGTCGCGGTGGCGTAGGAAACCGCGGAGAAGCCAAAGCGGAAAAGGAACATGAACGAGAGCGCGAACAGCGGCTGAGTTCCAAGCAGCGTCTTTTGAGTGATCGCGTCGCCGCCGCCGACAATGTCGGGCGCCAGCCACGCCAGCGCGCCGACCAGCGCTCCGGTGAGCGCCGCATAAAGGCCGGCGCGGCGCCGGTCGAGACTTTGCGCCAATGAGATGACTCCCAGCAGCGCCTCGCAGTAAAGCACCGCCGCGCCGCCCGCGATGAAGCCAAACAAAAAATACAGACCCCTGACTTGCGCGCCCACATCCGCCAGTTTCCCGACGTGGAAATCCGGCGCGTTTCCGAGCATCGCCTGCGACACCGAAATCGCGGTCGCGGACGCGCCGATCGCCGCGATCGCGATGTGAAGCTCGAACTCCCGGGTCAATTCCTCCAACACGAATATCGCCCCGGCGACTGGCGCGTTGAAGGCCGCGGCGAGTCCCGCCCCCGCGCCGGCGGCGAGCAAGACCCGAGAATTTTTCCAGCCCAGACGAAACAACTCCCCAAGGAGATGGCCGATGGTCGCGCCCATCTGCACGCTCGGACCCTCGCGGCCGAGCGCGAGTCCCGAACCGATGGCCAGCGCTCCGCCAAAAAACTTGATGGGAATCAATATGGGCGAGGCCGGAGGCAGCTCCCGGCGCAAAACGCTCTCGACATGAGGAATGCCGCTGCCCGAAGCATTCGGCGAAAATCGCCGAACCATCCAGGCCGCGAGCGCCGTCGCGGCGGCGCAGACGAGCACGACGGAAAAAAAGCCCACGGCCGCTTGGCCCTGCGCCCAAAAGACGAAAGCGTCCCGCAGCCCATCTGCCTTGGCGAGCACGATCCGAAACGCCGCGCTGATAAGTCCAGTGCCCGCGCCGACGATAAGCGAAAGCAGCCCGACCGCGATCAGATCGACAAGGCTCTCCCGCTCCTTGACCGCGAGAGGCGCCGAGAGCGGGCCTTCCATTTGCCTTGGCTCATGCATCGTCGCTCCCGACTGTTCGCGCGAAGGGTACCGGACCTTGGAAAGAGTTGAAACAGTATCAGTACCCGCCGATCAGACATAGACCGGCGAGGCGTCGCGGGCGCCAGCGGCCCTCCGAGTCATGGGCGCCGAGCGCCGGATTCATGCGACGAAAGCCTCCTCGCCCGTCGACTCCCGGCGCGAAGCGGCCGCGCGGAAGCATTCTCTCTCGCTTGCGCTTTCTGGGGACAAGCGGACGCTATCATGGCTGGGCTGGACGAGCGAAGATGGCCAACACGCCGCAAGTGGGCTCTACGAGAGCTACGCCGGGCTTTCCAGAAAGAACCGCAGCATTTCACGTGACGCATCGGGCCCATTCTGATCAGTGTATGAACCTTCCGGGCTGCCCCCGGACCAGGCATGTCCCAATCCGTCGATGGCCCAGTGTTCTATATGGGGAACCCCGCTCGCGGTCGCGATCACGCTGCGCGTATAGGCGCGGCCGCCCATGAAGCCGTCGTAGTGCGTCTCCCGTAAGGGGGCGGCGAGGCCGGCGCGAGCGTCGGCAAGGATCATTTCGGCGTTCGACGGGTGTACCGTTTGATCCGACATGCCATGAAAAACAATGGTGCGAACGCGATTGTTCGTCCCCTTGCGACGAGTCTTCCTTGGCGGCGACGCCACGGAGCTCGTTCCGCCGCGCATGGCGGCGAATGCCGAAACCACGTCGGTGGCGGACCCATGAGCGAGGCCTGAGTGAACGCCTGTCGCGGCGTAAAGCTCGGGATAGGTGACGCTCATGATCGCGGCCATGGCGCCTCCGGCTGAAAGGCCCGCCACATAAACCCGCTCGACGTCTATATTGAAATCCGTCATGATCGCGCGCGTAATCCCGGCGATAATGCTTGGTTCTCCCTCATCGCGCATCTGGTCCTTGATATTGAACCAATTCCAGCATGCCGACTGATTGGCGTGCATCGGTTGCCTCGGATAGGCGACGATGAATCCGTGCTCTTCGGAGAGCCGGTTCATGCCAGTCCCCACCGCGAAGTCGTCGGGGTTCTGAGCGCAGCCGTGGAGCATGATAACCAAAGGAAGCGTCCGGCCTTCCGCGTGGCTGGGAACGTAAACCTTGTAGTCTCTCGACCCCGCCTCGCATGTGAAGGTTTTCGCGAGATAGGCCGCCCCTTGCGGAACAAGAACCAGCGGCGCTTTGCGCGATTTCGCGAACGGCGCGGGGCCGTGGCCGAAGTTGGGAAGATTGGCCTGACGCAATAGCGTCAAGACTTCTCCCAACGGCCTTCTCATTCGCCCGGCGGAAGGTTGTTCGGTCGTGGAAGACTGTGAGCGACGTCTCTCGATCCTCGCATCCTGTCGGGGCTGTTCGAATGCATCCGCGCTTTCGGCGCCGCTGGTTGGCGGCGTGATCAATCGAGGGCTTTCTGGCGTCCGTTGCTCCGGCGAAAAGTCGCGCCCTCGCCCCGATAGGGCGCGCTGGATCACCCGCGTCGCCTCAATGAGGTTTTGCGCGCGCGTGAGTTTCGTGGCGTGACGCATGGCGGCGCTGAAGACCGTTTTCATTTTTGCATCCTCATGGGAAAAGCATTGCCCGGTTGATCACCCGATGCGACCGGAGAGCGCCGCCTTGACTGCTTTGCTGGCGTGGAGAGCGCCAAGGACGGTGATCAATTCGATCGTCGAAAGCGCGAGTTCGGGCGTGACGTCTTCGGCGATTGTCGCAAGCCCGACGACCTGTATGCGCAGCTTGCCGCCCGCGGCCTTCACCGCCTCCAATTCTTCGCGGCTATAGCGTCGCAACCCAAGTTCGAGTGTGTGTCTCACGATCGATTGCCTGACGGCGTCCGCGTGAGCGGCGAACTGATTGCGGATCGCCGTCCTGATGAAGTCGGTGCGATTGGAATAGAAGCCCTCACGCACCAACAAATCGATATGGCCGAGGTCAACGAATCCGATGTTGATTGTGATTTTCTCGCTCTCGCCCGGCTTGTCGCGCAGTCGATGTATTTCCCCAGCCATCTTCCACCCCATCACCATCCATCCAGATGGTATATGGATGGTTAATCGGGAAATTGCAACAAGAAGATTCCATGGAGGTCAGCTCGGGACGGGGCGCCACTTGACGGTCAGCTTGATCTTTCGGTTCGGCGGACGACAATACAGCCTTGGCTACGCGGCTTCGAGCCTGCTCGAAGCCAAGGGCGCAATTCGTGGCTTCAACCGCCAGCCTCATGCGCCCCGAGCCCCTCGCCCGCCCGCTCCCGCAAAAACCCCGCCGCCTGCTCGATCAACTCGCGCGCCTGCGGCATCAGCGCCGCCGCGAGTTGCCAGCAATGCGGCGCGTCCGGCCATAGCGCGATGCGCGCCTCGACGCCCGCCTCGACCGCCCGCGCCGCGAGCCGCGCCGAGTCGTCATGCAGCAATTCGCTCGCGCTCGCGTGCAGCAGCAGCGGCGGCAGGCCGCGCAAATCGCCGTATAGCGGCGAGGCCAGCGGGTTTCTCGAACTCTCCGCGTTGAGATAGGCGCGCGCGGCGTTTTTCAGCATGCGGCGCGAGAACAGCGGGTCGCTCGCCTCGTTTTCGCGCGCCGAGGCGCCGGTGACGGCGAGATCGGTCCAGGGCGAAAACAAAGCGGCGGCGGCGGGGAGCGGCAGGCCGGCGTCGCGCCGCGACATCATCAGCGACAGAGCGAGGCCGCCGCCGGCCGAATCCCCCGCGATGACCATTCCGCCGCGCTCGGCCAGCGCCGCGCAAACCGCCAGCGCGTCGTCCAGCGCCGCCGGAAAGGGATGGCGCGGCGCCAGCCGATAGGCGGGCGTGAAGACGCTAAATCCCAGCGAGGCGAAGGCGGCGGAGATCGGTCGGTAATGCCGCGGCGATCCCGCGAAGAAGGCGCCGCCGTGCAGATAAAGCAGCGTCGCGCCGCCCTCCCCCGCCCATTCGCCGGCGACGCCGCCGATCCGCTCCGCGCGAAAGCCGCCGGCCGGCTCGGCATGGGGCAATTGGAGATCGAACACGCGCCGCGCGTCGCGCAGCGAAGCCGCCGCCTCGAGCCCGCGCTTCACCCGCCGCCGCAGATAAGCGCTGGCGAGGCGCGGCGACAGGCTTTTCATGGCTTAGCGCTTCGGCGGCGTTTGAGCCGGCGCCGGCGCCTTCCCCGCTCCCTGTTCGCGCAGCAATTGATCGAGGCGCGCGTCTTGCAACCCGGCGTCTCGCGCGCGGTCACGCCAATGCGCGGCCTCCGCGAGGTTCTTCTCGACGCCGCGCCCCTCGGCCAAGAGATAGGCGAGCCGGTTCTGCGCGACCGCGTTGCCCATATCCGCCGCCTTGCGAAACAGTTTCGCGGCGCCGGCCATGTCGCGCTCGACGCCGGAGCCGTTGAATTCGAGGATCGCCAGTTCGACCATCGCGGCGGCGTGATTGTCGGCGGCGGCGGCTTTGAACCAGGTCGCGGCCTCGCCGTCGTCCTTGGCGACGCCCTTGCCGTGCTTGTAGAGTTCGCCCAGCGCATATTTGGCGTCGGTGTCGCCAAGCTCGGCGGCGCGACGGAAATAGTCGGCGGCGCGCTCGAAATCGGCGTAGACGCCGTTATTGTCGAGCGCCATCTCGCCGAGCAGATTGATCGCGGCGGGCTGGTTTTGCGCGGCGGCCTTCTCGAGCCAGCCCTTGGCCGCCTCGCGCTCCTTGGGGCCGGGCGCGTCCGACAGCAGCGCGGCGCCATAGAGATAAGCCCCCTGCGCCCCGCCCGCCTCCGCCGCGCGCTTGAACCACTCCATCGCCTGCTTGTGGTCGCGCGCGACGCCGGCGCCCTCGGCGTGGAGCCTGCCGATCAGCGCCAGAGCCGCCTCGTCCTTGGGATTGTCGGCGACGCGCTTTTTCGCCTCGCGCATCGCCAACGCGTAATCGCCGCGCTGATAGGCGCCGAAGGCGACATCGGGCGGCGCCGCGAGCGGCGGCGGCGAGAGCGATGGCGGCGAGAGAGGCGGGGGCGCGAGAGCCGGGGGCGCGGGCGGCGTGTTTTGCGCCGCCATCGCGGCGGACGCGCTCAAAACCAGCAAGAGGACGCAAAGGCGCGTCGCGGCGAGTTTCATGCGCCCTGCTCCGCGATGACGCGGCGCGCATGGAGAATCGCCGCGGCGGGTCCGCGCGGATCGCTCCAGACGCAATCGCCGAGCATGACGAAATCCGCGCCGGCGGCGACGAGCGGCCCGACCTCTTCAAGGCTTCGCGCGAAGGCGACGCAGGGCGTGTTGAAAATTTCCGCCCACCAGTTCACGCGCTCCAGCAGCGCCGGCGGGTCCAGCGGCGCGGCGTCGTCCCCAAACAGCACGTAATCGGCGCCCGCCTCGCCGGCGGTCATCGCCTCGTCGCGCGTCGCGAGGGCGCCCGCGCCGACGATATAGCGCGGCGACAGGCGCTTGATCGCATCCGTCAGCGGCGCGCCGACGCCTTCGACATGCGCGCCGTCCGCGCCGGCCTCGAGCACGAGTTCCGGCGCGCCGTCGACGATCAGCGCCGCGCCCGTCGCCTGCGTCGGCTCGACGATGTCGCGAACCAGCCGCGCCGCCGCGGCGCCGTCAAGCGGCCCCATCCGCAACAGCAGGCTGGCGACCTCGGCGTTGGCCAGCGCCTCGCGCAGCGCGGGCAAAAACGACTCCGCCTCGGTGAGGACGGGCGTGACGAGGTAAAGGCCGGGGCTCGGATCGGACATGGGGCTCGCTTGGGCGGAGATAGGTCTCTGGGAAAGAGATGCTCTCTCGTTTCATACGTCGCGCGAGACCGCAGCGAAAGAGCGGCGGGACAGTTGCCGCCTGGGCGAGGATAAAAAAGGCTCGGCCGCGCATTACCCTCCCCTTGAGGGGGAGGGTGGGCCAAAGGCCAGAGTTTCAGGGTTCACCCGATTGGCGTCGGGAATTGCCAAACAAAGTCGCCCCCTTTCAACTCGCCTCGCGCCCGAGCAGCCGCAGATACACCCGCTTCGCGCTCGCCCGTAGTCCCCGGCGCAGCGCGTCGAAACGGCAGGCCGCGTCGAAACCGACCGCGCCGCGCAACTGGACCGCCACGTCGCAAATCGCGACGCGATCCGGCCAAAAGCGGTCGATCATCGGGTGATTGGCGATGGCGCAGGAGTCGGTCATGTCGATGTCGGCGCGGACGGAAAGCGCCCGCGTCAATTCATAAAGCAGATGAATCCCCGGCGCCTGCGCGCGAAATTCCTCGTCGAAGGCGATCTTCCAGAAATAGGCGCGGCCGCGGCTTTCGATCACGACGCCCATCGCCAGCGGCCGGCCGTCCAGCGTCAGCCGGGCGACGCGGCACTTGCCCTCGCGCGCCAAGAGCCGCGTCGCGCCGCGCGAAAAGGCCGACAGCGCGGGATGCGCCAGCAGCGCGCCGCTCTTGCCCTTCCAGCCCGAGAATTCGAGCGTCAGAAACTGCTCCAGCGCGTCGCGCACCTCCCTCGGCGACGTGGCGATGGAAAATTCCACCGCGCCCAGTTCGGCGAGCCGGCGCTGGCGGCGGCGCAAATCCTTGAGCGCCTTCTTTCCCGCGCCGCGCGTCCATAATTCGTCCGGATCGGAGCCTTGCGCCAGCATCGCGCGCTCGAAGCGCTCCAGCGTCAGGGCGGCCCGGCCGGCGCGCCGCGCCGCGGCCAGCAGCGCCCGGTGAAGCGGGCCGTCCTCGACGAGACGCGGAAAGACGACGCCCGCCGCCGGCCCCGATTTGGCGAGCCAATCCAGAAAACGCTCCAGCACCTCCTCGGCGCAATCGCGATCCAGCAAGGGCGCCGCCAGCGCGGCCTGCTTGTCGAGCCAGAGCCGGGCCAGCCCGCCGCCCGGCAGGACGTTGGTGGGCGCCAGCGCGAACAGGCCGACCAGCCGCCGCGCCTCGCCAAGATGGACGCCCTCGCGCCAGACGGCGACGAAGCGCGGGCGGGATCGCGCGGGCGCGTGCCGCGCCAGTTGCAGAGCGAAGCCGGGTTCGAGAAAGGCGTTGGGTTCGAGCGAACGCGCCGCGAGGTCGCGCCAAGCGTCGTAATTGTCGTCGAGCTGTTCGACGCTCAGCGTCCCCATCCAAAATCCGTCCCCTAAAACGCCCTCGGCCGCCACGCGCCGCGGCCTCGGCCGCGCCCGCGCATAGCCAAAACTCGCGGCGGGGGGTGAAACGGATTTCGCGATCCAAAACGGCGCCGTCATCGGGAGCGCTCCTGTTGTAATCCTGTTTTGGGCCAGGGGCGCGAAATTTCAGGACAGATGCGCCGCCGGAAACCCCTTGGAGCGCGAAGGTTTCAAATCGCGGACCGGGGCAAAAGGCGGCGCATCGAACTCTGGACCTTCGCGCCGCCGCGTGGTTATCTTTGGTCATGTCGCGTGACTGTCCCGCTTTCCGATCCTGCTCGCCGCGCTGGCCTGCTCCGCCGCGCCCGCTCTGGCGAAGGTGGATATTCACGTCGATCTCGGCCGGCAGCGCGTCACCATCGTCAAAAACCACGAGCCGCCGATCGTCTGGAAAATCTCCAGCGGGCGCTCCGGTTACGAGACGCCGACCGGGCGCTTCATCATGCAGCGCATGGACGCCGATCATTTTTCCGACGAATATGACAGCGCGCCAATGCCTTACGCGATCTTCTTCTCGCGCGGGCTCGCGATCCACGGCACCACTCAGCCCGGGCTGGGCCGGCCGGCCTCGCATGGCTGCGTGCGGCTGTCGGTGGACAACGCCCGCGAGCTCTTTGAATGGGTCGAGCAATATGGCGCCGGCCCGATCGAAATCACCGGCGACGCGACCAGCGTCGCGCAATTGCAGGACGACGATCCGCAGCCGCGGCGCAAAAGCAAGCGCGCCCGGCGACGCGACATCGACGACGAGCCGCCCATCCTCGATCGCTATTACGACGATTACGACCGGATTATTCGCGCGCGGTGAGTTTCCCGTCGGGAAACAGTCGAACCCGGCGCGCCGCTCCCTCTCCCCGCGAGCGTGGAGAGGGGGACAAACGACGAGATCGCCGCGCCTTTTCTCAACGCTCCCAAAGGGCTGGCCATGCAAGAAGACGACTGGATCGCCTCCGACCGCTTTATCGAGGATCATCTCATCCGCTCCGCCGAGGCGCAGGAGCGAAACACGTGCGCGCCAACGCCGCCGCCGGCCTGCCGAAAATCGACGTTTCCGCCGCGCAGGGAAAATTCCTGCATCTGCTGGCGCTCGCCATCGGCGCGCGGCGAATTCTGGAAATCGGCACGCTCGGCGGCTATTCCACGGTCTGGCTGGCGCGGGCGCTGGGGCCGGACGGCAAGATCGCGACGCTGGAGTTCGACCCCAAACACGCCGAGGTCGCGCGCGCCAATCTCGCCCGCGAGGGAGTCAGCGCGCGGGTCGATTTGCGCGTCGGCGCGGCGCTCGATCTTCTGCCCAGGTCTGCGGGACGAGCGCTTCGGCCCGGTCGATCTCGCCTTCATCGACGCCGATAAGGAGAACAACGCCAATTACTTCGATTGGGCGCTCGAATTTTCCCGTCCGGGCGGGCTGATCGTCGTCGACAATGTGATCCGCGCCGGCGCGGTCGCCGATCTGACGAACATGGACCCGATGGCGGTCGGGAGCCGCGCGCTGTTCGACCGGGTGGCCGACAGCAAGCGCGTGACCGCGACGGCGCTGCAAACCGTCGGAACGAAGGGCTGGGACGGGTTTTTGATCGCCAGGGTGAATTAAAGGCGGCGCGTCCCGCTTGAGCCCGCGACCCTCTCCTCGCGCACGAGGAGAGGGACTGGGCGAGGGGCCGGCTAAGAGCCGCAAGACCGGCGTCCCCCGCGCAATTCGCGCCTGAAATATTACGCCCGGGAGTTGCTCCGGGGTTCGCCGCCCCGCCCTCTCGCGGGGAGCGACGAGGGGCGAAGGCGGAGAGGTCGTCTAGCCAACCAGAACTTCGCAAATCTTTTCGTCTAACCAATCGGTTCGCCAATCGGTCCGCGAAGTCAGGCCAGTTCCGGCAAGGCTTCCGGCGGCTCGTCGGCGTTCTCGCGCGACAGCAGGGCGCCGTCGGGGCCGAAAAACTCCGCCTCGACCTTGTTGCCGCTGTCGTCGTAACGCCAGTGGATGCGCGCCGCGCCGAGGCCCTTGCGCGGGGTCGGCTTGCCGTCGGTGTTGTAATAGGCCTCCTCGACCTGATTGCCGCGCTGGTCGTAGCTGCGGGCGATGCGCGCGGCGCCGAGGCTCTTGCGCTTGATCGGCCGTCCGTCGGCGCCGAAATAGCTCTCGACGACTTCGACGTGACCCGGCGCGGCCTCGTTTCGCGCCGGCGCCGGCCCGGCCTCGCCGGTCAGCGCCGGTTTGCGCGGACGTCCCCGGCGGGCGGGAACCTCGACCGCGCCCGCGGCCTCCATTTTCGTGGGTTGATATGCGTAGTTCATGATCCACCGACCTTGACGGAAACCGGTCGCCGCTTTGCCGCGGGCTGGCGCCCTGCTCGTGGAGCGCGGCGGGACAACGTCCCGCGACTGGTTCTAGGAAGACGATAGCGCCATCGCATCCCGCCGGGATGGACAAACGCGACACCTTACGGCCTTGCGGCCAACGTCAGAGGATGGATATGGGGGGCGCCCTTGAGCCGACGGGCAGCGTCGGCCGCGGCGAGAAAGCGTCCGTCTCGTCGCCAGACCATGCGTCCTGCGCATGGGAAATTCGAACCAGCGCTTCCTCCCAGGAGGAAGCCGCGGGAAGACCGCCGCCGGAACAATGGAAGAAGCAACAGTGATCGCCATGGGCGCGACTCGGCGCCGGCGCGGATGGATCGCCCGGCTGCGCGTCGCCCTTGGTCACGCAGATCGAATTGGCGGAAAGTCCCGACTCGCCCCGAAGATTGGTCGCGAACCCGATCACCAGACCCTGCAGCACAAGCAATGACGCGACGAGCAGCGATGCTGTCGTCGTTCCAACTTGCCAAGTTTTGGGGATCCTTACCGTCATAGCATCCTATAGCTAGCGTGTCGCTGCTTCCTGGTCAATGCGAGTCAATGGCTTTCCCCGCGACTCACGGTCGCCATTCCGCCTCTTTTATGGGCGCCTGCTCGATGCGGCGATGCTCGTCGATGACAGCCAGCAGCGCCCGCAGCGCCTCCGTCACGCCGGCCCCGGTCGCCGAGGAGAGCAGCAGCGGCGCGGCGCGTTCGGCCCGGCCGGCCGGCCCGGCCGAGGCCATCGCGCGCTTCAGGCGCTCGCGTTGTTTCTTAAGATGTTCCGCGTCCGCGGCGTCGATCTTCGACAGAGCGACGATCTCGGGCTTGGCGTCCAGCTCCGCGCCATAGGCGGAGAGTTCGCGGCGCACGGTCTTATAGTCCTTTCCGGCGTGCTCGCCGGTCGCGTCGACGAGATGCAGCAGCGCCCCGCAGCGCTCGATGTGACCGAGAAAGCGGTCGCCGAGCCCGTGGCCCTCATGGGCGCCCTCGATGAGGCCGGGAATGTCGGCGAGCACGAATTCGCGCTCGTCGCGGCGCACCACCCCGAGACCGGGATGCAGCGTCGTGAAGGGATAGTCGGCGATCTTCGGCCGCGCCGCCGTGACGCTGGCCAGCAGCGTGGATTTTCCGGCGTTGGGCAGGCCGATCAGCCCGGCGTCGGCGATCAGCTTCAGCCGCAGCACGATCGTCCGCTCGATCCCGACCTGGCCGGGATTGGCGCGGCGCGGCGCGCGATTGACCGAGGTCGTGAAATAGGCGTTGCCGAAGCCGCCATTGCCGCCCTTGCAGATCACCACGCGCTCGCCGACATGGGTCAGATCGGCGATCAGCGTCTCCTCGTCCTCCTCGTAAATCTGCGTGCCGACGGGAACCTTGAGCACGGCGTCGGCGCCGCGCCCGCCGGCGCGGTTCTTGCCCATGCCGTGCATGCCGGTCTTGGCCTTGAAATGCTGCTGATAGCGGTAGTCGATCAGCGTGTTGAGCCCCTCGACGCATTCGGCGACGACATCGCCGCCGCGCCCGCCGTCGCCGCCGTCGGGGCCGCCGAATTCGATGAATTTCTCGCGCCGGAACGACACGCAGCCGGCGCCGCCGTCGCCGGAACGCACGTGAACCTTGGCTTGATCGAGGAATTTCATCGGGTTTGACTCAATGTCCGGGTTTGACTCATGTCGACGTCAGTTTGGCGCGCCGCGCGCCAAAGCATGTGTGCATGGCGCCGCGCGATAGGCTCATGCGCTCGACGCTCACCACGCCGCCGCGCGCCGGCGCGTGAAGTTCGCCGGCGCCGCGGGAGGCGAAGCCGAGCTTTTCGTGAACGCGCAGCGTGGCCGCGTTGGTCGCCAGAGCCACCGATTCGATGGTCTGGACCGAGGTGACCGAAAACAGCAGATCGACGAAGGCGCTGGCCGCCTCGCCCATGAGCCCCTGACCCCAGTAAGGTTTCGCGAGCCAAAAGCCGAGCTTCGTCGCGCCCCGGCCCGGAGCGCCATGGGCGCCGATCACGCCGATGACGTCGTTCGGCTTCTGCTTCAATGCGAGCGCCAGCACGAGCTGTTCGCCCATCGTGTTGCCGGCGCGGGCCTCGAACACGAATCGCTCGGCGTCGGCGAGGCCGTAAGGATGAGGAATATTGACGGTGTTCAGCGCGACATCGGGGTCCGAGCAATGTTGCGCGATCGCTTCGCCGTCGGCGGCGCGCGGCCAGCGCAGCCACAGACGCGGCGTCTCCAGCCGAAATATATCGTCGCGCGTGATCTCGGGAAACATTATTCAACTCCAAGCGGAAGACCAAAAATCGGCCCTGGAATGATAGGCGGGAAAGCGGGGGGTCCGCTCTCCAAGCTATCGGCCCAATGCGGCCTTTTCCTGGCGTTCGCCTGGAGCTTTCGCTCGTGAAGCCAAAGGTTTCGAAATTCGCGAAGACCTTTGTTCCGCCGGGGGTCGCTGGGCCGGCGGAGGGTCTTGGCGTTAGAACCCTTCGCCTATTCCGCCGCTACCGCAGCCGGGACAACCGTTACGCTGGCGCGGCCGCTGGTCGTCTTGAACAGCACCTTGCCCTCGACGAGCGCGAACAGCGTGTGGTCCTTGCCAATGCCGACATTTGGGCCGGGATGCCACTTCGTGCCGCGTTGGCGCACGATGATGTTGCCGCCGATCACCGATTCGCCGCCGAACTTCTTGACGCCGAGGCGCCGTCCGTCCGAGTCGCGGCCGTTGCGGGACGAGCCGCCAGCCTTTTTATGAGCCATCGTTCTGCTCCGAAATTTTTAGCGGACCGCCTCGGGCGCCGCTGGAATGGGATGCGCGCCGATGCGCGTTTGTGCGTATTTAAGCATGCCTGGCGCGCGTTTGCACGCCTAAACGCGTTAGCCCTCGATCGCGGTGATCTTGACGCGGGTCAAGTCCTGGCGATGGCCGCGCTTGCGCTTGGAGTTCTGGCGGCGGCGCTTCTTGAAGGCGATGCTCTTGGGGCTGCGGGCCTGCTCGGCGATCGTGCCGACGACCTTGGCGCCCGCGACGGTCGGGGCGCCGATCGTGGCCGCGCCGTCCTTGGAGACGAGCAGCACTTCCTCGAAGGTCACCGCGTCGCCCGCGACGCCGGCGAGCGCCATGACGGTGATGGTGTCCCCGGCGGCGACGCTATATTGCTTTCCGCCGGTTTTGATAACTGCGAACATTGTCTTTAATCCTGTGTCGCTCCGGCTCTGACGACGTTGCGCCGGCCGGACTTCTTGGAAGTTCACCGTTTCGTTCGAACGGTTTAGGCTCCGGCTGTCCCCGCCGCCCAAAGAGCGCGCAAAAACAAAACGCGGCGAAACCGCCGCGCCGAAGCGGTGATGCAATAGCCCGGAGGCGGCGGATTGTCAATGTCGCTGGCGCTCGGGTAGTGGGCCAGTTTGAAGGCAGCTAGATTTTCAACCCCTTCGCCCGTCGCAATCGCGTGCAATCATTGCAACGCGGGCCGCCCTTTATCGGCGGCCCGCTTTTTTGTGAGGCCTCTAATGAACGAACGTCACCGGTTCGACCTTATCGACCAAGAGTAACTAGGCGCAACTCGTCGCGGTCATAGACGCACATTTTCACGCCTTACCGTTGAAGAAAAGCAGCATGTGCTCAAGCTGGCATCTATGCAGCTTTTTGTTCCGAATGATGATGCTCAATCTTCTGGAGCAACTCAATCACAAGTTTCAAGCCAGCCGGGTCATTCCAGTTAAAAGTCATCCCGTTGTAACCGGGCTTAGCTGGCTTGTGTTGACCCTGAGGAATTTGTCCGGGGGCCATTTGTTGTGGATTGAATCCGAACTTACCCTCGTGTTCGGATTTAAACTTAACCGCAAGCGCGAGGATTGCGTCATCGATGCCGTTCAAGGTAATCGAGCCGGTGGTCATTGTGTTTCTCCAAATGGTGAAGTTGAAAGCCCCGACCGTCGGGCCGGGGCTCATATCGTCAGATTACGTCTTGGATCGACGCGAACGGAACGCCGGGGAATTTAGAACCGTTCACCACTTCGCTGATTGGCCTTGGTTCACACCAAGCTTCGCAGCGACAGTCTGTTGAGCCATCCCCAATTGAATGACCATCGTCTTGGCCCTGGAGGCCAGTTGTTCGGTCATGGGATTGGCGCACTTCGGCGCACGGCGCCGACGAGGGAGCGGCACGATATTTGATTGTCGGGTATTATCTTGAGCCATACGGGATTTTCCTTAAAATCCCGGACGGTTCTGCTTGCTCGATGACTGCGAGCACGGTGACTTTTTCCTCGTCAGAGAATACGCGAGTGTTCGAAGTCATCGGGGTTTGCAGAACCGGCCAGGTTTGGTTGGACCACGATCAGGGCGAGGTGGAGGTGGTGCTCCTCTCGCCCGTTTCGTATCAACGCGATTGTAAATCGCATCGACGAATTCACAGTCTGGAATGGCTCGGCGTTTAGCGCAAGAGGGACAGGACCGGCGGCGGCGGCGGTAGTTGTGCATGAGGGGCCCTCTCTATCAGTCTTAACGCTTGGCCGGCCGCTCGACCCTGCGGTCGCAGGCGCCCCGGTCTTCTCCGCAGCGGACCTCGCCGGCCGAATCGCCAGGTGCCGCCGGCGCCCCTCCCAAGCTGGGCCGAACCGTGCTAACCTCCAATGCGTCTTAGGACCAGGAACCCATCGGTTTCAAGGGAGTGACCAAATGCGTTACGTTCTTGTCGCGATTTTCGTTTGCGCGGTCGGCATGCCGGCGGCGTCCGCTTTGCCGACGGTCAGCCCCAATTCGCTTTCGCTGTCGAAAGCCGACCCGATAGCTCAGGCCCCTCCAAGCGCGCCCGCCCGCGCGCTCATCGCCAGAGCCGCGGCTCCAGCGCCGGCGGCATCCATCCTTTGGTCGGAAGCGGCGATTACTGAAGCCCGAAAAGAAGCGCCCCGTGGCTTCGACCGCGGCGCGCCGCCCACGCCTTGAGATGCGAGCCCTTGGGCACGCGGTCCAAGGCGCGCTATGGACTCGAGCCACTAATTCCCAACCGGCCGCGCGTTTTTAACAAAAGCGCCGACGATGACCGCGTGCGCGACATGCTCGGCCATGCATTGATAGCCAAGATCGTTCAGATGAAAATTGTCCCTCGACAAAAGCTCCAGATTGGCGTGCGTTTGCGAGATAAACCGCATCGCGTCGTAGCGGCGGACATAGAGCACGTTCTCCGCCGAGGCGGCGCGCTGCAAACTGCCGCGAATCGCCGAATAATTGGCGTCGCGGGCGAGGCGCGGCGTGTATTGCATCCCGACGAGAACGATGTCGATCTTGTTTTCCTTCAGCCAGCGAATGGCCGAGCGGACCGTGGTTTCGAATTCCTCGGGAGAGATGCGCGCGAGCGCGTCGTTCGTGCCCAGCTGCCATAGAACGAGATCGGGCTTGTTGACGGCGACCTCGCTCGGGATGCGCTCGGCGGCGATCTCCGCCACCTCGCCGGAAACGCCGCGACTGACGATCTGGATATCGACGCCCTTGAGCGCCGTCTCTAAGATCGCCTCCAGCTGCGACGGATAGGTCTTGCCATTCGACGTAGCGCCAATTCCAGCGGTCGAGGAAGAGCCGATCGCTAATATCCGCGCGCTCTTTCGCTCCTTCAGCGCCGCGGCGAAGTTCGGCAGCGGCACGGGCGCCGCGATATCGGCTGCGGGCACATCGCATGCCGAACTCAATGGCGGCGGCGCCGCCGGACGCGCGGTTTCCTGCGCGCGCGGCGCTAAAGTCAGGACAAGCTCGAACGCGAGAGCGAATCCGACGCGCGCGCCAAATCCATTCGCAGTCTTGCGCGCCATTCCGATACCCATGCGACCATTCCCATCACGAGGACGCCAGTGATAATTATCACGGCGTCGATTGCAACAAGTCCGCCATACTCGAAGCGGCTTATCTGTCCTATCAGGCTTAAAAGCGACGCGGCGCAGAATACATTGAGCGAATTTCGCCCGAGCAGATTTAGAAATTTCGAAACACGCGGCAGCCAAATGGCGATCGTCTTGAAGGAGCCGGCGAATAGCGCCGTCAACGCCAGGCTGTGGATCAAGCGCGCCGGCGACAGAAAGCTCTTGTCGAATAAAAAGAACAGCTTGGGATCGGGAACGGCGATCGGATCGGGCGAGAAATTGGTTCGCGCGGCGATCATTCCAAGCAGCACGACGGGGAGAGCCAGCCACCGCAGCATTTTGTGAGAGCGCCGCGCGAGGGCGCCGAGGCCGTCGTCGCCCGCGAGAAGGAAACCTAGAACATATATAAGCTGCCACGCCAGAGGATTGAAGAACCAGACGCCTTCAACCGGCCAGGTCGGGAAATTCACGCCGAACGCCAGCGCATAGACATAGATAGCGAGCGATGCCGGGAGCAAAATCCGTCTTGCGTGCCGGTGCGTGAGCGCGACAAGCGGCGCGACCAGCATCAAGACGAAATAAAGCGGCAGAATGTCGAAATAGCCGAGCTGATGCGTGAGCAGGACAAGTCCGATATGCGCCCGGACGGGATCGTTGAAGACGGCGGACGCATTGTGCCAGTCGAGCAGGAACGGCGCGTCGAGCAAAAGCGAGGCGGCGGCGAGCAGCGCGATCGCCAGCCCCGTTATGACGGTCTGCGCGAAGTAAACCGTTAGCGCGCGGCCCCCCAGTCGAAACATCAGCCATTTCCCCGAGAGCGATCGCGCGGGACCCTCGATGAGCTTGCGCATCGCCCAGCCCGCGAGAAAGACGAAAAGCTCCGCCGAGTCGGAAAGCGATATATTGCGAAAGGTGAAGCGCTCGAAAAAATTGCCGGGAATGTGATTGATGAAAATCGTGAGCAGAGCGAACCCGCGCCAAAAGTCGATCTCATTGGGTTCGCGCATGTTGGCTTTCTCTATGGACCGCTTTTTTTCATAACACGGTCGCGAAGGTCTCGGCGCGAGCGAGATAACATCGACGCCGCCCCGAATATAGCCTGCGCGAGACCGGCGCCGAAAGGGCTAGCCCCGCGGCCACGCTTGCTCCGCCGAAGCTCGCCGCCTATGATGCATCGCAACATGGCGATGCGCATATGCGTGTCGCCCGAGGTCCGTCTCGATTGCGTCTTAACGGGCAGACCGAAGCCAACGCCGATTTCGCCCGGCGTTGGTTTGAAAGGCGATATTGATCCGACGATTTGTTCTGCTCGCCTCCGGCTTTTGGCGAGGCCGCTCGCGCGGCGCCGCGTGGTTGCTGTCGCTGGGCTTCCTTGGCTGCCTGGTCGTGAACGTATTTGTCGCGCTCGCGGTGAACCGCTGGAGCAAGGGCTTTTTCGACGCGCTGCAGGCTCGCCAGTCCGACGGCATCGTCCAAAGCATTTTTCAGCTCGCGATCCTCGGCGCCGTGACCGCCGTCGCGGCGATCGCGACGCTGCAATGCAGGATGCGCCTCCAGCTCGGCTGGCGCCTTTGGCTCACCTCAACCTCGTCGAACGCTGGCTGCAAAAGGGGCCGAGCCGGGAACGCGCGATTTCGCATTCGATCGACAATCCCGACGCGCGCATAGCCGAGGATTGCCGACTGGCGGTGGAGTTGTTCGTCGATCTCGCGGGCGGGATCGTCAATATCTTCCTCGTTTCGACCTCCTTCATCGTCGTGCTGTGGCAGGTCGGCGGGTCGTTCAAAATTTTCGGCGTGACGGTTCCGGGCTTTCTCGTCCTCGCGGTCGTGCTTTACGCGAGCCTCACATCGCTGAGCATGTGGCTATTGGGTCGTCCGCTCGTCGCGAGCGTCGAGCAGAAAGCCGCCGCCGAAGGCAATTTTCGCTACGCGCTGACCACGGTTCGCGACCAACTCGAAAAGGACGACGCGCTCGAGGGAGATCGCGGCAATCCCACGAATTTTCGCGGCCATCTGTGGCGCCTCGCGCGCAAATGGGGCGCGCGTGATCGAGGGTCAGACGCGGATCATGTTTCTGACCAGCGCCAATAATCTTCTGGCGCCGGCGGTTCCGCTGCTGCTCGGCGCGCCGAAATATCTCGCGGGAGAAATGACGCTCGGCGACCTCATGCAGGCGGCCGCGGCGTTTTTGCAGGTGCAGCTTTCCTTGAACTGGCTCGCCGACAACGCCTTGAGCCTCGCGAACTGGTCCGCCTCGGCGCGGCGCGTCGCCGCGCTCGATCTCGCCATGGAAAATCGGGAAATCGACGCGCGGGAAGAAAACGTCCTCCGCTTCCGCAAGGATGTCGTGGCGGCGTCGGCCGGCGGCCGCGGCGCGGCTTGACCGGAGCCGGGCGCGCGTTGAGGTTGACGCTGGGCGAGCGCGCGCGGCGGGCGGACGGGTTGCCGAATTTTTGGCGCGCGCGAGAGCGCCATTGTGGAACCTTGTAAAACCTCTACCTTTTGCAATGAGGGCAATCGGTGAAATCATTTCGCCTTTTGATATTTTGATAAAAAGGATCGCAAATAACGGCTGGGTGGAAGTGGCCTATCACCCAGTCAGGCGGCACATCTCGCCTTACGCAAAACGAGAAATCGAGTTCGTGAACCCAATCAGGTGCGTTGACCTTCACGCGCGTCCACTCCTGCAAGAGAACGCGAGCAAGCTGTTCCAGCTCATGAAAAGTCGCCTCTGCTAGCGGCAACTCAACAATAAGCATGGTTGGAGCGCCGCGATTCCGCAAAACTCGATGCGCGGACCAACCAAGCAAGCCCTTAACCCACTCGCTGCCATAGAGCAAATAGTGACCGGAAACCTCAATAAGAGGACGGTCATCGACAACGACATAAAGTTTTCCCGTGTCGCGCTCGAAAGCATCAAAGCACTTGATATCGTTCTCAATGGTAGGACGCATAAACGCGAGATCATCTTCCTCAGCAACGAGGCGCCTCGCTTCATCAGCGAGAGCACTCGGATTGTTCAACCGGATGCCATTGCGATGATAGATACCAGCATCTTCCGTGCGGCAGGCGTGATAGGTGACAAGCTTCGCGGAAACAATCGCGTCCGCCAAACTTTGGATGACGCCTTCAATTTCCCAGCTAAGGATTTTTTGCGTGATATCGAGCCACGCCCAATCATCAGAGCAGATATCCTGCTCCCCCATTTGACGGAGCGAAACGAATACCGCGCTCATTCAGAAATGGACGAATCCATTTCGAGAGAACGGGAACCCAAGAAGCTGTTTTTTTCCAGCTGATGATCTTGTCTCGCCAAATGCCGCTCAATTACTTAGCCTCGAAATCGTCCACCCGCTCACATTATAGCTGCCTCCAATCTCCGCAAGCGTTTCTTCGCCGTGGTCGCGGCGTTTGCTCGCCTCTTTCTTCTGGCGCGGGGTGAGTTTCGGCGGCCTTCCCATTTTCACGCCATTCGCCTTAGCGCGGGGGCCTTTGGTCCTGCGTGATTGGGTCAAGCGCGCGCGTCCCGCCTCGTCGGCGCTGCCCGAGCGCGCGCGAAAACAAAAGCGCGGAGCAACCACCGCGCCGAAGCGACGATCCCCTAACCCGCCAGTGGTTGGCGCGCGGTGCAAAAAAAAGCCCGCCCCCGTTCCTGTTCAAGGGAACGAGAGCGGGACGCCCATGGGAGGGCAGTCGGTCTCTGGGAGAACTAAGTTTAGAATCTTCGACCGAAGGATGCGTTAAGCGGGCGCTATATCGCATCTCCCGGTATTACGCGTCAGGTCAGAAGGGCGACGCCTTCGGTCCCGATCAACGCGCGCACGCGCGCCAGCAGCTGAAGAACCACGCCGAACACGGCGAGCGCCATCCAGCCGAAGAACACGAAGCCCCAATGCAGCGGAGCGACGAACAGCTCTTCCATGAACCAGAAGGTGTGGCCCCACTCGTTCAGGCCAACATTCGGGATGATCATGAAGGGGCCGATCGAGACGATCAGATAGGCGAGCGAATAGCCCTTGGAGAAGAAGGGAATCCGCGTCTTGGCGTGGAAGAAGGCGCCGACCGCGACGATCGAGTAGATCGGATAGCTGAGATAGAATTCGAGGATATGGCTCGGCGTGAAGTCGGTGTCGCGAATGACCGTCATGTGCCAGGTCGCGTCCTGCTCCGTAAAGAAGCTCGCGCCCCAATAGATCGCCATCGCGAAAACGACCAGCCACTGAATATTGACGATAATGGCTTTCATTTCCTGGCGAGGCGTCACGCTCGCCATGTCGCGGGTGCGGGTCTTCCAGAGATAGCCGGCGAGGCCGATGCCGGCGACCAGCTCCAGCGGAATCTCCGTCCACAAAACGCTCAGCCAGTAAGTCTGGAATTCCGGCGCGAACGAGTTGAGACCCGCGCGCCAGCCGAAGATCTGCTCATAGACGCGCACGATCATATAAAAAACGGTCATAACGCCAAGACCGATCCACATCGGCTTTAGATTGATGATGACGTCGGCGTCGTCTCTCACGCCCACCGCCGTCGTTGCCGTTGAAGTCATAAGGTTTCCTCCACCTCAGCCAAAGGCGTTCAGTCCGCCCGGCCCACCAAATGTGGCCACGGTAGTTTGGATGTATAGGAGGGGAAGTTGGCCATTCTGTTGCAATCCGGGCCAACGCTTTATTTCAGCGCGGAATGGACATGAAATATTTGTAACGTTTGATGGAAATGGAACAAAGGATCACTCGCGTCTTTTACGCGAGGCGTGGCATTTTGACGCAGCGCTGCAATTCATGGACTGATGGACGAGCTTGTTTGAGCCGATTAGAGTTATGTAATGAAAATAGTAATCGTCGGACTAGACGGATGTATCGCTCGTCATTTCATCGGAATGACACAAATGCTCTTGGCGTCGTCGCGGGTGATTACAAAGGATACGGGCGCCCGGCATGTTTCGAGGTCTTGACCGCGAGCGTGGACGGGAAGCCTTTCGTGGACGACCACGGGCGTTTTTTCGCCGTGGACGCGGATATTTCGTCGATTTCGAGTTGCGACGCGGTTCTGTTGCCCGGTTTTGCATTCCATCGACGCGGCGAGCCGATGCGCGCGGAGCGGGCGGCCGGTCTGGCGTTTTGGATTCGCCAGCGTCACGAACAGGGAAGCCTGATCGGCGCATCTTGCAACGGCGTGTTCATGCTCGAAGCCACGGGAATGTTGGGCCGCCGCTGTGAAGCCGAATCATGCGCGCTGCAAAACGGCGACGAGCGATGCTCCTCCACGGAGGGCGGCGCGACGACGACCGCGTTGATCGAGGAGAATGGAGCGATCGCCGCGAGCGGCTGGTTGTCTTGGGTCGATCTCACGCTTTATGCGATCCGGGCGTTGACCGGGCGAGAGGCGGCGAAACCTTCGACGGAGTCCGTCGCGTTGGAGTCCTTGTCCGCCCACGATGCGGGCGATAGTCCGTCCAACCTGCTGATCGCGGCGAAGGCGCTTTTGAGCGACGCCGAACAAATCATCAAAGGCATCGGAGACGAACGTCTCACCGCGCACGACCTCGCGCGCGCCTTGATGATCTCGCCGCGCACGCTGCACCGGCGGCTGAAGGCGGCGACCGGCGAGTCGCCGCGCGATTTCATCGATCGGATTCGCTTCGAGGCGACCAAGGCTTTGCTGGCGACCGGCGCCTATCCCGTCAAGCAATTGGCCGCGCGCGCCGGATATGCCGATGAAGCGAGTTTTCGCCGCGCCTTTCTTCGCCGCGCGGGCGTGACGCCCGGCGCCTACCGCGCCCGCGCGAACTCCCCGGTGCACTGACGCCGACCAAGGATTCAGAAGCGCCACTAGATGGCGTATTTCGCGGGCGTCCGCCGTCAATCGGACATTTCGCGCTCGCGATGCACATCGTGAATCACGACGTGGCGGCCTCCCGACGGCATTTGCATATAGTCGCGACGCATCAGCGTGCGCTTGGTGTCGCAATAGCCGCTCTTCCAATGCTCGCGCATGGACGTGCCCGAGAACTCATAGTCTTTCGCGTCGCCTTCATAGGCCTGTTGCTGATAGATCAGATGCAGGATCGTGACGAGCGGCAGCCGCGCGAGGTCGTCGCGCATTTTCCTTTCCTCGTCGGTCAAAAGCTCTTCCGGCACCTTGCTCAGCGCCGCGAAGGTCCGGCTCTTCCATTTGCGCAGCAGTCGATAGACGTCGGTGTTGTAGCGGGTGCGCGAAGCGTAGGTGATGTCCTTCTGCCGCGCCATGACGCCCTGAATGTCGCGCGGCAGCGCGCCGCGCGAGCTGAACAAATCGACCTGAAAAATGAGCATGTTGTGGTTGCCGTCCTCCTCCAGCACATGCTGCAGCGGCGTGTTCGAGACGATGCCGCCGTCCCAGTAGAAATCCGTGCCGATCTGCGTCATCGGAAAGGCCGGCGGCAAGGCGCCGCTGGCCATCACATGCTCGGGTTCGATCGTAAGGTCGCGATTGTCGAAATACAGAAAATTGCCGCTGCGCACATTGACGGCGCCGACCGAAAAACGCGTGCGCCGGTCGTTGATCAAGCTGAAATCGACCAGTTCCAGCAGCGTCTTGCGCAGCGGTTCGGTGTCGTAATAGCTGGTCGCGTCTTTTGCTCCGGCGGGCGCGAGCCAAGGGTTGGTCTTGCGCGGAGCAAAAAAGCCGGGCTGCCCCTGCGTCGCCGTCATGAACGAACTCGCGGCGTTGCGCGCCTTGCGATAAATGTCGCCATCCGGCGTGTAAGTGCCAAATCGTGCGGTCGGTGATGCGGTCCCAGAATGTGCGCAGCCGCTCCAACCGCTGTTCCCTGCGATTGCCGGCGATGATCGCCGAATTGATGGCGCCGATCGACACGCCCGACACCCAGTCGGGCTCGATCCCGGCCTCGTGCAGCGCTTCGTAAACGCCGGCCTGATAGGCGCCAAGCGCGCCGCCGCCCTGCAGCACGAGCGCGATGCGGTCGCATCGCTCGGGACGCCAGCCGACCTGCGCCTCGCCGTCACCCAAAGGATTACCGACCGGCGGTTGCTCGAACGCGTTCATGGACGAAAACTCCTGATCGATCGCATGGTGCGAAATCGGAGTTTGATCCGCTCGGATGACGCGGCAATGACCTTGGCGGACGAATTTCACAAATTTGTCGCGCCGTTTTCGCGCGCCATGTCTCGTGCCGTCACGCAGAATGCTGCGCTCTCACGTTCGCCCGGCCCTCGCTCACGCTCAAGAAATTTCAAACTCGCGTCGAGCAAGCTGACGACGATGGACGGCCGCTTGAAACGCTCAGATCAGCGATTGCGCCGAGCGGCGTCCACCGCGAGCGGCCGGCCATCGGTTACGGGAGCATGCGACACGAAGACAGGTGAGCCGCGAACCCAAGGCGCGGCCCGCTCTGTCAGCGCCGAATTGCGCGCCGAAAGCCATGTGGCTTCCACGATTGGATCGTGACACCTTCGGAACCGAAACAAAACCGCCGCCTCGGCGAAAGAGCCCAAGATGGTCACGACCGCCGAAATGGTGAGATTGTCGATTTCGTCGGTCGTCGGCGCGGTTATGGCGCTCCAAATCTCATAGAGGCCCTGACAGCCGCCGATCCCGAGGATCGCCGCGAGCGCGAAGGCCGCGCGTCGTTCGGTCGTTTCGCCGCGCCCGAAGGAGAGCGCGGCCAAACCGAAATAGGCGACGTCGTCGGTCCATTCGGCTCCATCCTTCAACAAGTAAGGCGGTCGCGGCTTCCACGGCGGCTTCCATGCGCTCCAGTGCACGCAGGAGAACGGCCGGCGTGAGTGAGCCCAAGGACTTATGAAAGCCGCGATCCGATCGCTCGATCGGGAAATCGCGAGCGGCGTCCGTGACTACCCCGAACATGGGCCCCCCCTCAAAAACTTGTGCGCCAGCATTCGCCCCGGAAAAAGGCTCATAAATCGACGGCGCCTTCCGTCATCGCGAATGCGACTTCGACGGCGCTTGGCGCCGCTCGACTTGCGGCTCAAGTCGGAACCACCCGCCTCGCCCAAATCTCGCCTTGCCCCGTGGACAGCGGCGCGCGATTCTGTTATTTCGCGCTTTACGGGTCAGGTGCTGCCTCCAGCGCCCGGCCGACTATTTTCTCAATCTGACGCCCGCCGCGCGCAAAGCGGGGGCCCCCAACCATAGGATCGCTTCGTGCAAGTTCTCGTTCGCGACAACAATGTCGACCAGGCTCTTAAGGCGCTCAAGAAGAAGATGCAGCGCGAAGGCATTTTCCGTGAAATGAAATTGCGCGGCCATTACGAAAAGCCGTCCGAGAAGCGGGCGCGCGAAAAGGCCGAGGCGGTCCGCAGGGCGCGCAAGCTGGCGCGCAAGAAGCTGCAACGCGAAGGCCTGCTGCCGATGAAGCCCAAGCCCGCCTTCGGCGCGCGTTAAGCCTGCTTTCGGCGCGCGTTGACGGTCGGTTAAGGTTAAACGGTCCTAATGTCGCCACGGCGGCGGCGGATTCTTAGGTTTGCGTTCGCGGCCGGATTCGGGCGCGACATCTCCGGGAGGATCTGACGGCATGAGCGAAACCCACGCGACGGCGCGCGGACGGTTCTCGCGGAGCCGCGCCTCGGGAGTTGGCGCTCGGGATTTGGCATGGCGGCGTTGGCCGCGCTGGCGCTCGGCGGCTGCCTGACGGATCAGGTGGTCGAGCGGCCGCCCGGACGCGGCATCGCCGAGGTCAGCGAGACCGACCCCAGGGCCGCCCAGGCCAATATCGAATCGCTGTCCGACGTGATTCGCCGCAATCCGTCGAGCCCGGAGGCCTATAACACCCGCGGCTCCGCCTACGCCCGCCTCGGGCATTTCCAGGAGGCGGTGGACGACTTCACCCAGGCGATCCGGCTCGATCCCAATAATTTCACGGCCTACACCAATCGCGCGCTGGCCTATCGCCAAAGCGCCGCAACGATCTCGCGAGAGTCGATTTCGACCGCGCCATCTCGGCCAATCCCAATCACGCGCCGGCCTATATCGGCCGCGCCAACCTGCTGCGCGCGCAGGGCAATCTGGATCAGGCGCGAGCCGATCTCGACACCGCCATCAGGCTCAATCCCGAGAACGCGCAGGCGTTCCACGCGCGCGGGCTCATCAACCAGAAGCAGGGCGACAATATTCGCGCCGTGACCGATTTCGACAACGCCATCGACCGCGACCCGTTCGCGGCGGCGCCCTATCAGGCGCGCGGCGAAAGCCTCGTCACGCTCGGCAAATACGACAAGGCGATCGAGGACTTCAACGCCGCGCTCAATGTCGACAGCAAGAGCGCCATGACCTGGGCCTGGCTCGGCCTCGCCTACGACCGCGCCGGCAATCGCGGCAAGGCGCAGGAATCCTACCAGCGCGCGCTCTCGCTCGATCCCAGCCAGCCCATCGCCAAGCAGGGCTTGCGCGGCTAAACCGCTCGCCCGGCGCGCGCGAAGACGATCAGCTTCGCCGTCAGCGTCTGCACCACTTCATTGTTCTGATTGTAGGTCGTGGTCTTGGTGATCACGCTTCCGCGATCCGGGCGGGAGAGCGAGGGCGTGATTTTCAGCACCTCGCTCTCGATGCGCAGGCTGTCGCCGGGGCGCACCGGACGCGGCCAGGCGAGTTCGCCGCCGGCGCCGATCACCCCATCGGCGAAGGGCGCGCCGCCCTCGATCAGCAGCCGCATGGTCAGCGCCGCCGTCAGCCAGCCGCTGGCGATCAGCCCGCCGAACATGCTGGATTTGGCCGCCTCGGGGTCGGTGTGGAAATATTGCGGATCATATTCGCGGGCGAAGCGGAGCATCTCCTCCGCCTCGACGGTCAGCGGCCCGGCGCGATAAATCTGTCCGACCGCGAGATCCTCGAGATA
>CAVZKF010000035.1:0-118517 GCA_963775775.1 uncultured Alphaproteobacteria bacterium
CTAGGATAAGGGCTGGACAGAGGGAATTGTGATGTGATTCCTACGAGAGATGCTTGATTCGACATCTCTTGTTCCTGATGACTGGTCTGGGCTGATCTCTCGTGTCGCAGTTGATCTGGACCTCGACGCACTGGCCAAGGAGACGCGGGCGCTTGTGCGTCGTCGCGGCGTTCCGGATGCGCAAGCTCTTCTGCGCTTGGCGTTGGCGCGCGGTCCCGGCGGCATGTCGTTGCGGCAGACCGCCGCGTGGGCGCATTTAAGCGGCGTGGCCGATCTGACGGACGCCTCGCTCAATGACCGTCTGCATCAGTCCTGCGACTTCCTTGCGGCGATTGTCGCGAAACTGCTGGCGGCCCGGACGCCATCGCCTTGTCCGCGCTGGCCGGGACGCGTGCTACGGATCGCGGATGGAAGCTGTGTCAGCAAGCCGGGCAGTCGCGGCACGGATTGGCGCGTGCACGGCGTCTATGACCTTGGCGCCGGCGGCTTCAGCCATCTGGAATTGACCGACAAACATGGCGGCGAGGCGCTCGACCGCGGCGTCGGCGTTGAAGGCGAAATCCGCATCGCCGATCGCGGCTATTCGGCGGCGAAAGCCTTGCGCCGCTTCGTCGCGAGCGTGAAACAGGCGAAGGGGGCCGATTATGTTGTCCGGTTGCGCTGGCGTTCCTTCCGCTTGCGCGAACCGTGTGGCGCGAAGTTCAATCTGATCGCGCATTTGCAAAACATGCCGAAAGAGCAGGACATCGACGACGTTCGCGTGTTGATCGAGGGCGCGGGCGACCCGCTGCCCACGCGCATCGTCATCGCGCGCAAGCCAGAGGAAGCGGCGCGGGCCGAACGCGAACGGCAAATGCGCGAAGCGCGCAAGAAGGGCAAGCAGCTCGATCCGCGCAGTCTGATCGCCGCGGAATATGTGATGTTGGCGACGTCCCTGCCAAAAAACGCTTATCCGGCAAGCGAAATCCTCGCCTTGTACCGTTTGCGCTGGCAAATCGAACTCGCCTTCAAGAGACTGAAAACTCTGCTACGGATCGATAGCCTGCCGGCTAAAACCGACAAAGGCGGACGAAGCTGGATTTACGCGCATTTGATTTTAGCCATCGCGACGGACGCTTGCAGCCAGGACTTCCTGGACTCTTCCCCCTGACGAGATGATCGACGCCGATTATGCGCCATCCATCTGGCGCGTCCAAAAAACCGTCATCATGGTTTTGCGCATCGCGATCCTCGGACACATCGCCTTGAACGCCGTGCTCACCGCGCCAACAAGGTTCCATCGCCTCCTCGCCGAGCCGCCAAGAAAAAGAAAATTGCAGGTCCAATACCCCCTCAGAGCCTTATCCTAGCGCCTATGCGGCTGCCGGGTCTCGTTCTGCGAACGCAAGGCCGAGAACCGGGGTCATGTCCGAGGTCGGCGAACACATAAAAAACACGGCCCGCCATTTTGCGGCATCCCATTTGTAAGCGTCGATGGGGCTGACGATCCGGTAATAGAATGGCGCGTTTTCTCAGGATCGAAGAGATTTTCGGGAGGGCCGCCCATACTCGGTTTGAACGGCTCAAGCGAAGCTCCGGCCTCCACGGCTGAGGGTGTCCACGCTGTCGTGCGAGTGATTTCGGTCTCCGGATCATCGGCCTCGTACCGGTCGTCGAGCGACAGGCGCTTTGTGTCACCGAAGAGGATGCCCAGCATGGTCGGAATGTTGGAGAACGTGATCGCGCGCGAGAAGCCGCTTTCGCTCCCAAGAACGATGTTGCCCCAAAGTTCGGCATCATCCGGAACGGCGAACGTCAGGAAGAGTCCGCACCACGGCGTCTTGCAGCCAGCGCGGAAAACCTTCTGCCTCTTCGCGAGTGGCGCAAATCAAAGACGGGCGGTGGGTGACGACGGCGACGGTCGAGCCGCTTTCCTCGCCGAACTCAAGGCGCGGAGTGAGAGCAGCGTCTGCTTTCGATTGGACGCGGATAGCGAGACGGTCGAGATGCGGAAGCGTGTGGAGGCCAAGGCTCGTCGCCAGCAACGACTTCAGCGTCCCAAGAAGTGCTTCGGCGACGCCGAGCGAGCCCAGGGTTCCTGCACGTCGCTGTAATCTCGCAGCCGAGGACGCGGGAGCGCAGCAAAACCGTGTCATTCAGCAAGTAGTCCGGCTTCGGAAATTCTGCCGAATGTCCCACCGCCGACATCTGATCGAAGAATGTCGTGATGCCTTCGGAAGTTTCACCCTCAGGGACCGCCGCTTCCTCGCGGAGCGCATCCTCGCCGCCCATGAGGAACAAAACCGTGGTGCTCACCTGCAGAAGCCCCAGCCTGTCCAGAGCGCAGGTAATTTCCTCAAGCGCGGCAGATCTTCAAACCGGGGTCGCGATCATCATGGCCGCGAGGCGGTGGCCCTGTTCGATGTGACGGTCCTCGGCGAACGTAATCTGCGCCTGCGATCGCGACCGGCCGTTGCGAACCATGCCCAGCTCGTATGCGGAAAGTGCGGACCGAACGCGGCCCAGCTGCAATTCGCATTCGAACCACAGGCCAAGCAGCGATGGGTCGGCGTCATCGACGCTGCCGGACTGCTTGAATTTGCGGAAATTGTTCGTCACTGCGGCGAGCGCGTAATTGCGCGCAGCCCAGTGAATGCCCGCGCTCATGTAAGCAACACTGCATCCGCGAAGGGCGTGGGCAAGCTCATCCTCGTATTCGGCCTTGACGAGCAGCCCGACTGCGCGCCCGAAGAAGCGGATCGCTTCGTAGTGTAGACCTTTGTTGAGCTTCTGGTAGGCACGCTCGGTGTTGAGCTTGGCGCAGCGCCTTCCTTCTTGCGTTCGCTCAATGCCACCGTCAGGGTTTCGTAGAGCGTATCAAACGCTTCGCTTTCGGGGACGAATTCGCCGAGTTGCGTCAGAGCATTGACGATAGACTTGAACGGGAAAGTGCCGAGGCCATGCGACAGCTCGATGACCGATGTGAATTCGGTCCAGATTGCATCGAGCGTGACCGCATCGAATCCCGGGGGGATTGTCCGCGAGACGGATCAACAGGAGCAGCGCGTGTGCATGAAGCGCATTGTTGGGACGTGAAGTATCTCCCTTGGCGGCTTCAAGGGACTGAACGAGGGCTGCGGTGCGCGTATCGATCGCGGCGGCTTCGGCGGTCAGCATGTCATGCTGCACGGCCCCGACAAGCAACGGCACGAGGTTGCTCAAACGCTCGAGATCGTTGGCGTCTTGCGAGCGGATCGCAAGCTTTTCGACCTGCTGGTAAAGATCGGTGATTTTCTGCGCGTCGTTGAACCAGAAGTAGGATGTCCAAGCCCAATTATAGACCGCTGCGAGCCGCTGGGTCGAAAGCCCGTGCTCCCGGGCGATACGGACCGCGCGTTCAAAGCGCCCGTCCACCCGAAACGTGGCTTCTCCAGACCTCTGGCCAGAACGGCAGCCTGCAACGCGTGATCCGCCAGGGCGGCATCCGCCCCTGATAGGCCCCGCCGTCGCCGATCAGCTTTTCGAGCCCGTCGAGTTTGGTCTGCCGTTTATGATCGCGCGGCCCCAATACAGCCGCCTCGAATTGCTTGCCGACGCCCAAGCACTTCTGCGCGATATCAAGGCTGCCGTGTTCGAATACGCGGTCGAGTATCCACGTCCGGTCCATGATGGTGACCGGCAGGCCAAATTCCTTCGTCAGAGCGTCCTGAATTTGTGCGCTCTGATGCGCGGGCGCATATTGGTTGGTGATGAAATAGATGCGCTGGTACCCGCGACCGGTGCCGACGATTTCCTTTACGTCCGAGCGGACCTTGCTGCGCCAGTCCCGCTTCGCGCTGAACGCGAACGCCCATCGCTCGTTAGCCGCCAGAATGTCGGCGGCAAACCATCGCTCAGCGATTTCAGGAGACACGGGATAGGTCTCGGAATCGGTTTTGCCGTCACCGCCGCCGGTCGGCCCCGTTTGTGGCCGCAGGTTAGGCGCGATGAATTTTTCAGCGAGCCGGACCGCGAAGCCCTCGAAAACGTATTCGGCCTTCTGATCGGTCAGCGTGTCGAGATGATGCGACAGAATCTCGCGCGTCAGCGCGACCTCGGTCGTTTCTCGGAATCGGAAAATAGGTAAGGCCTCCGTGCGCGCATGTAGCGCGACGGCGAATGGTCCTCGCTCGAACTATCTCCAAAATCCCGGGCGTCGTCGGTCATTCCATATATCTAGCGTGGCAATCCGCAACTCGAAAGCTCCCGCGTTTATTTGCCCACCATTCGGTGCCGGTGGACTGCGCCGCATCAAGTGCTGGATCACGCGCCGAGCGGGCTAAGCGATCCAGATTCGAGGCTGACTGTCCTAACCGGATAGGCACGCCTAAAACCGACCGGATTCTATGCCACCGCGCGACCATAAAGTGTGGCGCTCGCTGGCCGATTGTTGCGCCGCCGCGCACACATCGAGGACCGGCGCTCGCTCCGCTCTCGGTCAAAGCCTGCGTCGGAAACGGACGAATCGACATTGAAAAGCGCGTCTGCCGTATGGTCGCCGCGACAGGAGACAGAGCGTTCCGCGCGTCAACCGATGAGGCTGGTCGCAGCGTCGATGGCGATAAAAGTTACCGCGCATCCTGAGCGCCCTTCGCTATGGACTCCGCCTTTCGCCAAGGTCGGGACAGGAGTTCGGAACGCGGTGATTTTGGCTTTGAAACGTCATTGCTGGCGCCGCCGCAGTCTTCCGGCCATCGCGAACGCGTCAACATGAAGCCGCGCTCGATCACGCCGGAGACGATTTTTTCGCTGTAACGGGAGCGGTAGCTGGCGATCCACGCCGCCCATTCCTCCCGTTCGGGCCGGATCACAAAATAGCCCTCGGGGTCGATCTCCGGCGCGCCGACGAAATCGAGAAACGACTTTTCGCGGAGATAGGGGATCATCAGCGCCACGGTGTCCTGGCCCGCGCGTAATGAGCGAAAAGCCGCAGCGAATTCGATCGCCGATCGTCGCTCGTCCGGCGGTAGCCGGTCGAAAAGGCGCTCCGCCACATCGCGATTTCGTGGACGCTCGGCTTCTGGCCAATCTCGCCAAAGATCGGAAAAATCCCTCGCCCCCCGCGCTCGCGCGCCCGCAGATGGTTCCCTTACAGGTTCTATTACAGGGTTAGAGTCGCAATCCGAGACACGGCTTTCTTCGGATTTGAGACACGGCTCGCCCGATTTTTGAACTCGGCTCCGTGTCCAGAATTGCGACACGGCTTCGCGCCGCGCCGGGGCGCGCCGGCGAGCCGTTCGCGTTGGCTATCGAAATCGGCTTCGCAGGCGAGATAATATCGGGTCGGCGATTGGCGCTGCTTGTCGGCGTCGAAACATCGCTCGCGAAGAGTCGGCCCGCGTTGTTCGAGGATCGCGAGATGCCGGTTGACGCTCGCGCGCGAAAGCTCGCCGCGGCCGACGAGAAAGCTTGCGTCGGAAAGCAGCCCTGCGCCGGGTCATGGCAATCGGCAAGGCGCCAAAGGAGAACCGTGGTCGCCGCGTCGAGCCCGCGTTGCTGGATCGCCGAGTTGGTCGCGAAGTGGCTCATGGCGCCCCGATCGCGAAAGCACGGCGAATTTTCGCGAGAACGCCGCCAGAACGGATTGTGCCGTCTTTCGTGCCGAGGCGAACCGCTTCCGTTCGCACGCGATGCGCCCTATGCGCGGCGGGCGAACGCCTCAATACCCATTGAAAATACGGGATTCTGGCGGAAGGGGTGGGATTCGAACCCACGGTGGAGTTTCCCCCACGGCGGTTTTCAAGACCGCTGCCTTAAACCACTCGGCCACCCTTCCATCGCGATCATGCGTTATATCACCTTCGGCTTTCGCGCCAGAGCCGAAGTTTACGCCAGCGGCGTCAGCCGATAGAAGTTTGCTCCCATGCCGCTTTACTTCGCCTATGGAGCCAATATGGACTTAGCCGGCATGGCCGGGCGCTGTCCGCTCTCGCGCCCGCTCGGGCGCGCGCGCCTCGCGCGGCATCGCATTTTCGTCATGGCCGAAGGCTTCGCCAGCATCGCCCCCGACCCGCGCGCGAGCGTGCATGGCGTGCTGTGGGATCTCGCGCTTCGCGACGTGCGCGCGCTCGACCAATTCGAGGATATTTCGCGCGGACTGTATAAAAAGGTTCAGCTGCCGGTGTTGCGCGAGCCTTTCGGCTCGGCGCGCGCGCTTGTCTATGTCGGTCATTGGACGAGGCCCGGCGCGCCGGCTCCCGAATATCTCGCCGGCGTGATCGCGGCGGCCCGCCACTGGGCCCTGCCCGCCGCCTATGTCGCTTTTCTCGAAAACCTTGAGCGCGCCGCGAGCGAAGAATTGGCCGCGCCGCGCGCGAAGGAGACGTAAAATCATGACAGCGAATGTTCCCGTCGTTCACACGATCGAGGCGCTGCGCGCGCGGGTCGCCGCCTGGCGCGCGACTGGCGAGCGCATCGGGCTTGTCCCGACGATGGGCGCCCTGCACGCGGGGCATCTTTCGCTCGTCGAGGCGGCGCGGCGCGACGCCCAGCGGGTGGTCGTCACCGTCTTCGTCAATCCGGCGCAATTTGGTCCTAGCGAGGATTTCACCAAATATCCGCGCACGCTGCCGGCCGACCTCGAAAAGCTCGAAGGCGTGGCGGCGGATTTGTGCTTCGCGCCAACCGTCGACGAGATGTATCCGCATGGCTTCGCGACCCGCGTCGAGATGGACGGGCCCGCGCGGGCCGATCTCGAAGACCGCTTCCGTCCAACACATTTTTCCGGCGTCGCCACGGTGGTCGCGAAACTGCTGAACCAGGCCGGCGCCGATGTCGCCATTTTCGGCGAGAAGGACTATCAGCAACTTCTGGTGATCCGCCAGCTGGCGCGCGATCTCGACATCGCGACGCGAATACTCTCCGCCCCGACTTTGCGCGAGACGGACGGTCTCGCCATGTCCTCGCGCAACGTCTATCTCTCGGCGGCCGAGCGCCAGGCGGCGCCGGCGCTGTTTCTGGCGATGCAAGAGGCCGCCAGGCGCATCGCCGCGGGCGAAGCGATCGAGTCTTGTCTTGAGATCGCGCGAAAAAGCGTCGGCGAAGCCGGGTTCGCGATCGATTATCTGGAGGCGCGGCAGGCCGAGACGCTGGCGCGCGTCTCCCGCCGGCGCGAGGGGCCGATCAGGCTGCTGGCGGCGGCGCGGCTCGGCGCGACGCGGCTAATCGACAATCTCGCGGTGTGAGCGGGACCGTTCGCGTCATTTCGACGACGACGCCGTGGCGCGCGCCCGCGCCCAAGTGCGGTAAGCGCCCGGCGTCATGCCGGAATAGCGGTGAAAAGCGCGGCGAAAGCTGGTCTCGTCGGAATAGCCGGAACTCGCCGCCAATTGCTTGATCGACTGCGCGGTGGTTTCGAGCAGCATGCGCGTGGTCTCGAAGCGAACGCGATCGATGAAGCCCTTTGGCGTCTCGCCCGAAGCCTGCTTCAAGCGCCGATGCAGCGTGCGCTCCGAGGCGCCGAGCGCCTGCGCCAGCTGTTGCGCGGAAAGCGGCGTATCGCCCGCGTCGCGCACGATGCGCTCGGCTTCCAGCAGAAAAGGGTTGGAGGCCGCCAGATGACCCTGCGGCACATAGACGGTTTGCGTCGTCGGAACCGTGTCGACGACGGTGAAATCCGCCGCGGTTTTCGCCGCCGCGGCGCCGCACAGCTTGCGGATCACATGCAGCGAAAGGTCGATCCACGACAGCGGTCCGCCGGCGGTCACGACGCGCCCGTCCTCGATCAACGAGGCGCCCCAGGCCGCGTCGGCGCGCGGGTAGCGGTTTTTCAATTCGTCGTGCCGCCACCACGTCGTCGTGCAGCGCCTTCCATCGAGCAGACCCGCCTCGCCCAGCAGGAACACGCCATTGCACGAGCCGCAGACGATCGCTCCGAGCGCATGTTGATGTCTGATCCAGGCGGCCGCCGCGCCGATCGCCGGCGTCGCGGGAAAGGAATGGCCGAGTTCGCAGAAATAGCCGGGAACGAGGATCGCGGCGCATTCGCCGATCTCCTCGAAACTCGCGTCGACATCCAGCCGCCGGCCGGTGCCGTCCTTGATCGGGACGACCGTCGAAGCTCACCGTCGACACGCTGTAAGGTTCAGGCTGGCCGCGCTTTGAAATCATCTTGCGGGCCAGCGTCAACATATCCACCGGCCCAAGCACGCCCGAACCCAAGACAACCATCGAAGGCGAGAACGGCGATTTGCATGTGGAGTTCCTCCATGGCGCGTCGTTCACGACCGGCGTCCCCGAGGACGCTCTATTGGCGTGGCGAGTTTTGTATGTAACTTGGCTTACCCGCTGTCCAATTTCGCAATAATATTGTCAAATCCGCCATGCTGCAAGAGGGTTCGGCGCGGTCCAGATTGCGGCGGACGGATGAGACTTGTCCTCGTCCGGACTTCATGGAGGAAAAAATATGAGCTTAACAACAGACACAGCCGCCAGAACGGTAGCGGCGCGGCGGCGGTCAGCGGTACGTCGATCTCGAGGCCGATGTGGATCGGACTCGCCGTTCTCAACGTGTTCTATCTGATCGTGCGCGTCTATGAGCAGATTTACGGCTGGCGCGCGGGCCTCGACTCCTTCGCGCCGGAGTTCCAGACCTACTGGCTCAGCATCCTGTGGACGCGAGATTCCGCTGGAGCTGGTCTCGGGCATCGCCTTGGCGGGCTATCTTTGGAAAACCCGCATCCGCGACATGTCGGCCGTGACGCCGCGGCAGGAGATGCGCGCCATCGTCGACAACGCCAAATGGCTGACGGCCTACGCGGTCGCCATCTATTGGGGCGCGTCGTTCTTCACGGAGCAGGACGGCACCTGGCACATGACGGTGATTCGCGACACCGACTTCACCCCGTCGCACATCATCGAATTCTACATGAGCTATCCGATCTATTCGATCATAGCGGTCGGCTGCTTCTTCCACGCGAAGACGCGCATCCCCTATTTCTCGAAGGGGTATTCGCTGGCCTATCTGATCGTGGCGATTGGTCCGTTCATGATCATTCCGAACGTCGGCCTGAACGAGTGGGGCCACACCTTCTGGTTCATGGAAGAACTGTTCGTCGCTCCGTTGCATTGGGGCTTCGTGTTCTTCGGCTGGATGGCGCTCGGCGTGTTCGGCGTCGTGCTGCAACTGCTGCTGAACATTCATCGGCTGATCGGCAAGGAAGGCGTCGCGCTTTTGACCTAACCGCTGAATACCGGCGGACGCGACAAGCGCGAAGCTTAGCGCCCGCCGGCCAGGATCATGCTTAAATCCCCCGAAAACTAGATGCTCCCAAGGCGCCCGCTCCTGATCCCTTCAGGGGCGGGCCGCTGTTTTATCCCTTCACGATGACCGGCCCCGCGCGGCGGGTTTGGGTCTCCAGCAGGGTTTTCACCTTGGCCGCGAGATTGAGATAGATCGCCGCGCGCGGGCCCCTGCGGATCGGCGCCGACGACGGGACGCCCGGCGTCCGAGGTCTCGCGGATTCCCGCGTCGAGCGGAACCTCGCCGAGGAAGGGGACGCCGAGCTTCTCGGCGTCGTGACGGGCGCCGCCATGCGAGAACACATCGGTGCGGCCGCCGCAGTGCGGGCAAAGAAAATAGCTCATATTCTCGATGATCCCGAGAATCGGAGTCTCCACTTTCTGGAACATGCCGACCGCGCGGCGCGCGTCGATCAGCGCGAGATCCTGCGGCGTCGATACAATGACCGCGCCGGCGAGCGGAACCTGCTGCGCGAGCGTGAGCTGCACGTCGCCAGTGCCCGGCGGCATGTCGACGACGAGCGCGTCCAAGTCGCCCCAGGCGACCTCGCCGAGCATTTGCGTCAACGCCTGCGACACCATAGGGCCACGCCAGACCATCGGCACGTTCTCGTCGACGAGGAAGCCGATCGACATCACTTTGACGCCATAGGCCTCCAGCGGAACCATCTTGCCCTCGGCCACCTGAGGCTTGCCATGCAGGCCGAACAGTCGCGGCGCCGACGGGCCGTAGATATCGGCGTCGAGCAGGCCGACGCGCCAGCCCTGCGCGGCGAGCCCAAGCGCGAGATTGGCGGCGGTTGTCGACTTTCCGACGCCGCCCTTGCCCGACGCCACGGCGATGACGAAGCGGATGCGCTCGAGCGCGGCGATCATGCCTCGGCGCGGCGCGGCGGCGGGCGCGGGGCCGTGGTCGTGATGATGATCGCGCGCCGGTTCTGGCCGCGGCGCGCGTTCGGCGGTGAGCGTGACGATCGCCCGCTCGACGCCGCCGATTTCGCCCACGGCCCGCTCCGCCGCGAGGCGGATGGCCTCCCACTCCTTCGCCCGCGCCGGATCGCCGGAGATCGAGACAAAGGCCTTCGCCCCCGAGACATTGATTCCGCTGACCGCGTTCGAGGCCGCCAGCGACACGCCGCCAGGACCGGGAACCTTCTCCAAAGCCTTCAAGACATCCGCTTCATTCGCCACGGCCGCTGCTCCTCGCCGATTGCACTTGCCTGCGTTTTGCGCCGAATAGGCGTGAAAATCCACCGGACAATAGATGCAATCGCGAAGCCAGTCGCGCGGCGCGACGGCGCGGTCAGCGCGCGGGGGCGGTCTCGCCGCCGCAACATGCGCGGCTCGCCTGGATCGGCGGACAGGGAACGTCGCCGTAGGAGCAAAACACACAACAGTCGCCGGCCTTGGGCGTCATCACCGCGCCGCAGGCGGGGCAGTCATGGCGGATTTGGCAGGAATCCAACGCCATCGTCAGCGTCTCCGCATGGCCGCAAACGGGGCAAGTCAGCGTCGACGACAGTTTTAGCCGCTCGCCCATCGGCTAGGCCTCGACATCCGCGTCGACGATGCTGGGCTCGGCATGTTCGATCTTCGGCGTGCGCTTGAACGGCGATCTGCGGCCGCGCATCGTCTGGACGACTTTCGCGCCGTTGGAAAAAGCGAGATAGACCATCAGCGGCGGCACCGAGGCCATCGTCTTCAGATAATCGACCAGCGAGCCGCGCTTTAACATCAGATAGGGCGGAAGCGTGATGCCGAGCACGACGATCGTCGTCATCACGGCGATAACCTCGAGCATGGGCAGATAGGGCGCGGGCGAGCCGTGCAGAATGGAGCCGAAGAGTATCGCGAGAACGCCGATGGCGGCCGCGGGGAAGAAGATCTGATGCGCCACCAGCGCGATCGCGGCGATCCGCTGCGCCAGGGTCCAGGGCGCGCGCCAAATCGGAACGATGGTCCTCTGCGCGACCTGCACGAATCCGTTCGACCAGCGCCGCTGCTGGCGCCGGAAATCGCGCAGACCCTCGGGCACCTGCCCCGGAATCGCCGGCTCGGAAATGAAAATGCCGCGCCAGCCGTCGAGCGCGGCGCGCACGGTGAGATCGAGGTCTTCGGCCAGCGAATAATCCGACCAGCCGCCCGCGCGCTCGATGGTCGCGCGCCGCCAGACGCCGCCGGTGCCGTTGAACTGGAACAGCCAACCGGCATGGGCGCGGCTGCGCTGCTCGACCAAAAAATGTCCGTCCTGCACGAGACCCTGCGCGCGGGTGAGCCAGTTCTTCTCGAAATTGGAGAATTCGCAGCGCGATTGCGCGAAGCCGGCCTTCGGGTCCTTCACCAGCAGCGGCACGCCGCGCTTCAGCCAATTGGCCGGCGGACGAAAATCCGCGTCCAGCATGGCGATGAAGGGCGCGGTCGAAATGGTCAGCCCATAGGCGCAGGCGCCGGCCTTGAAGCCTATCCGGTCGGGACGGCGCACATGCGCGATATCAGCGCCCTCGGCGCGCAATTCGATCGCCACGGCCTCGGCCCGCGCGGTGGTCTCGTCGTTCGAATCGTCGAGCAATTGGATATGCAGCTTGTCCTTGGGCCAATCGAGCTGCGCGACGCATCGCAGCGACTGCTCCGTCACCAAGGGTTCGTTATAGACGGGGATTTGCAACAGCACATGGGGCAGTTCGCTGTCGGGAAGCTCCACGGGCTCGGGGTCGCGCATGCCGCGAACTTCGTCCCACAGGAAGCGCGCGATGACCGCGACATAGCCGAGCCCAATGGCGATGAGCGTCAGTCCGCTGGCCGCGGCGATCGCGTCGATGACGAAACGCAGAAGGTCAAAAACCAAGCGTCTATCCTTTTTTTCGTGTCGCAAGCGGCGCGCCCGGCGTGGTCGCCGGCGCGCTCTTCGTAACATCGGCGCGCGCGTCGAAGCGCTCTCTCGCCCACACCACGCGGTTGGTGGTCCAGGCGCGGAGCCATACCGCCAGCATCACCGCCTCCCGAAGCAGAAAGATTACGGGAGCGTCCCATGATACGCGCCAACCCTTCATAAAGGAAAGCCACGTCTCGAGCGCGAACCACAGCAACAATGTCGCGCCCGCCGCCGCGAATGGCGTCAGCTTGACCAGCGGAGCGGCGACGCTCGCGGCGATAAGCGCCGGAAACGCTTGACAGAAGGGCTCCGCCAGAAACGACAGCAAGGCGTCGCCTCGGCGAATCACGCTCCAGCGAAGTTGGCGCTGATATACGTCGCTAAAAGTGCGACGTCCAAGCTCCTGCCGCACCGGCCGGTGCGAGAAAACCGTGCGCAAACCGATTCGCGCCAGCGCCTTCGCCATGGCGTTGTCCTCGCCGACGGTGTGCGAAATCGCGTCGAAGCCGCCCGCGCGCCAGAAATCGCCGCGACGAAACAGCATGATCTTGCCAACGCCAAATCCATGACCCAGCGCCGACGCCCAAAACAGCATGCGCGAATGCGGGCCGTTCAGTATCGACGCCTCGACGTGGGCGGCGAGATTTTCCGAATTGGCGCCGTAGGGGATGGCGCAGACGAGCCCGACATTCGCGTTCAATTGCCGCATGTGCTCGGCGAGATCGTCGGGCTCCAGCATGGCGTTCGCGTCCTTCATCAGGATCGTGTCGTGGGTCGCTTGCGTGAAGGGCGCGACGAGATTGTCCACCTTGGGACTTTTGGCGATTTTCGCGGTCGAGCGCAAAAACCGCGTCGCGACCTCCGGATGACGCGCGAAAACATCTCGCATCGATCGCGCCGCTTCGCCGTCCGGGTCGACGGCCGAGGCGAGCACGTCGAAATTCGGGTAATTCTGGGCGAATATCGATTCCTGCGCCCGATCGAAATTGTCTTCCAGCATCTTGACCGGCACGACGACCGAGACCGGCGGCTGTTCGCGGTTCCTCGCGCGACGCGCCGCGATCCAAGGCTGCGCGATGGTCGCCAGGGACGACGCCGCCATCGTAGCGACGGAAATGACCCAGAAGGCCGCGCTTCCCCAAAGCAAAGTGTCGCGCAGGCCGTCTCCCACCCACATCAGACCGCCTCTTTCTCTTTCGTCGTCGGCACGTCGGCGGAAAAGCGCAGCATCGCGGCGTCGACCCAGCGCGGCGGCAAGAAGGTCATGAAGCGCAGCGCGCACCACATGAACAGCGGGAAGGCGATCACCGGCTTGCGGCGCTCCAGCCCGCGCGCGATGATGTCAGCCGCCTCCGCGTCGGAGATCAGGCCGGGCTTCCAGGCCTTGGTGGCCGCCGACATCGGCGTCTCGACGTAGCCGGGAACGATCATGCAGACATCGACGCCATGCGGCGCCAGCACGCCCCGCAGCGATTCGGCGTAGGAATAGACCGCCGCCTTGCTCGCGCAATAAGCGGGCGAGAACGGCAGGCCGCGCACGCCGGCCATCGAGCCGACCATCGCGATCGCCCCCGAGCCTCTCTTCGTCATCGCCGATATCGCCGGCTCGACCGTGTTGAGGACGCCGATCACATTGATCGCCAGCGTCGCGCGCACGGCCTCGGGGTCTTCCATGATTTGCCCGGAGGAGAGGCCCGTCGCGACGCCGGCGTTGGCGTACACGATATCGAGCGGCGCGAGCGCGAGCGCGTCCGCCACGGCCTTCGCCATGCCGGCGCGGTTCTGCACGTCGACGACGAAGGTCGCGACATCGGCGCCCTTGTCGCGGCAGGCTCGCGCCGCGGCTTCAAGCCGGGCTGGCGTCGCGCCCGAACAGCGAAAGCCTCGCGCCGTCTTGCGCATGGCGCAGCGCCAGCGCGCGGCCGATGCCGCTGGAGGCGCCGGTGATCAGAACATGCTTTCCACTCAACTCAAACCTCCCGTTCGAAGGGCTTCGACGCTTTTTCTTGACGCGAACGTGCCTCCGCTTCGCTTGAACACGCCGCGTTGGAAGGCCGTAGCGTCGCCTCGGCGATGATCGCCGGGGCGCGCGCCGAACCATGCGCATGGAGCCGCACGAATACGCTCTCCTGGGTTGATCGTAGCACGCGTCCGGTCAAAACCAGCTTTTCGCCGCGCGGCGCCGGTTGCACGAAGGTTCCGCCAAGCCCGACCAATTCGAGATCGGCGCGCCACGCCCGCAGCATCGGCTCGAAGGCGGCGAGCAGCTTCATGCCATGCACGGGCGGCGCCGAGAAGCCGATCGAGGCGGCGAGCGCGTCGTCGAGATGCAGCGGATTGTCGTCGCCGGAAACTTCCGCGTATCTTCGCAGCGCCTCGGCGTCGAAGGGGCCGATCTCCATCGCGGGCAGGCGCTCGCCGACGGCCGGCGGCGCCGCCGCGCCCGCGGCGCTCATGCCACCGCGTCCCGACGCAGCGCGGCGCGCGGCACGAGTCGCAACAGCGTCTCGAACCTTCCCACCGGCGCGCCGTCGAGCGTCGCCAGAAGCGCCTCGACGACGAGCCGCGGCGGCTTTTCCTCGCGGCGCATGGAGACCGAGAGGTCATAGTCCTCGCCGACTCGCAGCGGCGTCTCATAGGCGAAATGCTGCAACTCATGCACCGGGACGCAATCCGCTTGCGCGCAGATCCGCGTGATCGCGCCGTGTATCGCCGGCGTCGTCAACCACACCGCCGGATAGCACGACGGCGCGCCGTCAAAGCCCGCGTCGAATCCGGTCTCGCGCGCGAATTCCGCCGCGCGCGCCGCGTCCACCCGCACGCGCAAGGAAGGAAATTCGAGCGCGCCGTCAGCCGTCATGATCGAGCGCCCGCACGATCAGCACGGCGTTGATGCCGCCGAAGGCGAAGGAATTGGACATGGCCGCCCTGATCGGCGTCTCGCGCGCGACATTGGGCACGGCGTTGATCGGACAGCGGGGGTCCGCGTCGAGGAAATTGATCGTCGGCGGCGCGATCTGTTCGCGCAGCGCGGAAATCGTGATCGCGAGCTCCAGTCCGCCGCCGGCGCCGAGCGCATGGCCATGCACGGGCTTCGTCGAGGAAACGGGAACCGCGCGGCCAAGCGTCGTCGCCGAAGACCGTGAGAATCGCCTCGGATTCGGTGATGTCGTTGGCGTGCGTCGCGGTGCCGTGAGCATTGATGTAATGGATATCGCGCGGCGACATGCCGGCGTCGTCGAGCGCCAGCGCGATGGCGCTCGACGCGCCGACGACATCTGGCCGCACCGGATCCTTGGCGTCGCTGCTGGTGCCATAGCCGACCAATTCGCACAGCGGCCGATGTCCGCGCGCCAGCGCCGACTCCAGCGTCTCCAGAATGAACACCGCCCCGCCCTCGCCAAGCGTCATGCCGTTGCGGCCTTTCGAAAAGGGGCGGCAAAGATCGGGCGTGAGGACGCGCAGCGCCTCCCATGAGCGCATGGAGCCGTTGACGACGCAGGCCTCGCTTCCGCCGACGATCGCTCTGTCGGCGAGACCGAAGCGGATCATCTGCAAGCCCAGCCCGATCGACTGGCTCGCCGAGGCGCAGGCGCTGCCGACCGCGAAGGTCGGCCCAAGGCAGGAATATCGCATGCCGAGCGTCGTCGCCGCGGTGCTCGGAATGATGCGCGGCACCGTCAGAGGGTCGGGACGGATGGATTGCACGTAATAGCGGTAAAGCCCCCGGTCGATGGTGTTCATGCCGCCGATGCCGGTGCCGATGATGACGGCCGTGCGCGGGCCGGCGAAGTCGCCGCGGCCAAGGCCCGCCTGCGCCATCGCCTCGTCGGCGGCGATCACCGCGTATTGCGTGAACGGATCGCAGAACGGCAGCACCTCGGCTTCGATGTGAGCGGAAGGCTCGAAGAGCGGAACCTGGGCGGCGAGCTTGATGCGCCCGTCATAGGGAATTTCGGTGCGCAATTCGCGCACTTGCGAAGCGCCGTCCCTCGCCGCGCGCCAAAGCTCGCGCGCGCCCAACCCCGCGGCTGAAACAGCCCCCATGCCCGAAACAACGACGCGGCCCGATTCCGCGCGGCGACCGGAAGGCGCGCCCGCCGCCGCCCGGGCCTCGCCTTCTCGCGAATCGGCCATGTCAGCTTTTCTCTCTTTCTTTCGTGATGTGGTCGGCGATGGCGGCGATTAGGCTCTTCACGTCCTTGGCTTCCTGCAACGAGCCGTCCATCGGGATATAAACATTAAATTTTTCTTCGAGCGCCGTCAGAATCATCACGATATCCACGGATTTCAAATCGAGACTTTCTATCGTCGCGTCGGGCGTGACCTTGGCGCGGTCGATCATGCCCTCCGAGGCGATAACCTCGATGATTTCATCGACCAGCTTGGCCTTGTCCTGCGGATTATCCGTCACGTCCACCTCCGTTGGGGGTTCTGCCAGCCTCTAGGCGCGATGCGCCAGAAAAACCGGTTCGCCGCCGCGTTCGCGTCCACTGCCCCGGACAACGCCCCTCGTTAAGGCGTTTGGCGGCGAAAATAAAGCCCGCTCTCTTGTCGCGGGCGGTTTGGGGTGGATAGAGCGCGCGCTTCATGCCAAATAGCCGCGGAAGCGGGCCGCGAAGTTCGAGCGAGGACCATGACGTTACAGGATGAAGCCCTGGCGGGAAGTTTTCCCCAGGCCAGCGAAGACCAATGGCGCAAAGCCGTCGAACGCGCCCTGAAGGGCGGAGCTTTCGAGAAGCTCGTCGCCAAGACCTACGACGGCGCGGCGATCAATCCGCTTTATCGGCGCGCCGAGACGCCGGGCCCACGCTCGCTGCGCGTCAATCCCGGCCGCTGGGCCATCCTCGCCCGCGTCGACATCGCCAATTCGGACGCCGCCAACGCCCAGGCGCTCGAGGATCTCGAAGGCGGCGCCGACGGTCTGCACCTCGTTTTCGCGGGGTCACAGGGGGCTTACGGCGCGGCGCTGAAGGACGATGGCGACGCCGCCTTGGCGCACGTGCTGGATAAGGTGCGTCTCGATTATGGCATTCCCGTCATGGTCGAGGATTCGCCGCGCGCGCCGAACGCCGCCGAGGCGATCATGCGGCTTATCGACAAGAATCACATCGAGCCTTCGATCACCCGCGTCTCCTTCGGCTTCGATCCGTTGGGCGCGCGGCTTCGGCACGGATTCGCGCCGGCGCCTTGGAGCGAGGGCGCCAAAGCCTTCGCCGATCGAGCGAAGCGCGCCGCCAAGGCCGGCTTCGTCAGGGGAACCGTCGCGGCGGACGCCCGCTTGATCCACGCGGCGGGAGGAACGGAGGCGCAGGAGCTCGGCTACGCGCTCGCGGCCGGCCTCGCCTATCTGCGCGCCCTCGCCGACGCTGGGACAGACATCGACTTCGCGCGAAAAATGCTGGTGTTCCGACTCGCCGCCGACGCCGATGAATTCGCCGGCGTCGCCAAGTTCCGCGCGCTGCGGGCTCTTTGGGCGCGCGTCGAGGAATCCTGCGGCCTCGCGCCCGCGCCGGCGCTGGTCCACGCCGAAACCGCCTGGCGCATGATGACCGCGAGCGATCCGTGGACCAATCTGCTGCGCGCCACGATCGCGGTCTTTTCGGCGGCGGTCGGCGGCGCCGACGCGATCACCACCCTGCCCTTCACCCAGGCGCTCGGCGCGCCGAACGCCTTCGCCCGCCGCCTCGCGCGCGACACGCAGCTCGTGCTGCAGGACGAATCCTATCTCCATGTCGTCGACGATCCGGCCGGCGGCGCCGGCGGCTTCGAGGCGCTGACCGAGGGTCTTTGCGAGCGCGCCTGGAGCGAATTCCAGTCCATCGAGGCGGAAGGCGGGCTGGCCAAGGCGCTGGACGCCGGCCGCCTCCAGGCGAAGGTCGCCGAGACCGCCGGCGAGCGCGCCAAGAATGTCGCGCGGGGCAAGGACAAAATCACCGGCTCCAATGAGTTTCCCGACATCGGCGAGACCGCGCTCGACGTGCTCGCGCCCTTCGACGCGCGAATCGCCGAAGTCGAGGCGCCGCAAGGGGCGCATAAATCGCCGATGCTGGCGCCGCGGCGCCTCTCCGAGCCGTTCGAGGCCCTGCGCGCCCGCTCGGACGCGCATCTCGCCTCGAGCGGCGCGCGGCCGCGGGTGTTTCTCGCCAATCTCGGCTCTGTCGCAACCTTCACTCCGCGCGCGAATTTCGCCAAGAATTTTTTCGAGGCGGGCGGCGTCGAGGCCGTGTTCGGACCGCAATCGGAAGACTCGACGGAGATCGTCGCGGCCTTCCGCGACAGCGGCGCGAAACTGGCTTGTCTTTGCTCTTCGGACAAGATTTATTGCGATGCGGCGGTTCCTGTCGCGATCGCGCTCAAGGGCGCGGGCGCGACGCTTTATCTCGCGGGGCGTCCGGGCGAGATGGAGGAAGAACTACGCAAGGCGGGCGTGACGCGATTCATTTTCGCGGGCTGCGACATGCACGACATGCTGCGGCGCGCTCTCGAGGAGGCCTTATGAAGGCGAGAATCCTGCTGCTCGCGGCCGCGATGGCGGCGACGGGCGCGGCGCGGGCGCAACCGGGCAGCGCCGGCGCCGAGCCATCGGCGCTCGGAACCGGTTACGACGGCGCCTGGAGTTTCGAATCGACGACCACGGCCGGCAATTGCCCGACGCTGGTTCCGGCCAATGTCGTCCTCCGGGGCGGGCGCGTGATCTCGGCGAATAGCGGCGCATCGAGCCCGTGGGGCTATGTCGAATCCGACGGCACCTTCGCCGCCAAGTTCACCGACGCCAACGGCCACGTCTCGCGCGCCACCGGCCACCTCGCCGGGACGAGCGGATCGGGCGCCTGGTCTTCCGGCAGCGACTACTGCGGCGGCGCCTGGCGCGCCCATCGCGACGCGGGCGGGAAAGCGGCGCGGTAGGGGCGGGTTGGCGCGGCGCGAATGTTCGTGAGGCGGCGAGGGGCACACGGAGCGCCGAGAGGGGCGTCGATGCGCCCTTGGCGAGTTGGCAAGTTTTGACACAAGCCGTGCCTCGGCGGATAAGCGTCATCATGGAACGCCTTGCAAAACCTTTACCTTTTACAACCGTTATCCCGCCTTCAAAGCGTTGTACAACTCTGCGAGGAAAAGAATGTTCGAGGCTGTGAGGTTAAGAGCAAATCTCGCGATTTGTACCGTGACCGCAGCCGCCGCTGCTCCTTCGCCATGTCCGCCAGCATCATTTCTGACTGAAGGAAGCCCAGATTTCAGCATCGCTACATACGAAGAAAAACTCTTATCAAAGTCATGAGTGAACAGTCCTTTATTGGTCACATGCGACACCAGCTGTCCTGCATTGTCCCCTTTGTCATACGTCCACCCCTCTGCATCACAAATAGCCTTGAGCACACTCTCGAACGAGCGATTTGCTGCTGTAACGCAGTCCTTATAAGCCCCCGCCCGATAGTGCTTATGGGAAAGCATGAACTCCTCGTTTGCCTTGGCAAAAATCGGCGCAGTGAGCAGTTGCAACGCGGGCTTGATAAGCTCCGCGTGAACCAATTTCGAGTCCACTCTGATTATGTGGCGGTTCTCGAATTGATATCCAACTGCGTGCTGTTCAAAACGTTGATTAATCTCCTTCAGACTTTCACTCGCGCACTGCTCTGCACCTCTAAACCCTGTTTTACCGTAATCGTCTTCAAGGATAGAGAGGGCGACACACCCGATTTCAACCGCGCTCAAAAAATCATCGATATCTTTGATTTGCATAAGGTAGCTGCAAAAGCGCTTACACAAGTTGTCTTCATGAACATAGGCAAGATACGAATAAATCTCCTTTCTACATATCCTGTCCATCTCCTCCCAAGTATCGTTGGCATTTGGACGATCATGGAAACTGTATGGCCCCGGAATGAAAAATGCGCCAATTCCTTCGCATAACGCCATGCAAATTTGATGGCGTAGATGCTCCGGTGCTTGGTCATATACATACACATCCGGCTCGTCCTTGCGAGCGGCAAGCCGTTTCCTGTGCGCGTAAGTCTCGAAAATCATGAAAGCCTCGCAATCGTCCACCCCGACACGTTATAGCTGCGGCCAATCTCCGCAAGCGTTTCCTCGCCGTGGTCGCGGCGCTTGATCGCCTCTTTCCTCTGGCGCCCCGCGAGCTTCGGCGGCCTCCCCAATTTCGCGCCGCGCGCCTTGGCGCGGCCTTCGCCCGTTCGGGCGAATCAGTTCGCGCTCAAACTCGGCCAGCCCACCCAACAGCGCGAGCATAGAGTCCGTCGAAGCGCGCGTAGCAACGGATTACGGGGCCTTACCCGCGCCGTGCAAAAACTTGCGGCTGACTTTGCGTCGTCCGTGGGCGATACGCAAAATTATCACTTCGTCGCCGCCTTCGGCGTGTTCATAGAAAATAGTGTAAGGCGACACGACGCAAATACGGACATGCTCGCCAAGGCGGGGACGTGGCGCGCCGCTTTGGGGATAGTCGGCCAGACGGTCGTAAACGCGGTCGAAATCGGCCTCATAGCGGTCGGCGACGCGCGCTCCAGCCTTTTCGGCGAGGTCGGCGATGATGGAAGCTAAATCGGCGTCCGCTTCCGGCGTAAGAATGATCCGCGCCACTACCCGCCGCGCGTGGCGCGTCGCGCCGCGTTTCTCGCTCTGTGCTCTTCGAGGGTGAGAACGTCGCCTCGCGCGATCGAGGCGCGCGCCTCATCGAGCAAGGGCCTCGCCCACTCCAAATCGTCGTCGTCCTCGGCGGCGATCTCGGCGATGCGCTCGTCGATCAGCTGGCGCGCCGCCTCCTCGATCGAGGCGAAGCCGCCGGTCGCGACGCGGGCTTGCAACCAAGCCTCCTGATCGGGTGTGAGCGTGATCGGCATGTCTACTTATACCGCAAGTCGTCCCAGATTTGACAGTGGAAACGCACGTCATTTCCGTACCAAAAAAGCGATCTAAAATCAAAGCACTAGTTATCACGCCAAACTCTTGAACCGTTCCTCGAAACCGCCCGAACGCCGCGCCGCCGGCGGGAGAGCGGCGCGGTAAGTCTCACCGCGGCTCGTCGTCCCTCGGCAGCAGCCTTCCGCCGACGGTGTTTTGCGCGACGGGGCGTCCCTGCAGCGCCAGCTGGCCCGGCGCGCCGCCGATGCCGTCCTTCTGGTAGATGTCGTCGCGGAACTGCGTCACGCCGTCGGGCGCGCCCCAGGCCGTGACATAGACCCAATAAACCGGCACTTGCGGCACGATCTTCACGTCGACGCGCTCGCCCGAGCTGATCACCTGGTCGATATGGTCGCGATCCCAGCCGGGCGTCTCCTTGAGCAGCCAGGCGACGTAATCGCGCACGTTCTGCAGGCGAATGCAGCCGGAGGAGACGAAGCGGAAATCGTCGCCGAACACGCCCTTGGTCGGCGTGTCGTGCATATAGACGCCGTAGGGGTTGGCGATGTCGATGCGCACGACGCCGAGCGAGTTGAAATCGCCGCCCGTGTCCTGCCGGAAGCGGTAGTTCATCGCGTCGAGCGAGCGCCAGTTGATCTGTTCCGGCTGCAGCTCCTGGTTTTCCTTGTTGTAGACGCGGATGTGGTGGTCGGCCAGATAGGTCGGCTCTTGCTGCATCTTCGGAATCAGATCCTTGCGGATCACCGAGGCCGGCACGGTCCAGAACGGGTTGAAGTTGATCTCGATCGCCTTGGTCTGCATGACCGGCGACTGGCGGTCGATCTTGCCGACGCCGGCGATGTGATGCGTCACGACCGCGCCGTTCTCCACCGTCTCGACCAGCGCCGCCGGAATATTGGCGGTCACGTAGCGATTGCCGAGATCGCGCGAAAAGCTGCGCAAGCGGACCAGATTGGTCTCCAACTGGCGCAGCCGCGTTTCGGCGGACACATTGAGCGCCGTCACGGTCTGCTGATTGACGACGCCAGTCTCGTTAATGCCGTGGCGCGCCTGGAAGCGGCGCACCGCCGCCTCGACATAGGAATCGAACACCGGGCTGTAGCCGGTCTCGGCGGCGATGTCGCCGGAAACGATCAGCCGTTTGCGCAGCGTCGAAACCGCGTTCCCATTGGAGCCGAGCCGCAACTGCACGCCGGCCGGCAGGCTTGGCCAGCCGCCATTGGCGACGATCTCTTGATATTGCCGGATCGCCTCCTCGGTCGCCGCGACCGTCTGGGCCGAAAGGATCGGCGTCGTCGAACGCGACACGGTGAGGCGCTCGGCGGCGTCATAGCGCTGCGCCCATTCGGCCTGACCGTCATAGGAATCGGCGAAGGCCGGCATCGCGGCGAGCAGCGCGGCGAGGACGCCCCAAAGCGGCGCGCGCGGCGCCGGGCCAAAGGAAAAGCGAAAAGTGGTCGGTTTCGACAAGGGATCGCTCCAGTTGCGACATAGCCCGCGAGCATGAGGCTGGGGCGCGCGAAGGCCGCGCCCTGTCAAGAGGTGACTCTCTAAAGTTAACAACGCCCGAATAGTCCGGCGTTTTTGTGACCGCGCGGGCGAATATTGTTGGAGAAACAGCGCGCCCGCGGAACCGAAAAGGCCGCCCCGAAGGGCGGCCTAGCCGCTTAAGTCAAACCGGCGCCCCGATAATCACTCGGCCGCGGGCGGCAATCTTGGCGTCGCGGGCCGAGCCTCCGCCGTCTCGGCGCGCTGGGTGATGATCAGATCGTCGCGGCCGTTGGCGATGCCGCGGAACTTGGACATGGCCGCGCCCGTGCCGGCCGGAATCAACCTGCCGACAATGACATTCTCCTTGAGGCCGACCAGCGGATCGACCTTGCCGTTGACGGCGGCCTCGGTGAGGACGCGCGTCGTCTCCTGGAAGGAGGCGGCCGAGAAGAACGACCGCGTTTGCAGCGACGCCTTGGTGATGCCGAGCAGCACCGGCGTGCCGGTCGCGATCTTCTTGCCCTCCTCGAGGCATTTGGCGTTGGCCTCCTCGAGTTCGGTCTGGTCCACCTGCTCGCCGTCGAGGAACGGGGTGTCGCCCGAGTCCACGATGTCGACCTTCTGCAGCATCTGCCGCACGATCACTTCGATGTGCTTGTCGTTGATGTTGACGCCCTGCAACCGGTAGACTTCCTGGATCTCGTTGACGAGATAGGCGGCGAGTTCCTCGACGCCCTTGATCGCCAGAATGTCGTGCGGCGCCGGATTGCCGTCGACGATGTAATCGCCCTTCTCGACAACGTCGCCATCCTGCAGATGGATGTGCTTGCCCTTGGGGATCAGATATTCGACCGGCTCGGCGCCCTCCTCGCTCGGAAGGATGCTGAGGCGCTGCTTGTTCTTGTAGTCCTTGCCGAACTGCACCGTGCCGGAGATTTCCGCGATGATCGCGTGATCCTTGGGACGGCGCGCCTCGAACAATTCCGCGACGCGCGGCAGACCGCCGGTGATGTCGCGCGTCTTGGCGCTCTCGAGCGAAATACGCGCGATGATGTCGCCGGCCTGGATCTTCTGGCCGGGTTCGACGGCGATGATCGCGTCGACCGGCACGAGATAACGCGCGTCGCCGCCGCGTTGCAGCTTGGCGATCTTGCCGTCTGGCCCCTTGATGACGAGCGCCGGCTTCAAGGTCGCCGAACGCTGGTTGAGACGCCAGTCCATGACCATGCGCTTGGTGATGCCGGTCGCCTCGTCGGCGGTTTCCGCCATCGACTGGCCTTCGACCAGATCCTCGAAGCCGATCACGCCATCGATTTCGGAGAGGATCGGGCGCGTATAGGGATCCCACTCGGCGATGCGCGCGCCGCGCTTGATCTTGTCGCCCTCGTCCACTTTCAGCCGCGCGCCATATTGCACGCGCGTGACCGAACGCTCGGTCCCGTCGGGACCGGCGATGACCACCGCGACGTTGCGCGCCATCACCATCAGATCGCCATCGCCGTTGCGCGCCAGATGGCGGTTGCGGATATGCACCACGCCGTCGAAATTGGACTCGGTGAAGGACTGATCCGCGAGCTGCGCCGCGCCGCCGATGTGGAAGGTGCGCATGGTGAGCTGCGTGCCGGGCTCGCCGATCGACTGCGCCGCGATGACGCCGACCGCCTCGCCCATGTTGACGGGCACGCCGCGCGCCAGATCGCGCCCATAACAAGCCGCGCAGACCCCGTTCTTGGCCTCGCAGGTCAGCACGGAGCGGATCTTCACCTCCTGAATGCCGGCGGCGTTGATCTGCTCGATGTGCCATTCCTGGATCATCGACCCCGCGGGCACGATGACCGAGCCGTCCTGCGCGCGCAAGTCTTCCGCCGCGAAACGGCCGAGGATGCGCGACGCCAGCGACGCCACGACCTGGCCCGCGTCGATGATCGCGCGCATGCGGATGCCGTTGGTCGAGCCGCAATCGTAGGACGAGATGATCGAATCCTGCGCCACGTCGACGAGACGGCGCGTCAGATAGCCGGAGTTGGCGGTCTTCAGCGCGGTGTCGGCGAGGCCCTTGCGGGCGCCGTGGGTCGAGTTGAAATATTCAAGGACGGTCAGGCCTTCCTTGAAGTTCGAGATGATCGGGCTCTCGATGATCTCGCCCGAGGGCTTGGCCATCAGGCCGCGCATCGCCGCGAGCTGGCGCATTTGCGTCGGCGAGCCGCGCGCGCCCGAATGCGACATCATATAGATCGAGTTGATCGGCAGATCGCGGCCATGCTCGTCCTTGCGCACCGCGGAGATGCGGATCATCATCTCCTCGGCGAGCTTTTCCGAGCATTTCGACCAGGCGTCGACGACCTTGTTGTATTTCTCGCCCTGCGTGATCAGACCGTCGTTATACTGCTGCTCATATTCCTTGGCGGCGGCGCGGGTCTCGCCGACGATGCGGGTCTTCGTCTCCGGCACGACCATGTCGTCCTTGCCGAAGGAAATGCCGGCCTTGAACGCCTCGCGGAAGCCCAGCGACATGATGCGGTCGCAGAAGATCACCGTCTCCTTCTGACCGCAGTTGCGGTAGACGGTGTCGATCATGTTCGAGATTTCCTTCTTCGTCATCAGCTTGTTGACGACGTCGAAGGGTATCTTGACGTGATGCGGCATGAGCTGGCCGAGGATCATCCGGCCGGGCGTCGTGTTGAAGATTTTCAATACGCGCTTGCCGTTCTCGTCGAAGCTCCAGGCGCGGCCCTTGATCTTGCTGTGCAGCGTGATCGCCTTGGCCGCGAGCGCGTGTTCGATCTCGCCCTGACTGGCGAAGGCCATGCCCTGCCCCGGCTCGCCGTCGCGCTCCAGCGTCAGATAATAGAGACCAAGCACGATGTCCTGCGAAGGCACGATGATCGGCTGACCATTGGCCGGATGCAGGATGTTGTTGGTCGACATCATCAGCACGCGCGCCTCTAACTGCGCTTCGAGCGACAGCGGAACGTGCACGGCCATCTGGTCGCCGTCGAAGTCGGCGTTGAAGGCCGCGCAGACGAGCGGGTGCAGCTGGATCGCCTTGCCCTCGATCAGCACCGGCTCGAACGCCTGAATGCCCAGGCGATGCAAAGTCGGCGCGCGGTTCAGCAGCACCGGATGCTCGCGGATGACCTCGTCGAGAATGTCCCAAACCTCGGGCTTCTCCTTTTCGACGAGCTTCTTCGCCTGCTTCACGGTCGCCGAATAGCCCTTGGCGTCGAGCCGCGAATAGATGAACGGCTTGAACAGCTCCAGCGCCATTTTCTTCGGCAGGCCGCATTGATGCAGCTTGAGTTCGGGACCGACGACGATGACCGAGCGACCCGAATAATCCACGCGCTTGCCGAGCAGATTCTGGCGGAAGCGGCCCTGCTTGCCCTTCAGCATGTCGGCGAGCGACTTCAGCGGACGCTTATTGGCGCCGGTGATGACGCGGCCGCGACGGCCGTTGTCGAACAGTGCGTCGACCGCCTCCTGCAACATGCGCTTTTCGTTGCGGATGATGATGTCAGGCGCGCGCAGTTCGATCAGCCGCTTCAAACGATTGTTGCGGTTGATGACGCGGCGGTAGAGATCGTTCAGATCCGAGGTCGCGAAGCGCCCGCCGTCGAGCGGCACGAGCGGCCGCAGGTCCGGCGGAATCACCGGCACTTCCTTGAGGATCATCCACTCCGGCTTGTTGCCGGACTGGATGAAGGCCTCGATGATCTTGAGGCGCTTGGCCAATTTCTTCGGCTTCAGATCGGTCGTCGCCTCGGCGATTTCCTGACGCAGCCGCGCGGCGATGCCCTCGAGATCCATCGATTCGAGAATCTTGCGGATCGCCTCGGCGCCGATCATCGCCGTGAAGCAATCCTGGCCATATTCGTCCTGGGCGCGCAGATACTCGTCCTCCGAGAGAAGCTGACGCTCCTTCATCGGCGTGAGGCCGGGATCGATCACGATGTAGGATTCGAAATAGAGAATGCGCTCGAGATCCTTGAGCGTCATGTCGAGCAAGAGGCCGATGCGCGAGGGCAGCGACTTCAAGAACCAGATATGCGCGACCGGCGCGGCGAGCGAAATATGGCCCATGCGGTCGCGTCGAACGCGCGCCAGCGTCACTTCGACGCCGCACTTCTCGCAGATGACGCCCTTGTATTTCATGCGCTTGTACTTGCCGCACAAGCATTCGTAATCCTTGATCGGACCGAAGATGCGCGCGCAGAACAGACCGTCGCGCTCGGGCTTGAACGTGCGGTAGTTGATCGTCTCCGGCTTCTTGATCTCGCCGAACGACCAGGAGAGAATCTTCTCCGGGCTGGCGATCGAAATCTGGATCTGGTCGAAGGCCTGCGGGGCCACGACCGGATTGAAGAGATTCATGACCTCTTGTTGATTCATGGTCTTCTCCTCTGGACGCGGAGCGGGAACGGCTCACGGCCTTCCACGCCCGGTCGAATTTCTGTCTGCCCCAGCGAAAACGCGGGCCGCGCGAGCTACGCGCGCGCCGCTCGAAACATTCGAGCGGCGCGAAAAAATTATTCGGCGCCTTCGACGGCGACGGGAACTTCCTCGCCCTCGGGCGTCGCCGTGGTCAGTTCCACATTGAGCGCCAGCGAACGCATTTCCTTGATCAGCACGTTGAAGCTTTCGGGAATGCCGGACTCGATATTGTCGTCGCCGCGCACGATCGACTCATAGACCTTGGTGCGGCCCGCCACGTCGTCCGATTTCACGGTCAGCATTTCCTGCAACGTGTAGGCGGCGCCATACGCCTCCAGCGCCCAGACCTCCATTTCGCCGAAACGCTGTCCGCCGAACTGCGCCTTGCCGCCGAGCGGTTGCTGCGTGACCAGCGAATAGGGGCCGATCGAGCGCGCGTGGATCTTGTCGTCGACGAGATGATGCAGCTTCAACATATAGATGTAGCCCACGGTCACCTTGCGGTCGAAGGCCTCGCCGGTGCGCCCGTCGTAGAGCGTCACCTGCCCGGACGACGCGAGGCCCGCGCGGCCGAGCATCTCGACGATGTCCTTTTCGCGCGCGCCGTCGAACACCGGCGTCGCGATCGGCAGCCCGCGCCGCAGATTCTTGCCGACTTCGAGTAGCGTCGGCTCGTCGAGCGTCGCCAGCTCCTGGTCCCCGTCATAGACCTCGATCAGCTTTTCGCGCAGCGGCGCGGCGTTCTTGCTGCGCAGATAGGCGTCGACCGCGGCGCCGATCTGCTTGCCGAGACCGGCGCAGGCCCAGCCCAGATGCGTCTCCAGAATCTGGCCGACGTTCATGCGGCTCGGCACGCCGAGCGGGTTCAGCACGATGTCGACCGGCGTTCCGTCCTCGAGGAACGGCATGTCCTCTTGCGGAACGATGCGCGAGACGACGCCCTTGTTGCCGTGGCGGCCGGCCATTTTGTCGCCGGGCTGAATCTTGCGCTTCACCGCGACGAAGACCTTGACCATCTTCATCACGCCGGGCGGCAATTCGTCGCCGCGCTGCAGCTTCTCCACCTTGTCGAGGAAGCGGTTTTCGAGACCTTTCTTGGCCTCGTCATACTGCTTGCGCACCGCCTCGATGGCGCCCATCAGCGCATCGTCCTCGACGACGAAGGTCCACCATTGCGAGCGCGGATATTCGTCGAGGATCGCCTGCGTGAGCGTTTGATCCTTCTTGAAGGATTTGGGGCCGGCGATCGCCTTCCTGCCGAGCAGCGTCTCCGCGAGGCGCGCGTAAACGTTGCGGTCGAGGATCGCCAATTCGTCGTCGCGATCCTTGGCGAGGCGTTCGATCTCCTCGCGCTCGATCGCCTGGGCGCGCTCGTCCTTCTCGACGCCGTGGCGGTTGAAGACGCGCACTTCGACGATGGTGCCCTGCACGCCCGGCGGCACGCGCAGACTCGTGTCGCGCACGTCCGAGGCCTTTTCGCCGAAGATCGCGCGCAGCAGCTTTTCTTCCGGCGTCATCGGGCTCTCGCCCTTGGGCGTGATCTTGCCGACGAGAATGTCGCCCGCCGCCACCTCGGCGCCGATATAGACGATGCCGGCCTCGTCGAGATTCTTCAGCGTCTCTTCCGAGACGTTGGGAATATCGCGAGTGATTTCCTCCGGCCCGAGCTTGGTGTCGCGCGCCATCACCTCGAATTCGTCGATGTGAATCGAGGTGAACACGTCGTCCTTGACGATGCGCTCGTTGAGGAGGATCGAATCCTCGAAGTTGTAGCCGTTCCACGGCATGAACGCGACCAGCACGTTGCGGCCGAGCGCGAGATCGCCAAGATCGGTCGAGGGGCCGTCGGCGATGATGTCGCCCTTGAGCACGTGATCGCCAACGCGCACCAGCGGCTTCTGGTTGATGCAGGTCGACTGGTTCGAGCGCTGATATTTCATCAGCCGGTAGATGTCGACGCCGGGCTTGGCCGGGTCTTGCTCCTCCGTCGCGCGGATGACGATGCGGGTCGCGTCGATCTGATCGACGACGCCGGTGCGACGCGCCGAAATGGCCGCGCCGGAATCGGCGGCGACGACCGCCTCCATGCCGGTGCCGACCAGCGGCGCGTCGGCCTTGATCAGCGGCACCGCCTGGCGCTGCATGTTCGAGCCCATCAGCGCGCGATTGGCGTCGTCGTTCTCGAGGAACGGGATCAACGCCGCCGCGACCGACACCAATTGCTTGGGCGACACGTCCATCGCGTCGACGCGCTCGCGCGGGACCAGCACGACGTCGCCGGCGTGACGGCACAGCACCAGGTCTTCCGTCAGCATGCCGTCCTTGTCGACCGGCGCGTTGGCCTGGGCGACATGGAACTTCTGCTCCTCCATCGCGGAAAGATAGGAGACCTCGCCGGTCACCTTGCTCTCGCGCACGCGGCGGTACGGCGCCTCGATGAAGCCGTATTTATTGACGCGCGCGAAAGTCGCGAGCGAGTTGATGAGGCCGATGTTCGGACCTTCCGGCGTCTCGATCGGGCAGATGCGGCCGTAATGCGTCGGATGCACGTCGCGCACCTCGAAGCCCGCGCGTTCGCGCGTCAGGCCGCCCGGACCCAGCGCCGAGAGACGGCGCTTATGGGTGATCTCCGAGAGCGGATTGGTCTGATCCATGAACTGCGACAGCTGCGACGAGCCGAAGAACTCGCGCACCGCCGCCGCCGCCGGCTTGGCGTTGATGAGATCCTGCGGCATCACCGTGTCGATGTCGACCGAGGACATGCGCTCCTTGATCGCGCGCTCCATGCGCAACAGGCCGAGGCGATACTGATTCTCCATCAACTCGCCGACCGAGCGCACGCGGCGGTTGCCGAGATGGTCGATGTCGTCGATTTCGCCGCGTCCGTCGCGCAGATCGACCAGCGCGCGCACGACCGCGATAATGTCCTCGCGGCGCAGCGTTCGCATCGTGTCCGGCGCGTCGAGATCGAGCCGCATGTTCATCTTCACGCGGCCGACCGCGGAGAGATCGTAGCGTTCCGAGTCGAAGAACAGCGAATGGAACATCGCCTCGGCCGTCTCGACCGTCGGCGGCTCGCCCGGACGCATCACGCGATAGATGTCGAACAGCGCTTCCTCGCGCTGGCTGTTCTTGTCCACGTTGAGCGTGTTGCGGATGTAGGGGCCGATGTTGATATGGTCGATGTCGAGAATGGGCAGCTCGTCGAAGCCCTTCTCGACCAGCAGCGGCAGCGTCTTGATGGTGATCTCCTCGCCGGCCTCGGCGAAGATTTCGCCGGTCGTCGGGTCGAACAGATCCTGCGCGAGATATTGGCCGTAAAGCTCCTCGGCCGGCACCTTGATCGCCTTCACGCCCTTCTCGGCGAGTTGGCGCGCGGCGCGCACGGCGAGCTTCTTGCCGACTTCGAGAATGACCTCGCCGGTGTCGGCGTCGATGATGTCGGCCACCGCCTTGACGCCCTTGAGGCGCTCGGCGTCGAACGGCATGCGCCAGCTGTCGCCGTCCAGCGTGTAGGGGATCGTCTTGTAGAAGGTGGAGAGAATCTCCTCGCCGTCGAGACCAAGCGCGAACAGCAGCGACGTCACCGGAATCTTGCGGCGGCGGTCGATGCGCGCATAAACGATGTCCTTGGCGTCGAACTCGATGTCGAGCCAGGAGCCGCGATAGGGGATGATGCGGGCGGCGAACAGCAGCTTGCCGGAGGAATGGCTCTTGCCCTTGTCGTGGTCGAAGAAGACGCCCGGCGAGCGGTGCATCTGCGAGACGATCACGCGCTCGGTGCCGTTGACGACGAAGGTGCCGTTCGACGTCATGAAGGGCATGTCGCCCATGTAGACGTCCTGCTCCTTGATGTCCTTGACGGATTTGGCCTGCGTGTCGGGATCGACGTCGAACACGATCAGCCGCAGCGTCACCTTCAGCGGCGCGGCGTAGGTCATGCCGCGCTGGCGGCATTCGTCGACGTCGAACTTCGGCTGCTCGAATTCGTAGCGCACGAATTCCAGCAGCGAGACCTGCGAGAAGTCGGAAATCGGAAACACCGATTTGAAAACCGACTGCAATCCCTCGTCGGGACGCCCGCCCTTGGGCTCGTCGACCAGAAGAAACTGGTCATAGGAGGCCTTTTGCACCTCGATCAGATTGGGCATTACCGCGGCTTCGCGGATGTGTCCGAAAAATTTGCGAATCCGCTTGCGACCGGTGAACTTCCGCGCCGACGTCTGAGCCATGTCGCCTCTCGAACCTCTTCTCCCTAACGGTCGACCCTCGCAGCCCGCGAGGCTTGAGGAACGCCGCGCGCGTCCCGCCGTCCGTCGCGCCGACGACGCCCGAGCCAAGCTCTTAAAGCCCCGTCACGCATGTATGTCGCGAATATCAAATTTCCTAAACCGCGCGCGGCCCCGGCGCGAACCGGGACCGCGAATAGAGCGACGGACCGCCAAGGCGGCCCCGCCGTCTTACTTGAGTTCGACCTTGGCGCCGACCTTTTCGAGAGCGGCCTTGATCTTCTCGGCCTCTTCCTTGCCAACGCCTTCCTTGACCGCCTTGGGAGCGCCCTCGACCAGATCCTTGGCTTCCTTGAGGCCAAGGCCCGTCACGGCGCGCACTTCCTTAATCACTTCGATCTTCTTCTCGCCGGCGGCGGCGAGAATCACGTTGAACTCGGTCTTCTCCTCGACCGGAGCGGCGGCGACGGCGCCCGGCGCGGCGGCGACAGCCACGGCGGCGGCGGCGGAAACGCCCCACTTCTCCTCGAGCAGCTTGGCGAGCTCGGCGGCCTCCAGCACGGTGAGGGAGGAGAGTTCTTCGACGATCTTTTCCAGATTAGCCATTTTAGTTACGTCCTTCGAATTTGGTTCTTTGGTCTGTTGGTTGCAAGCCTTGATTTAGGCCGCGTCTCGTTTGGCGTAGGCCCCGAAAACGCGCGCGAGCTTGGCGGCTGGCGCGGTCGACAGCTGCGCGAGCTTGGTCGCGGGCGCCTGAACGAGGCCCACGAGCTTTGCGCGCAATTCGTCGAGCGAAGGCATGGTCGCGAGCGACTTCACGCCATCGGGATTAAGGGCCGTCGCGCCCATGGCGCCGCCGAGAATCACGAATTTCTCGTGGTCCTTGGCGAAAGCCGCGGCGACCTTGGGCGCCGCCACCGGATCGTCCGAATAGGCGATCAGGGTCGGCCCCTTGAGCAAGGGGCCGATGGAGGCGACGCTCGTGCCATCGAGAGCGATCTTGGCAAGGCGGTTCTTGGCGACCTGCACGCTGGCGCCCTGTTCGCGGGCCTGCTTGCGCAGGCGCTGCATTTGGGCGACGGTCAGGCCGGAGTATTGCGCGACGACGACGACCGAGGCCTTGCTAAAGACCCCGTGCAACGTCGCGACGGCTGTTGCTTTCTCCGCTCTTTCCACGGTGCTCTCTCCTAAAGCGGGGCCAGGGAGCCCCGCCGGTTTGCGACATGCCGTCCACCCTCTCCCATAACGGGCGAGAGGAACGGCGCCGTAGATCCTGTCCCCAAGGCGAAGAACTCGCCTAGGTTGAAGGGGCGTCAAACCAAATTCGAAGGACGCGCGCGGCTTTTGGAGCCTCGTCGGTCCGGCAATTTCTGGCTTTCCCCGTCTGTGCAGGCCGCCTGCAAGCCCGAGCGGCGAACCGCTTTTGCTTGGCGAACCGATTAAGCCGCCTCGAGGGGAACCCCAAGGCATGCGCCGGCAGTCTCGGACAGAATTCGGCCGAACGTCCCCTAAGGTGCAACTCTTAAGGTTCGTCGGCCTGTCCACCGTTTTCCCTCGGGCGTTTTGGCGCGAGAATCAAACGGAAGCTCAAAACTCAAAAAGGGGGCCGCCATAGCTGGCGGACCCCGGAGGGACTTATCTAACGACCCTCGCGGCGTTTGCCAAGGGGAAAAATTAACAAGAAAGCGGATAGGGGCGCCTCTATTTTGCGCGCGAGGCGCGTTTTGGGGGGCGCGCCCTCACCTGTTCCTCGGCGTGAACTCCATGCGCACCCGCCCACTGGCCCCGCGCATCGCCATCCCCCTTGCCCCGCGCCGCGCCGGCGCGTGATAGGCGCTCGCCCTTCGGCCCTTCGCCGCCGCGCGAGGCTCGCCCTCGCTGGCCGGGCCGTAGGACTGCCCCCCGCCCACATGCCCCACGGCCGGGCCGAAGGACGCGAGGCATTCATTATAGGCCATCGGCTCCTTGATCTTCTCGCAATCGTCGATGTTTTTCGGCGCGGCTTGCGCGCTCGCGACCGCCAGCAGCGCCCCCATGACGACGATCTCGCGCAAAAACCTCATCCGCGCAGCGTCGCTCCGGTTTTCTTCTCCGCCTCGGCGACGATTTTTTGCGCCAGCGCCTCGATCTCGGCGTCGGTCAGGGTTTTGTCCTTCGGTTGCAGCGTCACCGCGACGCCGATGGATTTCTTGCCCTCCGGCACGCCGACGCCCTCATAGACGTCGAAAATATCCGCGCCCACGATCAGCGCCTTGTCGGCGCCGAGCACCGCCTTCAGCAAATCGCCGGCCGGCGCCGCGCGATCGACTAGAAAAGCGAAATCGCGCGACAGCGGCTGCAAGTCGGAGAGCTCCAGCCGCGGCTTGGCCTTGGTCGCCTTGGCCTTTTGCGCGGGCAGAGCGTCGAGATAAATCTCGAACGCCGCCAGCGGCCCCTCGACGTCGAGTTCGTTAAGCAGCCGCGGATGCAGTTCGCCAAAGCAGCCCACCACCGCCTTGGGGCCAAATTGCAGCGTTCCCGAGCGCCCGGGATGCAGCCAGTCCGGCCCCTTCGCGACGATCTGCAAGCCGGAGGTCGCGACGCCCAGCGCCTGCAGCAAAGCCAAGGCGTCGGCCTTGGCGTCGAAGACGCCGGCCTTCCTCGCGGGCGCCGCCCATGTGCGCCCCGACGCCAGCGTCGTGGCGAGGCCGCGCCGCACGCCGGCGGCGGCGGTTCTCTGGCCCTTTTCGTCGTCGCTGGCGAAGATTTGCCCGACCTCGAACAGAGCGCAATCGCCAAAGCCGCGCGCGGCGTTGCGGCCGATCGCGGCGATCAGCCCCGGCAACAGGCTCGGCCGCATGTCCGAAAGTTCGGCGGCGATCGGGTTGGCGAGCGAAAGCGAAGGATCGCCGCCGCCAAAGCCTCGCGCCTGTTTGTTCGAGACAAACGACCAGGTGACGGCCTCGACCAGCCCCTGCGCCGCGAGCGCCCGCCGCGCCGCGCGCGCGCGCTTTTGGCTTGGCGTCAGCACCGGGCTCGCGACGCCCTCGGCGCGCGCGAGCGGCGTCGAGACGATATTGTCGACGCCGTGGATGCGCAGGATTTCCTCGACAATATCGGCCTTGCCCTCGATGTCGGGCCGCCATGTCGGCGCGGTTATTTTCGCGCGGCCCTCGGCGGATGGCGGCGACCGAGAAACCGAGCCGCGTCAAAATCGCGGTCGCTTCGTCAGGCGCGATGTCGAGGCCGGTGAGGCGCTTCGTTTCGTTGAACGGAAAATCGACGACGCGCGTCGCGCTCGGCTCCGCGCCGGCGACAGTTGATCGTCGACGCCTCGCCGCCGCAAAGCTCTTGCACGAGTTTCGTGGCGAGCTCCAAGCCCGGCAGCGCGAAGGCCGGATCGACGCCGCGCTCGAAACGGTAGCGCGCGTCCGAGACGATGCCGAGCTTGCGGCCGGTCTGGGCGATGTTATGCGGGTCCCACAGCGCCGATTCGATCAGCACGTCGGTGGTGTTCTCATCGCAGCCGGAGGCCTCGCCGCCCATGACGCCGGCGAGCGATTCGACGCCGAAGTCGTCGGCGATCACGACAATGTCCTCGTCCAGACCATATGTCTTGCCGTCGAGCGCCAGCAGCTCCTCGCCGGCGCGGGCGCGGCGCACGACGAGATCGCCCTTGACCTTGCTCGCGTCGAACACATGCAGCGGCCGCGCGCGGTCGAGCGTCAGAAAATTGGTGATGTCGACCAGCGCGTTGATCGGCCGCAGGCCCACCGAGCGCAGCCGCTCCTGCATCCACGCGGGGCTCGGTCCGTTCTTCACGCCGCGCACGAGCCGCAGCGCGAACAGCGGCGCGAGATGCGCGTCTTCAGGCGCGAAGTCCAGCGTCACCCCCACCGGGCACGGGAAGCCGCCGGGAACGGGCGCGATCGCCGGTGTCGTCAACATGCCGAGTCCGGCCGCGGCGAGGTCGCGCGCGGCGCCGGCGACGCCGGCGGCGTCGGGACGGTTCGGCGTCAGATTAATGTCGATGACAGGATCGCCCAGCCGCGCCCATTGCGCGTAAACCGCGCCGACAGGCGCGTCCTCGGGCAGCTCGATGATGCCCTCGGAATCGCCGGGAAGCTCCAATTCGCTCGCCGAGCAAAGCATGCCCAGCGATTCGACGCCGCGGATGACGCCCTTGCCGAGCGTGAATTTCTTGGCCGGGATATAGGTTCCCGGCGCCGCGAACACGGTCTTGAGCCCCTTGCGCGCATTGGGCGCGCCGCAGACGACCTGCAAGGGCGCGCCGGCGCCAGTGTCAACCGAACACACCTGCAAGCGGTCGGCGTTGGGATGCGGCGCGGCCTCGATCACTTGCGCGACGACAAAGTCTTCAAGCAGCACGGAAGGGTCGTGCACATCTTCGACCTCGAGGCCGATGCGGGTCAGGGTTTCGACGATCTCGGTCAACGAGGCTGCGGTGTCGAGATGGGTCTTGAGCCAGGAGAGGGTGAGTTTCATTGGGGGCGATTCTTGAACAGGAGGGCGACGGCGAGAGTTCGTCGGTCGCGTGCGTCGAGATTTTTCAGCAACTCCATCGCCAGGCCGGCCGACTCGATGAGCTTCGCGACTGTGTAACCGCCAATTCCGTAACTTCCGAATGGCAGATAGTCGGCCTTGTGCCGCTCGCTTTGAAGCTGCACGACCAATTCGCCGATTTCCTTGAGTTGTCCATTGTCCTTTAGCGGGCCCTTCGAAAATTCGTTCTTTAGCGAACCGTGCTCCAGAGCGCGATAGACGCGTTCAAATTCCCGAAAATTGTCCGGCCCGTCTCTGTCGGGCAGAATATCGCGGGCGCATAGTTCGGCAATGGCGTGAAATACCGCGTAGTAGGCCGTGCTTACCGCGCGTCGTCGGGCAACGGACAATACCGGCGTATCCATGTAACTCATCTGCTTGGCGAGTTGCAACAGCTGTTCCGCCATTGTCATTGTCTGGTCATCCTGTCGGCGGCGGCGTCTTCGCTTTCGTCCGCATCCTCACCTTTAAGATCGAGGTACACAAATCGATTGTCATCCTCGCGTTCCAACTCCGCGCGGATCGCCATCGTCGCGTCGAGCCTGGCGCGGGCGTCGGCTCGCGATTCCTTCACGTGAGCGATGACGCGAATGATCGACGCACCGTCGAAGTCCTCTTCCGTCCGCGCCTCGCAGCCCAGGAACCCATCGGAGCTCAGTCGCGACCGGAGTATGCCGTCGGCGATTTTTTGAATCTCGGCGTCGCGCATCATCTTCGTTCTCCCTGGATCGTCACCCGCTCAGTCCCCCCGCCAGCGTGGGGAAATCGGGCTTCGCCGCCCCTGGCGCCTTCTGCCCGCGCAACATGCTGGCGACGCTGATGTCCTCGTCGATTTGAGGCCAGCGCACGCCCAGCGGCGAGAGTTCGACGACGCCTCGCCCCGCCTGTGAAGCCTTCGCCAGCCGGGGATACCACCACAAAGGCGCGCGCGGCACGCGGCCGTCGGCGAGCGCGACGTTCAGGAAACTGTCGTCGCAATGAGCTTCCACCGGGCGGCTGTCCTCGATCTCAATTTGCAAAATAATCATGCCACGCCTCCAGGAAGACATTTCGTTCGTCACGCGTCTACTTGATGATAATGCGCGATCCTTATTCACCCGCTCAATCCCCCCGCCAGCGTCGGGAAGTCCAGCGCCCTAAATCCATAGTGCCGCAGCCAGCGCAAATCGCCCTCGAACAGATCGCGCAGATCCGGCATGCCGTATTTCAGCATCGCCAAGCGGTCGATGCCGACGCCAAAGGCGAAGCCCTGGTGTTTGTCGGGATCGAGCCCGCAGTTGCGCAGCACATTGGCGTGCACCATGCCGCAGCCGAGAATCTCCATGAAGTCCTCGCCCTCGCCGAAGCGGATTTCGCCGCCCTGGCGCTTGCATTGGACATCGACCTCCATCGACGGCTCGGTGAAGGGGAAGAACGACGGGCGAAAACGCAAATTCACCGACTTCACCTCGAAGAAGGCCTTCAAGAACTCCTCCAGCACCCATTTCAAATGGCCAATATGGGTGGTTTCGTCGATGACGAGGCCCTCGACCTGATGGAACATCGGCGTATGCGTCTGGTCGCTGTCGCAGCGATAGGTGCGGCCGGGGCAAATCACCCGGATCGGCGGCTTTTGCGTCAGCATCGTGCGCACCTGCACGGGGCTGGTGTGCGTGCGCAGCAGCTTGCGCTTGCCATCCGGGCCGGGCGAGAAGAAAAACGTGTCGTGCATCTCCCGCGCCGGATGGCCTTCGGGGAAGTTCAGCTTGGTGAAGTTGTAGTCGTCGGACTCGATGTCCGGCCCCTCGGCGACCGAAAAGCCCATGTCGGCGAAGATCGCCGCGAGTTCGTCCATCACCTGCGAGAGCGGATGCAAGCGCCCGCGCTCCAACGCGCTCGGCGGGGCTGGCAGCGTCACGTCGAGCGTCTCCGCCTTCAGCCGCGCTTCCAGCGCCGCCTGCTCCAGCGCGGCGCGGCGGGCGGCGAGCCGCTCGGTCACCACGTCCTTCAGCGCGTTGATCTTGGCGCCTTGCGTCTTGCGCTCGTCGGGCGACATGCGCCCCAGCGTCGCCAACAGCGCGGAGATCGCCCCCTTCTTGCCGAGCGCGCCGACGCGCACGGCCTCCAGCGCGGCCTCGCTATCGGCGGCGGCAATCTGGTTGAGCGTGTCGGATTCGAGTTTTTTTCTAGGTCGGTCATGGAGCTTTAGCCTGGCGCGCGAAATCTTGGCCGGGTTCTGCCATGCGCGCGGGGCGATGTCGAGCGGCGGCGCCCGGAGCGCCGCTCGTTTTGGGCGTCTCATCCTTGGCCCCCCAATCCGATCAGGCCAGCGACGAGGATTGGCTCAAGCCAAGAAGCGTGGGGCCGAAGCCGACGCTTCGCTCCCTATAAGATGGAGCGGCCCGTGGATCTGCTATCTGGTTCGCTTTTCAACCGCCGCGGCTGTTCCGTTCGGCTATCGCCGCGCCGCGAAATCAGCGATCCGTTCGGCGCTTGAGTCTTGCAACAAAAGCGGCCTGATTTTTCAAGCCTCCGCGTTTTGGCAGCAAATGCTTGAATTCCGCGCGATATACGGCCGAACTGTCGGCCGTGACCGCGTTAAGTCCGGCAAGGTTCCCACGTCGGTTTCACGAAGCGGAAACTCTTGAGGCATTTTTCACGGACACGCGCATATGCGGGAATTTTGAATTCCGGACGGAATGTTGGCCCGCCGGTCCAATCCGCTTGGGAGTTTAGCGGTCCGCCATCCCTGGCGCGAGAAGGAGATTGACCGGAAGGCGTTCCGCCAAGCTGTAGGGGCTCGCCCTGTTTTCCTTCACCCACCGCTTTTCGCCGACGGATTTGAAGGGCGGGGGCAACTCGCCCTGCAGCGACCACAAATCGAACGGCGTTTCATCGATGGAAATTTCCCAGTCGTATCCTCTGTCCTTGACCCATAGAGCAACGATTTCATCGAAATTACTCATCTACCATTCCCTGAGGATTGGACCCGGTATCGTCCTGGCAATTTGATCAATCCTGCATCTCACAAACTTGTCGTGTCGTTCGCCTCCCACGAAACAACAGCCCGCCGGAATTTCCTCAAAAATGATCACCGCGTAAAATTTGGGAATTGGGCACGCTCGCGTAGACGGAAGTGATGTGCTCGGCCAAAGCCTTTTTGTCTTCAGCGGTAAACGCGCCGACAGGGTGATAAACTTTCCATAAGGGCATGTCCTCGCTCCTCTTTTTTGTACGCCACCCGAGCTTGAAGCCTCTCGCGGCCAAATCGAACTAGGTCTATTCATTGAACTTACGTTAGGCGATCGCAGGTTCATTGACAAGACCTATCTTCGATCTTGGCGCGGAACTCTGCTATGTGTGGAACGCAATATCCGCGCGGATGGCTTCGAGCGCGAAGTTCCGCGGCGGCGGCAAGCCGGGTCGCGGCGCCAATGGTTCGCGCATTGGCGTCGAGTTCGGATTTTTTGAAGAAAGGAGCCGGGCTTCATGGCGTTGGCGCAAAACTACGATCAGCAGGACTGCCCGGTCGCGCGCGCGCTCGAACTTGTTGGCGAGCGATGGACCATGCTGATCATTCGCGACTGCTTCCTGGGCGTTTCGCGCTTCAACGATTTTCTCGATCACCTCGACATCCCCAAGGCGACGCTCAGCTCCCGCTTGGCCAAGCTTGTCGATGCCGGGGTGCTCAGGCGCGAAGAGTATAGAACAGGACAGAGCAACTATGTTCTGACCAAACAAGGCGAGGCCTTGTGGCCGATTTTGTATGGTCTCGCCGCATGGGGCGAAACGCATCACGCGCCGAGGCGTGGCCCGCGCCGAATTTTCAGGCATGCCATTTGCGGGACGGTTCTTGACTGTTCCGGCTCATGTCCGGCTTGCAAGATCACGCCGCCCGCCAGCGATGTCGTTATTCAACCAGGACCGGGCGCAATCCCTAATTTCCGAAACGACGCAATAGAGCGAGCGCTACAAAAGCCGCATCGTTTTTTGACAAGACTGGAAAACTCGGAGCCGGCGCCGACCGCGAAGCGTCGCGTGAAATAGCTGGCGCTTGCCCTCCGCGAGGGAAAGCATCCCTAATTATTCCGGTGGCTCGGCGTTTATTCAACAGGCTCGAATCCCGCGCCAAGTCAGCCCCAACGGATCAGACGAAGCATCGCCTCGCCTCCGCTCAGCTCGACTCCCTGGCGCATCGCCGACTCCGACACGCTCCTGCCCGCAGGCTGAAAACCGCGCCCCAAGCGCGAGCTTCCAACCGCTACGCCTTGTTCTCCTCGAAGAACTCAGTCAACTTCTTGAAGAACCCGCTCTCGCCGGGCGGTTCGACGGGCACGCCGCGCCAATGCGCGAAAATCTGCGCCAGCGCGGTCGAGGCGACACGCGCCCTCCCGTCGTCGGCGCGGCTGGTCAGCACGATCGGCACGCGCGCGCCGAGCGCGAGGCCGGCGGTCTCCGCCCCGGCCAGAAACACCAATTGCTTGGCCAGAATATTGCCGGCGTCGAGGTCCGGCGCCACCAGAATATCGGCGTCGCCGGCGACCGGGGAGACGATGCCCTTGGCGGCGGCGGCTTGCGGCGATATCGCGTTGTCAAAGGCGAGCGGCCCGTCGAGGTCGCCGCCTGTAATCTGGCCGCGATCGGCCATTTTGCACAGCGCCGCCGCGTCGATGGTCGAAGGGATCTTGGCTTCGACATTTTCGACGGCGGACAGCAGCGCCACCTTCGGGCGGGCGATGCCCAGCGCATGCGCGAGATCGATGGCGTTGCGCACGATGTCGCGCTTTTCGTCGAGCGTCGGCGCGATATTGATCGCGGCGTCGGTGACCAGCAGCGGCTTGGCGTGGCCCTTCACGTCGAGCACGAAGACATGGCTCATGCGCCGGTCGGTGCGCAGGCCCAGCTCCTTGTTCACGACGGCGGCCATTAATTCGTCGGTATGCAGCGAGCCTTTCTTCAGCGCGTCGAGCTTGCAATGTCGCGCCAAGGCGACGGCTTTCTCGGCGGCGGCGTGGCTGTGCGGCGCGTCGACGATCTCGACGCCGGCCAGCGAGAGCCCCGCGTCCCGCGCCGCCGCTTCGATTTTCGCGCGCGGGCCGATCAGCACGGGGATAATCAGCCCCCTGTCGCGGGCCGCCAGCGCGGCTTCCACCGAGACGCCGTCGCAGGGATGGACGACGCCCATCTTGATGGGCGGCAAAAGCGCGGCGCGCGCGATCAGCGCCTCGAAAAACCGCCCGCTGGCGGCGGGCTCCGCGGGGGCGTGCAACGGCGGCATAATGCTCTCCAGGCTTTTGGCGCGCGAGATTCTTTCACGCTACGAAACGACGTCCTTGTCCTGGCTTCGCGCTTTAATACAGACATCCGAGACTTTTTCCGAGTCCGGCTTGAGCCCGATCCAGGCGTCGACCAGTTCCGCGTCGAAGCCGCATTCGCGCCGCCCCTCGACAAGCATGAGCGGACGCCGGATCAGCAGCGGATCGTCGAGCATCAAGGCGAGAGCTTCCTGCTCCCCCAGCCGGTCGATCGCGATTTCTCCGGATTTCACCCGCGGCGACGCGAGATTGAACCAATCGCGCACCGGCCTGTCGCCGAAATAGGGGCGCAGGCTCTGGGCGGTCCAAGGCTCCGACAGCAGGCTCTTGGCCTCGATCTCATGCCCGGACGCGCGCAGCAGCGCCTTCTGCTTGGCGTTGCCGCCGCAGCCGGGCTTTTCGTAAAACACCACAAGCGCCATGACAGCCTCGACCATGCAGGCTCGCCTATTTGGCGACCTCGACACGCGGCTCGGCGCCGGACGGCGCGGTGGCGACCGCGGGCGGCGCGACCGGCCGAGTCGCCGGCGCGGGGGCGAGGCCGATCCAACCATGCACGCGTTCGGGATCGAAACCCGCCTCGCAAGTTTCGCCGATCCGCATCAAGGGCCCGCGAATGAGGCTCGGGTCCAAAATCATCGCGACCAGCGCGGCTTGCGGCGTGATGGTCTCGCGATTGATCTCGCCGGAGACGACGCGCGGCGCGCTCGGGTCGAACCAGTCCTTGATTTTCTTCTCCGCGAAGTAGGGGCGCAGGCTCGATACGCTCCAGGGCTCGGCGAGCAGATCGCGCGCGTCGATCACATGACCGGCGGCGCGCAGCAAAGCCTTCTGCCGCGCATGTTCGGCGCAAGCAGGATTTTCGTAGAAGATCACTTGGGCCATTGGGTGCTCGATTTGGTTCGTGACGACGACCACGGTCGACATTACCCCGCAGCCTAGCTCAATTTTGTGCGACGCGATACGCCCGGAAACTATTTTGTTTAAAAGAAGGCCGCGCCGCCCAATATCCGAGCTTTATTACAAATATGCGACAAATGCGGCGCCAGGGAAATCGGCGCCGCGCATTTTTTCGCGCCATGATCTTCGCGGACGCGGCGCCAGCTACGGCCGAGCTCCATATTTATGCAATTGCGACCCCTGCGCCGTCAGCCAGCTTTCGGCGCGATCAACGTCGCCGCACAGTCTGTGCGCGAGCGCCCAGAAGCGCGGCGAATGATCGAGATGAACGAGATGCGCCACCTCATGCGCGGCGAGATAGTTCAGCACGAAGGGCGGCGCCATGACGAGGCGCCAGGAAAAATTCAGCGAGCCCGACGCCGAGCACGAGCCCCAGCGGCTGACCGGATCGCGCAGGCCGACGCCGCGCGCCGGCAGGCCGAGCATTCGCGCATGGCTCGCGACGGCCGCTTCGAGATCGCGCCGCGCCTCGCGCTTGAGGAAGTCGCACACGCGCCGCTGCATATGTTCGGCGGCGCCCGCGACATAGAGGGCGTGGGTCGGGCCGTCGCCGAGCCCGGATTGATCGCGCGGCGCGCTCCAGACGACGCCGCGCGCGCCCGGCAGATGCACGAGCAGATGATCGACGCCGCGCAAGGGAGCGACGGCGCCGTCCTCGAACGGAATCACCGCCGGCAGCCGGCCGAGTCTCGCGGCGATCCAGGCGGAGTGGCGTTCGGCGAAGATTCGCGCCTCGCGCAGCGACGCGCCTCGCGGCATCGTCAGCACCGCGTCGCGCGCCGCGAAACGCACGCGCAAGGTGAAGCGCCGGGCGCTCGGCAGCCGCCTCAACGCGACGACGATCGATTCGCCGGCGTGATTCAAAATGAGGTGGGACGAGCCCGCGTCGGGCGCGGTCTCTTTACGCAAGAGGCGAAGCATGACGCCATGCTAACGCAAAACATGGCTCCATCGCGACATACTTGTCAGCCGCGCCGAAAAATTATCGGCGCGGCGATCTTCGTCACAGATAACGCTGCAACTCGCGCGCGGCGTCGGCGGGTTTGCGCGCGACGTTGAAGCTATTAACGAAGTGGCCGTTCTTATCCATCAGATAGACGATCGTCGTGTGGTCCACGCCGTAATTTGCGTCCTCGCCGGGCGCGCGCTTGGCGAAGATGCGAAACTCCTTGAGCATCGGATCGAGCGCCTCGTGCGCGCCGGTGAGGCCAACGATGCGCGGATCGAAACTCGACAGATAGTCCTTCAATATTTGCGGCGTGTCGCGCTCGGGATCGACGGTCACGAACAATCCGCCGACATTGGCGTCGGGTCCGAGCGCGCGCATGATCTCCGACAGTTCGAACAGCGTCGTATGGCAAATGTCGGGACAATTGGTGTAGCCGAAGAACACGAGATAGGGGCGTCCCAACATATCCTTGTCGGTGAACGGCTTCTCGAATTGCGTCGTCAGTTGGAACGGGCCGCCGATCTCCGGCGGCTTCGCCTGCTGGTTGGTGAACGCGACGAAGGCCGCGAACAGCAACACGCAGGCGACGCCAACCCCGATCAAGGTCTTCGCGCCGATGGGTGACGCCTTCGCCGCGCCCTTGGCGCTTTGTTTTTGGGCCCGGCCGACGGCGCCCTGTTTGACTGGACCTTGTTTGACCGCGCCCTGTTTGACTGGACCCTGCTTGACGGCGCCCTTGACGCTTTGCTTCGCGGCGCGCCCGGGTGCGCCTTTCGCCTTGCTCGTGCCATTCGACATGCTGCGTTTCCCGATCGTTTTTTTGTGTTTTTACGTCGCGCGTTCGCGCGATCGCCTCGCGAAATAGGTCGTCGTCACGCCGTCAATCCACCAACACAATATGTGCGTCGTTGCATAAATCCACCGCGCCAACGTCATCGGCGTCCTCGAATTTCCAACGCGCCTCGAACAGGCAGCCCTTGGGCTTGTCGAGCGGCAAACTCACCGTCTCGCCCGCGGGAAGCGGCTTGTCGAGCTTGCCCACGATTATTTCCGCCAACGAGGCCGCGCCCGAGGAGGTCCCGCCCGACATTACGATCTCGAAGCTTTGCAAAGCGACGCGCCTCTTGTTTTCCAAGGTCACGGCGGTCGGCGTCTCCGCACGCGGCGCCCGGCGCTTCGCCGCGGCGACGGCTCCGCACGCCGACAAAGCCAGGCCGAATAGAACAAATCCGGCTAGCGCCCGACGCGGACCCATGGTTCCCAATCCTTGCTGGTCGAGAACTTAGCGCGCCCGCATCCTTTCGCCAAGTGCGCCGTCGCCAAGTGCGCCGTCACGAAGCGCGCCGTCACGAAGCGCGCATGGCGACGGCTTGCCTGCCCTGGTCCAAGGGAGTATTCGGATCGCGAAGCGCCCGCGTTCCTTGGCCAGACCGCGAAAACACGGTCGCTCCGCGGCGCGGCGGGCGGAGGGGCCGGAACGCCGCGGCCGATCCGGGCGGCCGACGACTGTTAGCAGGACCAAGGCCTTTGCGTCGACGCGCCTTCCAAAGCGCGGACCGGCGGCCACTTCGCCCGAAAACGCTCCAGCAAGAAGCGCAGGCTCGCAATGTCCAATCTGACCGAGATTTTCAACGCCGGCGCCGCCAACGCCTATCTGTTCGTTCCGACCGCCGTTCTGCTCGGCGCCCTGCACGGGCTGGAGCCCGGCCACTCCAAGACCATGATGGCGGCCTTCATCGTCGCCATTCGCGGAACGGTGGCGCAAGCCGTGATGCTCGGAATCGCGGCGACGGTTTCGCATACCGCGATCGTCTGGCTGGTCGCGCTCACGGGGCTCTATTTCGGATCGCGCTGGAGCGCCGAGGCCAGCGAGCCCTATCTCCAGATCGTCTCGGGCGCGCTCATTCTCGGCGTGGCGCTGTGGATGATCTGGCGCAACTGGCGCGAACATCGCGCGGCCGCGGGGCGCGGCCATTCGCACGGCGATCACGGCCACGATCATGGCCACGATCACCCCCACCCGCATCAAAGCCATCATCACCGCAACTTCGGCCATCCCCGTCACGAGCATCCCCATCCGCACCCGCATCGCGGCGCGAACGAGGACGCCGCGTTCAAGCAGGATTTGCTGCTGGTCGATCCGCAAGTCCTCGCCAGCGAGCACGAGCGCGAGCACGCCATCGACATCAACCGGCGCTTCGCCGGCGGTCGGGCCACCACGGGCCAGATCATCTTGTTCGGCCTCACCGGCGGGCTGATCCCCTGCCCCGCGTCGATCACCGTGCTGCTGCTGTGTCTTCAGGTCGGGAAGATCGGCCTTGGCGCGCTGCTGGTGCTGTGTTTCAGCCTCGGCCTCGCCCTCACCATGGTCCTCGTCGGCGTCGCCGCCGCGCTGAGCCTGCGCCATGTCCAGGCGCGCTGGAAGGGCTTCGACGCGTTCGCGGCGCGCGCGCCCTATGTGTCGGGGGCGCTGGTCGCGCTGGTGGGGATTTATACGCTCTATCTCGGCGCCGCGTCGCTGGCGTGAGGCGTCACCCGGCGGGATGAAACCCCGTCCTGCTCACGCCTTCGCTGAGCGGCGCCTCGAGAAAAAAGTCGAGCAAGGCGTCCACGCTGGGATCGACGGCGTAGGGCTTGAAATCCTTTACGCCCTCCTCGCGCAGCACCGCCGCGTCGATGAAGAAATTGCCGCTGCAACCGCGCGCCGGGCGCGAGAGAATCGCGTGGGCGGCGTCGGCGACGATGTCGGGCTTGCGCGCATGGCGCAGCGCCGCCTCGCCGCCCAGCAGATTGCCGACCGCCGCCGTGGCGATGGCCGTCTCCGGCCACAGCGAATTGACCGCGACGCCGGCCCCGGCCAGATCGCGCGAAAGACCCAGCGTCACCAGGCTCATGCCGTATTTGGCGATGGTGTAGGCGAGATTGGGCGAAAACCATTTGGGGTTCATGTCGAGCGGCGGCGAGAGCGTGAGAATATGCGGATTGGCGGCCTTCTTGAGATGGGGCAGCGCCAGTTTCGCGCACAGATAGGTTCCGCGGCCGTTGATCTGCTGCATCAGATCATAGCGCTTCATCTCCAGCGACTCGATCCCGCGCAAGTCGATCGCGCTGGCGTTGTTGACGAGAATGTCGATACCGCCGAATTGCTTGGACGTCGCCTCCACCGCGAGCGCGACCTGTTCCTCGAATCGGATGTCGCAGGCCACCGGCAAGGCCTGCCCGCCCGCCGCCTCGATCTCGCGCGCCGCCGTGAAAATGGTGCCGGGGAGCTTTGCTTGCGGCTCCACGCTTTTCGCGGCGATCGCGACATTGGCGCCGTCCCGCGCGGCTCGAAGGCCGATGGCGAGCCCGATGCCCCGGCTGGCGCCGGTGATGAACAGCGTTTTGCCGGCGAGAGATCCTGTCATGAAACGATCCGTTCTGGGCGCCGGCGCCGCGCCGGGCGCCGCTTACATTTACCGCTTCCAACCGCCGCCGCAAGCGCGAACTCCGACGCCGAGCCCGCGCGCGAGACGAATTCGATCGACCGGCTCGATGCGCAATTTGACGAGACGCGCGCCGCTCTGATAGAGAAGTTCCCATGAGCCGCGGCCGGATGGCCGCGGCCTGACGGGCGGCGCGTCCTTTACCGCCGCGAAGGCCAGTGACTCCTGTATTCGCATCGAGATGGCCTTCCAAGCCGACGCGTCGAGACGAACCGGGATCTGGCAGACTTTTCTCACGCCTTACGCGCTGACGGTCGGCGCGGGGTTGCCGCTCGGGGGGACCGGCCATATCTCCTGGAATATCGACTTTCCCGCCAACGCCCGCCGGCGCGGGCGCGGGTGAAAATTGGCGCGGGGAAAGCCTCGATCACGGCGGCTCGGCGCGCCTTGCAAAGCGCGGCGGAGACTCGTGATTTCGCAAAAGCGGCGGCCGACCTCATGGGCGAGGCGGTTAATAAATGGATTTACGAACAAACGGCGTCGCAATACGCCCGCCGCCGTAAATCCGTAATGTTATCTTGCTAACGGTTCATTTGATCGGACCCTCGCGTCCATTCGGGTGGATTTAGACTGAGTCTATAAGTGGGTGCGTAAGTATCCCGTGCAAAATTGCTCGGGAAAACAACTATCGGAGGAAACCATGCATAAGCTTACTCTCGCGACGGTCGCGGCTCTACTCTCGCTCGGCGCTTCGGCGATGGCCGAAACTCAAAGCTGGAACATCACCGAGGAAAACACCGTGGGCATTAAGAACGCCCAGGGCAAGTGGACCGTGAACGTCGAGGGCGCCAAAATCTCCGGCAAGGCCGAGTTGGACGCCACCAATGGCAGCTCGGTCACCTATACGATCGACGGCACGGTCAAGGACGGCGTCTACACCATCGCGCTGGAGAACCGCTCCGATGGCAAGAAGGGCTGCGTTTGGACCGGTCATGTGCCGACCGGCACGGGAACCCAGACTCACGGCCTGATCGGCGAGGCGCCTTGCGAGGGCTCCAAGCTCATCATCCGCGCCGGCTTCTGATCGGAAAGCAAGACCATGACGGCGCGCGGCCCTCGGGGCGCGCGCCTTTTTTTGCGCGCTCGCCGCTCGAACGCGCCCGTTTTCCGGACCGACGCGATCCATTCCAAGACCCCTGGCCTTCGCGTCGCACGCTCCATGCGCGCGGCCGGAACTTGCTCCAGTATTTTGTTTTGGCGAGATTTCCTACCCCTCGGACGATTCCATCCGAGCGGCGAGCGCGCCAACCGGCGCGGCGTCGGCCGCGACGATTTTCACTGGCTTCACGAGGGCGAACCGTTTCGCGAGGGATCGCCCGAAGGCGACCATTGGGCGCTCTATCGTTATCCGCAAGACATAAGACGCCGCCATTGAAACGATCAGAGCACTCACAAATCTCGACGACCAAGGCAAGGTCCATGAAAACCTGTCGAGAACCGCGGTGATGAGGTGTATCGCGAGAACATGTATGAGATAGATCCCGTAAGACAACTTTCCTAGGAAAACCAAAGGCTTGAAGGACAGCAAATCCGCAAGGCGCTGCGTTGGAGATATATGAAGGCTTATAATCGTAAAAGTCGCGGTAATGGACACCAAAATATTCATAAGATCCCCATATCGAATTATGTAATAAAACGCCGCCCCGCAGAAAACGAAAAAGGCGCTATTGCCCGCGAGCAGGCGCGTCGACGCCGCCTTATAGCGCCAAACGACGATCGTCATCAGGCTCGCGAACATTAATTCAAAATACGCCCGCGAATAGCCGCGTTGCGTCAAGCCCTCGGGCGCGACATAAATAATAAATGCGATGGCCATCCCGACGATTACATAATATATCGCCTTCCTTTTCATGCTGAAGAACAGAAATAGCTGCGGCCAAAGAAGACAAAATTTTTCTCCAATTCCTACCGACCACGCCTGCGCGAACAATGTATTTTTTTCATTAAACATGAACTCTTCATTAACCGTGACAAGATAAGGAAACGCTTCGTATAGATCAGCCAACTTACTGCCATCATGCGCTACTTTGTAAAGCGCGAAAGATGCGATTATATACAGAACTAGAGTTATAAAATAAAGAGGAAAAATACGAAAGACCCGCTTCACGAAATAGGCTCTCAAAGAAATGTCACCAAATTCATGGAATTCAATAAGCAATATGCTTGTTATTAGGAATCCACTAATGGCGAAAAAAATATCGACTCCAATGCTTCCATTCAAAAACGGCGGCCCTCCCGGCAAATGATTACACACGACAAGCAAAATGCTGATCGCCCGCAGCCCGTCGAGATGATTCTCATATTTCAAGGACGACCCCACCCCATTCAGATAAATACCTCCATGTCGGCGGCCGCTAGGACAGCTATTCTGTTCATGCGTTTAAATGAGCTCCGCTTGGGCTCTGGCTTCTTTCCACGAGGGCGTCGAGGGCAAAAAATGAAAGCATCGCAAAGTCTTAACCCATTCACATCAACCCGCCTGTTCGTCGCTTAGCGTAGAAATTCGATCAATCGTCAAGCCGCGAATCTCACTTATCGGCCAAGCCGAACTATTGCTACCACGCGATTGAGCATAAGTCATCAGCGGCTTCAGTCCAACGGGCCGGCTGATCTTCCAACTCGCGGAAGGTTTTGACGGTGAATATTTCTTTCCAAGATCAATCGTCCTCCGCCGGGCAACTCTCTCAAGCGGTTTAACGCCGCCGCGATTCGGCGTCATTCGCGAGCGAGCGGCGGCGCGAGGTCCGGCCGGTCACCCGCCGCCGAGCCGCGCCGAGAGGCGCGTCCACAGTTCATTGTCCGCCCGGAAGACATAATCGAGCCGGCCGCTCGTCACCGTCCGCGCGCCATGCCCGATCAGCCAGTCCGCGAAGGGCGCGACATTACTCGCCGGCGCGTCGAACACCAGCAGGCTGCCCGGTCCGCGCTCGCGCAGCGTCGCGCCGAATTTCGTCTCGGCCTTGCGCAACAGCTTGTCGCTGACGTCGCCGAGCTTGACGCGCAATTCGCGCGTCGTCCGCGCTTCCTCCTCGGCGGCGATGCGCGACAGCATAATTCGCGCGGCCTCGCGCGCCGTCTCGCTCCAAGGCGCGGCGAGCGACGCGACGAGATTGGCCTGCGAACGCAGAATCACGCCGTCGTCGAGGGTTTTGAGCGCGTTGGCCTTCAGCGTCGCGCCGGTCGTGGTGATGTCGACGATGAGATCGGCCGAGCCCGCCGCGGGCGCGCCCTCGGTGGCGCCGGAGCTCTCCACGATGCGGTAATCGGCGATTCCATGTTCCTTGAAATAGCGGCGCGTCGTGTTGACATATTTCGTCGCGACGCGCATTCCCCGCCCGTGCCGGGCGCGAAAACCGCCGCAGACATCGGCGAGATCGGACATGCAGCGCACGTCGATCCAAGCAGCCGGAACCGCGACGACGACATTGGCGGCGCCAAAGCCGAGCGGCGCCAGCAGCTCGACGCGCCGCCCTGGGTCGTCAATCTCTTCGCGCACAAGATCCTCGCCGGTGACGCCGAAATGCGCCTCGCCGCGCGCCAGCCGCGCGGTGATTTCCGAGGCCGACAGAAACGCCGCCTCGACATGATCGAGCCCGTTGATCGTGCCGCGATAGTCGCGCGCGCCCCGCCCCTGTTGCAGTTCGAGTCCGGCCCTCGCGAAAAAGGCGAAGGCGTTTTCCTGCAGCCGCCCCTTGGAGGGCACGGCGACGATCAGCCGCTCGGCGTTCTCCGCCCTTGCCGGGCGCAATGTCTCGACATCGCTCATGCGGCGTCTCCCGTGAGGCGGCCCAACGAAATGGCGGCGCCGACCGCGGGAATGTCCGCCGACGCGCCCAGCGACTTCAGCAGCCTGTCGTAGCGTCCGCCGCCAATCGCCGGGGCGAGATTCGGCGCGCCGGCGACGCGCGCCTCGAACATGAAGCCGGAGTAATAGTCGATGGAATGCGGAAAGCGCGTCGAAAACACCATGTCCTCGAGGTTGAGGCCGCGCGCGGCGATGAAGCTCGACCGCGTGTCGAAGGAATCGAGCGCGAAGGCGAGATCCGCGCCGGCATATTTCGCGAGCTTGCGCAGCGCGGCGGAGGCGGCGTCGGGCGCGCCCTCTATGTCGAAAAACGCCTCGATCAACGCCCGCTTCTCCAAGCCGACGCCGGCGCCGTCGGCGAGCGAGGCCTGCTCCAGAAAGCGCTCGGCGATCTCCCCGGCGCTGCGGCCGCCGACCGTCGAAATGCCGGCGATGGACAGCATGTCCTCGACCAGTTTCTTCGCGCCGGCGGCGTCGACATTGGACAGAGCCGCCAGCATGCCGGCGCCCGACTCTCCATTCCCGCGCGGGCGCGACGCGATGATTTTCGAGACCGGCGTGCCCCGCGCGAAACCGATTTCGAATCGCCGGCGCCAGGCCGGCGGCAGGCCGAGACGCTCGAGAAAGGTCTTCACCAGCCCGGCGTCGCCGAGCCGCGTTTTTAGCCGTCCGGCGCCGGCGGCGCTAGCGGCGTCGAGCGCGACGCCCAGAATTTCCGCGTCGGCGGCCTCGCGGTCCTCGCGGCCGAAGCTCTCGAGCCCGGCCTGCGCGCGCTGCCCGTCGCCGACGCGAAAGATCGCCCCGCCATAGGCGAGGGCCGCCGGCTTGCCGGCGTCGGGCGAAGCGAGATAATCGAGCGAGACGGGAATGGTGTATTCGGGCCGCAGGCAAAGCTCCGCGTCGCCGCCGTCATTGACGAGATAAAGCCGCCCGCGAAAATCCTCGCCGAGCCGGTCGAGAAACACCCCCGCTGGCTGCAACAGCGCGGGCTCGCGCCGGGCGAAACCCGCGTCGGCGAAATAGGCCAGCACCGTCTCGAGCCGTTCTTGTTCTTTTGGGCGGTCCGTCCACGTCACGAGAATCCCCTTGCGTTCGCGCGCCCTCTTTAGCAACCGCGAACCCATCGCGCACCCGCTTTCGGTGGAAAGGGTGAATGAGGGGAGGGTTTTTTTCGGGAAGCCAGCGGGAGAGGGTGTCATGCGGAGCATGACGGGCGAGGGTCCGCGGGGAGTTCCAACCCAGCCGCGACGCCCCTCATCCGACGATTGCTTCGCGATCCGACGAGGTGTAGCTGACGAAAATATCGGCCACGCCAAAACCCTCGCGCCAAAATTCCGCCGGATGCGCCAATATGCGCGTCCATGCGCGCGGGACGCACATTCATGCGCGAAAATGCGCGCGGTTTTTAGTAGGCGTTTTTGGTGGTGAGCAGCGACAGCGGCGTCAGCGCGAGAATGCGCGGATCGAATATCATCGACCAGTTTTCAATATAAATCAAGTCATGCGCGACGCGCTTTGCTCCGCGGCTGCTTTTCACTTATGTGTTCCCGGGCGAAAGTCACGGGAGTTCGCGATGTTTAGATTGATTGTCGAAAGATTAATGAGGAATCGGCGCGTCAAGCGGCGCCTTCCCAATGGCTTGCTTGAACAATTCCATCCGCCGAGCTTCATCAAAATGGAGGTCGGGGCGCTGGAAGGAGCCAAGCGCATTTAATCGAAAGCCCGCTCCGCGCTGGACGCCGCGCCGCGATTTCGAACCCCGGCCGCGCGCGTTCCTTTCGCGGCGAGGATCGGCTAATATCGAGACAGCGGCGCCCCGCGCCGGCGGGGAAGCCCAAGCCGCCCGTCATTCGGACGACGCGAAATCGCGGCAAGGGTCGGATCCAAGCCTTCACTCTAAATCGAAGCCTTCACCCAAAATCAAAAACGACAAGGAAACGACATGCGAGGTTCGATGTTCAAGACGCTGACTTTGGCCGCGGCTCTGGCGCTCGCGCCGGTCGGCGTTCAGCGCGCGGCGGCTTATTGTCTGTTCGGCGGTTGCGACGTCACCGAGGCGCAGGCCAAGACCGTGTTCGAGAACATGGTCAAGAAACGCTTCGACAAGCCGGCCCAGGTCGTCGAGTTCAAGACGCGCATGACCGAAAAGCTGGAAATGCACGCCACCGGCGAAAAGGGCTTCGAATATTTCTTCGACGCGACGGTGAAATTTCCCGAGGGCGCCAATCTCGAATGCAAGCCCGAGGGCGATAAGTTCCCGGAAGGCTGCTCGGCCAGCAAGCATTACGTGACCTCGCCGCTCGGCTCCGACCCCAAGGGCAAGCAATATGTCGAGCCGGGCCAGACGGTCGTTTTCGACGAGGAATATCGCTTCTACGAGGCCGGCAAGGGCTGGAAAGGCCCGGACGGCAATATCTACAACCCGGACTGAGCGCTTTCCGTTCGAACGAAATGGTTCGAACGATAAGAAATCGCTCAAAATCAAAATGTTGGAGCAAGCTCTTATAGAAAAAGTCTATCAACTTTTTCGGAGCTTGCTGTGAGCGGCGCGGGTTTTCGCCTCTAGCGCGGGATTGAAGCGCGGACAGCCGAAGCCAATCGAGAGAGGCGCGGGAGCGCCGCCGCGTCTCTTTTTAGGAAGCCTCGCTTGTCCCCGTTCGACCAATTCGCCGCCGCCTTCGTCACGCTGATCGTCGTCGTCGAGCCCTTCGGCCTCGCGCCGATTTTCCTCGCCGCGACGCGCGCCATGGCGCGGGAGTCGCGCGCGGGAATCGCGGCGCGGGCGTCCCTTTTCGCTTTTCTGATCCTCGTCGGCGCGGCGCTGATCGGCGAGCGGCTGCTGGCCGCGCTCGGCATTTCAATGGCGGCGTTTCGCATCGCCGGCGGGCTCTTGCTGTTTTCAATCGCCTCGGAAATGGTGCTGGGGCTGCGCATCGCGCGCGACGCGAGAGCCGCCAAGCAGGCGCTGGACGAAAATATCCACGACCCCGCCGCCTTTCCGCTCGCCATTCCGCTGATGGCGGGGCCGGGCGCCATCGCCGCGACCTTGCTGCTGGCGGGACGGGCGCAGGGCGATTTTTTCTCGCTCGCGCTGCTGATCGCCGCCATCGGGCTGGTGGCGCTGATCTGCTTTGGCGTTTGTCTCGCGGCGACGCGGATCGAGAAAGCGCTCGGCGCCTCAGGCGCGCTGGTGCTGGCCAAGCTGCTCGGCGTGTTGCTGGCCGCGCTCGCCGTGCAATATGTGATCGACGGCGCGAGAGCGGTGCTGACGGGCTGACGCGACGCTCCGCGCTGACACCGCGCGGCGCGCATCCCAAAACCGCGCCGCGAAGGACGCCGAAATGCTCTCGAATTTGCCGCTTCGTTGGCGCCTGTCGCTGCTGCTGGGCGCCGTGCTGGCGCTCGGGCTTTCGCTCGGCGTCGCGCTGTTGACGCTGCACGCGGGCGCGCGCATCCGCGCCGAGGCGGAGGCCGCGACGCGGCTCGCGCGCGATTTCGTCGAAACGGCTCTCGCGCAAGCGCGGGGCTCGGCCGACCCCTCGGCGGAGCTGGACCGGCTGCTGGCGCAAGGGCGCACGTTCCGCCATCTGCGGATTTACGTCGAGGGCGCCGAACCGCCGCCCGCGCCCGCGAGCGCCAGCCGCGCGCCAGGCTGGTTCGCCGCGCTGGCGACGCCGAGCGCCAGCGTCGCCAGGATAGAGATGACGGAACCGCTACATGGCGCGCTGTTGATCGCCACCAATCCCGCCGACGAAATCGCCGAAATCTGGGAGGAGATCGTCGCTCTGGCGGTCGGCGGCGGGCTTGTCGCGCTGGCGGCCTTCGGACTGATCTTCGTCGCGGTGACGCGCACGCTGGCTCCCGTCTCGGCGCTGGCCGAGGGCCTCGCGCGGCTTGCGCGCGGCGAGCGCTCCTTGCGCGTTGCGCGCGGCGGCTCGCCGGAACTTGTGGCCATCGCCGACGGGATCAACGCGCTGGCGGCGAGCCTCGCGCGGCTCGACGACGAGCACCACCGGCTGCTGCGGCGCATGATCCATGTGCAGGAGGACGAGCGCCGCGACATCGCGCGCGATCTGCACGACGAAATCGGGCCGTTTCTGTTCGCGATCCGCGCCGGCGTCGGCGCCTTGCGGCGCAAGGCCGCGAGCGCCGGATTCGCGCCGGACTGCGCCAGGATCGACGCTCAGATCGCCTTGCTGCAACAGGTCAACCGCCGCGTTTTGGCGCGGTTGCGCCCGGCCGCGCTGGAGGAGTCGGCCTCGCCGGCGCGCTCGCCGCGCTGGCGGCGGGCTGGCGCGAGAGCCATCCAGGAGTCGAGGTGACGCTGGACGTCGCCGCTCCCCCCTTGGACGAAGAGACCGCGCTCGCCGCCTATCGGATCGCGCAGGAGGGACTGACCAACGCGCTGCGCCACTCTGGCGCCGATCACGTGACGATAGCCGTCGCGGTCGAGGCGCCGGATCAGCTCGCATCCGCGTCGCCGACGACGGCAAGGGGCTGAAGGCCGGCTGGCGCGAGGGGCTCGGCCTGCGCGGCATGAGCGAACGCGTCGGCGCGCTCGGCGGACGCCTGACGCTGCGGGGCGGCGGGCCCGGCGGCGCCGTGCTGGAGGCTTGGCTGCCGCTGGAGCCAGCGAGCGCCGTCACAAAATAACACGGCTCGCCGCGTTTCAGGCCCGAGCCGCCGCGAGCGCAGCAGTCTTTATCGCCTTCGCGATCTGCGTTCCACGACTTTCGCGTCGTGCGTCCGAACGCGCGAGCGTGACGCCGCCCGACAGCATCGAAAGAATGGCCCAGGCGGTTTTGCGGCGCTCCGGCGGCGTTCCGTTTCGAGCCCCGGCCGCGACGGCCTCGACGACCTCGATGGCTTCCGCATCATCAGCGGCCTTCGAGCCCTCGTCGGCGCGCGCCACTTCCGGCGTCAAGCTCTGCAGCGCACAGCTATCGGAAAGATCGCAGGTGCGTCTGACGCTCATGAAGTTCCACGAATTTCTCTAGCCGCGCCGCCCTCCTTCGCGCGAAAGGTCTCGACGCCCTCGCGCAATTCGACGAGCCCGGCCAAGGCCGCCGCTTTGAAAGCTCGGCCTTCGATGGGAAATGACCGTCGAACGCGCCCGAGGTGACGCCCGCCTCCTTGGCGAGACCGTCGACGCCGATCCCGTCAAAGCCAAGGCGACGGAACCCGCGTCCCGCCGCCCCCAGGATTTTCGCCCGCGCTTCTTTTTTATGCACCAGTCCATGACGCCGTCGACGCCTCTCATGACATAACGACCGCTATTTTAACCTTGACTCGATAACGGTGGATTATTTTATGCGTTTGATTGCGGTTGGGATGAATTTCCCCGCCCTCGCCGCGCAACTGAGTAAGAGCGCAGGCGCCGAACCTCTCGAAAGGATAACATCATGCCCCTGACGCTCACACTTTCCGAAGGCGTTCTGCCGGAAGGTCAAGAAAATGTCGCCTTCGCGCGTCTTTGTGAAGCGATGATCGAGTGGCATGGCTTGACCGGCAACAAGGCGTTGACGCCCAACATCACGGGCATGGTGCATGTGCTGCCAAGGAACCGCGTATTTTCGGGAATGCGGCCGACGCCCGCTGTTTTCATCGAGTGGAAGGTTCCCTCCTTCGCTTTCGTCGATCGCCGCGCGCAGGTGGGCTATTTCGAGGAAGCGACGAACATCATTCACGAGATGTCCGGCGGAAAACTGGCCAAGGACAATATTTACATCAACGTCGTTCACGCCGTGGACGGCGCGTGGAATTTCGGCGGCCAAGCGCTGACCAACGCCGAGATGGGCGAGGAGATAACCAAGGGCTGACGGGCGCCGGAAGACAATATCTTTCTATTGCGATCCACGAACGTCGAGATGAGGGAACGCCTGACCGCCAGCCTGTCACACGCGGCCGAACAAGCCGCGAAAAAAATCGAACTGGACCTGACTCGACGGCTATTTCTGGGCGGTCTCGCGGGCTCCATGTCGATATTCTCGAAAAGCTCGCTGGCGGAGCAACTGTCCAAGGAAAAGCCGACAACGGTGTCGTCCGAGGGGATCGTTCGCACGGTTATTGAAAATTACGCGAACGATCTGACCGGCGACGACTTCCGGGTTCATTGCATGACGTCCTCCCGCCCGGCGTAGGCTTGCCCAGCCATCATCACCCCTCGGTCGCCCATAATTACGTGTTCGAAGGCGTCGCGGAATTGCAATATGCGAACGAAAAATTGAAGCTTTTCAAAGCCGGCAAAAGCTATCAAGACAAGGCCGGGGCCCAGCATGAAATCTTCCGCAATCCAGACCGCGACGCTCCTTTGAAATATCTCATCGCCTACACGGTCAAGAAGGGGCAACCCTATTTGATCGTGCCGTAAAGGCCGCTTGCGCGCCCGCTTCGGGATTTTTTGGAAATGCGCTCGGGTGAATTTTGGTGGAAAGAAGGCGGCGGCCATAAACTGATTTGCAAGCGGGCCGGCGACGACTCCCGCGCCAAGGAACACGACAATGATCCGTAAACGCCTCCTCGCATTGACCGCGCTCTGCTCGGGGCTCGCGCCCGCGGCCTTGGCGCAGGAGGCGCTGCCGGACATCGAGGTCGGCGCGCCATTGCGCTCGCGATCCGCGCCGGCGGCGCCCGCCGCGCCCAGCCCGGCGCCCGCCCCGGCTGGCGTCGCCGCGCGCCGGCCCCCGCCCCGCCGCCTCCCGCGCCCGCGCTCAGCACGGCGCCGTCGAGCGTGATCATCACGACGGCGCGGGAGATCGCCGATACGCGCCAGTTCGACATTAGCGGCGCGCTGGACCGCTCGACGCCCGGCGTTTCAACCGATGACGTGCTGGGCAATCCCTTCAGTCCACAGGTCGATTTTCGCGGGTTCGTCGCCTCGCCAGTGTCGGGAACGCCCGAGGGACTCGCCGTCTATCAGAACGGCGTGCGCATCAACGAAGCCTATGGGGATACGGTCAACTGGGACTTGATCCCCACCGTCGCCATCGACCGCAGCGCCATCGTCACCGGCAATCCGCTGTTCGGACTCAACGCGCTCGGCGGCGCCGTCGTGCTCGATATGAAGAACGGCTTCACCTATCAGGGCTTCGATCTCGACGGCCGCCTCGGCAGCCGCAACCGCCGGCAGACCACGATGCAATATGGCGTTCTGCAGGGCGATTTCGCCAGCTATCTCGCGATCGAGGCCGCCGGCGACAGCGGCTATCGCAAATATTCGGGGTCGCAGGTGCGCCGCCTCTATGGCGACATCGGCTATCGCGGCGATTCGGCGGAAGTGCATTTCACGCTCGGCCTCGCGCAAAACCGCTTCGGCGTCAGCGGCCCGGCCCCGGTCGATCTCGTCAATAATGACGCAAGCGCCATTTACACCACGCCGCAAACGAACAAGAACACGCTGTCGCAATATGATTTGAACGCGACCTTCACGCCGGCGCCAAACTGGAAAATCTTGACCGATCTGCATTACCGCGCCTTCGATCAGGCGCATGTCGACGGCAATACGACGAATCTGAACTCATGCGGCCAGCCGACGCTGTGCGACGGCAATGGCAATTCGACCTATCTGCCCGATATTTTCCAGGGCGCGGCCAATCTCGGCGTCATCGACCGCACCTGGACGCGCTCGCGCACGGTGGGCGGCACGGTGCAGATCGAGAACACCGACAAGATTCTATTCAATGCCCAACAAGTTCACTTTCGGCGTGAACTACGAACACGGCTGGACCAATTTCTCGGCCGACGAAGAGGTCGGCGTGCTGAACCCCGGCGATCTGTCGATCACCGGCCTCGGCATGCTGAACATCGACCCGACCGCCGACGTGCAGACCGTCCATCTCAACGCCGCCAACAGCTATCTCGGCGTCTACGGGCTCGATGCGCTGGACGTCACCGACAAGCTCACCGTCACCGCCGGCGGGCGCTTCAATTACGCGGCGATTACCCTCTACGATCTCGTGGGAACCTCGCTCAACGGCTCCTCCGTATTCACGCATTTCAACCCGACGATCGGCGCGAGCTACAAGCTCACGCCCGAAATCACCGGCTACGCCAATTACTCCGAGGCCAATCGCGCGCCGACGCCGTTGGAGCTTGGCTGCGCCAATCCGAACCAGCCCTGCCTGATCGACAATTTCCTCGTCTCCGATCCGCCGCTCCAGCAGGTGATCACGCATTCGATCGAGACGGGCCTGCGCGGCGAAGCGCGCTTTCCGCAACTGCTGCCAGGGCGCTTCGAATGGAACGCCGGCCTCTATCGCACGACGAATTTCAACGACATCCTGAGCGTGCCGAGCGTCGTCACGGGCCTTGGCTATTTCACCAACGCCGGCACCACGCAGCGCCAGGGCGATCGAGACGGCGATACGCTACAAGGACGAAAAGCTTAACGCCTACATCAACTACACGCTGACCGACGCGACCTTCCGCTCGCAAATTCTGCTGGGATCGCCGAATAATCCCGAGGCCATCGCGCTGGGTTCGTCGTCGATCATGGTCGATGCCGGGCTCGCATATGAGCGCCGTCGCCAAGCATCGCCTGAAGGCCGGCTTCGATTATTCGATCACGCCCGAGTGGAAGATCGGCGCCGATCTCGTCTACACCGCCGGCGCCTGGGTTCGCGGCGACGAGATCAACGCCTTCGGAACGCTCTCGCCCTACGCGACCGTCAATCTGCGCACCTCCTATCAGGTGACCAAGAATTTCCAGATCTACGGCCTGATCGACAACGTGGGCGACACGCGCACCCGCAACTTCGCCATTTTCTACAACACGACGGCGATCCCCTTCCTCGACATGACCAATCCGCGCCAAACCTCGCTCGGCCCGCCGACGGGTTTTTACGGCGGGGCGAAGGTGACGTTTTAGGCGGTTCCAGAGCGGCCTTTATGCGATTGCCGCGGTAGCGCCGAGCGCGCCGAGGATCACCACCAACCAGGGCGGCGTTCGCCAGAACACCAGAAGCAAGAAGGCGAGAACGCCAAGCCCGAAATCCGCCGCGCTGAAAATCGCGCTGGTCCAGACCGGCGTATAAAGCGCCCCAAGCAGAATGCCGACGACTGTCGCATTGACGCCTTTGAGCGCGGATTGCACCCCGGTGCGATGACGTAGGGCGTCCCAAAATGGCAGCGCGCCGATGAGGAGGAGGAAGGATGGCAGGTAGATCGCCGCGAGGCAGATGAGGCCGCCAGTCCAACCATTCGGCGCGGCCTGCATCGCCGTCCCCAGATAGGCGGCGAAAGTGAAGAGCGGGCCGGGAACGGCTTGCGCCGCGCCGTAGCCGGCAAGAAATTCATCATTGCCGATCCAGCCGCGCGGCACGACGGCTTGTTGCAGCAACGGCAGCACGACATGCCCGCCGCCGAATACGAGCGATCCGGAACGATAAAAGCTGCTGATAACCTCGATAGTGTGATCGGAGGTCGCCGTTGCGAGCAACGGCAGCCCGAGCAGCAATGCCGCGAACAGGGCGAGCGAAGCGATCGCCGTCGCGCGACCGACGGGAATCGCGAGCGGCGCGGCTTTCGCGTTATTCATGCTGGGGAGAAAACGCCAGCCGATGACGCCTCCCGCGAAAATGGCTCCAATCTGGCCGCTCGCCGAAGGAATGGCCAAGGTGAGCAGCGTTCCCGCCACGGCGAGCGTCGCACGCTCCCGATCCGGGCAGAGAGTTCGCGCCATGCCCCAAACCGCCTGCGCGACGACGGCGACGGCGACGATCTTGAGGCCGTGCAGCCACGCGACATGCGATATGTCGCCGAGGCCGCCGACGCCATAGGCGAAGATAACGAGCGCGAGCGCCGAAGGCATGGTGAAGCCGAACCACGCCGCAAATCCGCCGGGCAGACCGGCGCGCAACATGCCGAGAACAATGCCGACCTGACTGCTCGCCGGCCCCGGCAGGAATTGGCAGAGCGCGATGATGTCGGTGTAGGCCGCTTCGTCGAGCCACTTGCGGCGCTCGACGAATTCGGCGCGAAAATAGCCGAGATGCGCGATTGGGCCGCCAAAGCTTGTCACACCGAGTCGAAGGAACACCCAAAGCACTTCGAAAAAGGAGCGACGCTCTTTTATAGGCGCGCGCGACGATATCCCCGCTCATGTCACCTCACCCTTTCGGCGGCGGTGGCGGGGTGAACCGCGCGATATCGGCGATGCCGAGCGCCTGTTCGATGTGCGCGATTTGCGCCACGGCGTCTTCAAAACCGTCCTTGCCGAATTGCCGGTGTTCGATTTCTTCGAACGTCTCGCCCATTTCGTCGAGTTGATGGGCCGAGAGCGCGTCCTTCCACGCCGGAAAGACAACGGTGTCCTCGCGCGCGGTGTGGTGTTCGTACATCAACTCCACGCCATCCAAGGCACGCGCGAGGGGCTCGGCGTCAGTTACAATCGCTCCCTTGGCGGTCACGGCGAGCACATAATCGGTGATCTCGCGACCACGTTGATGTTGCGCGATCAGGATATCGACATAAGCCGCGGCTGGGCCGCCGGCTCTCTTGAGCGTCGGAAAAATATGCGCCTCTTCGAGTTTCTTTTCGTGATAATCCTCGCCAAAGCTACGGAACAGCAACGCGGTGCGGCGGAGCGCGTCAGGATCGACGCCGGCCGGCTTCGCTCGCAGCTTCACGGCGGCTTCGCGATAAACGAGGATGGCGCGACGAAGGACGCCATGCTCGCGCATCAGGTCTTCGACCGCGCCGACTTGCTTTTCGCCGTCGTCATGCTTTTCGGCGGCTCGAGCAATTCGAGCGTGTGTTCCCGCCAGCACGAGCCCAGCGCCAGCGGCGATGACCAGACGGCGGCGCGCATTGTCAAATTCGATCATTTGCGTCTCCTTTTATCATGAGGGCTTTCAGGCGGCTGGATCGTCCTCGAACAACTCGCCGAACAATTCCCGCACCTTGAGTTTGGCCGCGGCAAGCGCGTCGGCTCCCGCGGGCGTCGCGCGATAGACGCGGCGCGCGGTGCTGCCGCTCCTCTCTTCAGTCGAAGTCAGATACCCCTTGCCTTCGAGGCCATGCAGGATCGGGTAGAGCGTGCCGGCGCTGATCTTGTAACCATGCCGCTCCAATTCCTCGATCATGGCGAGGCCGTAGATCGGCTCCTTCGCGGCATGGTGGAGAACATGGAGCCGGATCAGGCCAGCATAGAGATATTTGTCGTGCATTGGCCGGGGGCATAGTCGGATACCGATAGCGGAATACGATAACGATAAGGCGACGAGTTCCCGGCGTCAATCATTGTCCGAAGGGCGCGCTGGGAGGCGCGCAAAACTCGCGCCTTGTTCATGGGCACCCGAGGAATCTCAAGTAGAAAGCTACGAACACCAAGACAATGCCAATATTCACTGTCAGCCGCTCCCAGAATCGGTTTCTGAAGAACGCGAAATCTACGCCGACTATGAGGGCCGCCATCGCCGCCACATAAAGCACGGCAGCTACCTGTCCGCCCATTCCAGCGGGGATCGTCATTTTGAGTTCTCCATCACATTATCCGCCAACGGATGATAGCAACGCGGCCGAAATGACCGTTGTAGGCCGCGCCTTTCTGCTCGCCATAGGTAGGGCTGACACTCGAAATCCATGCCTAAGTCTGAATTGATGCGCGCACCCATGCAACTCCAATCTCAACCGGCGAATCCGGGCTCAAAAGACCCCGGCTTTTGGAGGGCAAGTCGCGTCTTAAAATTCTTGAGAATTCCGCTCAAAATCCAACAGCTTGAAAAACAATGGAATTTCGGTGCAAAAAGTCCGGCGCGGAACTCGTCCCTGATTTCGCGGCTTGGCGAGGACCGAGGCGCGGCTGATGGGGTCGATAGGCGGTCATTCAAACTTGCCCGCCGCGTTCCCCAGAATCCTCATCCGCCCCCTCCCCCGCCGAAAACTGTTTCCACCCGCGCCGGAAAGTCGGATAAACACGGCTCCCGATTCCGCTTGAGCCCCGGCGCGCCATGCTCGTCCGCCTTTCCATCCGCGACATCGTGCTGATCGACGCGCTCGATCTCGATTTTTCGGGCGGGCTGACGACGCTCACCGGCGAGACTGGCGCTGGAAAGTCGATCCTGCTCGACGCTTTCGTGCTGGCGCTGGGCGGGCGCGGCGACGCCGCGCTGGTGCGCGCGGGACAGCCGCAGGGCGAGGTGCGCGCGTCATTCGAGACGCGCGCCGATCATCCCGCCAACCTCAAGGCGCGCGAACTCGGGATCGCCGCGGACGGCGAACTGATCCTGCGCCGCGCGCAGACGGCGGACGGGCGCACCCGCGCCTATGTCAACGACACGCCGGTCAGCGCCCAGGCGCTGCGCGCCATCGGCCAGGAACTGGTCGAGATCCACTGCCAGCACGACGAGCGCGCGATGGTCGATCCCGCCGCGCATCGGCAATTGGTCGACGCGCATGGCGGGCTGACGCGCCAGGTGGAGGCGCTGCGCGCGCTGCATGGCGCGATGCAGGCGGCGCGGCGGGCGCTTAAGGACGAGGAGGAGCGCCTCGCCAAGGCCAGGGCCGACGCCGACTATTTGCGCCACGCCCACGCCGAGTTGACGGAACTCGCGCCGGAACCGGGCGAGGAAGAACGCCTCGCCGAGCGGCGGCTGACGATGCAGCGGGCGGAAAAGGTCGCGGTCGATTTGCGCGACGCGCTCGGCGCGTTCGAGGGCGACCATTCCATCGTCTGGTCGCTGGCGCAGGCGGCGCGCCGGCTGGAGCGGCGCGCGGCGCAGGCCGGCGAACTGCTCGACCCGCCATTGCGCGCGCTCTCCAGCGCGCTCGACGCGCTCGGGCTCGCCCAGCAATCGTTAGAAGCGGCGCTGGACGCCGCCAATTTCGATCCGAGGGAACTGGAGAACATCGAGGAGCGGCTGTTCGCGCTGCGCGGCCTTGCGCGAAAGCACCGCATCAGCGTCGACGCCCTGCCCGATCTCGCGCGCCGTATCGCCGAGGGCATAGCGCTGATCGAGGCCGGCGAGGCGCGCGTCGCGGCCCTCGCGCGCGAGGCGGAAGACGCGGTTCGCGCCTATAATGTGGCGGCGCTGGAGCTTTCGCACGCGAGGCGCATGGCGGCCAAGAAGCTCGACGCGCTGGTCGACGCGGAGCTAAAGCCCCTAAAACTGGAGGGCGCGCATTTCCACACCACCATCGCCAGCGATCCGGAATCGGGCGGGCCGGAGGGGATCGACCGGGTGGAGTTCTGGGTCCAGACCAACCCGGGATCGCGCCCGGGACCGCTGACCAAGGTCGCCTCGGGCGGCGAACTCGCGCGGTTTCTGCTGGCGCTGAAGGTCGTGCTGGCGGATCGCGGCTCGGCGCCGACGCTGGTGTTCGACGAGATCGACACGGGCGTCGGCGGCGCGGTGGCCGACGCGATCGGGCAGCGCCTCGCCCGCCTCGCCGCGCGGGTGCAAGTGCTGGCGGTGACCCATGCGCCGCAGGTGGCGGCGCGGGCGACCGCGCATCTGCGCATCGCCAAAGGCGCGATAAGCGAGAAGAAGCCTGCGGCGAGCGACAAGGCGTCCGCGAAAAACGAGAAGGCCAAGGAGAAGCGCGTCGCCACCAGCGTCACGCCGCTCGCCCACGAAGAACGCCAGGAGGAAATCGCGCGAATGCTCGCCGGCGCGACCATCACCGACGAGGCCCGCGCGGCGGCGGCGAGGCTGCTGAAGGGCGCCGGGTGAGTCTGGGCGTTTCGGCCCATTGGGTGTAGACCAGCTTGCGCCAGAATCGCCAGAAAAACAGGATAAGCGCCGTGTCCAGAGCAAAAGCCATCGTCTCGCGACAAGCCGAAGCGTCTCCCGCCGGCCTTGCGTGGCCATCGCGGGACTTCGTTGCCGGGGCCGCGACCGTCGGCGCGGTCGTGGCCGGCGCCGCTCTGCTGGAGGCCGCGCTGATTCCCGGCGTCGCGATCGGCGCCGCCGCGGTGCTCACGCCAGGAGGTCTGCCCTGGCTGCGCCGAAACGTCGCGCCGCTGCTCAAGCCCGCCAAGCGCCGCCCCGCGCCCGCCGTCAAACCCGCGACGGCCGCGCCATTCGGCTTCCCGATCAAACAGGCCCTGGCCAAGACGATCACCTATCGGATCATCGTGACGGCGCTGGACTTTAGCTGGAACTATGTGGTGATCGGCGAAGTCGCGGCGGCGGCGGGCCTTTCGGCCATCACCTTGGCGGTCGCCCCGGTGTTTTATTTCGTCCATGAGGCCGCTTGGGAATATTCCGGCGCCAAGGCCAAGCGGGCGGCCGGAGCCGACGCCGAGCCGCCGGACGCGAAAGCGCCGATGGTGGGTCTTGGCGGATATTCGGTCAATCGCGCCTTGGCCAAGACGATCACCTTCCGCACCTTCGCCACGACGACGGACTTCGCCACCAATTACGTCATCGTCCGCGACCTGCCGCAGGCGGTCATGTTGACGGCCTTCGGCTTCGTGGTCGGCCCCTTTGTTTACCTCGGCCACGAAATGGCCTGGGACCGTTTTGGCGCGGCGGGAAAGCGGGCGAAGGATGCGCCGGCGACGCCAAAGGCCGTGGAGCAAGGCGCTTGAGCGCTCGCCTATTGCGCTGCTCCGGGTTCCCCGCGCTATAACCGTCGCCAATGGCCGCGCAACCCACCCCCTCCCCGCTCAAAGGACGGCGCGTCGCGCTGGTGCATCCGGCCTGGCATAGCTGCGGCACCTACCGCGTCGTGCTCGGCCAGATCGCCGCCTATCGCGCGCTGGGGGCGGAGGTTTTCCCCATCGCCGATCAGCAGCGATCCGGGTTTTGCGCCCGAGAGGCGCTGGATATGGCGGGAATTCACCGCCGCGACGCCGGAACTCGATGACGGTCCGCGTTTCTTCGGCGGCGCGCCGTTTCGCGCCGTGCTGTCGCCGCGATTCCTCGAACACGTGCTGTGGCCCTATCTGCATGGCGATCAGGCGGTGATCCGCTCCGGCCTCGCCGAGCGCGCGCTGCTGTCGAAGGGGTTGGAGGACTGTCGCCTTCGATCTCGTCCACTGCAATCATTTCTTCCTGATGCCGGTGGCGAAACGGCTTGCGCGGGGCGAAGCGAGAATTCTGCTGGACAGCCACGACCTCCAGGCCCGCCAGTTCGCGCTGATGAACGAGCATATGCCCTGGCTGAGGCCGCGCGTGAGCTATGAGGCGATGCTGGCGCAGGAACTCGCGTTGATGCGCGAGGCCGATCTCTTGATCCACCTCAACGCGCGCGAGGAGGCCGAGTTTCGCGCGAGCCTGCCCGAAAAAGCCCATGCGCTGCTCTATCCCGCCGTGCCGCCGGCGCCGACCGGACCCGGCGGCGAGGACATTGTGATCGTGTCGAGCAATAATTCCGCCAATGTCGACAGCGTGATCTGGTTTTTGCGCGAGATCGCGCCGAGGGCCGAAGGCGTCAGGGTCAAGATCGCCGGCAATGTCGACGCCGGCGTGCGTTCGCGCGACGGCGCGCTGTTCGAGCGCTACAAGGATTGGTTTTTAGGCCGCGTCGAAAACCCCGGCGCGATCTACGCTGGCGCGCGGCTGGCTTTGCTGCCGACGATCGACGGCCACGGCCTGTCGATCAAGACCGTGGAGGCGATGGCCAGCGGCCTGCCGCTGATCGCGACGCGCCTCGCGCTGCGCGGCATGGGCGAGGGCGCGCTGGCGCTAACGGGCGTCGTCGTCGCCGACGCGCCGGAGGATTTCGCGCGCGCGCTGAAGGAGGCGGCGCGGGCGCCGGCGTGGGACGAGGCGCGACGCCAGGCCAGCGCCGCGAGGGCCTATTACGACGCGCATTTCGCGGCGGCGGCTTACGAGCGGAATCTGGAGAGGCTGGTCGCGCCGCTTCTGGCGTGACGATTTCTGCTTTTTCGCGGGCGGGAGAGCGCTTTGAGTAGAAGTGCTCGATTGATTGTTCCACGCTGTCCGAGTGTGAATGTCCGCGTGTCCCGGGGCGCACGTTCGGAGCAACGCCTTGGCGGCGTCGATGTCTGTCTGGCGACCTCGCCGATGCCGCCCGCTGTTAATGCGCCGCGGGGGCGCGCCGAGCCCCTAGGTTTTTCGCCGCCGCGGCATTGGTGATCGCCATGATCGGCATGGAAGAATGCGCCGCTTTCGCCGGGCTCGCGCCAGACGAGATACTGATGGGCGCGGCTTTATCCGCCCATAGTCGCGGACTCCTCGCCAGCTACAAGCGCGGCCTGGAAAGCGGAGCGGAGACCGTGCGCGACATGATCGTCGCCGACCTCCGCTGCTTCCTCGATCTCGGGTCGCGTCGATAAGCGGCGGACGCGCTGGTGGTGTTGCGAAGCTTCCCCTCCGACCACCCGGACGCCCGACATGTTCCGCGCCGACCGCGGTCACGCGGCGCGAACATCGTTCCAAAAGCCGGCCAAACTCGCGTCGGCTCGATCGCCGCCGCGAAATTCCCAAAAAAATTACGACGGAATAACCGACGGCGAAGCGAGCGCCCGCCGTCGGCCGCGTCAGTGGAATCAGGTGTTGTCGTTGTGGTGGTGGTGATGGTGGTGATGGTGATGATGATGGTGATGATGGTGGTGATGATGGTGGTGGCGCCCCTTCGCCGGGGCTGCTTCTTCCGGCGCGGCTGCGGCCGGCGCGGCTGGCGCCGGCGCGGCGGTTTGCGCCGAGGCGGCGATAGGCGCGAAAGCGACAGCGGCGGTCACAAACATAGCCATGAGAATTTTATTCACCATTTTTACCTCCTTCGAGATTCGTCCAACCCACGATAAGCGCGGCAAACGCAAGATCGCGAAGCGCGTCTATACTTATCGCGCGTGGCGAATTATACGCGAGACTCGGAAAGTACCTAGCAGGGGCTTCGAAAAAGTCGATAGACTTTAACCGGAGAACCTGCTCCAACTTTTCGTTTGCGAGCGGCGCCGGCCGCGCGCCGAATAGGGAGACGCCCATGCTCGAAGTCGCCGTCCAGATGGACCCTTTGGAGAAGATCAACTTCGCCGGCGACTCGACCTTTGCCATAATGCTGGAGGCCGCGCGGCGCGGCCATCGGCTGTGGTTCTATACGCCCGATCACATGTCGCTGGAGGCCGGCGGCGTCAGCGCGCGCGCGCAAGAGATCGCCGTCCGCGACAAGCCCGGCGATTATTACGAACTCGGCGAGACGCGCCAGCTCGATCTTTCGAAGGTCGACGTGGTGCTGCTGCGACAGGACCCGCCCTTCGACCTCGCCTATATTTCCTCGACGCATTTTCTCGAGCGCGTCGCCGCGCGCGCGCTCGTCGTCAACGATCCCGCCAGCGTGCGCAACGCCCCTGAAAAACTGTTCGTGATGCAGTTCGCGGATTTGATGCCGCCGACGCTGATCACCCGCGACCGTGCGGCGATCGAGCGGTTTCGCGCCGAGCATGGCGACATCGTGATGAAGCCGCTGTTCGGCCATGGCGGCGCCAGCGTGTTTAAAGTCGCGCCGCGCGACCCGAATTTCGGCTCGCTATTCGATCTGTTTTCGACGATCTTCCGCGAGCCCTGGGTGGTGCAGCGCTTCCTGCCGGCGGTGTCGCTGGGCGACAAGCGCATCCTGCTCGTCGACGGCGAGCCGCTCGGCGCGGTCAACCGCGTGCCGGCGGAGGACGATATTCGCTCCAATATGGTGCGCGGCGGCGCGGCGGCGGCCACCGAACTCTCGGACCGCGAGCGGGAAATTTGCGCGCGCCTCGGGCCGCATCTCAAGCAGCGCGGCCTGCTTTTCGTCGGCATCGACGTAATCGACGGCTGGCTGACGGAGATCAACGTCACCTCGCCGACGGGTCTGCGCGCGCTGAAAAAGATTGGCGGGCCGGATTTGGCGCCGAGCATCATGGACAAGGTGGAGGGGCGGCTTAAAATCTTGCGCGACGGGAGTTGAGCGACATGGCCGAGTTAAACCTCTCGCCGTCCCGCGCCTTCAAGGCGCTCGACGCGTCCGGCCCCGATCTCTTCGCTTTGCGCGCGGAAATGCTGGAGCGCATCGGAGAGGCCTGCGACGGCGCCGCGACGCCGGAGTCCTGCCGCGCGGGGGTCGTGGAGATGCTGCGCGCCGCGCTCGACCAGGGCCACGCCGTCGCCAAGGCGAGGCTCGAAGCGGGCGGGCGCGGCTTGGCCTGCGCGTGCTTTCTGTCGCGGCTCGAAGACGAGATCATCCACGCGCTTTACCATTATGTGGTCAGCCATGTTCACGTCACGGAGAAGCCGACCTTCGGCGAGCGGCTGACGATCGTCGCGGTCGGCGGCTATGGGCGCGGCGCGCTGGCGCCCGGCTCCGATATCGATCTCTTGTTTCTGCTGCCCTATAAGCAGACGCCCTGGGGCGAGAGCGTCGTCGAGGCGATGCTCTATATGATGTGGGATTTGCGGCAGAAGGTCGGCCACGCCACCCGCTCCGTCGCCGAATGTCTGCGCCAGGCCAAGGCCGACATGACCATCCGCACGACGCTGCTGGAGGCGCGGTTCCTTCTCGGCGATCGGGAATTGTTCGACGATCTGGTCGAGAGCTTCGACCGCGAAATCGTGCGCGCCGACGCGCGCGAATTCGTCACCGCGAAGCTCGACGAACGCAATGAGCGCGTGCAGCGGGCCGGCGCCTCGCGTTATCTCGTCGAACCCAATGTGAAGGAAGGCAAAGGAGGCCTGCGCGACCTCAACACGCTGTTCTGGATCGGCAAATATGTCTATCACGTCCGCGAGGCGCGGGAGCTGGTCGCGGCGGGGCTGTTCACCTCGGCGGAATTCAGCCTGTTCGAGCGCTGCGAGGAATTTTTGTGGCGGGTGCGCTGTCATCTGCATTTCGCCACGGGGCGCGCCGAGGAGCGGCTCGCCTTCGACGTCCAGCCGGTGCTGGCGGCGCGGCTCGGCTATCACGACCGCGGCGGCCTCTCGCGCGTCGAACGCTTCATGAAACATTACTTTCTCGTCGCCAAGGACGTGGGCGATCTGACCGCCATCGTTTGCGCGGCGCTGGAGGAGCGCCAGGCCAAGCCGCCCGCGATGCTCGACCGTTTCTTCGGGCGGCTGCGGCGCCGCTCCAAGGCGGGGCTGCCGCAGGGTTTCACCATCGACCACGACCGCGTCAGCGTGAGCGACGACGAAGCCTTCGCGCGCGATCCCGTCAATATCATTCGCCTGTTCTGGACGGCGGATCGTTTCAGCCTGCCGCTGCATCCCGACGCCTTGCGCGCGGTGACGCGCAATCTGCGCCGCATCGACGCCGATTTGCGCGCGAACCCCGAGGCCAACCGGCTGTTTCTCGAACTGCTGCTGTCGCGCAACATCACCGAGACCGTGCTGCGGCGCATGAACGAAACCGGCGCGCTCGGGCGCTTCATCCCGGATTTCGGACGCATCGTCGCGATGATGCAGTTCAACATGTATCATCATTATACGGTCGACGAGCATCTGCTGCGCGCGGTCGGCGGCCTTTGCGATCTCGAGGCCGGACGGCTGCCGGAACACCAAACGCTCGTCGCCGAAATTCTGCCGACCATCGTCAACCGCAAGGTGCTCTATCTCGGCCTGCTGCTGCACGACATCGCCAAGGGCCGCAAGGAGGATCACTCCATCGCCGGCATGAAGACGGCGCTGACGCTATGTCCGCGGCTCGGCTTCACGCCGGGAGAGACTCAGACCGTCGCCTGGCTGGTCGAACAGCATCTGCTGATGTCCAGCGTCGCGCAGAGCCGCGACCTCACCGACGCGCGCACGATCGAGAAATTCGCCGCCGTGGTGCAAACCATCGAGCGGTTGAAGATGCTGTTCGTGTTGACCGTTTGCGACATCAACGCGGTCGGCCCCGGCGTGCTCGACGCCTGGAAAGCGCAATTGCTGCGCCAGCTCTATTGGGAGACGGAGGTCGTGCTGGGCGGCGGCCACTCCGCCGTCGACCGCAGAATCCGCGTCGCCGAGGCGAAGGAGCAATTGCGCGCGGCGTTGAAGGATTGGAGCGACGAGGAGTTCGAGAATTACGCCAAGCGGCACTATCCCGCCTATTGGCTGAAAATGGACATCGCTCATAAGATCTATCACGCGCGGCTGCTGCGCCAGCTCGCCGACGCGCGCGCGCCGCTCGTCGCCGCCGTGGCGCTCGACAAGAAGCGCGGCGCGACGGAGCTGACGGTGATCGCTCCGGATCACCGCCGGCTGCTCTCGACCGTCGCCGGCGCCTGCGCGGCCTGCGGCGCCAATATCGTCGACGCGCATATTTTCACCACCGCCGACGGATTGGCGCTCGACACCATCGTCTGTTCGCGCGCCTTCTCGTTCGACGACGACGAACAGCGGCGCGGCGACCGCATCGCCGCCTTCGCCAAGAAGGCGCTGCGCGGCGAGGCGACGGTCGCCGACGCGATCGAGGCGCGCAGCGCCAAGACGCCGCGGGCGAACGCTTTCTCGATCGCGCCGGAAGTCGTCATCGACAACAGCCTGTCGCTCGATTGCACGGTGCTCGAAATCTCGGGCCTCGACCGCGAGGGCTTGCTGTTCGAGATCACCAACGCCATCTCGAAACTCAACTTGAATATCGTTTCGGCCCATGTCACGACATTCGGCGAGCGCGCGGTGGACGCGATCTATGTCAAGGATTTGACGGGCGGAAAAATCGTCTCGCCATCGCGCCAGGCGACCATAAAGCGGCAATTGCTGGAGATATTCTCGGGGCCGGACAAAAAGCGCGGGATCAGGGAAGCCGCCCCCGCGGGCCCCGGGCGGACTTGATTTATCGCGATCCAGCCCTGATATCGGGGGCGCAAAGGACAATGGACCTACACGATGAGCGAAGAGAGCAATAACGACACGCCGCGAGAGGCGACCGCCCCGACGGAAGCCGCCACCCCGACGGAAGCCGCGGCCGCGCCGCCACGGGAGCCGACGCCGCAAGCAAGCGATCCCGCGGCCGAGCTTGAAGCGTTGCGCGCCGAGCACGCGGCGGTCAAGGACCGGCTGCTGCGCGCGCTCGCCGAGATGGAGAATCTGCGCCGCCGCACCGAGCGCGAAATCGCCGACGCGAAAACTTACGGCATAGCCAGCTTCGCCCGCGACGCGGTCGCGCTCGCCGACAATCTGCGCCGCGCGCTGGACAGTTTTCCCGACGAGGCGCGCGCCGAGATGACGCCGCATGTCGCCGCGCTGGTCAAGGGCGTCGAACTCACCGAGCGGGATTTTCTGTCGCGGCTGGCGCGTTTCGGCGTCAAGAAGATCGAGGCGCAAGGCGTCCGCTTCGACCCCAATCAGCACGAGGCGCTGTTCGAGATCCCCGACGAGAGCCAGCCCGCCGGCACGGTGGCGCAGGTGATCGAACCCGGCTATTCGATCGGCGAGCGCGTGCTGCGCCCGGCCAAGGTCGGCGTCACCCGCGGCGGGCCGAAGGCATAGGAAATTCCCTTTCCCCGTTTTCGCGGGGAGAAGAGAACGACGCCGCCTCACTTACCGTCTCCTCCGGGCGGTATTCCAGAATATCGCCCGGCTGACAGTCGAGAATCTGGCAGATTTTCTCCAGCGTGTCGAAGCGCACGCCCTTCACCTTGCCCGATTTCAAGAGACTGACATTTTGCTCGGCGATGCCAATATGCGCGGCGAGGTCGCGCGAGCGCATCTTGCGCTTGGCCAGCATGACATCGAGATTGACGATAATCGGCATGGGCCTCACACAATCCGCGCGTGGTCGTCGGCGATCTCGGCGGCGGTCATCTGAATATGCGCCAGCGCCAGCAATCCGAATAGCAGCAGCAGCGTCGAGAGATCGTCGGGCATGGCGGCGATGTTGACGACGCGGAGCATTTGACCCGCCGGAAAATGCCAGGTGAGAATGACCGACAGCAAGGGACGAGCGGCTATTCCCAGCAATTGCGCCGCTATGCCGAACAGCGCGAGGCGTCGCAGCCAAAGCGCGCTCCGCGGCGAGAAGACCTCGCCTTGCAAATAGGCGGAGAACAGCCGCCAGGCGCCGTAACATGCCGAGGCCGCGAGCAGCCAGATGGCGAAATTCACGCCAAAGGCCGCCGCCTGTTGCCAAGGCTGCACGCCAGAGAGATCGCGATGCAGGAAGCGGCCATAGCCGTCGTTGATCCGCGCCGCGTCGCTCCAATAGGTGACGTTGATATAGAGCGTCCAAACGGCATAGCCGAGCGCGGCGAAGCGCACGCTCTGGCATATCCAGGCGATCTTGCCGCGAAGCGCCGGCGGGGCGGCGGGGGCGGCGAAATTTTCGGCGTCAGGCATATGGCGTTCCTTTCCAATAGGCGCACAGGGGAACAACGGATTACGAAGCCGACGCGCGCGCGGCGGCCAAGAACCGCTCCCGCATCGCCGCGACGCTGGCGCCAAAACCCGCGGAGAACGCCGAATTGAACCGTTCGCCGGTCATCAGGCGGTCGAGCAGCGCTTGAAAGCCTTGGCGGTTTTGCGCGCGCAGGAAACTCACGAACAGGCCGGCCTGTCGATAGGCCATATGCATGCGCATCCGCTGGTCCTCGTTTTCCATGCGTGGCGGCGGCGGCTTTAGGCCGAGATTGCCGAACAGAAATACCTCGTCCGGCGTATCGATCACGCGTCCGGCGACGATCTCGCGCTCCGCCTCCTCGACGGACACGCCCTGTGCGCCGCCGCCGCCGGAGACCATCACCGCGAGCCCTTCGACGAACCAGACGGGAATTTGAAAATAGTCGACGGCCGAGAGATGGCCCCAAAGATGCTCGTGCGACAATTCGTGGACGAGATCGGCTTCGAGATAGCCCGGCTCCTCGCGCCACAGCGCCGGCGCCATCGTGACGCGATCGAAATAAGTCACGCCGCGCGCCTTCGGACTGCCAAGACCATTGGCGGCGGCGTAGGCGTCGTCGTCGAGATAGGCCGCGACGACGAAGGGTTTTTCGAAAGGCCCGCCCTGCGCCGCCTCGACACACGCCATCGCGCCGGGCAGCAGCTTGGCCACCGCCTCGGCGTAGCCTTTGGCGTTGGCGTCATAATGCACGCGTGCGTCGCGCTCCAGCGCCGGGAGATCGCGCGGATCGTTCAGAGCGGCGGACACGGGACCGCGGCCCGCGACGAGAAGCATCGCGCAAGCGGCGAGAGCGATGCGTGAAATGGGCGGCTGGCGCATGAAAGTTCTCCTGAATGATAAAACAATCTCAACGCATTATTTTTTTAATGTCAAACATTAAATTATTAATGCACGTCATGGCGCTGACGGCTTATTGTCTCGCCCAATCGCCAGCCAACGGCGAAGCTTCTTCGTGATATGAATCGGAGGCGGTCCGGCCACCTCCGCCCCCCACGCAGCTAGAGAGCCGCCATGCGCCGCGTTATTCTCTTCTCGCTTTTCCTCTCGCTCGCCGGCTGCAACGGCGCGCCGATCTCGACGCAATGGAAGCTGCGCGACTTCAACGTCGGCACGGCGGATCTGGCGCAATTGCGAGTCGCGATGCGCGGTCCGGACTGGGTGACGCCGACCCCGGAAAACGCCGCCATCGAGGTGCGCTACTGGCGCGACGGCGGCGACGAAGCGCGGGCCCAAACCCTCGCGCTGCGTCTCCAGCGCGCCGCGCATCCCGGCGACCGCGAGGCGCTGACCGCGCTGGGCGGCGCGCCGTCTCTGACGATCGTCGAACTCGCGCCGCGAAGTCTTAACGCCGCGCGGTCGGCGCAGCAGGAGGCCGCGCGCCTTAGAGCCGAGGGCGGAAGGACGCGCGGCAGGATGATCATGTCCGGCTCCTTCGCGTGCCGGCGGACCGAGATTCCGGCCGGCCCGATCGCCATCGACGTGTTCATCCATGCGGACGACGAGACCGGCTGGCTGCCGCTCTACGCCGATTTCGACGCGCGCGAGGGCGAGCAGGACCAGGCCGTGCTGGACGCGGCGCTCCCGCCCTGCCCCGAGAAAGGCAAGAAGGGCTAAGCGAGGGCTCGCCGCCCCGTCATGCGCCTGTTATGAAACTGCTGCTGGTCGGAATGAAAATTCTCCGCCCAAAACGGATCGCTCAAAATGAGTTTCGATCGTCTCAAGCCCGCTTTCCACGCCGTTCCCGGCTGCGCCCTCGTGCTACGCTTCGACGACGAAGGACGCGCCGAGCCCGGCGACGCCGACGACATCGCGCACATCGGGACGCCCGGCGCAGGTTTCGTCTGGCTGCATCTGCATCTCGACGATCCGAACGTGGACGCCATGCTCAAACGGCTGAGCGTGCTGAACGACGACGCGCGCAAGACGCTGTCGGGACCGATCGACAGGCAATTCGTCGAGCACTCCGGCGACATCGTGCGCGGCGCCTTCTTCGATCGCGAGCGCGGCGCCGACGGCCCGGCGGCGACGGGGATGGATTATCTGCGTTTCGCCTTCGGCGAGCAGTTTCTCGTCAGCGCGCGTCAGCGCCCGCTCCGCGCCGTTGAGTCCACGTTAATGGCGCTCGGCGCCGGGCGCCTCGCGAGTTCCCCGCTAGAACTGTTCGAGGCCATCGTCGGCCATTTGTGCGACGAATTGGGCAGAATGATATTCGAACTCTCATCGACGCTCGATCGCATCGAGGAGCGCATCGTCATGGGCGGTCAGGGCGTCGACGAGCGCGCGACGCTCGGCCCGACGCGGCGCGCCGCGCTGCGACTCGCCCGCGAGGTCGGCGGCCTGCGCTCGCCGTTGCTGCGGCTGGAGGCTAGCGTCAGCGACCCCGAGCAGGACGACCTCAGGGAAGCCGGCGCGCGGCTCGCTCGCCGCGCCGATATTCTCGCCCATGATCTCTCGGAGGTGCAGGATCGCGCCAGATTGCTGCAAGACGAGTTGAGCGCGATCGACAGTCTCGTCACCAATGATCGCCTGTATATTTTGACGATGGTCACGACCTTGCTGCTGCCGGCGACCTTCGTCACCGGCTTCTTCGGCATGAACACGAAGAGTCTGCCATTCACGGAAACCATTGGCGGCACGGCCTATGCCGCCGCGCTGTGCGTCGGCGCGTCGTTGGTGGTGCTGTATTTCATGCGGCGCCTGGGCCTCACGCGCCCGCGCGGCGCGGTCGGCGCGCAAAAGCCGCCGCCGAAGGTTTGACGCGCGGCCCTATTGTTCCCCAAACACGCGTGCGAAAATCGTGTCGACGTGTTTGAAATGGTAGGAGAGGTCGAACAACTCGTCGAGCTCCTTAGGCTGAGAGTTTCGCGCTCACCTCCTTGTCGGCGCCGAGCAGCGCGCGGAATTCGCCCTCGCCGCGCCACACCGGCATCGCGTTGCGCTGCACCAGCGCATAGGCGTCCTCGCGCGAGACGCCCTTTTGCGTCAGCGCCAGCAGCACGCGCTGCGAATGCACGAGGCCGCCGAGCCGATCGAGATTCTTCTTCATATTCTCGGGGTAGATCAGCAGATTCTCGATCACGCCGGTCAGTCGCGCAAGCGCGAAATCCAGCGTCACCGTCGCGTCGGGGCCGATCATCCGCTCGACCGAGGAATGCGAAATATCGCGCTCGTGCCACAGCGCCACATTCTCCAGCGCCGGGACCGCCATGCCGCGCACGAGACGCGCGAGTCCGGTGAGGTTCTCGGTCAGCACGGGATTGCGCTTATGCGGCATGGCGGAAGAACCCTTCTGCCCGGCCGAGAAAAACTCCTCGGCCTCCAGCACTTCGGTGCGTTGCAGATGGCGGATTTCCGTGGCGAGGCGCTCGACGCTGGAGGCGACGACGGCGAGCGTCGCGAAAAACGCCGCGTGACGGTCGCGCGGGATCACCTGCGTCGACACCGGCTCCACCGCGAGGCCGAGTTTTTTCGCGACATGTTCCTCGACGCGCGGGTCGATATTGGCGAAGGTGCCGACGGCGCCGGAAATCGCGCAAACCGCGACCTCCTTGCGCGCGGCGACAAGCCGCTCGCGCGCGCGGGAAAACTCGGCGTAAGCCTGCGCGAGCTTTAGGCCGAAGGTCGTGGGCTCGGCGTGAATGCCATGCGAGCGGCCGATGGTCGGCGTGTATTTATGCTCGAAGGCGCGCTTCTTGATCGCCGCGAGCAGAGCGTCGACATCGGCGATCAAGCAGATCGGCGGCGCGCGACAACTGCACGGAAAGACAGGTGTCGAGCACGTCGGAACTGGTCATGCCCTGATGCACGAAGCGCGAATCGGCGCCGATGAATTCGGCGAGATGCGTGAGAAAGGCGATGACGTCGTGCTTGGTGACGCGCTCGATCTCGTCGATGCGCGCGACATCGAAGGACGCCTCGCCCGCCTTGTCCCAGATCGCCTTGGCGCTCTCCTTCGGGATGACGCCGATTTCGGCGAGCGCGTCGCAGGCGTGCGCCTCGATCTCGAACCAGATTTTGAAGCGCGTCCGCGGCTCCCAAATATCGGTCATCGCCTTGCGGGAGTAACGCGGGATCATGTCGTGGCCTTTGGTTTTCTTAGGGAAGGCGCGGCCCTAACACGCGCGATGCGCGCGGCGTCCACATGGGCGGGCGCCGGGCGCGACTTAATCCTTGAAAACGATGCGATCGTAAAAACTCGTCCGCGCCGCTGGGCGGCGATTTTTCGCGCGCCCAGCAACTCGAACCACCCTCGCCGACCGCGCGGCGAGCGACCGTGACATTACTGCTTCGAATTCTGCGGGCAGCCGCATTTGGTGTCGCAGGCCAGCTTGTCCGCTGCCAGCGCGGAGTGGTCGGCCATATTATCGTTCTTATGACGAACGAAGTTGTCTTCACACTTCATCGCGCACACCGCCTGCTCGTCTTCGTTGCGGGTGTCGCAAGACACCTTGGCGACCGGGCTCCGCAGTCCCGCGGCGCCGTCGTAAGCAAAGCCGGGCGCGATCATTCCACCGAACATCAAGGCCGCCGCTACAAGAACATTCATCTTCATCTTACTGTTTCCTCGGTTGTTTTCTTTTTTTGGGAGCCCTGTCCCGACCATAAATAGGCCATGTTTCACAATTGCATGTCAATAGAGCGACTGCATCATGAACTGCGACATTATCGCGCCGTTAGCCCAGACTCTGTTTCACGGTCTCGATCAATTGCTTGAGAGTGAAGGGTTTTGGCAAAAATCCGAATTCGCCTTCGGGAAGGTTCTTGGCGAAGGCTTCCTCCGCGTAGCCGGAAACGAAGATCACCTTCGCCTTCACGCCGCGTTTGCGCAGCTCCTTGAACATGGTCGGCCCATCCATTTCGGGCATCACCACGTCGGAGACGATGAGGTCGATCTTGCCCTTCTCCCGCTCCACCACTTCGAGCGCCTCGAGACCCGAGGCGGCCTCCAGCACCGTATAGCCCCGCGAACTCAGCGCCCTGACGCCGAAAGCCCGCACCGCGTCCTCGTCCTCGACCAGCAGGACGACGCCCTGGCCGGTGTAATCGGTGGTGGGCTTGACGGCTTCGGCCTTGACGGCGATGTCGCTCGCTTGCGGGACATAGCGCGGCAGCAGCACGCGGAAGGTCGCGCCCTTGCCAACCTCGCTGTCGACGAAGACGAAGCCTCCGGACTGCTTGACGATGCCGAACACCATGGAGAGGCCGAGGCCAGTGCCCTTGCCGACTTCCTTGGTGGTGAAAAAGGGCTCGAAAATCTTCTCCTTGATCTCCGGCGAAATGCCGGGGCCATTGTCCTCGACCTCGACCAGCACGTAATCGGCCGGCGTCAGCGCCTTTTCGTTCAACGCGGCGCAATCGGCGGCGGCGAGGTTGCGGGTGCGCAGCTGCACGCGGCCGCCGCGCTCCGCCATGGCGTCGCGCGCGTTGACGACGAGATTGATGATCACCTGTTCGAATTGGTTGATGTCGGCCTTGACGTACCACAGGTCGCGGCCGTGCCGCAGATCGAGCTCCACTTTCTCGCCGAGCAGCCGGCGCAGCAAAATCTGCAGCTCCGAAAGGGCGTCGCCGATCTGCAGCACTTCCGGGCGAAGCGTCTGGCGGCGCGAAAAAGCCAGCAGCTGCCGCGTCAGGCCGGCGGCGCGGTTGGCCGTCTGCTTGATCTGCATGATGTCCTGGAACGACGGATCGGTCGGGCGATGGCTCGCCAGCAGCAAGTCGGAATAGCCGATGATCGCCGTCAGCATGTTGTTGAAGTCGTGCGCGACGCCGCCGGCGAGTTGACCCACGGCCTGCATCTTTTGCGATTGCGCGAATTCTTCCTGCAGCTTGCGTTCGGCGGTCGTGTCCAGCGCGTAGATCATCGCCGCCTTCTTGCCGGCGTTCTCGTCGGGCGAAACGAAGAAGCGCACCGAGCGCGCGGTCATTGGATCGCTGGAGGCGATCCGTCCCGTCTCGCCTTGGGCGGCGGCGTCCTCGAACACCACGTCGACCGGCTTCACATCGCCGCGGCTGTCGAGCGCGGCTTCGATCGCGCCCTTGAGCGCGGCGCGATCGCGCTCGCTCATATCGGCCAGCAAAGGCCAGGCGGGAGCGCCTTTACCTGCCTGACCGCCCTCCAGCGCGCGCGGCAACAGCTGAGCGAAAGCCGCGTTGGAGCGCACCACGCGGCCGTTCTCGTCGAGCGTCGCTATGGCCATCGGCGTCGAATTGAAGAAACGCGCGAACTTCACTTCCGCGGCGCGCAAATCCTCTTCCGGCTGCTCGCCGGACGCCCGGTTCAGCGCCAGCGTGCGGGAAGCGCCCGGCGCGCCGTCCTGGCCATAGGCGACCCGATGCAGCAGCCGCACGGGCAGGGAGCGCCCGTTCTTGCATTTGAAATCGAGGTCGATCTGCCGCGTCCGCACTTCGCTCGCCCCGCCGAGGCCGGCGGCGAGCAGCGCCGAACCGTTATTCGCCACGATGTCGTGGAGGGTCAAACCGCCCGAGCCGGCTTGCGTGAGATCATAGCCGAGCCAACCGGCCAGCGTCTTGTTCATATAGGGGATGGCGCCGGCCGGCGTCGCCGAGAAAAAGCCCGCCGGCGCGTGATCGAGAAAATCGATCGCATGCTGCAGTTGCTGGAAAGACATTCTCCTGGCGTTGCCGGTCCGAGGTCACGTCGGCCACCGCCCAGAGCGTCGTATTGGGGCCGTGACGCTCCAGCGGCTGCACCTTTATGCGATACCAGGCGGCGGTCGCGCCGCCCATCAAGGGCGGCGACAAGCGCATATCCTCGACATGGCGCTGTCCGCCGCGCGCCGCTTGCGCCAAGCGGTAAATCGCCTCGGAGACTTCGGGCGGACCGGAGAACAGCCGCTCGACCGGCAAAATGCCGCTCACGTCCCGCGCGCCGCACAGCTCCATATAGGCTTCGTTGGCGTAAAGTATTTGCAGCTCGCCCTCGGTCGCGAGCAGGCCCTCGCCCCAAGTGTCGGAGATCAGCTTGGTCACGTCGTTGCGGGCGGCGCGGCTGGTGAATTGCAGCAGGCCGACGGCATAGGCGAACAGCGAGAAAACCCCCGCCACCGCGAACATCGCCAGCGCCGCCATGGTCACGCGGGGCGCCGACGCCGGCGCGAGGAAATACACCGCCATGACGCCGACCAGCGCCGCGGCCAGAAGCAGCACGAGCCAAGCGACGCCCGGACGTTCCGTGCGGTCATATGCTGACGACGCCACCTTTTCGATCATGTCTGGCATCTCGCGACAGCTTCGCGGCCGAGCAAGCGCCGCGTTCCCAAAGAATCATCGGGGAACAATGACCTCATGCGCCGCCCAAGGCAACGTCGCCGGGCGTCGAATCGGAGCAGCCCGCGCGGCGTTAACCATTGCTTAACCTTTTTCGATGCGCACTTCGCGGAAAGCTGTTATTTTATCTGCTATCCGGCGACGCAGTTCGAACAAGAGACTAGAATTTCATGCCACAAAGCATCACGCAATCGCAGCTGCTCCCCTATCTGTTCGCAATCGCCGCCTTTCTGGTCGCCGCGGTGCTGATCCTCTACATCTTCCGACTGGTGTTCGGACGACGCATCCGGACCAACGGACCGCGCAACCGCCCGCGCCGCCTGGATATCGTCGACGCGTTCGAACTCGACCGGGAGCGCCAACTCGTCATCGTCCGGCGCGACAACACCGAGCATCTGCTGCTCATCGGCGGGCCGAACGACCTGCTCGTCGAAAGCGGCATCAACCGCGGCGAGGCGTCCATCCCCCGAGCGGACACGCGCGAAACGCGGCTTGAAGCGCGCGAGGCGCGGCCCGCGGTCCCCGGCTGGCCGGCGGCGCCAGAAACAGCGGCGCCAAGACCGGCGGAACCGGCGCCGCAACCCATCAGGCACGAATTCCCGCCTCCAAGGCCGCAGCCGCCGCGCGAGCCGCCCGCGCCGCCGCCCGCGCGCCCGAAAGAGGCGCCGCTAGGGCAAGGAGCCGCCGCGCCCGCAGGAGCCGCCCCGGCGGCCGCCGCTGCCCCCGGCCCCGCGCAAGTTCAGGAAGCCGCGAGAATTCAAGAGCCGCGCAAGGAGGAGGAGCCGCGCCGCGCGCCGCCGAGCCCGCCCGCCGCTCCGCCGCCGCAACCGCCGAGCCCGCTGCCGCCCAATCTGTTCAACGCGCCGCAGCCCCGGCCGCAAGCCCCCGCCAGCGAGGCGTCCCCGCGACACCGCCGCCCACCGCGCCAGCCCCGCGCATGGGAGGGCCGATCTTCACGTCCCGCCCCGCCGCGCCGCGTCCGCCGGCCCCGCCCTTCCTGGCGCGCACGCAAAAAGTCGCGCCGCCGCCGCCACGGAAGGAGGCGCCGCCGCCGCCGGAGCCCGCCGCCGCGCCCGCGGAGCCGCCCCAACCGCCGCAGGAGCCAAAGCTGGACGTTGAGCCGCCGCGTCGCCCAGCCGCTCCGCCGCCGGAAACCGCCGAACAACCCGCGCCTCCCCCCCTCCCGCGCAGCCGTCGCAGGAGCCCGAGGATGCGTTGGAATCCCTGGAGGCCGAGATGGCGCGACTTCTGGGACGGCCGGACCATACAATAAAAACGCCGCCGCGCTCGGGTTCGAACGCGGCGGCTTTTTTTCGTTATCAAGTTTTTTCCGGTATCCCCGGAGCGCGATCAGTCGTCGCGATAGACTTTTTCGCGGCGCTCGTGACGCTCCTGCGCCTCGATGGACAAGGTCGCGATCGGCCGAGCGTCGAGACGCTTCAACGAAATCGGCTCGCCCGTCTCCTCGCAATAGCCATAGACGCCCTCGTCGATGCGGGCGAGCGCCGCGTCGATCTTGGAGATCAGCTTGCGTTGCCGGTCGCGCGAGCGCAGCTCGATGGAGCGGTCCGTCTCCGACGACGCCCTGTCGGCGATGTCGGGATGATTTTCGTTGTCGCTCTGCAGGCTCGCCAAGGTCTCCCGGCTCTCCTCGAGAATTTCGTCCTTCCATGCGAGCAGCTTGCGCTTGAAATATTCGCGCTGCCGATCGTTCATGAACGGCTCGTCTTCGCAAGGCCTGTAATTAGCTTCGATTTCGACCGCCATAGCCGCGAATTCCCCCGGTTGGGTCATAGGCGACGCCTATATAGCCGCGACGCCGGCCCCTTACAATTGGCATTACCGCGAATGACGAAAGGATCGAAATAGCTTGGCCGTGGGTTGGTTCGACGCGTGAGGCGGGACTCATATCCCCGCCGACCTCGAAGTGAAGGGGAAACCTTCGATCAGCATCGGCGGAGCGGCCGCGGCGCGCGGCGTCGTCGAAGGCGCTCCATACGCGCCGCGACGGACCGAGCGCGCCGACGCGCGCGAAGACCTCGGCGAGGCTGGCGTTGAAGCGCATATTGCGGGCCGGCGCGACGACCTCGCCGTTCTCGATGACGAAATTGCCGTCGCGCGTGAGGCCGGTGAGCAACAGCGAGCGCGGGTCGAGCATGTTGGCGTACCACAGCCGCGTGACCAGCAGACCGCGCTTCGTCGCGCGGATCATCTCCTCGATCGGCGTCTCGCCGCCGCGCAGGTGAAAGCCGCGCGGATGCGCGACGGGCTCCGCCCCGGTCTTTCGCGCATAGGCGCGGTCGCGATAGAACGAGGCGACGACGCCCCTGTCGATCCACAGCCGCGCCCGCTGCGCCACGCCCTCGAAGCCGACGGGGCTTTCGGGCGCCAGCGGGTCCGCGGGATCGGAGGAGAGCGTCAGCTTCGTGTCGAACAAAGGCTCTCCGCCGAGCTTGCCAGAGAAAAAATTCCGCCCCTCCTCGGTCGCGCGGGCGTCCAGCGCGCGCAGCAGCCAGCGCGCCAATTCCGCCGTCGCGTCGGGCTCGAAGATCACGGTGTAGCGCCCGGGTTCGAGATCGCGCGGAGTCTCGTCATGGGCGGCCTTGTCGCAGGCGCGCCGGGCCATGGCGCCGGCGTCCAGCAAATCGGCGTGAAACGCGTTCTCGCCGGCCCAGCCGGACCAGCTGTCGGCGCGGTTGCGCGCGGTGACCGAGATTTCGATCTCCGCGCGCCGATCATAGGCGAACAGCCCGGCGCTATTGACCATCGCCAGGAAACGGCGTCCGCTCGCGGCGCAGCCAAAGGTGTCGACGCCGGCCGCCGCGCCTTGCGCGATCGCCGCGCCGGCGCGGGCCGCCAGCGCCTCCATCCCAAGCATTCCCGTCGCCTCGTCATAGCGGCGCGAGGCCTCGTAATTTCGCGGCCCAAGCGGCCCGACGTAATCCTGGTCCGGCGGCAGCGCGCGGGCGATCCGCTCCGAGCGTTCGAGCGCGGCCAGCGCGGCGCCCTCGTCGAGCGAGGCGATTTCGACCGAGCCGACCCGTCGCCCGACATGCGAGGACACGCGCAGGAAAACATCGGCGAGCGCGCGATTGGTCGTGGCGGCGCCATGCGCGAAGCGCAGATTCCGCTCCTCGCCGCCGCGAATCGCGATCTCGCAGGCGTCGGCGCGCGAACGGGCCAGCAGCCGCCGGGCGATGGGCTCTATGTCTTGCTCGGAAAGAAACACGCCGCCTCGGATGTCACGGACGCCCAACGCTCGACGATGGGCCTTCGCCAATATGACTCACGGCCAAGCCAAGGGCCAACAACCATTGGCGCGCCAAGCGATGTCCGCCCGAAACATCAACAAAAATTCATTTGAAACAACAGCCTTCCGCGCCAACTAACGCGCCATGACCGGCGGAAAACGCCTGGCGAGCGGCGCGGGCGGCCCTTGCCGCCGAGCGCCGGTCCGGGGAATCCGCGGGCCGCATCCTGAACGTCGCTCGCGCGCCCCCCGGCGCTTCTCGCGGCGGCCGCGACGCGACGGAACCGAAAGGAACCTCGCAATGATCGAGAGACATTGGAACGCCGATCTGCTGGCGAAAATCTTCGGCTTCGTCTTTATCCTGGTCGGGATCGCCGGCTTCATCCCCAATCCGCTCGTCTCGGAAAGCGGCGTCTTCCGCGTGAACGAGGCGCATAATCTCATCCACATCGTCACGGGCGTCTTGTTCTTCGCCGCCGCCTTCATGGACGCCTCGGTGCGGGCGATCCGAGCGAATCGCGGTGCTTTACGCCATCGTTGCGATTCTCGGCTTCGTGATTCCCCGACAATCATGCTGTTCGGCATCGTCGCGATGAACATGGCCGACCGCTGGCTTCATGCCGCTCTCGCGGCGGTCCTGCTGCTGGTCGGATTCGTGACGCCCGCGCATGAGCCAATGCGCCAGGCGCATCAATAGCCCTCGCGCGCATTCGCGCTCGGCGAAATAAATCGATTGGAGGGACGCGGCCGAAGCTAAACTTGGCCGCGTCCCTCCGGTCAATTTGAAAGAGGCGCGGCGACCGCGCTCGACCAACGGCGCCGCGCTCCGAGCCTGGCCCGCTTAGCCGACAAAATGCGTGAGCTTGCGGGTGGCGAGATCAATCGTCACCGAGTCGTCGGGCGTCTTGGCGTTGGGGCCGTCGGACGCCGGATGATATTCGATCCGCAGCTGAGCGTCGTTGGCGATAACCCGCAGATAGCCGTAATCCTGATCGTCGTAGTTCTCCAGCACGACCTGATCGAGACCATTCCCAGCGGCTTGGATCACCGCGGGCGTGCGCAGCGGCTGCGCGTCGCGGCGCGTCAGCTTCATGATCGCATGTCCGCCATTGCCGGCGATGACATAGGGAATTTGGCCCTGCGCATGGTTGCGCGTGAAACGCTGGTAATTATGGGCGTGGCCCGAGAGAACGGCGTGCGGCCACACGCCGGTCGCCGCGCAAATCTTGTCGACCTGAGCGAGCAGATCGACGCTCCAGCCGTGCTGCGATCCCGCCGTATAGGCTGGATGGTGATGGGCGATGATCAGCGCGCCCTTATACGCTTCCTTTTTCACGCGCGTCAGCGCCTCGGTCAAATAGTCGAGCTGCGACGAACCGATGGTGTCATCGGCGATAACTCCCGGATCTTCCAGCGTGTTGCTATAGAGCGCCAGAATGCGCAGGAACGGCGCCTCGAAGGTGAAAAACACGCCGGGCTGAATCTGCGCGGTGCGCGAGAGACCGCCGGCCGAAGGCGTGACGACAAAATCCTCGGCGCAGAAATTATCGAGAAAGGCGGCCAGCGTCTCGACATTCGCGCCAGGCGCCACCATGCCGTCGTGGTTTCCCGCGATCGCCAGAATCGGCGCGGGGTGGGGTTTTGGGGTTTGGGAGGAGGAGGAGAAGAAGAGTTCGCGAGCGGTAAAGTGGTGCGGGATTGCGCGAAGGATCGTGCGCTGAGGGCAGCACGGTTTTGATGAGCTTCTCATGGGTGCGCGAAAACACGCTTGGCGTCAAAGACTTTCAGCTCGCGCGTCTCGAAGCGATTGCGGCCTTTGGTCTCGCTTCTCGCGCAGCGCGGGTTGCGTGCGATCGAGCTCGAGTTTTGGCGCAGGCGCGGCTGTTGTTCTTCACTTGCGTGAGCAGATGATTGCCGGACGCGATGACGCGCTCAAAAGTTTTTTTGACAGTGCTCGGCGTCGAGCGTGAACAGGCAGCCCGTCGCTCCAAGCGCCTCGAACTCCGGCGCGGCCGGGATTTCGTTGCTCTTTTCCGCGACCATCAGATGCGCGAGCACGATCTGGCGGCGTGCCGCACGCCGACATCATATGGGCGGCCTTGCGGTCGCGGAACGCATCGAAACTGCCGCGCAACGTCTTGCGTGACGGTAATTGCGGTAAGGCTCGTAGAACTGATCGTAGTAGTATTGCGCCTCGCCGAAATTATAGATCACGTCGCCGAGATGGAAGAAAAACTGCGGACGGTCCTTTTCCGCCGGCTCTTCGAAATCGCTAATGAGCTTGTCGGCGACAAGATTTTGCGAACTCCGGCCCGCGCACGGCGCCGCTGTCGCCAAGAGCGTGGAACACGATTTGTCCGGCGTTGAGGATTTTTTGATCCGATTGAGGATCCTTGAGCACCTGCGCCAGCGTCAGCTTCGGCTCGGGCGCGCCGCGCGGCGCCGGAAAAGGCAGCGGCTTCAGCTTGTGCTCGCGGTTAAGCTCGTCGATTTCCTTATAGACCCGCGCGTCCGAGGGATGTTTTATCGAGAAGCGGTCGGGGTCTTCCGTTCGTTGAGGCTGCGCGAAAACCGGCTTGCCAACCGTCTCGGACGCGACGTTGTCGATCGGCTGCGTCGCGGGTTTACGGGTTTTGGGGGTGTGGGGCTTGCGCGTCATTTTTTTCTCCAAAGGGTTTGATCAAATGCCGACGGACGTAAGTTAGCGTCCTGGTATGACAATTAGTCGTCGACGCCTCGGCTTTAACGCGCGGCGCCCGCCTCCCGCCGCGCGGAGCTCAAATCGCCGCGTCGGTGTCGAGAACCGTAACGCCGCGAAAACGCGCGGCGGGCGCGCCATGCGAGACCGGAGCGAGTTGCATCGGCTCCGCCTTGCCGCAGGTAAAAACGCCGTGAAGTTCATAGGTCGAGGCGTCGCCGAGCCCGTCGAGCCCGCGCCAAAAATCCAGCGTGCGGCCCTGATAGGCGGCCCCCTGAACCATCTCGCCGAGCGCGCCGTTCTTGATCTCGAAGAAAAGCTGGCCGCCGAACTGAAAATTGTCGCGCTGCTGGTCGATGCTCCAGCTTCCGGCGCCGACGATGTAAAGCCCGTCCTCGACCCCGGAGATGAGATCGCCCAGCGAACAGCGCTCCGGATTGGGCGCCAGCGAGATATTGGGCATGCGCTGAATCGGAAAGGCGCGCGGGCTGTCGGCGTAGGCGCAGCCGTTGGAGCGCGGCAGGCCGATCAGATGCGCCTGCCCCAGCGCCATCTGAAAATTCTCGAACACGCCCTTTTCGATGATGGCGAAATCGGCCGAGGACGCGGGGGCGCCGTCGTCGTCGTAGCCGATGGTTGCGAGCCCGCCCTCCTGCGCGCGGTCGGCCCGTATCGTCATCAGTTCGGAGCCATAGCGCAGACCGCCGAGCATGGCGGGCTTGACGAAGGTCGTGCCCGCGAAATTCGCCTCCCAGCCGAGCGAGCGGTCGAGTTCGGTGGCGTGCCCGACCGTCTCGTGGATGGTCAGGAATAAATTGCTGGGGGCGATCACCACATCGCGCACGCCGGCGCTAACGGGCTTCGCGCGCAACTTCCGCCGGGCCTCCTCGGCGCCCCGTCGCGCCTCATCGACCAAGCCGCAACCCGCGGCGTAATCCCAGCCGGCGCCGCGGGCCGGCGCGAGGCTGTCGCGCGTCGCGAAGCGCCCGGATGATTTGTCGACGGCGGTGATCGTGAATCGCGGGTCCACCCGCGTGCGCGTCTGCGCGATGCGCGCGCCATTGCCGCTGGCGAAAAGCCGTTCCTCCCGCGCCGCCAGAAATGTCGAGAGACAGAAATCGACCCCGGCGTCGCGGGCGGCGGCGTTCACGGACAGCAGAAAATCGGCCTTGTCGGCGACGGAAACCTCGAAAGGGTCGATCCCGACCGGCGTCTCCCAGCGCGCCTCGACGCCGGGAAGCGCTTCCACGACAATCTCGCGCGGCTGGATTGGTTTGACCGCCCGCGCATTGGCGAGCGCCGTCTCCACGCCCGTCAGAATCGCCGCGCGCGAAAGCGCCGAGGCGCCGTAAAACCCCCAGCAGCCGCCGCGCAGCACGCGAAGGCCAAAGCCGGCGTCGGCGCTCTCGCCGACATCCTCCAGCCGCTCTTCGCGCGCCCGCAGAAACTCGCGCCGCGTTTCGCCGAGCCTGATATCGACGTAATCGGCGCCGGCTCTTTTCGCCGCGTCGATCGCGAGGTCGGCGAGGTCGAACATCGCCGCTCTGTCGAGCGCGAGGGCGCCCCCCGGGGCGTCGAGGTTTATGTCACGCTCGCCCAAGCTAACGGCCCCTGTTTCGCGCGCGAAGAATCCCGGTCGATTTTCGCCGCCGCGCCGCCTAAACCATACTCCCGATCGCGTCTCGCGATCCACCCGCGAGGATAGCTCTTGTCCACATATGATTTCAAAGCGCAGCGTCTATTCGTCGAAGCGCCGCTTCATATCGGCGCGCGCGTCGTTCCGACTCCGGCGGCGCGGAACTACCTCCTGAACGTGCTGCGCCTGCGCGCGGACGATCCGATGCTGCTGTTCAACGGCCGCGACGGCGAATGGCGGGCGCGGATCGAAATGACTTCTCGCAAGGAGGCGGCGCTTGTCGCCCTCGAACAAACGCGCGCGCAGAGCGCGGCCGGCGATCTCGACTACGCCTTCGCGCCGCTCAAGCAGGCGCGCCTCGATTACATGGTTCAGAAAGCCGCGGAGATGGGCGTCGCGCGGCTCGTTCCCGTGCTCACGCGGCGCACTCAGGTTCGGCGCGTGAATCTGGAGCGCCTGCGCGCCAATGTGATCGAGGCCGCGGAACAATGCGGTTTGTTGAACGTGCCGGAGATCGTCGAAGCGCGCGATCTTTCGGACTGGCTGGCTTCCCTGGGCGAGCGGCTGCTGATCTTCTGCGACGAAGACGCCGAGGTCGCCGATCCCATCGCGATTTTGCGCCGGGCGGCGCCGGGCGGCGAACCCCGCCCCCGCGCGTCCGCGACGCTGCTGATCGGCCCCGAGGGCGGTTTCGACGAGGCCGAGCGCGAGCAAATTCTGAAAAACTCCAATGTGTTGCGGATTTCCCTGGGTCCACGCATCCTGCGCGCCGACACGGCCGCCGTCGCGGCCCTGGCGCTCGTCCAGTCGGTTCTCGGCGATTGGGTGTGAACATTGGGCGCGGGCGACACGATGCCGCCACGATGTTTGCGTCTATTACGGCGGGCGACGAAGCAGCGGGGGGAAGCGTGAGTTCCGCCTCCCGCGTAAAAGTGGTCGCCAGCGTATGCGTTAGCCGCCGGGCGACGATCCTCGGCTTGCAGGACCGTTCTCCGAATCGCGGAGAGTTTTCGACGGCTCGTTATCGCGCCATCCCGTCCACGAGAATCACAAGGTCGACGCGCGCATGAAGATTTATTCCCGGCGTAGTTGCTTGCCGCGAACGAGGGAGGCCCGGGGTCTCCTGGCGATGACGGGGCGCTTGGGCGTCGCCGCGTTCGTCGTTTGCGCGCCGGCCCACGCCGAGACGCCCGGCGCCGCGGCGGGTGACCGATGCGCCAGACTGGGCGCGGATTTCGTGGCGATTTCAGGCGCGCAGCGTTGCGTGCGAGTCGGCGGGCATGTGCGCGCCGAGGCGCCGCGGACCGATGTTCCGCGCGTCGCCTCCCCCCGCCAGATCCTCCCGGCGCCGAACGGCTACGCGGCCGCCCTGTCGGACGGACTGCGCCCGATCTCGGAGATTTTCCACATTCGCGCGGGCTCCGCCTCCGATGGCTCGGGCCTCTATCGGCGCTAGTTTGGTCGGCTCCGACGCGCTCTAAAGCGCGCATTCCTCGAAAGCCGGCTCGACCGATTCCCGCCAGCGGCCGTGAAACGCCTCGAGCCGTTGGGCCGCGAGCGTCCGGCCGCTTTGCGCGATCGCCTCCAACGGCTCCAGATAGATCGTCTCGTCCGCGCCGGCGGAGTCGCGTCGCGCGCGCCGCGTCAGCCCCGAACGGGCGAGAGCCAGCATGTCCCGCGCGATTTCGCGCGCCGAGCGGCCTTGGATGGAAGCCTCCAGCCCCTTGAACGGAACCTCGTCGCGCAGATTTTGGCGCTCGGCGGCGCTCCAACCCCGGATCAATTCGCCGGCGCCGTCGAGCGCCGCGCCGTCGTAAAACAGTCCGGCGAACAGCGCCGGCAGCGCCGTGATGTGCGCGCGCGGGCCGGCGTCGGCGCCGCGCATTTCGAGATAGGTTTTCAGCCGCACCTCCGGGAATATCGTCGAGAGATGATTGGCCCAATCGGCGATCGTCGCGCGCTCGCCTGGCAATCGCGGCAGCTTCCCGGCCAGAAGATCGCGAAAGCTCGCGCCGGCGACATCGTGATAAATTTCGCCGCGCTTCACGAAATACATTGGCGCGTCAAGCGCGTAATCGACATAGCGCTCGAACCCCATGCCGTCCTCGAAGGCGAATGGCAGCATGCCCGTGCGGTCGGGGTCGGTGTCGCGCCAGATGTTCGAGCGCTGCGACAGCGCGCCGGTCGGCTTGCCGTCGAGAAAGGGCGAATTGGCGAACAGCGCGGTGACGATCGGCTGTAGCGCGAGGCCGGCGCGCATCTTGCGCACCATGTCGGATTCGCTGGTGAAATCGAGGTTGACCTGAATGGTCGCGGTGCGAAACATCATGTCGAGGCCGAGCGATCCGACCTTGGGCATGTAGGCCGACATGATCCCATAGCGCTGCTTGGGCATGACCGGCGTTTGCGCGCGCGACCATTTGGGACTGGCGCCGAGATCGAGAAAACCAATCCCGAGCGGCGCGGCGATGCGCTCCAGCGCGGTGAAATGCGCGTCGCACTCGGCCCTGGCCGCGTGAACGTCCTCGAGCGGCGCCCCGGAAAGCTCGAACTGCCCGCCCGGCTCCAGCGAAATCGCGCCGCCGCCTTGCGGGGTCGTAAAGCCCGATCAGGGCGTCGCGGTCGAAGATCGGCGTCCAGCCTTGCGCCGCCTGCAGACCCTCGATCAGCGCGCGAACGCCGCCGGGCTGATAGGGAACGGGTGCATGGCCCGCCTTGTAAAACGGGATTTTTTCGTGTTCCGTGCCGATGCGCAGCGGGCTTCCCGCGGGTTTGACGCCGGCCTCGATCCAGGCGACGAGTTCGCGCCGCGACGAAATCGGCGTTGTGTCGTTAGCGTCGCGAGCCATTCTTTGCTTTCGTGCCAAACCGCGGGTTGGGGTTCGGCGCGCGGCGCCGAAGAGGAGTAGGCGCCCCGATAGCCGCAAAAGCCTCCCGCGCGCAAGCCCACGCAGTTTTCGCGCCAGACGGCCGAAACGCCTCGCCGCGTGATTTCCCTTGTTTCTTTTCGCGCCGCAACCATAATCGCGGGAAATCGAGCGCGGCGAGCAGGCGGCGCGGCGAGCCGTGAAAGGACAACGTTTTGGTGGAATCAGCGACGCGCGTTCACATCACCCGTAAGTCCGTCTACTTCACCCGAAAATCCGTGGAATCCATCATCGCCGCCAATATCGCCGAGCAACACGGGCTGAAGCGCTCGCTGGGCTGGGCGTCGCTGCTGGCGCTCGGAATCGGCGGGATCATCGGCGCCGGCATTTTCGTGCTGACCGGCACGGTCGCCGCCAATGTCGCGGGGCCGGGCGTGATGGTTTCGTTCCTTCTGTCGGGAATCGCCTGCGCCTTTGTCGCTTTGTGCTACGCCGAACTCGCCTCGCTGATTCCGGTGTCGGGCAGCACTTACACATACACTTACGCGACGCTCGGCGAGATTTTCGCCTGGATCATCGGCTGGGATCTGGTGCTCGAATATGGCGCCGGCGCCGCGACGGTCGCCGTCGGCTGGTCCGGCTATTTCAACAAGGTTCTGCAAGGCTTCGGCGTCAACCTCCCGCCCGAACTGACCCACGCTCTTTTCGCCGGGACGGCGCACGCCGGCGAGACGGCGCCGCACGGGCTGTTCAATCTGCCCGCCGCCGGCGTCATCCTGATGCTGACGGCGCTGCTGGCGCGCGGCACGCAGGAAAGCGCGGCCTTCAACAACGTCATCGTCGTCATCAAGGTCGCCGTGGTGCTGGCCGTCATAATTTTCGGCGCGCCTTATGTCGAGCTTTCCAATTGGACGCCGCTCGCGCCGGAAAATTCAGGCGAGGCGCATTTCTTCCGCTGGGCCTACGAAAGACTGACCAATTTCGGCGGCGCGCATGTCGAGCCGGATTTCGACTGGGATTTTAGCTGGTTCGGCCATTACGGCTGGACCGGCGCGCTGCGCGGCGCGGCGCTGGTCTTCTTCGCCTATATCGGTTTCGACGGCGTATCGACCGCCGCGCAGGAAGCCCGGCTGCCTCAGCGCGACGTGCCCGTCGGCATTCTGGGGTCGCTGGTCATCTGCACGGTGCTCTATATCGGCGTCTCGGCGGTCGCGACCGGCATCGTCTCCTACAAGCAACTCGGCGTGCCCGATCCGATCGCGCTGGCGATGGACCACACTGGCCTCCCCTTCATCACCTGGATCGTGAAGTTCGGCGCCCTCGCGGGGCTCACCACGGCGATGCTGACGCTGCTGTTCGGCCAGACGCGCGTGTTCTACGCGATGGCGCAAGACGGATTGCTGCCGTCGGTCTTCGCGAGGCTGCACGAGAAATATCGCACGCCGGCGATCAGCCAATGGCTTGTCGGCGCGCTGACCGCCTTGACGGCGGGCGTGTTTCCGATCGACATCCTCGACGAGATGGTCAGCATCGGCACGCTCGCCGCCTTCGCGCTGGTGTGTTTCGCCGTGCTGCATCTGCGCCGCCATAGCCCGCTCATCGTCCGCCCGTTCCGCGCGCCGGGAATTCCCTGGCTGCCTATTCTCGGCATTTTGTCCTGCCTCGCGCTGATGGCGGCGCTGCCGGGCGAAACCTGGCTTCGCCTCGTCGTCTGGATGGCGATCGGGCTGGTTATTTACTTCCTCTATGGCGTGAAGCACGTCCGGCGGTGAGGCCCGCGCCGGCGATTGTCTGGTTTCGGCGGGACTTACGCCTTTCCGATAATCCCGCGCTGAACGCGGCGGCGGCGTCCGGCGCGCCGCTGATCGCGCTTTACGTGCTGGACGAACCCGCGATGGACGCATGGCGCCCCGGTGGAGCCAGCCGCTGGTGGCTTCATCAGTCGCTCGCTTCCCTCTCGCGCGATCTCGCCTCGCGCGGCGTGGAGCTGGTGTCGCGGCGCGGCGCCGCCGACCTCGCGCTCGAAGGGCTGATCGAACAAACGGGCGCGACCGCCGTCTATTGGAACCGGCTTTACGAACCCTGGGCCGTGCGCCGCGACGGCGAAATCAAGACGCGGCTGCGCGAGCGGGGTCTACGCGTCGAGAGCTTCAACGCCTCGCTGCTGTTCGAGCCCGCGACGCTCGGCAAGACCTATCGCGTCTTCACGCCGTTTTGGCGCGCTTGCCTCAAAGCGCCGGCGCCGGCGACGCCCCTGCCCACGCCCGAGCCTCTCGTCGCGGTGGCGAATGTCGCCGGCGAGCGCCTGGAGGATTGGCGGCTCCTGCCGACAAAGCCCGATTGGGCCGCGGGCTTTCGCGACATCTGGCGCGTCGGCGAGAGCGCGGCGCGGGAGCGGCTGGAGCAGTTCGCCGAGGCAAGCGCGGCGGATTACGGCGCGGCGCGCGACGCGCCGGCGCAAGAGGGCGTCTCGCGCCTCTCCCCGCATTTGCACTTTGGCGAGATCTCCCCGCGCCAGGTCTGGCATGAGATCGTGTCCCGCGTCGGCGAACGCGGCGCGCCCTTTTTGCGCCAGCTCGGTTGGCGCGAGTTCTGCCATCATCTGCTTTTCGCCAATCCCGATCTGCCGGAGCGCCCGCTCGACAGGCGCTTCGAGGGATTCCGCTGGCGGTGCGACCTCGAGGGGCTCGACGCCTGGAAGAAGGGCCGGACCGGCTATCCGTTCGTCGACGCGGCGATGCGGCAGTTGTGGCGCACGGGCTATATGCACAACCGCGCGCGCATGGTCGCGGCGTCATTCCTGGTGAAGCATCTGCTGCTGCCGTGGCGGGAGGGCGAGGCGTGGTTCTGGGATACGCTGGTCGACGCCGATCTCGCCAACAATGCGTGCGGCTGGCAATGGGTCGCCGGCTGCGGCGCCGACGCCGCGCCTTATTTTCGCGTGTTCAACCCGGTCCCGCAGGGCGAGAAATTCGATCCCGAGGGCGCGTATGTGCATCGCTACATCCCGGAACTGGCGACGCTCGACGCCAAATTCATCCACCGCCCGTGGGAGGCGCCGGCGACGGTTTTACGCGCGGCGGGCGTGGCGCTGGGCGAGACTTACCCCCGCCCCATCGTCGACCACGCCTTCGCGAGGAAACGGGCGCTGGAGGCTTACGCGGCCTGTCGCGAGTCGTGAGCGTCTACGCCCCGACGAAATGCTTCGACAGCTTCAGCCCCTGGCCCTGATAATTGGACAGACCAGCGGCGCCATAGAGCGCTTGCGGCGGCTCGGCCATCGGCTCATAGACCAATCGCCCGATGAACTGCCCGTCTTCGAGGATGAATGGCACTTCGCGGCTGCGCACCTCCAGCACGGCGCGGCTGGCGGGCTCCCCTTGGGCGCCAGCGCCAAATCCCGGATCGAAAAAGCCGGCGTAATGCACGCGGAACTCGCCGATCGCGGCGTCCATCGGGGCCATTTCGGCGGCGAGATCGGCCGGGATGCAAAGCCTCTCTTGAGAGGCGAGAATATAGAAATCGCCGGGATCGAGAATAAGCCGACGGTCCGAACGCGCCGGCAGCGCGTCCCAGAAATCGCCGACGCTGTATCCAGCGACGCGATCCACGTCGATCACATCGGTGTGCTTTTGCGCGCGATAGCCGACGACGCCGGCGTGCAGATCGCCCGAGAGATCGACGCGCAGCACCACGCCATCGCGTAGATTCAAAGGGCCGTCCACGAGTTTCGCGCTCGCGTGAATTGCCGCCAGTTCCGCGTCGGAGAGCGCGAAGCTCGTCTGTTGCGGCGCGAGCGGATCATGCTGGCGAAAACGCAATTGATTGAGCCGCGAGCCGGCGCGCGCGCGCACCGAAAAGCTGCGCGGCGAGACTTCGGCGAAGAGCGGCCCTTCATAGCCGGCCTCCGCGAGATCGAAACGCTCGCCGCGATCGGTGATAAGTCGCGTGAAAATGTCGAGCCGGCCGGTCGAGCTCTTGGGGTTGGCCGCGCCCGACAAATCCTTGGGCAAAGCGAGCCGCTCCATCAGCGGAACGACGTAGAAACATCCGCGCTCCAGAACGGCGCCGTCGCCTTCGAGCGAAATCTCGTCGGATTTTAGTTGGCGCAGCAATTCCGCGACGGTGCGGTCGCGGCCCGGCAGAAAGCTCGCGCGCACGCGAAAGGCCTTGACGCCGAGGCGCAGATCGAGGCTCGCCGGCTGAATCTGATCCGGCGCCAAGGGCGCGCTGGCGACGACCAAGCCGGCCTCGACCAGCGCGGCGATCTGGCGGCTGGAAAGGACGCCCGCGCGCCGCCCCGCCCCGCTGGCTTCCGGCAGACCTGCCTCGCTCATCTCGCGCAAATCCTCACATGTGCGAGCGCAATCCGGCGCGCTCCTTGCGCGCTTTCCTAACACGAAAAAACGAGGACGCGCGAACCGGCCCGGAGACGCGGCCCGCTCGGCGTTCAGGCGCGATGCCGTAGGGATTTGCGCGGATAGAACCTCGGCGCCTCGGCGCCCTGCGGCGTCCTGGTTCTGCGTTGCGCGCCGTAAGGCGAGATCGGCATTAGCTCCGGGTCCGTCTCGTCGGCCGCCAAGTGATCGGCGGCCGCCCGCTGGCGCGCGCGATCGAGGAAATCATGCCCCGCCCAGGTCAGTCCCCTGAAACGCAGTCCGGCGGTGGGCTCGATCGTCACAACGTCAATGAAACCGGCGTTGCGAAGCAGGGAGAAGTGAAATTTGATTTGATCGAGACCATAGCCGGGAACGGCGATCTCTTCCGCCCCCCGTTTGAGAAGCACTCCCGAACCCACGGGAACGGGCATTTCTTCGAACAACAGGAGCATTTCGAGGATCAAAGTCATGTCTCGTCTCATAACGCCCCTTATGCCTTCCGTTGATTAAACACGCGCGCGACGGGCCCGGGCCTTGTCGCCTCGGACGGAAACGCTTGTAAAAATATGCGGGATTCATTTCGAAATAATTTAGCGAGTTGCTTGGAAAATGAAGGTGGTAAACGGAGTTGCGCGGCGCGGCGGTCCGGCGCGCTCGCCAAGGGGTGCGCCGGCGCATGGCGCGAAGCCTCGGCGCGCGGCATCTATTGTCGGAACGCCCGCGACAGCGAGCGACACAAGGGAGAAGCTCATGTCGATCGTCGCCATCCGACGCGCCGCCGCCGTCGCCTTCGTTGTCGTTTGCGCGACGAGCCTCGCGCGCGAAGCTTGGGCTCAATCCACCCCGCCGCGTCAGGAAACGCTGCCCCAGCTCGCGAGATTCTGTCCGTCCTGGGCCGAGGCGCATGAGCGCACGCTGGCGAGCCTCAACAATGGCCGCCCCGCATATCCCGTTCACTGGAAGGGATGCGTTTGGTTGAAGAAGGGCGCCCGCGTCGAGGTCGTCGGCAGCGACGATTCATCGACGGAGATCATTTACAAGGGCAAGCATTGGTTCGCGGACGATCCGCTTTTCTGACGCCGCGCGCCGAGGAAGCGAGCCCCTACCCCGCCTTGGTCACCAGCAGAAAGCCGATATTGCGCTCGGACTCCTCGAAATAGCGCAACGCGCCAATCCCGGAATCGATCCCGTCGGCGAGAGCGGCGATCTGCTCGCGCGCGCGAAACACGAGGTTCCAGCCCATGAAGGACTCCATGTAGCCGATGTCCTCGATGTCGTTCAGAAAATTGCCGACCAGCAGCATGCCGCCCGGCTTCAGCATGTCGAACATCGTCTTGACGAGCCGCTTGCCCGCGCGCTCGTCGACATAATCGAACAGACCGGCGGTATAGACGAGATCGAAATCGCTTAAATCGTAACGCCCGACAATCAGCCGCGCGATCGAGCCCTGCATGGTTTTCAGCGCCGTCGAGCCGGTGGCCGCCTCCGCCTCGGCCAGCGAGCGCGCGTCCTGATCGAAGGCTACGACCTCCCCCACGACGCCAGCCAGCACGGCGTGCGAGAACAAGAGCTCGCGCACATGGCCGCTGGCGATGGAGAGAACGCGCGCATGGGCGCGCTCGATGCAAACGCGGTCGATCATCTCGGCGATGACGTGCATGCGGCGGCGCACCGCGCGCGGCGCATGGGTGTTCGTGGTGTAATTGTGAATCCAGCGCCCGACCGGCGTCGCGTCGGCGAGTTCGTGCTCCGCGTGGGCCATGCCGTACATATAGTCGATCAGCACGGCGTCGCCGGCATGTCCGCGCGGCTTCTGGAACGAGCGCCGCGTAAAGGGGTCTTGATGCAGGAATTCGCGCACGGGATGGGCGATGCAGTCCTCGTTGGCGAAAGCGCTCCACGCGGCGCCCTGGAGCGCGCGGCGCGACGCCTTGCAGGTGTGGTCGACGAGCGGCATCGCCTCGCGCCAGCGGCCTTGCGCGAAATGCTCCGCCGCCTCGTCGAGATTGCGCAGCGCCGCGATTTTGATGGCGGCGTCGTCGCCAGCGCTCGCGAAACCGGCGCGATGAGCGAGCGGGCGCTTGGGCCAGATTTCGGGGATGGCCGCGCCCGGCGCGGTGTCGGCGATCAGAGGCGGACGCGGCGGCTGCGAATTCATGCGTCGATCACCCAATGCGGCCCGATGCTGTCGCGGAATTAAAGGCTAACAACCGCCGCCCGGTTTAGCAAGGCGCGCCCGGTCGCGTCGTCCGCGCGTTCAATGGGTGGCGGATTCGCGCCGCCGCGGCTTCAATCGGACTGAGTCTCGAGCACTATCGCGCCGGCGGCGCGCAGCAATTCCTCGACTGTCGGATCGGAGAATAAATCGCCCGAAGGCTCCAACCGCACGATCGGATCGCGCGTGCAGCCGCGCAGGCAATCGCGCGTCGTCACCTCAACGCGCGCGGCGGCGTCGGGATTGGCGGCGAGCTCTTCGCGCAGCGCCGCGAGCAGGGCCCGGCCCCGCCCCTCCGCGTCGCAACGCGGCCCGACGCAGACCAGCAGCCGGCTGGCCGGGCGCGAAGATTGGATCTCCGGCCCGGCGGGAAGGCCGTCTGAAACCGCGTTCACGACGCCGACTTCGCGGGCAAGTGGCCGGCCGGCTCGTGGTTCAAATGTTCACGCGGGCGGGCAATCGGCGCGCGCGCGTCGTCGGGCGCGGCGGCGTCTTCAAAATTGTCTTCCACCGCGAGAATGCGCATGAGGATCGCCGCTCCAGCAGTCGCGACGGTGGAGCCGACATCGCTCGATCCACGCCGCTTAAGCTACGTATTAAGCTGGCCGGCGACAAATTTGAAGGTGGCGCTCAATTTGGCGCCGGTCGTGCTGAAGGCGGAAATGGCGGCGACCGACACCAATGACGCGATCAGACCATATTCGACCGCCGTCGCGCCCCGCTCGTCAGCCCAAAAATTTCCCAGCAGCTTCAACATGACCATGCAACCTCTTCATGTCTTCACACACGGAACCGACGCGCGCGGCTCATACAGTCGACATTACGGCTCGCCAATTACAGTCACGTTAATATTCTCGTATAAATTGCAGGCAACACCCACGGATCGCCGTAAACAACCTAGTAACCCCCACAAAAGCTTAGCATGACGACTAGAACCATGCCGTTTAATTAATATTCGCGCCAATGCAACTGAATAACAAGCCTTTGGCGAAAGCTGACATTTTGATATTATTCGTTTAACCTTGCCAAACCCTCTCGGCTCGCAATAACGAGAAGCCCATGCGAAACCCATCGCCTCGATGGGCCGACTCCGCGCCAGGCGGCCCATCGAGAGCGCAAGCGCCGCGGCGGCGGGTCGCATTGGCTACGTTGGCGCTTCGCCGCCGGTCGCGCGGCCTCCCTCTCGCGGCGTTCAAATCTCGCTTCGCCTTGGCGCCCGCGTCATATAGTCTGCATGCATATGTGTCCCGGCCCTCGCCCGCCGCGGGAAATCGGGGTCGTGATCGCTGCGATGAGAGGCGCGCTCAAATGGGAAACGGCGACGACAACACCCCCTTGGCTCTGTTCAAGGCGCTGCAAGAAGCCTTTGGCGAGACGATTCGCGAGCGGCGGGGGAGTCCCGATCTCGTGAAGGAATTGTCGGTCCAGGCGTTCGACAGCTTCGACGGCAATGTCGCGATCCAGATCCAGGACATGCCCGCGCTCGCCTGTCATCAGGGATGCGCCGCCTGTTGCGATCTGCGCGTCGCCGCGACGGCTCCCGAAATTTTGCTGATCGCGCAATATGTCGTCGCGACCAGACCCGCTTTCGCCCGGATCGGCGTGGATCTCGGTGAGCGCGTCGCGCGCGACGCCGCGATCACCAGCGGTCTCGACGACGAACGGCGCCTCGCGTTGCGCCGGCCCTGCCCCTTCATCGAGGACAGCCTTTGCCTCATCTATCGCGTGCGTCCGCTCGCGTGCCGCGGCCACGCCTCCTTCGATAAAGCGGCCTGCGCCGAGGCCATGGTCGGCCTGAACAACGAGGCGCTCGTCTCCATGCCGCATTTCCTGGTTCGCTGCGTCGTGCAGAACGCGCTGTTGGCGGCGCTGCGCGACGCGGGCCTCGCCTGGGGACTCTATGAACTCAATAGCGCGCTTGACCTCGCTCTCACCAACCCTGGCGCCGAGGCGGCGTGGCGCGCCGGCGGCGATCCTCTCGCGAACTCTTCGATCGCCGGCGCCGACGCGCGCGAGATGGCGGCGACATTCGACGCCATCAAATTTGGATGAGGCGAGCTGGAAGCGCGCTCACGGAGAGGGAGCGATCCGCCCGATTTTTCAACTTGCCCCGGGAGCCGACGGGGCGTAATAATCATCATTATGTAAATCCGCTATATGATTTCTCGCATGCCTTGACGCGATCGGCGGCGGTCGGATTCGCGCGGCCCCTTGCTTGCATAGGCTAAGGGTTCTCGCGGTGGCGGACCATCCGATCCCGCCGATCGCGGTTGGGGGGCCGGAGCGTCGCCTCGGGCGCCCGCGCATGAGCGCGAAAGGCCGCGCCCCAACGGGGCCATGCAAACGAGGGCTCGGCGATGCGCATCGGCGTCTTTTGCACCTATGAAAACCACGAGCGCGACTTCGCCCGCTGTTTCGACATGCAGACGCGCTATGTCCAACACGCCGAAGCGCTCGGAATAGACGAAGCCTGGGTCGCCGAGCATCATTTCGACCCGGACGCGGTGAGCCCGTCGATCTTGATGCTGCTCGCCTATCTCGCGGGCGTCACGAGCCGCATAAGACTCGGCTCGGCCGCGGTGCTGATCGCCTTTCGCAATCCCATTCAAGTCGCCGAGGACGTCGCGACGATCGACATTCTCTCCAACGGGCGGTTCGATTTCGGCGTCGCCAAGGGCGGTCCCTTCGCGCTTCAAAACAAGCATTTTCACGCGGGAGCGGATCACTCCCGAGACATGACGCTGGAGGCGTTGGGGCTGGTCAATCGGCTGCTCTATCAAGACCACGTGAGCTTCACCGGCGAATATTATCAGGCGAGCGACGTCACGATAACGCCAAAGCCCCTGCAAAGGCCGATCCCGACCTATCTCGCGACGACGACGCCGGGCGCGATCCGCTATGCCGCGCGCAACGATCTCGGCGTGATGGCCGCGCCGCCGTACCCGCTTTCGCGCGTGCTCGACATCATCGAAACTTATCGCGAGGCGAGCGGGTCCGGAGCCGACCCTCGCCTGACGCTGGCCAGATTTTTTTATACCGCCCCAACGCGCGAGGAAGCCTTGGCGGAAGCGGTTCCGTTCATTCGGCGCTTTTCCGAGCGCATCGGCGGCATTTTTCGCGCGCAGGCGGGGTCGCCGAACGTTCCCTTCGACGAGGCCGCGATCATCGAGCATTCGCTGATCGGAAGTTTCGACGAAATCGGCGAGAAAATCGTCGAGCTGCATCGGCGCACGGGATTGCGCTCCTTGCTGTTGAAGCCGGCGTCGCTGGACACGGAGAAAAACTTTCGCGCGCTCGATGATTTCGCGCGGCTGGTCCGCCCGCGCCTGCCGGTCGGCGAAGCCGCGCCGAAGGCATTGTTGGCGGCGCGATGACCGGCGCCGCCGCCTGATCGCGCGAAATCGCCCCGCTTCACTCCGGCGTTAAAAACCCGCGTTGCCGCAACAGAGGCTCCACCGTGGGCATGCGGCCGCGAAAGGCGGTATAGGCGTCCCGCGCCTCCTGGCCGCCGCCGGCCGCGTAAATGTGCTCGCGCAGCTTTTCCGCCACCTCTCGCGCGAAGGGATCGCCGGCTTCCTTGAAGGCCTCGAAGGCGTCGGCGTCGAGCACCTGCGCCCAAAGGTAGCTGTAGTAGCCGGACGAATAGCCATCTCCCGAGAAGATGTGGGAGAAATGCGGCGCGCGGTGGCGCATGATGATGTCCGCGGGCATGTCGATGCGCGAAAGGCTCGCGCGCTCGAGCTCGCCCACATCTATCTCGCCCTGCTGGTCGCGCTCGTGCAGATCGAGATCAACGAAGGCCGAGGCGCAGAACTCCACCGTCGCGAATCCCTGATTGAAATTGCGCGCGGCGAGAATGCGCGCCAGCATGTCCTCCGGCAAGGCTTCGCCCGTTTGAGCATGAAGCGCGAAACGGCGCAGCACGCTGGGCTCCAGCAGCCAATGCTCATAAAGCTGCGAGGGAAGCTCGACGAAATCGCGCGCGACATTCGTGCCCGCGACGCGCGGATAAGTGACGTTGGACAACATGCCATGCAGCGCATGACCGAACTCGTGGAACAATGTGTGCGCGTCGTCGAGGCTGATCAATTGCGGCCCGCCCGCCGCGCCTTTCGCGAAATTCATCACATTGACCACGATCGGGCTGATATCGCCGGCGAGTTTTTCCTGGCCGCGGAACTCCGACATCCAGGCGCCGCCGCGCTTCGAGGGCCTTGCGAAATAATCGCCGAGAAACAGCGCGACATGTTCGCCCCGCTCGTTCAAGACTTCGAAAGCGCGCACTTCCGGATGATAAAGATCGAGCCCGCGCCGCTCGACGAACCGCAGCCCGAACAGACGCTCGGCCACATGGAAAGCGGCGGCGATCATATTGTCGAGCTGGAAGTAAGGCGCGATTTCCGCCTGATCGAGATCGTAACGCTCCTTGCGCGCGCGCTCGGCGTAATAGCGCCAGTCGGCGGCGGCGAGCTTAAAGTTCGCGCCCTCTTTTTCGATGGCCGCCTGCAGCGCGGCGCGCTCGCTCCGCGCCTGTTCGAGCGCCGCCGCCCAGACCTCGTCGAGCAGGGCGCGCACCGCCTCGGGCGTCTCCGCCATCGTGTCGTCGAGCTTGTAGGCGGCGAAATTCCCGTAGCCGAGCAGCCGCGCGCGTTCGTGGCGCAGTCGCAGGATTTCGGCGATGATGGCGCGATTGTCCGTCTCCCCGCCGTTCTCGCCCCTCTTCGCCCAAGCGGTGAAGGCCGCCTCGCGCAGATCGCGCCGCGCCGACCCCTGCAGAAACGCCTCGACCGAGGAACGCGAGAGCGAAACGCCATATTTGCCGCTGGCGCCGCGCTCGGCGGCGAGGGCGGCGGCGGAGGCGCGAAAGCCCGCCGAGAGCCCGTCGAGCGCGTCCTCGTCCAGCAGCAACAGGAAGGAGGATTCATCGGCCAGCACATTTTGCGAAAAAGCGGCGCCAAGCCGCGCGAGCCGTTCGACGATGGCCGTCATGCGCGCGCGCCGGTCGCCTTCGAGCCGCGCGCCGGCGCGCATGAAGTCCTTGTGGGTGAGCTCCAGCACGCGCGATTGCTCGGGCGTCAGTCCGAGCGTCTCGCGCCGCTCGTATAGCGCGTCGATCCTCGCGAACAGCGCCGCGTTCATCTTCGTCTCGCTGTCGTGCCGCGCCAGCACGCCCGAGATTTCGCGCTCGATTTCCTCGAGCTCGGGCGTTGAAATCGGTCCCGCAAAGATTCCAGAACACCGCGCCGACCTGCCGCGACAGGCGCCCCGAATCTTCGAGCGCGGCGATGGTGTTGTCGAAATCCGGCGGCGCCGGGTTTTGCGCGATGCGGTCTATCTCGGCGCGATGTTCCGCCAGCGCCTCTTCGAACGCGGGGCGGTAATGAGCGGCGGCGACGGCTCCAAAGGGCGGCAGGCCATAGGGCCCGAGCCACTGGGCGAGCAGCGGATTCTGAGTGTGCGGCATGGCGGAATTCCCGACAAAAGACGAGTTGTGCGAAAGATTAAGGATTTGCGCGTGCGAGCGCCAGCGGGAGGATGCTCCACCGCCGCCGCCCTCCCCGGCCCGCGCAAGCGCTCAGCGAGCGACGCCGCATGTATGATCTTGAAGATCTTCGCTATGACCATTGTCCAACGGCGCCCGACCCGCTCTATCCTCCAGCAATATAAACCCCTCCTTGCCATCGCCAAATTTAGCTCCGGCGACGAAAATTGTTTCCGCCCCCATGTCGGAGGCCGCGTCGGGCAACTCATCGGAAATTAAAGCGATTGGATTTGTCCGGCTAAGGTCTGCATCATCGACCCGTCGCGCATTGAATTTCTTTCCGTCGACCTCAAACGGCAGCAAGCCCCAAGAGTAACTGATCTCGTCGACATGTCCGCGAAGCAGATCTCGAACTCGCGGCTTAATGCAATCGACGTGGATATGCAGTTGGTCTTGGCTTCGGTCGTGTTGCGAATTCACCGCCAGGCTCACCTCGTCTCGCGCGATTTCCCGTTGCAGGTAACCGAACACAAAGTATCTGGCGTTCCAAGCCGCCGACCAATATTTCTTGGCCGGAGCTTTACGGCTATCCGGGCTCTCAATTCCTGATATTTGTTTTGTCGGAATTACGAGCACTTGAGCGACGCCAACCCTATCCTTCAGGACGGCGAATCCCACTTCATCGTCATTATTCAAGGCGAGGCAGGGGCTCGGAAAATTTCCAGCTCGGCTCGCTGGAAAACATTGCGTACTTACGATCTTCCAAAGGGCCTCGCGCTTAAATAACACATCGTCCGCTTGAGCCTGACCAGTCGCAAGGGCGAACGCCGCTACAATGGACGAACCTGTTAGGCCATGAAACCACATCAGCAAGCCCCTTGGAAAATCGCGCTAGGAAAATCCTTTTGGATTTCGGTGAAGCGCCCGCGCCCCGCGCCGCGAGCAGCGTCGCGCGAAGGCGTTTTCTCACCGGGGATAACCACTGGTCAAACTATTTCGGCCTCGACGGGCAGCGCGGGCCGACGGCGCACGAATTGAAGACGGTTCAGGACGCGTGTGACGGCGCCGCCAAGCTCATGCGGCAATGCCGGCAATGCCGCGCCGACGCGGTGGGACTGCTCGGCGAAGATCGTGGCCAGGAATTCAGGTGCGGGACAGGGAAAGCAGGTCGGGACGAGGGAAGGATCAGCGCCCGAATCAAACAAGGGAATAATAAGGACGGCCTGTGTGGCCCGTCACATATTGAACAACTTTCGTGATATTATATGAGCGCTTGCGCCAGGCGCAAAATGCATTGCGTGAGTTGATAATTGCCAGATCGAGAAAGGATAATGAAATGAACGCGCATCAACATATATCAGTCAACAATAACAAGCGTATCTTTCCATCAAACGGATATATATTGGAATTTACACAGGCGCTAACATTACTATTTATTTTCATATTCCCGATCATGTTGCCAGCGGCTGCGCACGCTCAGCAATTTAGTTGCCATGAGCTTGGTATTGTGCCTCCACATGATGAGCATCATTCAGAGTGCAAATCTATTTGCGGGAGAGAGGCGGAAAGGGCCAGAACAGGCTGTCATGATCGTGATCGTGATCGTGATCGTGATCGTGATCGCAATCATGATAATGATGCGGCTATATGCATTAATGCAGTAAATAACTGCCTTCAGAATTGCGAATCCAGCTGCCCCTCACATCCGGCTTCTCCTTGACGCTAAACGGAAATCAAAAAGCCTATCACCGAGTTGCGCAAACGCTCGTTGCGCAACTCGGTTGCCAAATTGAAGTGATTAGCAACAGGTCAAGGCAATTGGCCTTGGAGTGCGTTTTAGGATTCCGACCGGCGATCAATAAGCAGATTCCGTTTATCCATGCTATTTATCTATATAATGAGCCGCGGCTTCATGGACCAATTCCGACGACAGAGGCCGCGCCATCGCGAAGGCGAGCGTGGCGGCGATCGACCGTCGCGCCTCGGCGACGCGGTCGTTCGGTGCGACGCCGGTCCCGCGAAACTTAAACAGAGCGGAGCATGTGTCATGACAACAATTGACGCCGTTCAGTTCACGGGACAAATCGCGGCTTTGCAAGGCGCGCCGGGCGAGACGATTCAAACCATTCTGTCGCAATTCGCCGATGCGCTGAAGCGCGACGGATTTCGGGTCGCCGGCGTTGTCGAGGTTTCGCAATGTGGCGCGGAGGGAGCGTGCAAACATCTTGCTGTCCGCGATCTCACTTCCAAGGCGGTGATAAAATTCTCTCAAGACCTCGGCGCGGGTTCGACCGCTTGCAACCTCGACCCAAGCGGGCTCGCCAAGGCGTGCGAAGCCGTGGAGCGAGCCATAGAAGATGGCGCCGATGTCGTCGTGCTGAGCAAATTCGGCAAGCTCGAAGCGGCCAGGGGCGGACTGTGCGACGCTTTCCGCGCGGCGATCCTGGCCGACCTTCCCATTATTACCACCGTTTCGCCATTGCTGGCGGATGAATGGTCGAAATTCGCCGGACCTCTCTCGGACAAGGTTCCCGCGACAATGGACGCTCTTGGCGCATGGTGGACCGCCCATGAAAGCGCCACGAACTGACTATCTCTCCGGGCGCGGCTTTCGGGCGCGTCGCGGTTGGCCTCGGCTTACATGTGCCTCACGGCGAACACGGCGATTTTTCCGGCGAAGTTCAAGGCGAGCACGAGCGCGCCATATTTCATGATCGACATGATCGCGTGGTGGAGGTCTGGGTGCATCATTCGTCCGTGTCCTTCCTGCTAAAGCGCGGCCTTGCGCGCGGGAAGCCGCGATCATCGCGATCGCGATGACAGGCGAACACATGCAATTCGATTGCCAGGCGGCGCGCAAGGACCGCGGTCCTAGGTCACGTAACTTCTGCCAAGCTTCTGGCAAATAACGAGAATCCCGCCCGCCCGCCGCCCGATTTTGGCCGCATTCCCAGACAAGAAATCACGAAAGGGCGGCTGTCGGCCGCATGGGTCCACGCGCAAAAAAAACGGGGTGTCGAGATGATGAACCATGGAGCGGCGTGGCTTCTGCGCGGCGCGATCGCGCTAAGCATGCTCTCTCCCGCGGCGGCGCTAGACAATCCGTTGACGCGGGGACCACTCGCGGATTTCCTCAATGTCTTCCGCGAACAAGCGATTCCGCGGCAGGTCGTGATCTGGCGGCACCCGGAATTCAAGAAGGGAACGATCGTCGTCTCGACCAAGGAGCGGCGGCTCTACTACGTGCTAGGCGACGGACGGGCGATCGAATATGGCGTCGGCGTTGGCCGCGAGGGCTTCACCTGGTCGGGCACGAAGACCGTCGCCCGCAAGCGCGAATGGCCCGACTGGCGGCCGCCGCCGCAAATGCTCAAGCGGCGCCCCGATTTGCCGAAATATATGGCGGGCGGAATCGACAACCCGCTTGGCGCGCGCGCCCTCTACCTCGGATCGAGCGAATATCGCATCCACGGCTCCAACGAGCCGGACACGATGGGAGCCGCCGTTTCGTCGGGATGCATCCGCATGACGAACCGCGACGTCGTCGACCTTTACAGCCGCGCGAAAATCGGCACGAAGGTCGTCGTGTTGAAGTAGCGCGTCACCGCCAAGCCCTCGGCGACGACCTCGACAATCGGCGGGAACGTCGCTCGACAAGGGCGTGAAGCTCGGCGCGCCGGCGAAGACGAGCCGCGTAAAGCAGTCAGGCCGCTTTTTCGGACACTACCGCCTCGGCTTCGGCATCGTCCGCTACGGCGTCAACCTCGGCCTCATCGGCGGCCGTCGAGAAGAGAGCATAAATTTCGCACGCTCGCTCGTTGATGCGCTTCGACGCTTCCGGACCGAAAACGACTTTCCCGCGCTTATTTTCGTCGTGCTCGCCGCAATCGAGAACCCGCATATCGGGGCCGCCAATCTCGACGATCTTGTCGAAAATCACCGCGTTCTGCCAAGGGATGTCGATGTAGCGCCAGTCTTGTGGGATCGTCCCATCGGCGCGCATCGCTTCCGTGGTCGCCATTTCCGCCGCGGAAAGGAGAAAGGGGTCAGTTTCTAGCATGTTCGATCACATCTCCGTGTAATCGGGCGAGACTTTGAATGAGGACTCGACCTATCGCCCGCCCCAGATATTGTAATTGCTAGCGCCAGAATCTGGCGGAACTATGCTTTTCTACGCGAGAACATTTTCGCGGCGACACCCGTCCGTGCGCGCCGTCAAAACACTTCTTTAGGGTTCATTGGCTTGCCCCGCGCCGCCCTCCTCAGCCCGCGCCGGCGCTGCGTCCTGCCATGGCGTCGCCGGCGTTATTCGTCATTCTCGGCGTTCAAGTCTTCGATCGGGATGGACGCGGCCATGGAGCCGGCCTTGCGCAGCCTTACGCCCGCCCCTTCCCCGTCGTCATCGACGAAGATCACGCCGGACGAATTCAAGGGCGGCGCGAATGGCGGCGACTGTCCGCTCTTGCGCGGCAAGCGCGCCGGGCTGAATTTCAAGCCGCTTGATCGAAGGAAGCGAGACCTTTGACGCTTCCGCCAAGTCCTTTTGTTCCCAGCGCAGAAGCGCCCTCGCGGCGCGGATTTGCTCGCTCGTGACCGTCATGATGACACCTTTAGCGTTTTTTAATACTCGAGGTATTTATAGCACTCTAAGTATTATTCAATGCCCGAGGCATCATATTCTGGCTGGGTGCAATTACAATCGCCCAGTGCCCCAACTCAAAGCCATGAACATCTCTCCGGTGTTCGACGATCCGCCCGCGGCTCCGTGAACCGTCGCCGTGATTTCCAACGCCAATAACGACGAAATCCGCCCTATACCAACACATCGGCGTCTTGGGACGGATGATGGCGAGCGCACACAAGGTCGGTGGAAGCTCGGTAGAGCTTTCGGCGCACATTGCCATTGCAGGTTTTGCTTCGAGTTCTGTCATAGGCGCGGCAATTTGGAACTAATATTGTGTTTGCGCGTTTCCAAGGCACGGCGGAAGCTTGTTGTGCAAAGGTAAAGCAGAGAATAGCAGGGGGTTTCAATGGCTGGAATCGCTCCCTATGGCCGCAAAACTCAACGCTCACCTGCGATCTCAGAGGTTCACATATTATGGATCACCGCGGGTTTAGGTTGTGACGGCGACAGCGTTCTCGATTACGGCCGCGTCCGAGCCGAGCATCGAGGATATTATTCTGGGTTCGGTCCCGGGTCTCCCCAAGGTCCATCTTCATAATCCCGTTCTGGCGTATGAAGTGGGCGACGAATTTCTGGAGTGGTTTCATAAAGCGGAGCGCGGCGAATTGGAGAACTTCGTCCTCGTCGTCGAGGGCTCGATCCCGAATGAACATTTGAGCGGCGACGGCTACTGGGCCGCGATGGGAACTGATGCGGCGACAGGCCAGCCTATCAAAACGACCCAGTGGATTGATCGTCTGGCGCCAAAAGCGCTCGGCGTCGTGGCCGCTGGCACCTGCGCCACCTACGGCGGCATTCACGCGATGAAGGGTAACCCCACCGGCTGCATGGGAATCGCGGATTATCTCGGCTGGGACTGGAAATCGAAGGCCGGGCTTCCGATCGTCAACGTTCCCGGATGCCCTGTTCAGCCCGACAATTTCATGGAGACGCTTTTATATCTGCTGCGTCAGTTGGCAGGCCTCGCGCCGATGATTCCGCTCGACGACGCGCTTCGCCCGAAATGGCTTTTTGGCATGACCGTGCATCAGGGGTGTGATCGCGCCGCCTATTATGAGCAGGCGGATTTCACCCACGAATATGGCTCGCGGAAATGTCTTGTCAAAATTGGCTGTTGGGGACCCGTGGTTCAGTGCAACGTGCCGAAACGCGGCTGGATCGCCGGCGTCGGCGGATGCCCGAACGTTGGCGGCATTTGCATCGGCTGCACCATGCCCGGTTTTCCGGACAAGTTCATGCCGTTCATGGATGAACCCCCGGGCGCGCGCATCTCGTCGGTATTGGTCCAGCCCTACGGGGTGTTGATACGCAATTTGCGCCGGCTGACCAATAATGCCCTGAACAAAGAGCCGAAGTGGCGTCACAACCGCGCAAACGGCACGACGGGCTACCGTCCCGACAAACCTGAGCAAACCTATCCCCTTTAGGAGGCTGTGATGGACGACGTGGTGTTGGGAACGAGAGCCGGCGCGAACAAATCCCCTCCAAATCTCGTCGAAATGAACTGGGATCCGATTACGCGCATCGTCGGCAGCCTGGGCATTTTCACGAAGATCGACTTCGACGCCCGCCGCATCGCGGAATGCCACAGCACCTCATCGATATTTCGCGGATATAGCATATTCATGAAAGGGAAGGATCCGCGCGACTCGCATTTCATCACGAGCCGCATCTGCGGAATTTGCGGCGACAATCACGCCACCTGCTCCGTATATGCTCAAAACATGGCCTATGGCGTTAAGCCGCCGGCGCTCGCGGAGTGGATCGTCAATCTCGGCGAAGCCGCCGAGTATATGTTCGACCACAACATATATCAGGACAATCTGGTTGGCGTGGACTTCTGCGAGCAGATGGTGAAGGAGACAAACCCGAGCGTATGGGCGAAAGCTCAATCAACGCTCGCGCCTCATTCCGCCGATCACGGCTACCGAACGATCGCCGACATCATGACCGCGCTCAATCCCTTCACTGGAGATTTTTATCGCGAAACGCTTGTCGTAAGCCGTTACACTCGTGAGATGTTCGCCCTGATGGAGGGGCGCCATGTGCATCCCTCCACGCTCTATCCGGGCGGAGTCGGCACGACGCCTTCGGTGCAATTGTTCACCGATTATCTCATGCGCCTCGTCAAATATGTGGAATTCATGAAGAAATGCGTGCCTTTGCACGACGATCTGTTCGACTTTTTTTACGAAGCGCTTCCAGGTTATGAGGAAGTTGGGCGCCGCCGCATTCTGCTCGGATGTTGGGGCTCTTTCCAGGATCCAGATAAATGCGATTACCAGTATAAAACCATGACCGACTGGGGACGCGCGATGTTCGTCACCCCCGGCGTGATTGTCGATGGCGAGCTTGTCACGACGGATCTCGTCGACATCAATCTGAACATTCGCATTTTGCTCGGAAGCTCGTTTTACAATGATTGGGACAATTGCGAGACGTATGTGAAAACCGACCCCCTCGGCAACCCCGTTGATCAGAAGCATCCCTGGAATCAGACGACCATTCCTCGGCCGCAAAAACGCAATTTCGACGGCAATTATTCCTGGGTGATGTGTCCGCGCTGGCTCGATAAGAGAACGGGCGACCACCTCGCGCTCGATACCGGCGGCGGCGCGATCGCGCGCTTGTGGGCCACCGCGCTCGCTGGGCTTGTCGACGTAGGCTATGTGAAGGCGACAGGGCACAGCGTTAAAATCTATCTGCCGAAAACAGCGCTCAAGCCGGAGACGGAATTCGAGTGGAAGATTCCGAAGTGGAGCAACGCGATCGAGCGCGACCGGGCGCGAACCTATTTCCAGGCTTATTGCGCGGCTCTCGCCTACCATTTCATCGAGAAAGCGTTGACCGAAGTGCAGGCGGGGCGCACAAAAACCTTCACCGATTTCAAAGTGCCTGACGAGGCCATCGGGTGCGGCTTTCACGAAGCGGTCCGCGGCGTGCTCTCCCATCACCTTGTGATTAGAAATGGGAAAATCGCGAACTATCATCCTTATCCGCCGACCCCGTGGAACGCGACGCCGCGCGATATCTACGGAACGCCTGGCCCTTATGAGGACGCGGTGCAGAACACCCCGATCTTCGAGGAAAACGGGCGGGACAAGTTCAAGGGCATCGACATCATGCGCGCCGTGCGCAGTTTCGATCCTTGCCTGCCGTGCGGCGTCCATATGTATCTCGGCGGCGGAAAGACACTCGAAACCTTGCATTCTCCGATGTTTGGCGTCTCGCGCGGAAAAACGTCATGACGCATGTCGACGAGACGCGAGCGGGCGCGCTTCGACAATGTGTCGGGCGTATGGAGACATCAATCGAAGCTCTCGAGAGCATCGCCGATCCAAACGCCCGCGGCCTGGCGAGAGACCTGTTGGAATCCGCACTGGACTTGCACGCGATAGCGCTGGCGAAAGTCCTGACCATTTGCCAGGAAACGGAGAATGGCGATTTCCTAATTCGCAATCTGCTCGCGGACGCCTATGTCGGCGCCGTCGTTCTATTGCATGGATTGCACCCACAAGACGCCGAAGCCCGCTTGCGGAGCAAACTCGCGGAGATGCGGCCGCATTGGGGCGTCCGCGGGTTCCGCGTGGAATTGACCCACGTCGATCGAACCGCCGCGCGGGTTCAGGTAGCGGTCTCGGATGACGCCGATCGCGGGACCAACAAGGCTTTGGCTCTCGAGATCGAGCAAGTTCTGACCGAATCCGCGCCCGATCTCGACAGGATCGTGGTCGAAGTTTCCGACAAATCGGTTGAGACGCAAGCGTTGGTCCCGCCGAACTCTTCGAAAGTCACAACAAATGATTGCGACAGCCAATCCGCATAGCAATTGGGTCGTGGCCGTCAGGCGCTTCGTGACGACGAAGGTCCAGATAGAGACATGTGACTTTTGCGCTCAGCGCCTGCCGCCCGCGCATAAGCATCTCATTGAGCCCGCCACGCGCCAATTTTATTGCGCGTGCGACGCTTGCGCGCTTACACTCGAAGCTGACGGGAGGTTCCGCGCGGTCACGCCGAAAACCGAACGGTTGCGGCACTTCCGCCTTACCGATCCCACCTGGGAGACGATGCAGCTTCCAATCGATATCGTGTTTTTTTTCTTGAGCGGCGAACACCTTCGACCGACCGCCATCTACCCTAGTCCAGCCGGCGGAATGGAATCCGCGCTGAGTGTCCAAGCGTGGACCAGCCTCCTCGAAGCCAATCCTTCGCTCGCGGATATGGAGCCGGATGTCGAAGCGCTCCTCGTCAACCGCACCAAGAGCGCTCGCGACTATTATCGCGTGTCCATCGACCGATGTTACGCCCTCGTCGGCGTCATTCGAATGCGATGGCGCGGCCTTTCCGGCGGCTCCGAGGTTTGGGACGACATCCGTGACTTTTTCGCCTCGCTAGATGCGAGCGCGGCGATGAAAAGCGAAAAGGCCTACCTCCATGGTTGATTTGGAATTCAAGGTTGAAAGTGTCGAAGTCGAAAAATACTCGGCGACGCCCTTGTTGCGATTCGCGCTTCATGTCGTCAACAATAGCGCCGCGGCGTCGATCAAGAACATTCTCCTTTCCTGCCAAATTCGTATCGAGCCGGCGCGCCGCGGCTACGACCCCGATGAGCGAGAACGCTTGGTCGAGCTGTTTGGCGCGGGCGAACACTGGGGCGGCGCGTTGCGAAGCTTGCTTTGGACGCACGCCAATGTCGCGATCCCCGGCTTCGACCATGAAAGCCGCGTACAGCTGCCCGCGCCGTGCACGCATGACTTCAATGTCGCCAGCGCCAAATATTTCAATGGTCTCATCGACGGCGAGGCGCCGCTCACCTTCCTATTCAGCGGCTCGGTGTTCTATTGCGAAGACGATGGTTCGCTTCAAATCGAACAGATTCCCTGGACCAAGGAGACGACCTTCCAGCTCCCGGCAAGCATATGGCGCTCCCTAATGGATCAGCATTATCCCGATAGCGATTGGCTGCGACTCGAGCGCCACACCTTCGATCGTCTCTACGCCTACAAGCGGCGCGGCGGCCATTTGACCTTCGACGCCGCGCTCATCGATCTGCTCGATATGCAAGCGAAGGAAGTCGTCACATGATTTTCGATCGCGAAAAGGAGATCGCCGACGCAATTCTTTATGAAGGGTATATTCTGTATCCCTATCGCGCTTCGGCCATCAAAAACCGGCAGCGCTGGACCTTTGGCGGCGTGTTTCCGCAAGGTGTCGAGGACGAAATCTCCACGATGAAAACAGAGATTTTGCTGCGCGCCGACGCGGCGGCGCGGGTCGAGATTCTCGTTCGCTTTCTCCAAACACAAGAGCGGCAGCTTCGAAAGCTAAGGATCCACGCTTCGGAGGGCGCTGTCTACGAACGCGTCGCGGAGTTGGATGTCGAGGGTCAAAGATACGTCACTTGGAATGAAGCGGTCGAACGGGAGATCACGGCTTCGGACATTCTTCTATCCGAGGTTCTGTCGCGGCCAAGGCGCATAACATTCGGCGCGCCGGCGCAAGAAGCCGTTGAAACAATATATGCGCGCACCGGGGCCGTCGTGGGGACTGTGACGAGAACTTGCCAAGCCCTTGAAGGCTTGCTGGACATCTCGGCGACAGAAATTGAGAACAGCGTTTTGCGCCTCGGCGTCGCCGTGACGAATATCACCAACCTCCCGGAGTCGGGGCGGCTCTCTCGGGCCGATGCGCAGACTTACGCCTTTATGTCGACCCACATGCTGATGCATACGCCATCCGGAGAGTTTATTTCGATCCTCGATCCGCCCGCTCATCTCCAAGCAGCCGCCGAGACATGCGGCAATCAAGGGACATGGCCGGTTCTTGTCGGCGAAGAAGGAAAGCGAGACAAGATTCTCTCGTCGCCAATTATCCTTTACGACTATCCGAAAGTGGCGCCGGAGAGCAAAGGGCCTTTCTTTGACGGCGCCGAAATCGATGAAATGCTCGCGCTCCGCGTGCTCACCCTGACCGACGATGAAAAGCGCGAAATGATGGCGGCCGACCCCCGAACGAAAGCCATGCTGGAGCGTTGCGAGGCGATGAACGGTCCCGATTTCGCATCTCTGCACGGAGCGCTACGACCCGCCGAAGCCTCCCATGCCGAGGCGCGGTCATTTGACCTTTCGATCGGCCACCATGTGCGTCTTAACCCCAAACCGCGCGGCGACGTCTTTGATCTCGCGCTCAAAGGCAAATTGGCCACGATTTTGGCGATCGAAAGGGACTTCGACGACCGCGTGCATATCGCGGTGACGCTCATGGACGATCCCGGCGGCGACCTGGGCGCCGCTGGATTTCCTGGACATCGCTTTTACTTCTCGCGCGAGGAGATCGAACCCGTCAACTCCGGAGACCGCCCATGAAGCGCATACTCGTGGCGGGCGTTGGAAACATCTTCGAGGGAGACGACGCGTTTGGCGTCGAAGTCGTGCGAAGCCTGTCCGCTCGAACGCTGCCCGCGGAAGTCGAACTCGTGGACTTCGGCATTTGCGGGGTCGATCTGGCCTACGCGCTGACCGGCGGCTACGAGATGGTTGTTTTGCTGGACTGCGCGCAATGCGGCGAAGCCCCCGGGACGATCTCGATCGTGGAGCCGAAGGAGGAATCCTCTCCCCAAAATATGGCGGCGATGGCGCATAACCTCGATCCGGCGACAGTCTTGAAATCGCTCGCGGGTCATAAAGACCTTTGCGAAAGGATTATCCTCGTTCTTTGTGAGCCGCAAAGCTTTGGCGGAGACGAGGGAGCAATGGGATTGAGCGAGATCGTGGCGGCGGCGATCGGGCCTGCCGCGGATGTCGTCGAACGCCTGACGGCAACGTATCTTCAAGAGCGCGCCGCCGCTGGTCGTTCCGTTGAGAGCGTGTCCGGATCCAGAACCGAAAGGAGTTTGCAATGAGCGGTTGGGAAATCTTCGGAACCGTCCTTGGCCTCATCATCATCGGGACTGATCGTGATGAACTTGCGCGACATTTATCGCTACATCAAGATCAGCATGATGTAACGAACGATCGCGGCGACGAAATTCGCCGCGGCGGGTCAATAAGGAACGAGCCAATGTGTCTCGGCATCCCAGGACGCATCGTCAGCGTTGATAACGGCGAAGACTGTCTCGCGACGGTCGATGTTTGCGGCGTCAAGCGCCAGATCAACGTATCCTGCATCATCGACGACGATCATCCGGTCGACTCATGCGTTGGCGAATGGGTGCTGATTCATGTCGGTTTCGCGATGAGCCGCATCGACGACGACGAAGCCGTAAGAACCCTCGAAATCCTGACGGAACTCGGAGAAGCGCAGGCCGAGGTCGAGGCGATGCGGGGCTCTCCCCTTCAATAGGCGACGCCTCGATGCATGAACTTTCGATCGCTCAGGGGATCGTGACACTCGTCGACGAAGCCGCGCGTGGGCGGCGAATAGCCCGCGTCAATGTCGAAATTGGCGCCATGTCGGGCGTCGCGCCGGACGCAATAGCTTTCAGCTTCGACCTCGTGACGGAGGGAACTTGCGCAGAAGGCGCGAGACTCAACATCATTGAAATCCCCGCGACGGCGCGATGCGAGGACTGCGGACTGGAGTTCCCGGTGACTGATCTCTTTACCGCGTGCTCCTGCGGCTCATTTCGTAAGACACTGCTGCGCGGCGGCGAGCTTAATGTGCGCAGCATCGAATTGGAACCGCAAGAGCGCTAGGCGAAGGCCGCGTCCCGCAGCGCATCGACTTCTTTCCGCAGCCATTCATACCAGGCTTCAAATCCTTCACCGGTGCGTCCGGAAAGGCGCAGCACGACGATGTTGGGATTGACCTGCTTGGCGTTGGCGATGGCGCGCGCCACGTCGAATTCGACATAAGGAAGCAGATCGATCTTGTTCAAGATCATAATCGACGCGGCGCCGAACATGGTGGGATATTTCAGCGGCTTGTCCTCGCCTTCGGTTACGGAGAAAATCACAACCTTGCAGCGCTCGCCAAGATCGAATAAGGCCGGACAAACAAGATTGCCGACGTTCTCGATCATGACAATGGAGCCAGCGCTGGGTTTTAAGTGCTGAAGCGCCCGGCCCAACATGTCGGCTTCAAGGTGGCAGCCGGAGCCGGTGTTGATCTGCACGGCGGCGGCGCCCGCCGCGCGTATGCGCTCGCCGTCGCGAGCCGTCGCCTGATCGCCCTCGACGACGGACAGCTTAAATTCATCTTTTAAATCTTTGATCGTGCGCTCAAGCAGGGTGGTCTTACCCGAGCCGGGAGAGCTGACAAGGTTGAGCGCAAGAATTTCGCGCCCGCGGAACCATGCGCGGTTTTTGTCGGCGAACGCGTCGTTCTTGGCGAGAATGCGCGTTTGGAGCGTTAGTATGTCCGCGCCAGGCGCATCATCGGAGCGACGCGGGTGAGAATGTCGGGTCCCGTCGGCGTGTATATGCTCATGCCCGTGCTTGTGCTTGTGCTCGTGCTCGTGAGCATGATGATGATCATGATCGTGGGCCCGCGGCTCCATCGCGATCTCCTCCCCGGTCTGAAGATCCAGGGCCGTCGTTTTCGCTTCGCTTCCGCATCCGCAGTGTCCGCACATGGTCGACTCTCCGTCAGCAAATTCGCGGCAATTGCTCGCCCACAAGCATATCGACGATGCGCCGCCCGCCGAACACGGTCCGCATCGCCACGCGTCCCGGTTCGCCTTCCGTAACGCGTCCGATCACGCAGCCGCGCGCGCCCAAGGGGTGCGCCCGCATCGCCGCCAGCGCGGCCTCCGCCTGCCCTGGCGGCGAAACGATGACAATCTTGCCCTCATTGGCGAGATAAAGCGGATCAAGTCCCAATATCTCGCAAAACCCGCGCACTTCCTCTCCGATCGGCGTTTGCGTTTCGTCGATCTCGATGGAGATCGCCGACGCTTCCGCGATTTCGTTGAGCACCGTGGCCACGCCTCCGCGCGTCGCGTCGCGCATCGCTCGAATGCCCGGCGCCGCGGCGAGCAGCGCGTCGACAAGCCCGTGCAGCGCCGCGCAATCGCTCTCGATTGGCGTGTCGAGCGCCATGTCGCCCCGCGCGCCGAGAATGGCCGCGCCATGATCGCCGAGACGCCCGTTCACCAGAACGACGTCGCCAGGCCGCGCCAGATGCGCGCCGAGACTTACTCCGCTGGGGATCACGCCGATTCCGGTGGTCGTCACGAACAGCTTGTCGCATGCGCCCTTCTGCACGACCTTCGTATCGCCGGTGACGATCTTGACGCCCGCCTCGGAGGCCGTTCGCGCCATGGAGTCGGCGATCTTTCGAAGCGTGTCGATGGCGACGCCCTCCTCGATGATCGCCGCGCAGGAAAGATACAGCGGCTTCGCGCCGCCGACCGCGAGATCGTTGATCGTTCCGCACACGGCGAGCTTGCCGATGTCGCCGCCCGGAAAGAACAGGGGATCGACGACGAAGGCGTCGGTCGTGAACGCCAGTCGATCGCCATGTATAGAGAACGACGCGAGATCGAAGCGGGCTTGATCCTCCAGCACGGCCGGCGCGGCGCCATCGAAGGCCGCGACGAACACGTCGTCGATCAGGTCCTTCATCGCCTTGCCGCCGCCGCCATGCGCGAGCGTCACCTTCGGCACGAACACTCTGCCGAGCGCGCGGGATCGCATGGAGGGCGCGACTAGAATTCATGTGGCCGCCTCGTGCTGTTGCAAACCCCCATATTGATAATAGGCGGCGCAGGCGCCTTCCGACGACACCATCAAGGCTCCAAGCGGCGAGTGAGGCGTGCAGGCGGAACCGAACACTTTACATTGCCAGGGTTTGATGACGCCCTTGAGCACCTCTCCGCACTGGCAGGATTTAGGGTCCGTGATCTTCAGATTGGGAATGGCGAATTTGCGCTCGGCGTCGAAGCGCGCGTAATCGTCGCGCAGCCTGACTCCCGAATGGTCGATCGATCCCAATCCGCGCCATTCGAAAAACTCGCGCGGCTCATAGACCTCGGAGACCGCTTTAAGCGCCGCCGCGTTGCCTTCGTCGGGAACGACGCGCGCATATTGATTCTCGATCTCGCAACGGCCGTCCTTGATCTGCTTGAGCACCATCCATATCGACTGGAGAATGTCGAGAGGCTCGAAGCCCGCGACGACCATCGGCTTGCGGTAATATCGCGCGATGAACTCGTAAGGTCTCGTGCCGACGACCATCGACACGTGGCCGGGGCCCAGAAATCCATCGATCCTTATATCCGGACTGTCCAGGATCGCCTTTATTGTCGGCACGATGGTGATGTGATTGCAGAACACCGAAAAATTCGCGACGCCTTCCCGCTCGGCCTGCAAAATCGTCAGCGCCGTCGAGGGCATCGTGGTCTCGAAACCCAGTCCGAAAAACACGATCTCGCGACCCGGATGTTTTCGGGCGAGCGCGAGCGCGTCCATCGGGGAATAGACCATGCGCACGTCGGCGCCGTCGGCCTTGGCTTGCAGCAGGCTTTTTTTGGAGCCTGGCACGCGCATCGCATCGCCAAAGGTGGTGAAAATAACCTCGGGACGCTCGGCGATGCTCACGCAATCATCGACGCGGCCCATCGGCAGCACGCACACCGGGCAACCGGGCCCGTGCACAAGCTCGATCGTCTTGGGCAGCATGCCCTCGACGCCATAGCGAAAGATCGTATGCGTGTGACCGCCGCACACCTCCATGATATGGAGCGGCCGATCCTTGGGAATATCCATCGTCGACATCAGGTCGTGGATTTCCTTGACCAGTATCCTCGCCTTTTCGCCGTCGCGGAACTCATCGACATATTTCATGCCCCATTGCCTTTCCTCGACGCGAAGCCGCGATCGTCGGCGAGCAGCGTGTGCACGAGATCCCAAGCGATATGATAAGCGGCGACGTGACACTCCTGGATGCGATGGATCGAGGTCGTGGGCACGACGAGGCAATGGTCCAAGAGTCCGCTCGACGCCATCGCGCCGCCGTCGCCGCCCGCGAGTCCGATCGTCGTCACGCCCATCTCCTTCGCCTTGGCGAAGGCGTGCAGCAAATTGGAGGAGTTTCCGCTCGTCGAAAAGCCGATCAGACCGTCGCCGGACTTGGCTTGCGCGATCAACTGGCGCGTGAAGATATGTTCGAAACCAACGTCATTGCCGATCGCCGTTATCGTGGCGAGGTCGGCGACGAGATTGATCGCGGCGAGGGCCGGCACGTCCGGTGGTGATGGGATGCACGAATTCGACCGCGAAATGCGCCGCGTCGCAACTCGAGCCGCCGTTTCCCATCGAAAACATGCGTCCGCCCCGCCGGTAAACCGCGGCGATGGCCTTTGCCGCTTCGACGAGCGCGGCGCTCTGTTCTTCAAAAAAGCGGGCGTTGGTTTCGCGCAACTCTCTCGCCTTCTCATCGACGGAACGCAGCAAGGCCTCGCCGAGCTTGGCGGGATCCTGACTTTTCCCGTGCAAGAACGGATAAAGCGACTTCAGGTCACGCTCCAGCGACACGAACGCCTCCCTTAAGGCCATGCCGTTCCGCCTCGTCGATGAGCCGCGCGCCTCCTATCGCGGCTTGTCCGAGCGCGAGACCGCCGTCATTG
>CAVZKF010000036.1:0-82553 GCA_963775775.1 uncultured Alphaproteobacteria bacterium
GCAGGCTGTTGAAAAAGTCACTGGCCCTCGGAATCTCGGTGTGATTCACTCCCTTGGCGGTGTGGGAGACGATAAATCATGCGTGGCGGGGACGCGCGATCTGGGGCGCTTTTCAGCTATGTCGATCTTGAGGCGCGGGTTGGGAAGAGCCATCCCCTGCGGGCGATCCGCCAGCTCGTGAACGAGGCTCTGGCGGCGCTCGAGAAGGAGTTTTCCGCGCTCTATTCGCCGATGGGCCGGCCGTCGATACCGCCGGAGAAGTTGCTGCGGGCGATGCTGCTGCAGGCTTTCTATTCGATCCGCTCGGAGCGCCAGCTGATGGAGCGGCTGGAGTTCGACCTTCTGTTCCGCTGGTTCGTGGGTCTTGGCGTTGACGATCCGGTTTGGGATCATTCGGTTTTCTCAAAGAACCGCGACCGGCTGCTCGAAGGGGACATCGCCGCGAAGTTCTTGAATGCGATTCTGGAGCAGCCGCGGGTCAAGCGGCTTTTGAGCACGGATCACTTTTCGGTCGACGGCACGTTGATCCAAGCCTGGGCGTCGATGAAGAGCTTCAAGCCCAAGGACGGGGCGGACGAACCGCCCTCTGACGGCGGCGGGCGCAACAAAGAAGCGGATTTCCACGGCGAGAAGCGTTCGAACGAGACGCATGCGTCGACGACCGATCCAGAGGCGCGGCTCTATCGCAAAGGGCCCGGCAAGGAAGCCAAGCTCTGCTTCATCGGCCATGCGCTGATGGAGAACCGTCACGCGCTCTTCGTCGGCGCTTGCCTGACGCCGGCGGACGGCCACGCCGAGCGTGTCGCGGCGCTGCATATGATCGAGCCGCGCGCCGATCGGCCGAGGGCGATCACGCTCGGCGCCGACAAGGCCTATGACGCCGAGGATTTCGTCAATGAGCTGCGCGCGATGAAGGTGACGCCGCATGTGGCGCAAAACACCAGCGGACGCGCCTCGGCGATTGATGCGCGCACGACGCGGCATGCGGGCTACGCCATCAGCCAGCGCATCCGCAAGAAGATCGAGGAAGGCTTCGGCTGGATCAAGATCGTCGCCGGTCAGGAGCAGACCAAGTTCAGAGGCTGCGAGCGGGTCGGCTGGGCCTTCACCTTCGCGGCCGCCGCCTACAATCTGGTGCGGCTGCCAAAGCTGATGGCAGGCCCCCGCATGAGCGCGCCCATGGGCTGCAAGCTCGTCGGCCGCTGGCGGATCGTCGAGGCGGACATCTGGGATCGAGCCTATCTCGATCTCTGCGGGCCGGCGATGATCGTCATCGGCGCCGACGGCCGTGGCGAAATCGCCTTCGGCGCGATGCAGGCGACCCTCGACGTCGAATACGGCCCGACCTCGATCGCCTTCACCTGGATCGGCTCCGACGAAATGGACGAAGTCTCCGGCGAAGGGAACGCCGAACTGCTCGACGACGGCTCCATCGAGATCGAATTCGAATACGACAACGGCGACGAGGCCGTCCTCAAAGCGACTTGAAACGGTTTTTCAACAGCCTGCTAGGCGCCGCGGGCCGCCGACCTCGCGTCCCTTCCATGAAAATCGGAGAAAGTCTCCGCGAGCGCGGAATGCCTGGCTGGGGCGGGAGGATTCGAACCTCCGTATGGCGGAATCAAAATCCGCTGCCTTACCACTTGGCGACGCCCCAAGCTTCGCCGGGGTCGCCCCGGCTCGCGCGATACCCATAAGGCGGCTCGCGCTGCTCCGCAACATGCTTGTGACGACATTCCGCGACGCCGCCAGACGCCATTGACCTTTCGCCTCGATTTCGTGTGTCATACGGCCCGGCCGGCGCGCGGAATCCGGCGGCGCGCCAGTCGATGCGGGAGACGGGCGGATGGGGGCCTTTTATCATCACACACAGACCGGCGCGGCGTTGCGCTGGGGGTTGATTTTGCCCGCGATCGGGCTTCTCGCCATCGGGTTCGCGGCGCGGCGGGCGGTCCCTTTCGTCCCCTTGGCGGCGCTTCTCGCCGCGACGGGCTGGGCGTTCTCCTCGCTGACGGTCGAGGTCACGCCGACGCGGCTGACTTGGTTCTTCGGCCCGGGCCTGTTGCGCAAAAGCATCGAGCGCGAGGCGATCATGGGCGCGACGCCCGTGCGCAACCTTTGGTGGTATGGCTGGGGCATCCATCTCACGCCGCGCGGCTGGCTCTATAATGTCGGCGGGCTCGACGCGGTCGAACTCGCCTTGAGCAATGGGAGCACGTTGCGAATCGGCTCCGACGAGCCCGAGGCGCTCGCAAGGGCGCTCATGTGAAGGTTACGCCTTGCGCCAGATATTGCACCAGCCCGCCGGACTGACCTTGCCTTGCACGGAATTGCAGCCGTCGGGCGCGACGAAGACGCGGCAATTGTCGCAGCGCTGATTGCCCTTGGGCTTGCCCTGATAGGCGACATCGCCTTGCGTCAGCTTGCCGTCGGCGTCGACCTTGGCGTATTGCGACTTGTATTGCGGCCGCCAGATCAGACACCAGCCGGACGGGCTGATCTCGCCATCGACCGAAAGACAATGGTTCGGCGGATCCCAGACGCGGCAATTGTCGCAGCGTTGCTTGCCCTTCTGCGAATGCTGATAGTCCACGTCGACCATGCCCAGCTTTTCGACCGCGCGGGCGAGGCTGGAAAAGCCCAGCATCGAGGCCGCGAGCGCCAGGAAACCGAGCACGCCGCGCCGATGCAACATGGTGTGGGGCTTGGCGTCGCACACTGGCGCATTTGTTTGGACACTCCATGCCCTCCCCTCCCATTTTCGCGGCCGCGCTCCCGCGCCGGCCCGACTGAATTCGGTAAAATTATATCTCCCGCTGGCGTCGCAAAATTCCGCGCAAATTGTCGCGCGACGAAATGCCCTGAACGGCCGCCGTCCGTCGCGGAATCGATGAGGGATTTGAGGCGCGCGCGCGCTGCTTTCGTAGACGCCGTCGAGGTCCTTTCCGTTTCAATCAGAAACGGAAAGACCCGAGCGTTCGAGGAACGCGAATATGTCGCGTAGCCAGTAAAACAGTCGACGACGAAACCGGGGAGATTCTGCCGCCACGCCGTTCGTCGGTCGCCGTCGGTTGATTACTGCGCCGCCTGGAGTTCCTTCAGAGCCTTTTGCGTTTGCTTCGCGCCTTTGCGCAGGATGCTCGCCCAATGGGTGCCGTCGGCGATCCTTTTGCCTCGGCGCAGATCGGCGATCGCGGCCTTGATATGTTTGTTGGGTTTGGCCTTTTGCGCCATCATGGCGTGGTCGATGGCGTTGTCGGTGTGCTGCACGAAAGACGATGAGTGAGCGACTTCGGCGCCATAGTGGATGGCCTTTTGCGTCTCGCTAATGGCCATCGCCAGATGGTCGGTTTGAGCAAGCGCCGGCCCTGTCGCAAGCGCGAGGGCGAGGGCTAACGACGGGGCCAAGCGCAAAATACGAGTAATCATTTTTTCCCTCCCAGTGTTTAACGCTCGTTCAATCTAGTGCTTTGCGGGTGGATGACAATGGGCTTGAGCCCGGGCGGCGACATTTTGCCGCCAAAACGTGGCCGCGCGGGCGAGGACGCGGCGCTTGACCTTCCCGCCCCGCGCGCCTACGCCTCTATCCGCCAGCCGGCCGGATGACCGCTGCTTCACGGCAGAGGAAAGTCCGGGCTCCACGGAGACACGGCGCCGGATAACGTCCGGCGGGGGCGACCCCAGGGAAAGCGCCACAGAAAGCAAACCGCCGCGTTCATCGCGGTAAGGGTGAAAGGGTGCGGTAAGAGCGCACCGCTCGCGCGGCAACGCGGGAGGCATGGCAAGCCCCGCCGGGAGCAAGACCGAATAGGGGCGACAGAAGGCGAAAGCCTTCATCCTGTCTCCGGGCCGTCGCCCGGGTTGGTCGCATGAGGCGGCTGGCGACAGCCGTCCTAGAGGAATGGTCATCGCGCGGAACGGGGGAAACCCCGCGCCGCCATACAGAACCCGGCTTACAGGCCGGCTGGCGCTGGATTTTTCGTTTCGCGCGGGTTCCGCTTGCAAAGGGGGCCCGCGAACCTTCGATGCGCCGCCAGGATCAGGTCAGGCGTTCGGCGCGCGCCCCTAAAGTATCTCCAGCACTTTCTCCGCCGGCCGGCACAGCCGCGCGCCCTTGGGCGTCTCGACGATTGGCCGCTCGATCAGAATGGGGTGCTTGAGCATGAAGCCGATCAACTCGTCCTCGCTCCATTTGGGATCGGCGAGGCCGAGCTCGGCGTAGGGCGTCCCCCTCTGTCGCAGCAGTTCGCGCGCGGAAATTCCCATTTCGCGCAGCAGCTCGACCAGCCTCGCCCGCGTCGGCGGATTTTTCAAATATTCGACGATGACCGGCTCGGCGCCGCTCTGGCGGATCATCGCCAGCGTATTGCGCGAGGTTCCGCAGGCGGGGTTGTGATAGATGATGACGGTCATATCGGCCTTCTATTTCTTCGCGACCAGGAACAGGCGCGGATAGGGCAGCAGAACGGTTCCATCCGGCTGCGGCGCATAGGATTGCGTGAGCCCTTCGCGATAGCGCGCGAGAAACGCCTCGCGCTCTTGCGCGGACAGCGGCTTCAGGAACGGGCGCAGCTCCGATCCCTCGAACCATTCGACGATACGATCCACCCCGTCGATCGTATGGATGTAGGTGGTCTGCCAAATGTCCAGCCGCGAGCAAAGCGGCCGCAGCAGCCGGTAATATTCGTCGAGCGGCCCGATCACGGCGCGCGTCTTGGCGATCGGCACCAGCCGGTCGGACCAGGGGCCGTCGGCCGCGATCATCCGCATCAGCGCATGCGAAACCTCCTGCATGTTATTGGGCATTTGCGCGGCGAGACAGCCGCCCTTGGCGAGGCAGCCCGCGAGACGCTTGATCAACCCGTAATGATCCAGCGCGAAATGCAGCGTCGCATTGGCGAAGATGAGGTCGGCCGGTTGGCTCGGGCGCCAGCGTTCGATGTCTTCCTTGAGGAATCGAGCGGCTGGAACGCGCGCGCGCGCGACCTCAAGCATGTTGGGCGAATTGTCGATGCCGACGACTTCCGCGTCCGGGAAAGCGTCCGCCAGCAATTGCGTGCTGTTGCCGGGGCCGGAGCCAAGATCGAACACGGTTTTTGGCTTAATGTCGGAAATTTGAGCGAGAAGATCGCGCGCGGCCCGCGTTCGCTCGCTCTCGAATTTCATATAAAGTCCTGAATTCCAATCGCCCACCGGCGCGCCTCCTGTGTTTGCGTCGCATTATAGCCCGAATATGCGACGCGGCGCACGCTCGCCGAGCCCTCTGGCGGCGCGGGCGTGGCGCGAATTTTCACGGCCGCGATGGCGGCTTTCCTCCTTGACGGAGGAAGGCCGAGCGGGTCCTGGAGCGCCGCCGCTCCAGGGTCGCCGCGCCGGCTAGCCTCGTCGCGAATGATGGGTTCTTCATGGGTTCGCCGTCGAGCGTTCCACGAAATGGATCGATTTGGCCGCGCGCTATCGCTTAACGGACAATCGGGATACTAAGCACCGCTCCGCGCCAGTCGTCGGAGGCCCTCGCCTCATCCAACTTCGGGAAACGAAGCTATGAAAACGAAGCTATTGCTCATCGCCGGACTGGCTCTCGCGATCTCCGCTCCGCTCGCGCGCGCGCAGGAGGAGGGCGAGCGGCGTGAATATATGCATGAATTGCGCGAGGGATTGCGAAAGCGGGGACGAGCGCGCCTGCGAACGTCTGCGGCACATGCGGCATGAAGAGCACGAGGAACGCGAACGGGGCGAATACCAGGGCGAGCGCGGCGGGGGCGCGCCGCCTCCGGTCGCCGATCCCAGGGTCGCGCTCTGCGCCGCGATCGAAAACAATTACAACAATTGCCTGAGAGACAACGGGACCAGGCATCAGATGGTTGCCCCGCTTGGGTGATTGAGCTCAAGGCCAATCACTGTTTTTAGCGTCGCGGACGCGCGAAGTCGCGACGCAAGGACCGCCGCCAAGCGTCGCGCGCTTCAGCAACGCCTATCGCGAAGCGTTTCGACGCCGGTCGGCCGCCCGGCGGGCGGCCAGGTTTTCAGGAATGATGTCCTTCGCCTATCCGCTCGAGCGGAGCCGGAAGCGCGTCGGGGACGCGCCGGCGGCATTCCGTCTTGATCAAGCCCGGGGCTGGATCGCCAATGCCGGCGACGGCTTAATTGATGAATTGACTTTGTAACAAAACACGACAAAAGCTGATGTTCAATCCGCGCGATACCGCGACTAAATTAACTTAGTTTTACAAATTGGGGGCGCGAGCGGGTCCGTCGCCACCTCGTGATGGCGCAATGTTTACGTTTAAGGCTTCATTGTAGACGAGTTAAAATTTGGCGCGAGCAAGCGCGGTGAAGGAGAAGTTCGGTATGCGTGCGATTCTTGGGGCGGTTTCTTTTTTCCTCGTGACGGCGCCGGCATGGGCGGGGGGGTGCACCAGCGTCCAGCCCCATTGTGCCGCCCCTGCGCCGCTGTTAGGCTTGGGGATTCCCGCTGCGGTCGCGGTTGGCGGCGCGTTGTTTGGAGCGCGTTTCTTCAAGAAGAAGTGAGCGTTTGAGTTCAAGCGCGCGCCCGATCCAAGATAAGGCGCGCCCGACGCACCGCGCCCGAAACGCTTTACCGGCCGCCGGTCAGTCGCGCAAATTCAAAGCGAATTGGCGCTCGCGGGATGTTTACGAATTGGCGCTAGCGAGACGTTCACTATTCTGGATATTCTGCATTGATCGTATGCAAGCCAGAGGTCGGCACGAACGTCGTGATGGAGAGTCGATTCTTGGAGCGGCTTGTTTTTTCCTCGCGACGGCGCCCGCATGGGCGTGCACCTCCGTCCAGCCCCATTGTGCCGGCCCTGCACCGCTGTTGGGCCTAGGGATTCCCGCCGCGGTCGCGGTTGGCGGCGCGTTGTTTGGAGCGCGTTTCTTCAAGAAAAAGTGAGCGTTCGAGTTCAGGCTCGCGCCCAATCCAAGTTCAGGCGCCCCACTTCGCCGCTCTCGAGGCCCATTACAGGCCTCCGGTAAATTATCGCGATCAGGACTTTTTGAAACACACAACGTATCGGCGTTTCGCGAGGTCGTAAACCTCGCGATTGGCGGCGACGACATAACTCAATTTATTGCTTTGCAATATAGCAAAGATAAAGCTCGCGCGGCGCGAATTGCAACAAAATCAACTCAGTCGCATAAATTCAAAGCGCAAGCTAATCTATTGGCCAGACAGTGCTAGCAAGATGTTTACTTTTGTGGATTGATTGTATACGAGCTAGAGTTCGGCACGAGCGTCGTGATGGAGAGCCGGATATGCGTATAGTTCTCGGAGCGGTTTGTTTCTTCCTCGCGACGGCGCCCGCATGGGCGCAGCAGCCGCCGTGCACCGTCTGTTCAGGCCCGGCGCCGCTGTTGGGTCTGGGAATTCCCGCCGCGATCGCCGTCGGCGGCGCTTTGCTTGGAGCGCACTTCCTCAAGAGGAAGAAGTAAGCGTTCGATTACAGACCTAAGCCATGGGATCGATGCGTATGTTCGAGGATGCAACCCGAATGGGCTCGATCGCCGACGCCGGCGCCGCGCCCGCTTTTCGCGGCGAGAGCTTTTCATCTGGCTTGCGTCGATTCTCTGCGCCTCGGCCTTCGCCCAAAGCATGACGCATGGGGGCACGACCGCTCTCAGTCTCGAGAGTATCGGCGCATTCCAGTTACTCGGCTGGTTCGCGGTTCTGCGATTGCTCTATCTGCAAACTTCGTCCGCCCCCGCGTCGAGCCGAGACTTTTGGGTGGCGGGCGTCGTCGTCGCGATCGATCTTCTGCCGAGCGGCAAGGCGACCTGGATCGCGGCGAGCCTCGCGGCCCTCTATATCTACGTGGGGAATGAAAAAGGATCGAACGGCCGCGCGGGAGCCAGCGGTCCTCGGGGCTCTGTCCGTGCAATCCCTTTGGGGTCCAACCTTATTTAGTCTATTCACCGTCTATATTCTGCGCGCCGACGCCGCGCTCGTGGGCGTCGCCCTCAAACTGACGCGGGGCGGTTTCGACTGGCATGAAAACGTCATTTCGACCCAAGGTTTCACGGTCGGAATTTATAATGACTGTTCTTCCTTCCACAATATTTCGCTCGCGGCGCTTTGCTGGATTTCCTTGACGAAACTGCACCGGCCGACATTCATCACGTCGGATTTCAAGTTCGGCGCGGCGGCCTGTCTCGCGATGATCGCGCTCAACGCGGCGCGCCTTTACACGATCTCGCTCGGTCGCGAGAGCTTCGCCTTTTGGCACGATGGCGCCGGAGCCCAGATATTCGCCGTGACCGCGTCGTTCGTCATCGCGGCGATCTGCGCGTGGGGGGCTTCAATCGACGACGCGAAGCATGAATAACTGGCTTGTCCGGGGACTCTTGCTGGCGTTGCTGCTGTGTTCGGCCGCGATAAAGGCGACTTCGCAAAACGACGTCGAGGCGGGAACGTGCATATCGACGAAGCGGTCATGAATTTCATGGCCAACCGCGGCTTTTCCTTCAAGCGAACCATCGACATCGACGGCGAACTCCTCAAGCCCGATGGTCTTCGAAACGCCATCTTGCGGCCGTCCGCTTCAAGTCGCTCCCACTTCCCGCAATTTCCAGGCGAAAACGCTTTTCGATCATATTGGCGCCGCCGGCGACGCTCGATTCTTCGCCTACCTCGGGCTGATCACGCAGCGGGAGGACAGCCGAGGCATGTTCATCGAGCATCTCAAACAGCGCGCGCTCGAATTATTGGGCCTCTCGTCATACGAACTCGACAGCATGATGGTTGTGATCAGCGAGCCCACGGGCTGCGACATCGCCTCGCGCATCGACTGGTCGACGCTGTGGAAAAAGGATTTCCGCTCGCGTCTCGCGAAAGATAAGCCGGCGGCGAGCCCGGAAGACGCGACAGCGACGCCGTAAGGCCCCAGACTCCGGCGAAGCGCCAAGCAAGCGCCGCGGGCCAGGTGGCGCCGCCGGCGCGGCGCGCCCTATGTTTCCCGCGATGACTGGTTCGCCCGGGAGACCCAATTATGACGATAACGGACGTCGCGGAAAAGACCATCGCGCTTAAGATCGCGCCCACGCCAGCGAGCGTCGGCGACGGAGTGGCGGTGCTGCGCTCGCTGCCGACGCCCGCGCTGGAGGCGGTTGGGCCCTTCGTGTTTCTGGATCAGTTCGGTCCAGGCAAGCCGCCGCCGGGAGGCGTGCCGGCGCATCCGCACGCGGGGATAGAAGTGATTTCCTATCTGCTGTCCGGCGAGAACGACCACCGCGATTCCTTCGGCAACGCAGGCCACGATCGCGGCGGGCGGCGCGCAATGGATCAGTTCTGGGCGCGGCATGCTTCACGCGGAAATCCTGCGCGGCGGCGAGGATGGGCTGATGAACACCGTGCAGTTGTGGACGCGCCAGCCGGCCGCGTTCGACGATCAGCCGCCGCGCTATGGTTCGATCGCGGCGGACAATGTGCCGCAAATCGCCCTGCCCGGCGCGCATATAAAACTGCTCAGCGGGGAATTGGCGCTGTATTTCGGGGAGCCGGGGCCGATCCGGCTGCAGGGGCCGGCACAGCTCATCCACGTCGCGCTGGCGCCCGGCGCCCGCGTGACGCTGCCGCTGGAGCCGTCGCACGAAATGGCGGTCTATGTGCTGGCGGGCGCGGTCGCCATCGGCGGCGAGGAAGCGTCGCGCGCCGAACTGGCCCTGCTGCGTCCGGCGCCCACGGTGACTTTGGAGAATCCCGGCGCGACGCCGACCGACCTCCTGCTGCTCGGCGGAGAGCGCGCGCCGCGCCCGCTGGTGTTTCGCGGCCCCTATGTGTTCAATTCGACCGAGGCGATTGAACAGGCCTATTCGGACTATGTGGAAGGCCGCATGGGGAGGCTCGACGGCGCGCCGTTTTGAGCGCGAGACGGCGTCTCGACTTTGATCGAGGCGCCGGTCGATGTTTAGAACGCGATCCAGGTATAGAGGAACAGCGTATTGTTGTCGGTCGCCGTGTGCGAGCGCCAGCTGCTGCCGTTGTAATAGGTTCCAAGCCCGTCGAAATTGGTCGTCCCGCCATAGAGCTGAAGGTAATGCGTGTAGGACAGGCCGATCTTGGCGTTGGCCCAGGGATAGAAGCTCGGCCCGCCCTTGCTGAAGGGCATATAGGCGACGTCGAAGATCAACCCCTTGCCGTCCGGCGAGCCATAGGCGGAGGGGCCGGAGAGGCCCAGCAAGGCGTTGCCGTACAGCGTGCCGTCCGCCGTGCCATGCACGCTGAAATAGCCGATCGTGCCGCTGATCGTGTGATCCCAGACATAGGCCGCCGAGGCCTTGAAGCTCGTCAGATAATTGACGGGATTCGACGAGGCGTTGCCGGTGACCGGCGGCAGGCCGAACGCATTGACGATTCCCAAGGCGTTGATCGCCTGGCCGGCGACGCCCTGCGCGAATGTCGCTTGCAGATTTTGCATCTCGCTGATGCGCGAGACTTTCAGCGTCAGCGCATGGACATCGTTTATATACTGATATTGCGCGTCGAGGCCAATGTCTCGATATGAGTCGACGCCATAGCCCATCACCCGGCCGGGCAGCACTTGCGGATAGAAGCCGAAGGCGCCGACCATCAGCGTATGGTCGCCCCAACTGGGCTCCAGCGCGACGCGCCAGTAAGGCGAGGCGCTAGCGAGCGAATTCGATGGGCAGGCAATGCTATAAGGCTGGTTCGGCAGATAGTATTGCGCCGCCCAAGCCTGCACATTCTGCACATAATCGGAATTATTATTGCAGGGCTGGCCGATGGCGTTCAACTCGCCCTTGGATAGATTGTTATAGGCCGAAGCTTCGAGATAAAGCATGTCCTTGAGGAACACATAGGCGCCCGTGCCGACGCTGCGGCCGCCGAAACCGCTCTCGATCTGCGTTCCTGGCGGCGCGAAGGCGGGCGCCAGGGTCGATGCGACATAGGGGAAGCCCCAGGACGGCGTGGTGTTCCAGACGTCCTGGACAGTCGGACCATTATTGACGTCCAGCCCGTAGAGCACGTCGATCCCGCCGATCTGCGTCGTGTCGGCATAGCGAATATCGGTGCTGTCGAGATAAGTGTGCTGGGACGCCTTGTCGTAGGTCCCCTGCACGAAGGCGCCGAGATTGCCGTAGATCTGGCCGCCATAGAACAGGCTCGTCTGTTGCATGACGAAGTTGTCGTTCGTATGGGCGATCGGGTAGCCGTCGGGATTTGTCGGCGGCGAATCCTGTTGCACCTTGGTCTTGGTGAAGGTCGGCAGCAGCATCGCGGCGATCGGCGGCGCCTCCTCGATCGACATGCCTCCGCCCATCGTATAGCCGCCGAGCTTGAAGCGGCGACCGAAGGGAGTGAGTTCCGGAAAGGCCGTGTGACAGGAGGCGCAGGGCTGGCCGGTCTGCCGGGCGAAGCTTGGTATGGCCTCGGCCGAATGGGGCGCGAAAGCCAAGCCCAGCGTCGCCGCGCCCATGAGGCCCACGACGCCGAAGACGAGAAGCGCGGGAATATTCGATTCCCGCCCGTGGAAACTCGCATCGGTCATGACATCCTCCAATTCTCTTTTGTCGCCAATAAGTTGTGCAACAAGTGTGGTTAACCGCTTGTTAACTCGGACGCTGTTGGCCCCGCGCGGTTTTGCGTCATAACGCCGCGCATTCGAAAGAAACCGCCGCCGGTCCAGACGAATAAGACGGGCCAAAACAAGAGCTACGCGCCTTCTCGATGGATATTTCGCGCTCATTCGCATGTGCGAACAAAACAAATCTCCGGCTCGCGCCAACACGACACCGTAGGCTCCCCCCGATCTAGTCGAATCATGTGACAGCATAACCTTTATCTGGCTGATTCGAGCGTGGCTTTTTGCCGCAAGCCATAATGGCGAGTCGGATCGGATATTATGCTAATTTTGCAACTGATCGCGATGCAGCATTCGCATGCGGCGAATTTTTTGGAGGACGTCCAATGATGACCAAGCGGGACACGAGTTTTCCAGCGAACACGGCGCGGGTTTTTGCAGGGCGCCATTGCCGGGTTGTCTTTCTTCGGATGGGGCGTGAGCGCGGCGCATGCCGCCAAGGCGTCGCCGGGCTCGGTGGGATACCGTCCGTCGCCCAAGGGCGATCAGAACTGCGCCAACTGCAAGCTGTTCGTCTCCCCGAACGCCTGTAAATCGGTGTCGGGTGACATCAGCGCCAATGGCTGGTGCCGCATCTGGAAGGCGTAGGGTTTTTCCGCGGGATCGCGTCGCAAGGGCGTCCCCTCCCCGCGCATGGCGGGAGGGAACGCCTTTTTCACGCCTCGGGCGCCAACATCTTCTCCGGCCGCACGATGGCGTCGAATTCGGCTTCCGTCACCTTGCCGCTGGCCAGCGCCTCTTCCTTCAGGCTCGTGCCGTTTTTATGCGCGGCGCGGGCGATTTTGCTCGCCGCGTCGTAGCCGATCTTGGGCGCCAGCGCCGTCACCAACATTAGCGACCGCTCCAAAAAGCGCGCGATATTGGCAATGTCGGGCTCGATCCCGTCGAGGCAGCGCAACACGAAACTGTCGATCCCTTCGGCCAGGAGATCGATCGACTCCAGCAGCGCGAAGGCGATCACCGGCTTCATCACATTCAGTTCGAGATGGCCCTGCGTCGCCGAAAAGCTGATCGTCGCGTGATTGCCAAACACCCGCGCGCAAATCATCGTGATCGCCTCGACCTGGGTCGGATTGACCTTGCCCGGCATGATCGAGGATCCCGGCTCGTTCTCCGGCAGTTTCAGCTCGGCCAAACCGGCGCGCGGGCCGCAGCCCATCAGCCTGATGTCGCTGGCGATCTTATACAGTCCGGTCGCCAGCGCGTTGATCGCGCCATGCGCGAAGACGATCGCGTCATGCGCCGCCAGCGCCTCGAATTTATTGGGCGCGGTGACGAAGGGCAAGCCCGTCTGCTCCGCGATGTCGGCGGCGACTTCCTCGGCGAAGCCCACGGCCGTGTTGAGGCCGGTGCCGACCGCCGTGCCGCCCTGCGCCAGCGCCAGAAGGTCAGGCAGAACCGTTTCCAGCCGCGTGGCGGCATAGCGGGCTTGCGCCGCGTACCCGGAAAATTCCTGGCCGAGCGTGACGGGCGTCGCATCCTGCAAATGGGTGCGGCCAATCTTCACGATCTTGTCGAAGGCATTGGACTTCGCCTCCAGCGCGGCGTGTAGCCGCCGACACCGCGGGCAGCAGCTTGCCCGACAGCGCCAGCGCGCCGGCGATATGGATCGCGGTCGGAAAGCAATCGTTCGACGACTGGCCGAAATTGACGTGATCATTGGGATGCACCGGCTCCTTCGCGCCGCGTGGAGCCCCGAGCCTTTCATTGGCGCGGTTGGCGATCACCTCGTTGACGTTCATATTGGATTGCGTGCCCGAGCCGGTCTGCCACACGACCAGCGGGAACTGATCGTCGAGCTTGCCGTCGATCACCTCGTCGGCCGCCGTGACGATGGCCCGCGCGATATCCGGTTTGATCAACCCCTTGGCCGCGTTCACTTTCGCCGCGGCGCGCTTGATCCGCGCCAGCGCGTGAATGATCTGGATCGGCATGCGCTGTCCGCCGATGGGGAAATTCTCCAGCGAGCGCTGGGTCTGGGCGCCCCAATAGGCGCTCGCGGGAACGGCGATGTCGCCAAAGGAGTTGCGCTCTAAACGGTGGTCGTCGGTCGTCATCGGCTTCATGCTCGCGAAACATTGTAAGGACTGAAGTTGCGAGCAGAACCTATGCGCCGTTTCGCGCCGCGCTTCAATCGACGTCGGCGCGGGCCTTGGCGAAGTCGCTCTCCGCGACCCGCGCCGCGTCCAGTATCCAGCAGTTCCGCGAGCCGATTACGCGCGCGATTGACGCGGCTTTTCATCGTTCCCGGCGCGCAACCGCAGATCTCCGCCGCCTCGTCGTATGAAAGTCCCGACGCGCCGATCAGAATGAGCGCCTCGCGCTGATCGAGCGGCAATTTTTGCAACGCCGCGTTAAAATCGAGGAAATCCATGTGGCCCGGCTGCGCGGCCGGCGTAACCATTCGCGCCGCCATGACGACCGTCGGGGTCGGCCGTCTCGCGTCGCCGCTTGCGATAGTCGCTGTAATGTATGTTTCGCAAAATGGTGAACAGCCATGCGGTGAGATTAGTCCCCTCCGTGAAGGAACTCATTCCCACCCACGCCTTGACCAGCGTTTCCTGGACGAGGTCATCCGCGCGATCGGAGTTTCCGCATAAGGAAACCGCAAAAGCCCGCAGACCAGGGATGGCGGAAACAAGCTCCGCTTTCATCCCCCCTCCGCCGGAACCCTTTTCGTTCGTCAATCCGTCCCCTCGGGCTTTGGAGTTCCTTCCTCCAAATATATCGCCCCGGCTTCCAACTTGTTCAAGAGCTCGAGGAATCGTTCCGGCACCGGCTGGGCGACCACCTCGGCGTAAAGCCCACGCAACTCTTTACCAATATGCTCCCCGAGCAAGCTCGCCGTGGCGGCCCGGGGCGGGACGCCCTCGCTACAATCTGAAAATTTGGCGGAGCCGGTTCGCTCCATCAGCGCCAAATTCTGCCGGCGGCCACTCTCCCTACGCACGAAAACCTTTCCCAAGAGATCGTTGTCGGCGGATTGTTCCTTGTGGCCTGGTCCTACGACAACGCTTCTCGAGGGATTGTTGCGTGTTTTATTAACCATGGGCTCCTCGTAGCTAAGGCGCATCATTTCTCTGGCGGCGGCCCGCCGTCGCGATATACTAGCGAGGCCGACTTGGAGTGAACGCAAGTTCAAGCGATTGGTTCCGAATAAAAAAGCAGGCATATTGTCGCGGAACGCGTTGGCGACGCTCGATGAAGGCGCTCTGGAGCGGTGTGGAATGTCTATATCACAGGAAGTTGGTCGTTACATTCCCTATTTGCGACGGTTCTCGCGCGCGCTGACCGGCAGCCGCGCCGGGGGGGACGCCTACGCGCTGGCGGCGCTGGAAACGCTCGTCGCGGATCAGAACAATGAATCCGGTAAAACGCGGCTGCGCCCCGGCGACAACCCAAAGATCGTTCTGTACAGGCTTCTGCTCGATATATGGGCCGCGACGCCGATCAACGCCCACACGGATTCGAACGAGCTGGGCGATCTCGATCATGGCGCGAGGCGCAATCTCGACGCGATCTCGATCCGGCCGCGCATCGCGTTTTTGCTCAACGCGCTCGAAGGATTCGACATCGATGAAGTGGCGCGCACGCTCGACGTCTCCGCGCAAGAGGCGAGCGTGCTGATCGACGCCGCCAACAGCGAAATCTCCAATCAGATCGCGACCGACGTGCTAATTATCGAGGACGAGCCGCTGATCGCGGACGATCTGCGCGAGGTGGTGGAGGAACTCGGCCATCGCGTCGTCGCGCTGACGCGCACGCATAAGGAAGCGGTGAAAGCGATCGAGCGGGCGACGCCTGGATTGATTCTGGCCGACATTCAACTCGCCGACGGAAGCTCTGGCCTGGAGGCCGTCAACGAAATCCTCGGCGCGGTGTCTATTCCGGTGATTTTCATCACCGCCTATCCCGAGCGCTTTCTGCTTGGCGAAGCGCCCGAACCCGCCTTTTTGCTCGCCAAGCCCTTCGCCGTGGAGGCGCTCAAGGCCGTCATAAGCCAGGCGCTGTTCTTCGAACGGCGCTCGCATCCGGCCGGGCGCGCCTGAGGCGTCGCTTGAACCCCAATTCTTTCAATGCATGGCGATAAAAACAACGAAAATACGACACATATCTCGCATTGACCGCAACTTTGTCTTGGCGACAGCGTTATCCCTTTGTGTAAGGCGTCGGCGCCCTTGAGCGGCGTCGTCTTGGCGAGGCGCGCAAGCGGCAATTCTCTACGCGTCGAACCATGCTCGTTGCTCAACGCAATTGCGGCGTCGGCGCGCAGGGAGAGAAGCGATGACGACAGTCCAGCCACCACGTAAATCCAACCGCGGCTTCGCCTCGATGGATCCGGAAAAGCAAAAGCTGATTGCGCGCAAGGGCGGGCAGAGCGTTCCCGACGAAAAGCGCAGTTTTTCGCAGAACCCGGAACTGGCCGCCAAGGCGGGACGCAAGGGCGGGCAAAGCGTCAATCCCGATAAGCGCAGCTTTTCCCGGGATCACGCGCTCGCTTCGGAAGCCGGTCGCAAGGGCGGACACGCTTCGCATGTCGGAGCGGCGAAGCGCGCCACGACCAACTGAGCGAAGCCGCCTTCTCGCCAGAGAAGTAAGGCGGCGCGCACAGGGCCCCCTATCGCGGCGGACTTAGGCCGCGTGGGGCTGCGAGCGTTGCGCGAGCAGCGAATATAACGCGGCGGCGTCGCGGGTCGCGCGGATGGTTGCGACCATCGACGGATCGCGCAACACCCGCGCCGCGCAGGCGAGAGCCTTCAAATGGTCGGCGCCGGAGCTTTCCGGCGTGATCAGCAGGAAGATCAAATCGACCGGCGCGCCGTCCAGCGCCTCGAAGTCGATAGGACGTTCGAGTCGCGCGAAAATTCCAAATATGTTCTTGAGCTTCATCAGTTTGCCGTGGGGAATCGCGACACCGTCGCCAATTCCCGTCGACCCCAGACGCTCGCGTTGCAAAAGCGCGTCGAAAATTTCCCGAGCCGCGATCCCCGAGAGTTCCGCCGCTTTTTCGCTCAATTCGAGCAGCGCCTGTTTCTTCGATGTGGCTTTGAGGGAGGGGATAACCGCCTCAGGCGTGAGCAAATCAGTAAGCCGCATGTGCCGACAATCCCGTTCACGACTTCATCATCATAACACGGTTAGCGTTCGCTTGACGACCGCGTCCCGATATCGCGGCGAGGCGTCGCGATCACTCACTTCCATCGGACGGCGCGACGGACAGTCGTCCATCGCCGTCACTGAGGCAATATTCATGCCTTGCGCTCGGCAAATCTACGCGCCTTCCGGCATGTCGATCCAGCCGATGTTTTGATCAGCCCTGCGATAGACGACGTTTACGCGCCCGGTCGAAGCATGGCGAAAGACGCAAATGGGCGCGCCGGAAAGATCGAGATCGAGCACGGCCTGCGACACCGAACGGCGGCGCAGTTGCGTCGTCGATTCAGCGATCACCGCGGCGTTGAACTCAGCCGGCGCCTCCTGCTCCTGATCAGGCGCCTCGAGCACATAGCTCGCCACCGTCTCGGCCTTGCTGGCGTCGTGATCGTGATGGCTCTTCAGCCGGCTCTTGTAACGGCGCAAGCGCTTATCAATTCGTTCGGCGGATTGATCGAAGGCGGCGTAGGGATCCTGCGCGCGGCCATCCGCCTGCAACAACATCCCCGACGTAAGGTGCAGGCTGCAATCGGCGCGAAAGCCCGTCCCCTCGGGAGAGATCGTGACATGGCCGGCGACGCCGCCGTCGAAATATTTGCCCGTCAACGCGTTGAGCCTGTCCGTCACATGCGTGCGCAACGCTTCGCCAATATTGATGTTCTTGCCTGAAACCCGCAACGACATGCTTTATTTCCGTCCTGAGTTCATATCCGCCGGGTTTACCGCCAGTCGGATGTTTGCCTTGCGCGCTGGACGCGCGCCGCGCCCCCTCGGTCGCACATGGCGCGGCCGGACTGGCCTAGGCGGAGAAGTCTCTTCGCGTTAATCGACCAAGACGCATCCGCCTGTTCGACGCCCCCGACGCGGGCCGCAAGGCCGCGAGGGTGGGATCACGCCAAACGAAAAGCTCTCCGCGCGACGGCGCTCCGATCGAAGCGGTTAAGCGGCGCTAATCCATCGCAGCGATAAGATTGTCCGCCCCCGAAGTCAATGGGCGCCTGCTCGCGCGTCAACTTGCCCAAAGCTTGACTACGCATGTTCGCGCTGCGCGGAAATCTTTTCGCGCCGGCGGTCGACCGAGGAGGGAATACGCAAACTGTCGCGATATTTAGCGACGGTGCGGCGGGCGATCTCTATATCGACCGCCTTCAGCCGCGCCACTATGGCGTCGTCCGACAGAATGTCGTCGATGCTCTCCTTGTCGATCATCTGCTTAATCTTGAAGCGCACGGACTCGGCGGAATGGGCGGCGGCGCCGCTCGTCGTCGCGATCGAGGCGGAGAAGAAATATTTCAGTTCGAACATGCCGCGCGGCGTCATCATATATTTGTTCGATGTGACGCGCGAGACGGTGGACTCATGCATGCCGATCGCGTCGGCTATCGTGCGCAGGTTTAGCGGGCGCAGATGCTCGACGCCATGGGCGAGGAAAGCGTCCTGCAACCGCACGATTTCCGAGGCCACCTTCAGAATCGTGCGCTGGCGCTGTTCGAGGCTCTTCAGCAGCCAATTGGCGTTCTGCATGCAGGTGGAGATGAAGCTCTTGTCGGCGTCGCCTTTTGCATGGGCGCTGACCTTCGCCGCGTAGGTGTGGTTGAGCAGCACGCGCGGCAGAGCGTCGGAGTTCAACTCCACATGCCAGGAGCCGTCGCCCGCCGCGCGCACGATCACATCGGCCACCAGCGTCTGCGTCGGCGGGTCGCCGAAGGCGCGGCCGGGCTTGGGATCGAGCCGGCGCAACTCCGCCGCCATATCGAGGATGTCCTCCTCATCGACCCCGCACAGTTTCGAAAGCTGCGCGAAATCGCGCTTGGCGACCAGCGGAAGATTGGCGACGAAAATCTCCATCGCCGGGTCGAAGCGGTCGCGTTCGCGCAACTGGATCGCCAGACATTCGGCGAGATCGCGGGCGCCGACGCCCGACGGGTCCAAGGTCTGGACGATGGCGAGAACAGCCGCCGTCTCCGCCGCGGACGCGCCCAGCCGGTCCGCGATGTCCTCGACCAATTCGCGCAAATAGCCGGTCTCGTCGATGGCGTCGATGATCGCCCGGCCGATGAAACGCTGGCGCGCACCGGCGCAGCACAGCGCCAGTTGGTCGGCCAAATATTCGTGCAAGCCCTTTTGCGCGGCGACATAAGCCTCGAGATTAGGCGCCTCGCCATCCGCGCCGCCGCCGCCCGCGGCGCCATTCCAGGAGGTGGCGGAAAGCCCCGCCCCTTCGAGCGCCTCGACGGGCTCCGATGGCGAAACACCCGGCCCTTCCGGCTCGAAGGCGTTGGAAATTTCCGTCCCGAGCTCCGCCGACAGGCTGGCTGAATCGGTAGAAAGCCCTTCCCCGGCCCAATCGCCTTCGCGCGGCCCCTCGAAAACCTCGGGCGCGTCGTCGCCGACGCCGCGCGCCTCGCCTTCCAGCGCGGCGCTCCGCTCCGAAGGGATCGAATCCGCGCCATCCGCCTCGAGCAGCGGATTGCGCTCCAATTCGTCGCTCAGAAACGATGAAAGCTCGATGTTCGAGAACTGCAGGAGCTTGATCGCCTGCAACAATTGCGGCGTCATCACCAGGGCTTGGCCCTGCCGCATCACCAGTCTGTTGGAAATCGCCATTTAGTCGACCCACGCATACAGGAAGCGATCACGGCCGCGGCGCGGCCTGTTTCTTGCTTATAACACGAAGCCGAGCCCCGCGAAGGACCAATTATTCGGCACCGCCGTGACGAAATGTCCAAGGGTTAAGCAAATCCAACCCAGCGGGGTCAATTCGCGCGAATGGCGCGAACGCGTCTTGAACGCGCGACATTATCCGAAATCCCTCGTTCTCGACACGACCGCGACGGGGGCCGAAGCGCGCTATCCTAGGCCTCGCCAACGAACAAGCCCGCGGCGCCACGGCCCCCTTATCGTTTTATTGGGAGGCGACGAGGCGCCAAGATCGCGTTTTTCGTCGTCGTCCCGCCGCCCATGCGGCGCCTATGATTTACGCTTCGACCATGCCTAAGACTCCTCTAAAAAAAAACAGCGACGTTTTCGGTTTCTCAACTGCTTATTAAGGGGATTCCATCAAATTGCATGGCGTTTCGGCGACGCAAAAACCTGTCGGCGGCGAAGCTCAAATGACCCTGGACAATCGGAGCTCACTAATGGCTAACTTCTTCTCGCGTTTTATCAAGGACGAATCGGGCGCCACGGCGATCGAATATGGCCTGATCGCATCCTTGATCTCGGTCGCCGCGATCGTCGCTTTCACCACGGTCGGCACCAAGCTCAGCGCCACCTTCGGCTACGTCGCTGGCCAGCTCAACACCTAATCCACGACGACGCCGGCAAGGCCGAGACATCATTTCGGCCTTGCGCCGGCGGCTCGCGAATTTCGCGGCGCTCCGGCTTTAGCTATGATGCGCCCGCGGGGTAAATCGCCAATCGCGAACGGCGGGAACAGCTTCGCCGCGAACAGATTGATTGTTATGGAAATGCAAGCCGCGCGAGGCCAAGCCCTCGCGTCGCCCTGTTTCCGCGGTTTTTCCGCTCATCGACAAAATTGAATTCCGCCCGCCGCCCAATGGCGCCACCCCGAACGCGAATAGTCCGGGCGATCACCCCGCGAGCGCCGCGACGCCAGGAAGCGCCTTGCCCTCCAACCATTCGAGGAAGGCCCCGCCCGCCGTCGAGACATAAGTGAAATCCGCCGCCGCGCCGGCCTGGTTGAGCGCCGACACGGTGTCGCCGCCGCCGGCGACCGAGAGCAGCTTGCCCTCGCGGGTCAAGCGCGCGGCCGTTCGCGCGACCGCGTTGGTGCCCTCGTCGAAGGGCGGCAGTTCGAAGGCGCCGAAGGGACCGTTCCAGACCAGCGTCTTGGTCTTGGCGAGCAGGCTCTCGACATGGGCGACGGCCTTGGGGCCGACGTCGAGGATTATATCGTCGGCGGCGACATGATCGACCGTCACGAAAATCGCCGGCGCATGGGCCTCGAATTTCTTGGCGACCGTCACGTCCTCGGGCAGGACGATCCGGCAGCCGAGGGTTTCGGCCTTGGCGATGATCGCCCGCGCCGTGCCCAGCAAATCGTGTTCGCATAGCGACTTGCCGACCGCCTTGCCCTGCGCGGCGAGAAAGGTGTTGGCCATGCCGCCGCCGATGACGAGATAATCCACCTTGGCGACGAGATTGCCGAGCAGATCGAGCTTGGTTGAAATCTTGGCGCCGCCGACCACCGCCAAGCACCGGGCGCTCCGGGGAGCCCAGCGCCTTGTTCAGCGCCTCCAGCTCCGCCTGCATGGCGCGGCCGGCGAAGGCCGGCAGCTTATGCGCGAGCCCCTCAGTCGATGCGTGAGCGCGATGCGCCGCCGAAAAGGCGTCGTTGACGAAAATATCGCCGTTCTCGGCGAGTTCGTCGACAAAGGCGGGGTCGTTCTTCTCCTCGCCCTTATGGAAGCGGGTGTTTTCGAGCAGCAGAACGTCGCCGTCCTTCATCGCGGCGACCGCTTGCGCCGCCGGAGCGCCGACGCAGTCGCTGGCGAAAGCCACCGGGCGCTCGAGCAGATCTTCGACCGCCGCGGCGACGGGGCGCAGCGAGTCTTCCTCGTTGGGCGCGCCCTTGGGGCGACCAAAATGCGCGAGCAGGATCACTTTCCCGTCCTTGTCGGCGATTTCCCGGATCGTCGGCAGCACGCGCTCGATGCGCGTCGCGTCCGAGACGCGGCCTTCCTCCATCGGCACGTTGAGATCCACGCGCAGGAGAACGCGCTTGCCGCTGACGTTTACGTCGTCGAGGGTTTTGAAGGAGGTCATTTCGGCGATGCCTTTTCCATGTTTTTCTGGACCGCGACGGGTGCTTTGTTAATTGAATAATTGGCTATGGCGAAACCCATTCCCCATGTTGATAGGATCGCGACAATCAGCATCCACCATGTTGGAAGGTTGGAAACGCGTCCTTTAACTTCGGCTAGATCGAGTTGCACCTTGTGAAGATCGTCCTTGGTCGCGGCCGCCGCTTCGAAGCGGATAAAGTCTGACTGAAGTTTCGTCAGATCGGCCTGCTTAGCGCCCGTCCGCAAAACTTCCGAAATTTGCGGTTCAAGCCGCGTGAGAATCGCCTCGACGCGATCGACTTTTTCTTCCAGCCTGCCGACACGCTGCTCAAGCATGGGATCCTCCGGGCCGCCGCCGTCGCCAGATTCTGATTTAGGCTGGGGATTCTCGGATACGAGACGCGGATAAGGCGCGGAACTCATTTCTTTCGCTCCGCACGCGCCAAGAGTTCATCCTCGGCAAAAAAGAGGAAGTGGCCACAATCATCGCAGTGGATAGTTAGGGTTGAGACCAATGATACTGGCGGCATTCCCGGCTCCCAAACGCGCGAGATAATTTGCGGAGAACTCCGCGTTTGGAAATCTCGAACAATCGCAAATGAATCCGTCCCACAGATCGGACACCTCAAATCGGGGAGAGCCGCGTTTAGAACTTCCCCAACTTTCTCCACCAATTCCCAAAGGCCGACCCTCAGATTCGGCTTGGTATCATCTATTACTGAGAGTCGAAACTTCGCCATCCCAAACCCACCTCAAATCACCTTCCCGATCGCCACGGCCGTATCCGTCATGCGCGCCGAAAAGCCCCATTCGTTATCATACCACGACAGGATCGAAACCAGCGTGCCGTCGACCACCTTGGTCTGGTCCATGTGGAAGGTCGAGGAGGCCGGGTTGTGGTTGAAGTCGCAGGAGACGAGCTTCTCCGTCGTGTAGTCGAGCACGCCCTTTAGCGGGCCTTCCGCCGCCGCCTTGATGGCTTGGTTGACCTCTTCCTTCGTCGTCGCGCGCTTGGCGACGAATTTCAAATCCACCGCCGAGACATTGGGGGTCGGCACGCGGATGGCGTAGCCGTCGAGACGCCCGTTCAGCTCCGGCAGCACGAGGCCCACCGCCTTGGCGGCGCCGGTCGAGGTCGGAATCATCGACAGCGCCGCCGCGCGGGCGCGATACAGATCCTTGTGCATCGTGTCGAGCGTCGGCTGGTCGCCGGTGTAGGAATGGATCGTTGTCATGATGCCCTTGTCGATGCCGATGGCCTCATGCAGCACCTTGGCGACCGGCGCGAGACAATTCGTCGTGCAGGAGGCGTTGGAGACGACGAGATGGTCCTTCGTTATCTTGTGGTGATTGACGCCAAAGACGACGGTGATGTCGGCGCCGTCGCCCGGCGCCGAGACGAGCACGCGCTTGGCGCCGGCGGCGAGCAGTTGCGCGGCCTTGTCGCGCGCGGTGAAGAGGCCGGTGCATTCCAGCGCGATGTCGACGTTCAGCTCTTTGTAGGGCAGTTCGGCCGGGTTCTTGATCGCCGTCACCTTGATCGGCCCGCGCCCGGCGTCGATCGTGTCGCCCGCGACCGTCACCTTGTGGGGAAAGCGGCCATGCACCGAGTCGTAGCGCAGCAGATGGGCGTTGGTCTCGACGGGACCGAGATCGTTGATCGCCACGACCTCGAGGTCGGTCCTGCCGGACTCGACGATATAGCGCAGCACGTTGCGCCCGATGCGTCCGAATCCGTTGATCGCCACTCTCAAAGCCATGGGAGTCTCCGTTGAAAAGGGCCGCGGCGAAGGCGCGCGCGGCTCGAATTCCGACGATGCGGCCATTCCTGCGCCGTCGGCGCCACGGTTTTGATAACATCTGGCGCACGCTGTCAACGCGGCGGAAGCGCCCGCTTGCCAGCGACTTGGCCGGCGCGCGCGTTGGGAACCGGCCAATTCGTGCTACTTAACGCCGGGAGCCGAATCGCCGTTTGGCGAATCCGGCCCCGCGGCCCTTCGCCGCCTCGTCGTCACGTCAAGGTTTCTCGCCGCCGATGCCGTCAGCTCCTGATCCCGCCGCCAGCCTCCCGCCCCGGTTAAACGCCGCCCTCGCGCGCTTCGAGCGAGGGCTCGACGCGCTGGAGACCGCCGTCGCGCGACGGTTGGAGAACGAGATGTCGCTCGCCGACCTCGAGGAAGAACTCGCGGTCATGCAGGACGACCGCGGCCGGCTGGCGCTCGATCTCGACGCCGCCCTGGCGCGCGCCGCGACGGTGGAGAAAACCCGCGACGAGGTTTTGCGCCGGGTCGAACGGGCCAGCGCTAGCGTCGCCTCCGTGCTCGGCGTCGCGCCGCCGCGCGACGAATAGGGACCCTTGGCCATGGCGGTCGCAATCGTCACCATCGCCGGCCGCTCCTACCGCCTTGGCTGCGACGAGGGCCAGGAGAAGCGGCTGGAGGAGCTGGCGGCGTCCGTCGACGGCAAGATCGCGGCGATGCGCAACAATGTCGGCGAGATCGGCGACCAGCGCCTGATCGTGATGGCGGCGATCGAGATCGCCGACGAGGCCGCCGACGCGCGCGCGAAGATCGAGGCGCTGGAGGCTGAGGTCGCCTCTTTGCGGGAAAAGATCGACGCCGGCCAGCGCCGCGACGCCGGCATAGAGGCCCGGCTGGCCCAAAGCTTCGACGCCGCCGCGACAAGGCTGGAACGGCTCGCCCAACAGCTCGCGGGCGACGGGGGCGACGCGGACGACCCTTTGTAAGCGCGGGCCGTCCGGGGCCATTCGCCTTAGCGGCTGATCGCCCAGTTCACGACGGTCGTGTCGTTCTTCGCCCGCTCGATCGCGTCGGCCTGTTCCGACAATCGCGCATGCTGGTTTTCGGCGACCTGCGCCTCCATGCCGTCTTTCATAATCGCGATTTTGAGCTGTTCGGTCGCCTGACGGCCCAGTTCGTTGATCCACTGATTGACGTTCAGCATGAACAGGCGCTTGCGCTCAGCCTGCTCCTCCTTGGGCCCCGTGTCGTTGTTTTCAATGGCGATTTCCTCCTCGGTCGCCTTGATGTCGGAGTCGAGCGTCTTCAGTTTTTCCTCGAGCTTGGCTACGTCCTCCGGCTTGGCGTTGTCGGCCTTGGCCTTCTCCAGCGCGGCCGTCGTCTCCTTTTCCGCCTTCTGAAGGTTTTCGAGGCCGTTCTGCAGCCACTCGGCCTGGATCTTCAGCAACGCCTGCTTGCCGGGGCCTGACAGCGGGAAGGATTTCGGCAGTGGGAAATAGGGCCCGAGCTTGGCGGCCTGCGCCGGGATGGCGCCGAGGAACAGACTCGCGGCGAGAGCCAAAACGGACAGGCGAATTTTGGACGACATCGTTCACTCCCCATTATGCCGGGTCTTTTGATCCGAACCGGGCGGACACAAGCGCGCCGCCGGCCGGGGACCCCGACTTATTGAGCGACAAATTGGTCTATCGCCGCGCGTCTGGCAAGGGCGCCGAACGGTCCTGCCGCCTCAATGACATTTTTGCGAAACGCGGCGTTCGAACTGCGTCTTTCGGCGGCGAGACGCGCGTGCATGTCGAGGACGCCCGCTCGACGAGCGGCAGCCTCTCAAGATCAACGTAAATGATCGCTTCTTGGATCGTTGGCGAATTGGAGGCCCACTAGATGTATCGTCGCAGCATCGGCAACGCCGCTTCCACGCACGAGCGGCCTTCGGCGACGGCCTCCTTGGCTCTCGTGAACTCCATCGTGCCAATGTTCTCAACTCGCGGCATCAGCATGACATGGGGTGGTTCGCCAGCGAGACGGGTCCGCGTGATGTGGTCCTGCATGATGTTGATGGAGTTATTGAGGACGTCGAAATAGCCCGGCGTTGACGGCCCCTGTGGCAGGAGCCGCAAGGCGATCTGCGTAGCCTGTTCGCGCGCGGCCAATGGGAGTTGGTTCAACATCCGCCCGAAGAACTCGCTCGGGACAGACGGAACGGGGGAAGCCATCGAGCCGTCAGTTAGGTTCTCGAAGCGTCGCCCCAGCAGATCGCCGTTGAGGTTGACCGCGATAATCACGTCCGCGCCAAGCGCCCGGCAGACCGACACCGGAACCGGATTTACGAGACCGCCATCCACTAGCCACCGTCCATCGACCTTGGCGGGGCTAATGAACCCCGGAAGCGCGATCGACGCACGGATGGCGTCAAGGATCAAACCGGACCGCAGCCAAATCTCACGTCCGGTGACAAAATCCGTCGCGACGGCCGCGTAAGTCTTGGCATAGCCCTCGATTGGCCCTTCGATCCCGATTCCGCGTAGGAATTCGATCACCAGTTTGGCGTCAATGAGGCCCCCGCCCGCGAACCGGACATCCATTAGCGGCACGATCTCGCGCCAGCTGGCGGCTTCCGCCCATTGCCGCAGTTGACCCAAGCGTCCAGCTACATAAGCGGCGCCAACGAGCGCTCCCATCGACGTTCCGCAGACGATCTCGGGTTCTATGCCAGCTTCGGTCAACGCGTCGATGATTCCGATGTGCGACCATCCGCGAGCGGCGCCACTGCCGAGGGCGAGACCGATCCGAGCCATAACGCTCCTTTCCCTGGTTTTCTATGTGATCCGCGCCGATCAGTCGCCCGCGCGCGAGCTTGTCTGGCGCGCGCGGGCGATGGATAAACTACGCCGTCTTCAAATCGGGCGGCGTCGCCTCATGCGCCAGCGCCGCCAGCGCGTCATCGAGCTTGGCCGAACCTTGCTCCTGCGACCCCAATCTGCGGATCGACACCAGGCGCTCGGCCGCCTCCTTCTTGCCGGCGATCAGCAGCACGGGAACCTTGGCGAGCGAATGTTCGCGCACCTTGTAGGAGATCTTTTCGTTGCGCAGATCCATGTCGACGGAAAGCCCGAGTTTTCGCGCGGCGCTGGCGATTTCATGGGCGTAGTCGTCGGCTTCCTGCGTGATCGTGCAGACGACGATCTGCGTCGGCGACAGCCACAGCGGCAGATGGCCGGCGTAATGCTCGATCAAGATGCCGGTGAAACGCTCCAGCGAGCCGAACATCGCGCGATGCACCATGACCGGCGTCTTCTTCTCGGAGTCCGCGCCGATGTAGAAGGCGCCGAAACGCCCGGGCAGGTTAAAGTCCACCTGCGTCGTGCCGCATTGCCATTCGCGGCCGATCGCGTCGCGCAGCGTATATTCGAGCTTGGGGCCGTAAAAAGCGCCCTCCCCCGGCTGCACCGAGGTTTTAAGCCCGCGCCGCGCCAGCTCCTCCAGCACCTTCCCCAAGGCGGCTTCCGCCTTGTCCCAGGCTTCGTCCGAGCCGACGCGCTTTTCCGGCCGCGTCGAGAGCTTCACCACCACATCGTCGAAGCCGAAGTCGCCATAGATCGACAGAATGAGGTCGTTGATCTCCAGCGCCTCCCGCATGATCTGGTCTTCCGAGCAGAAGATATGCGCGTCGTCCTGCGTGAAGGCGCGCACGCGCATCACGCCATGCAGCGCGCCCGACGGCTCGTAGCGATGCACGACGCCGAACTCGGCGATCTTCACCGGCAAGTCGCGATACGACTTCAGCCCGTTCTTGAACAGCAGCACATGGCCGGGACAATTCATCGGCTTCAGCGCGAAGGTGCGTTCGTCCTCGGTCTTCGTCAGGAACATATGTTCGCGATAGGTCTGCCAATGGCCGGAGGTCTCCCACAAGCGCGCGGTCGAGCACCTGCGGCGTGTTGACTTCTCTGATAGCCGCCCGCCTTCTGGCGCCGGCGCATATAGGAGACCAGCGTCTGGAACAGCGCCCAGCCCTTGGCGTGCCAGAACACGGCGCCGGGGCCTTCCTCCTGGAAGTGGAACAGCCCCATCTCGCGCCCGAGCCGGCGATGGTCGCGCCGCTCGGCTTCCTCGAGCCGGTGCAGATAGGCGTCGAGGTCTTCCTTGTTCGCGAAGGCGGTCCCATAGATGCGCGACAGCATCGGCCGGTTGTGATCGCCGCGCCAATAGGCGCCCGCGACCTTCATCAGCTTGAAGGCCGCGCCGATCTTGCCGGTCGAGGGCATATGCGGCCCGCGGCACAGATCGAGCCAATCGCCCTGCTTGTAGATGTTGAGGTTCTCGCCGGCCGGAATCGCGTCGATCAGTTCGCCCTTAAAAGCCTCGCCCTTCTTCTCGAAGAAATCGAGCGCCTGATCGCGCGACCACACCTCTTTGACGATCGGCCTGTCGCGCGCAATGATCTCGCGCATCTTCTTTTCGATGACCGGCAGGTCTTCGACCGTGAACGGCGTCTCGCGATAGAAATCGTAATAAAAGCCGTTCTCGATCACCGGGCCGATGGTGACCTGCGTGCCCGGAAAAAGCTCCTGCACCGCCTCGGCCAGCACATGCGCGGCGTCATGACGAATAAGTTCCAGCGCGCGCGGATCATCGCGGCCCACGAACTCGAGTTTTCACGTCGCGGTCGATGGGCGCGGCGAGATCGGCAAGCGCGCCGTCGAGGGTCATGGCGACCGTGCGCTTGGCCAGCGATGGCGAGATGGATTTGGCGATGTCGAGGCCGGAAACGCCGGGCTCGAACGGACGGGACGCCCCGTCCGGGAAGGTGACGTGGATCATGCTCTCTCCTTAAGCGCTCAATCGCCGATGCGAGCCGGCGTAAGACGCGGGGGTGTCCGCGAGGACGCGGACGGGGAGTGATAGGAAGAGAGCGGCGGTTTGGCAAGACCGCCTAAATGGCGGGGGTTTTAAATCGCTATCCCGTCAAGAAATGCGAGGAGCGAAACAAAATGGCGAGGGCTCTGACGGCGACGCCGACAAGGCCGGAACCGCCATAGAGCCCGCTTTTGTTCATCTGGACATAGACAAAGGCCGGCTTGCGCGATGGATTGCTCAATTCGCAGACAAAAAAGCCTTCGCGCGCCCTTATGGATTTAAACAGGGTTTTCAGCGACGCCTTCAACTCGCGCAGCATCCTCTTGGCGTCCATTCCGTTGGGCGCCGCGGACGCCGCTTCCTCTTTTTCTTCGCGGGAATCGTCGGCGATAGCGATCTTGAAATCGTCCGGATAGTATTGATTGCTGGGTCGTAGTTTCGAGACGACATTGATCGTCACCGCTATGACGTTGCCGAGGGCGAAGTCTCGGCTCTCCCCCGGTTCGATTTGCTCGCGCCAGACGTTCGTCCGCCCGGAAAGACACAAGATCGCAGGCTTGAAGGTGTCTTTGATCGCGTAGGTCCTATATGCGAACGGAGCGCGCGCCCAACTCATGGCGGAGGCGTCGCAAAACACCGATCGGAAGCTCACTCTGCTGCAAGAACACAGATAAGCGGGCTGCAAGAACTGAAGCGGGGGCGCGCCCTCCTTGGCGAGTTCCGACAGGTCGATTTTTTCGACGACATTCCCGTCGCCGGCCGTCAACAGAATCTCTCGCTGCTTGTCGAGCGTCGCGATCATATTGACTTTCACATCGCCGCCGCCGCAAAGAATGCGCAGGAAGGCGGCGACCTCGTTGCGGAACCAGGATCGCCGCCGCGGCGGATGCGGGCTTTGGCGAGGGACGTGTCTCGTCCCCGTCCATCGGCAAACCGACCTGCCCGGCCGATCGAAAAAATGCGCGTTGCGGCCGAGAGTGACGACAATGCCTTCCCGCCTCTCCAACGGTTGAAAATTACTGTCGCCGACTTCAAGAGAAGGGCTGACAAAATCGAACAATGTCCACCACATTGCAAGCGTCCTTCCGTTCGCTGGGTGGGGAAAAAGTTTTGGCGCGGTATCGTCTTCGAGCCTTGCGCCGCTGTTTGATTCGAGGGCTCGCTCGCCGCGCCTCGGCGGCATTCGTCAATTTCGATTTCTCGTGGAGACGCGATGGAGTCTTATTTGGCCGACATTCCCGGACGGCCCCGTGTTCGGAGGTGAATCTGCCCCGATTGACGCGTTCTCGCAAGCCCTGGGCGGGCGCCTCCTCGGCAGGCGAACGCCACGCCGACCATCGCAATATATCACGATTGGCGTCATCGGGACACCCCCTTCGACCTCGTTCGGCGCTTCGTCGTAGGCCAGTCGAAATAGGCGGGCGGCCGAACGCATTTCGGTCACAAAACTCTTCTCTTGATCCAAAGGCGCAAATCACGCCGCGCCATCGGGTTCGAAGAGACCGAAAATGTCCAATAGTAAATTCCATAAATCCAGCCTCGTCGAAACGCCAACTCCCGTCATTGCGAGCGGAGCGAAGCAATCCAGGAGTCGCATGTGACTCCTGGATCGCCGCGTCGCTACGCTCCTCGCGACGACGGGAGCCGATTGGTTCTCGTCGATCCGGCTTGGCGCAAGCTAGTTCAAGGCCGCCCTCGCGGCCGCGTTGTTTTTCGCCGCGTTTCGGGCGGCGGCCGAGCCGTCGTCGCGCCTGCCGCCCCTGGAGCATCCGGGGATCGCGATCGACCGGCAATGGCCGGGATGCCCCGGCGGGCCGCCGTCAAGGGAACGTGTCGCGGCGATCGATTTTTCAAAACAGGCCGATCCCGAGGCGCTCGATCTCGCGCGCGCGCTCGGCGCCACGACAATACTTCGCTATTACGATTGGGCCGAGGGGCCGACCCGCGAACAATTCGATTTTTACTGGGAGCCCGGCCCCACCCTGCCCGGCAAGACGCTCACGCGAAAAGAGCGCGACCTGATCTTTTCCAAAGGGTTTAGCCTCGCCGTCGTGTTTCAGCATCGCAGCGATCTGACGAAAACCTTTCTCGACACGAAGCGCGCGGGTTTTGACTCGCGGCGCGCGCTCCAGCTCGCGCAAGAGCTTGGCCAGCCGAAGGGCAGCGTGATTTTCTTCAGCGTCGATTTCGACGCGCGCGAGAAGAATATCGAGCACGTCAAACGCTATTTCGAAACGGTCGGCGAGATGGTCGGCGCGGCGAATTACAGGGTCGGGGTCTACGGCGACGGCTATGTCTGCGCGGAGCTGAAACGCGCCGGGCTCGCGTCCTATTGCTGGCTTTCGATGTCGACGGGATTTTCGGGCTCGCGCGCCTATCACGCCTCGGGCCAGTGGGACATGAAGCAATGCGCCTCGCGCGAGGCGTCGGGGCGCTCCGCGGTCAATTTCGATCCCGATGTTTTCAACGCTTCTAGCGGCAAGTTGCCGCTGTGGGAGGTGAAATAACAGCGCGGGCGGCCGGCGGTTTCGTATCGACGCGCCGGCGCGTATAATCCCCCCGCCGCCTCCAGGAGAATCCTTTGCCCACCATCGATCTCAACGCCGATTTGGGCGAGGGTTTTGGCGTTTGGCGCATGGGCGACGACGCCGCGATGTTGCGCGTCGTCAGCAGCGCCAACATCGCCTGCGGTTTTCACGCCGGCGACCCCGACATCATGGCGCGCTGCTTTGCGAAGGCGAAGGCGCGCGGCGTCGCGGTCGGGGCTCATGTTTCGTTTCCCGACCTTTCCGGCTTTGGCCGTAGAGCGCTGCCGATGTCGCCCGCCGAGATCGAGCGGGCGGTCGCCTATCAGCTCGGCGCCGCTGTCGCTGTCGCGCGTTATGTCGGTCATGAAATTACCTTCGTGAAGGCGCATGGAGCCCTCGCCAATCTCGCCGAGCGCGACGTGGAAATCGCCGGCGCGATCGCGAGAGCCGTCGCCGCCGTCGACCCCTCGCTCACAATGCTCGCCATCGCGCGCAGCGCGCAGGTCGATGCGTGCCGATGCGCGAAAATGCGCGTCGCGCATGAGGTCTTCGCCGACCGCGCTTACACGGCGGAGGGGCGGCTCATGTCGCGCTCAAAGCCCGGCGCGGTGATCGAGGATGTCCCGGCAATCGTCGCGCGCGTGCTGAAAATGCTGGAGACGGGCGCGATCGTGACTCAAGACGGCGCGCTGCTGGAGACGCCGATCGACTCGATCTGCGTGCATGGCGATACGCCGCAAGCCGTTGATATAGCGCATGAATTGCGCGCAGCGCTGGAGCGCGCGGGATGGCGTCTTCACGCCTTCGCGCCGCGCGAATGACCCGGCGCCCTATCAATACCCACGCTATCTCGACGCCGGCGAGGCCGCGCTTTCCGTCGAGTTCGGCGACCGCGTTGATCCGCGGAATCAACGCGCGCGTATTGACGCTCGATGCCGCGCTGCGCGAGGCGAAATTGGCGGGGATAGAGGAACTGGTTCCGACCTATCGCTCGCTGATGATCCATTACGAGCCGCTGACAATCTCGCGCGCCGATCTCGTGAAGGCCTTGGAATCCTTGGCTTTGCAGGGCGCATCGGCGTTCGCGTCGAAGGCCCGCTGGCATGTCCCCTGCTGCTATGAGCCCGCGCTCGCCGAAGACATAATCGAGGCCGCGCAGAACCTCGACATGCCGCCGGATCGGCTTGCCGCGTCGCACGCAAGCGGTTGTTATCGCGCCTATATGTATGGCTTCGCGCCGGGCTGGTGCTACCTCGGCGGCCTGCCGGAAAGCCTCGCGCTGCCGCGCCGCGCCAGCCCGCGCGGGGCCACGCCGCCGGGCGCCGTGCTGATCGGCGGCGGGCTGTCGCTGATCATCAGCCAATCCGATGCCGACCGGCTGGTATGTGATCGGCCGGACGCCGGAGCGGATGTTCGCGCTGGAGCGCGAGCCGCCGCTGCTGATCGAACCCGGCGACGCCGTTTGTTTCGAACCCATTGACCACGAGACGTTTTTCGCGCTCGAAGCGCGCGCCGCGCGAGGCGAGATCGTGGCGTCGCGCGAGGCCCTGTCGTGAGCGCGACGCTGCGCATCCTCAAGGCGGGCCCCGGCGCCAGCGTGCAGGACAAAGGCCGCCGCGGCTTCTTGCGCTTTGGCGTGACGCCCGCGGGGCCGATGGATTCCGGGGCCTTCCTCGCCGCGCTGCTCGCCGCCGGCGACACGAAAGGCGCGGCGATCGAGGCTTCGCTCGGCGGGTTGGAGCTCGCGGCGGAAGGCGGGGAAATCGGCCTCGCCATCGCCGGCGGCGCCTTCGACATTCGACTGGACGAGCGCGTTTTGCCGCCAGCTTGCGCGCTGAAACTCGTCCCCGGCGCGCGGCTGTCCGTGCGGGCGGGCGCGGGCGGCGCCTGGGTCTATATCGCGCCCTTTGGGCGCTTCGATCTGCCTTTGGTTCTCGGCTCTTACGCGACCCATGCGCGATCCGGGCTGGGCGGGCTCGAGGGGCGGATGCTGCGCGCCGGCGACGCGCTGAAAATTGTCGATCCGCGCCCGGCGCCGGCGGAGCCGATGGCGATTTTGGCGCCCTGGCTTAGCGAGCGTCCCGCCAAAACGCGGGTGATGCTGGGCCCGCAGCAGGATTATTTTTCGCCCGAGGCGATCGAGACCTTTTTGACGGCGCGTTGGCGGCTTGCGGAACGGTCCGACCGCATGGCCTATCGATTGGAAGGGCCAATCCTGCAACACCTTAAAGGCCACGACATCGTCTCGGACGGCGTGGCTTTCGGCGCGATCCAGACGCCCGGCGACGGCGCGCCGCTGGTGCTGATGGCCGACCGGCAGCCAACCGGCGGCTATCCCAAGATCGCCAATGTGATCGGCGCCGATCTATCCGCGCTGGCGCAAAGGCGGCCGGGGGATCTATTGCAATTCGCGAGCGTGAGATGGGAGGAAGCCGTCGCGGCGCGGCGCGCGCGGGAGCTGGCGATCGCGGCGGGCGTTACGCTGGAGCCGCTGTCGCGCAAGGAGTTTTCAAGCGAGTTCTTGCTGGAGCGGAATCTTGTCGGCGGGGTGGTCGACGGGCGCGAGACGTAGACTTCCATCGATAAGTAAATCACCCCGCGTATTTATACAGGCCGCGACCGGCGCGCTGTATTGACCCGACTTGAGTCATCCTCGATAAAATGACCGAAAGATTGCCCGGCGTCACTTCGAGGCCATGATCTTCAAGAACGTTCTGCAATTCCTTGATCGAGGCTTCGTGATCGCGCACGGTCGCGAGAATAAGCTCCTGAGCGGAAACGCCGCCCGGAATGTCTCTCGATTGCGGGGCGACAGAGTCTTGCGGACGCGCTTCGGCCTTCCGGAAAGTTACAACATTATGCTGAGGCGTTGTATTAAGCCGGCTCGACAGCGCGGCGACGCTCTCACCGATCGACGCCTCGACATGCGCGGCGTCGGAAGCGCCCTCCAATTTCGCGAGCGCGTAGGCGATCGCGTAGGCGCGCTCAACGGCCTCCGCAAGCTCTTGTTTCATGATTGAAACAATTTTCTGGCTGCTAAAATCCTGCGAACTCACCCTAGGCTCCCAGGTTCCAGGCGGACGGAGACGAAATTCCAACAGAACATTACTACGCGGCGCGCAACGAATCAAATTTCCAAGTCAAAGCTAACGATAATACAAAAAATATGGTTAATTTCGCGTTTCCGGCTTGCGCGGTTTTTCCGTTTGTGTTGTAATGTTGTAATAAGAAATCGGCGAGCGGGAGACCACCATGAGCCTGTCCAATTCGACGGATTTTGGCGTTATTCGCGCGGTGACCGCGACCGGAGTTGGCGCGCCGTTGGCGATCATGTCCGACAGACTGAATACCGGCAGCTACCCCAAGGTCGCCAGTCTGATCGACATAGATCATCGGGCCTTCGCCAAGCTGCGGCCCGGCGACGCACTTATTTTGGAGCGGCTTTCGATGGAGGAAGCGAGCGCGGAAGAGGCTCGCGGTCCCGAAACGGACGCGGGGCCCGGGCGGCGAACCGCCGCGCAACTGTCCAGCGAGTTTCTGCTTTCCGTGAACTCGATCAGCGGCGTTTGGGGCGGCGACAGCGAGTGAACGGCCGCCCCTTCCGCCGCGAGCGCGAAAAGCGACGTCACCCCGCGATCACGCCAACCCTTTGCAGCAACCAATAAGCCCCCGCCAGCGCGATCAGCGCGGAGAGCCCATACACCAGTCTCTCGTCGCGCTTGCCGCCCGTCCAGCGGTCGATGAACAGGAAGATCGGCATCAGCAGTAGCACAATGGCGATCTGGCCGATTTCGACGCCGATGTTGAAGCTCGCCAGCGCCGGCACGATGGTCTGCTGCTGGACGTTGAGTTCCTTCAACCCGCTGGCGAAGCCGAAGCCGTGGATGAAGCCGAAGAAAAACGTGTCGCGCCAGCGCTTGTCGGTGTCGCGCGAGAAAAAATTCTCCACCGCGACATAAATGATCGAAGCGGCGATGGCGGATTCGGTCAGCGTCGTCGGCAGCGTCACGATGTCGAGCGCCGCGAGCGACAATGTGATCGAATGGCTGATCGTGAACGCGGTCACGATTTTCACCACCGGCCAGACACGGGTCGCCCACAGGATCACAGCGATCAGAAAGCAAATGTGATCGTAACCCGTCAGAATATGCTCGATGCCGGCGAGGCCGAATTTCTGCATCAATTGCCAAGTGGTCTCGAGTGGCTTCGTCAGATCGAGCGGCTTGCTGGCGCCGTTGAGCATGGTTTCGCCGGCGTTTTTGACGCCCGTCAGCGTCACCACCTGCTTGCCGCGCGGGCCTTGCGCGGCCAGGAGTTTGGTCGCGTCGTATATCGTGAAGTCGCCGGCGCAGTTGAAACTCAGCACAATGAGCGCGCTGTCCTGGGTCTTCGGATCTTCGCCCGCCGACTCGACCTTGCCAATGCACGTGCGGTTGCTGGCGTCGTGCATGGCGACGCGGCGCGCGACGAATTTGCCGATCTCCTCCTCCAGCACGCCGGGCCGCGAGAGATCGACATTGGCGCGCTCGTTCATCGTCTCCTGAAACATGCGCTCCAGATCGGTGGCGAGAAAGCCGATATCGACGGTCCAGCCGCCGTCCTTCGGGGTCAATTTGGCCGTGGAAATATCCGGCGTATGAGCGCGGGCGGGCGCCGCGAGGCCAAGCGACAGAAGCAGTATGGCGGCCAGTCTCGTCCACATCGGGCGCATGGAGGCGTTTCCTCTAAAGCTTTAGGCTTATTTTGGCGCCACCATGCCTCAAGCCGCGGATTGGGGCAAGATCGACCCGCATTGCCGCGCCGCGCGACAATCGGTTATGACAGGCTAGGGTTTACGGCGAATGCGCCGGTCGGGAGTTTGACAATGCAGCGCGTGACCATGACCATCGACGACGAATTGATGGACAGCCTCGACGCCTACATGCGGGCCTCCGGCCATCAGAACCGCTCCGAGGCGGTGCGCGATCTCGTTCGCGCCGGCCTGATGACGCAGCCGAGGATCGACGACGGCGCGCGGCGCTGCATGGCGGCGCTGGTCTATGTCTATGATCACGAAACGCGGCAATTGTCGAAGCGGCTGCTGAACGATCATCACAGCCACAGCGATCTTTCCATCGCCACCGTGCATGTCCATGTCGACGCCGAGAGCTGCCTCGAGGTCTCGCTGCTGCGCGGACCGAAGGCGGAGGTCGAGCATTTTGCCCAGCATGTCATCGGCGAGCGCGGCGTGCGCTACGGCCGGCTCGTCGTGGTGCCGGCCAGCGCCGAAGGACCGGCGCTCGACCATGACCATGACCATGCCCATGACCACGATCACGGACACGATCACGAGCATTGAGGACAGGCGGCTTTAAGCCTCCTCCATCGCCTCCAATTCGGCGATCAGCCCTTCGATCATGTCGAGCCCTATCTTCCAGAAGGCCGGATCGCGCGCGTCGAGGCCGAAGGGCGCCAGCAGTTCGTTGTAAGGTTTCGAGCCGCCCGCTTCGAGCAGCGCGAAATAGCGCTCGGCGAAGCCTTCATGCGCCTTCTGGTAGACGCCATAGAGCGAGTTCACGAGGCAGTCGCCGAAGGCGTAGGCGTAGACATAGAAGGGCGAGTGCACGAAATGCGGAATATAGGCCCAAAAAGTCTCATAGCCCGGCCCGAGGCGGATCGAGGGACCGAGACTCGCGGCCTGCACGCTCATCCATAATTCGCAGATTTTCTCCGAGGTGAGTTCGCCCTCGCGCCGCTCGATATGCAGCTTGCGCTCGAAGGAATAGAAGGCGATCTGCCGCACCACGGTGTTGAGCATGTCCTCGACCTTGGCGGCCAGCATGGCGCGCCGCTCGTTCTTGTCGGCGGCGCCCTCCAAGAGCTTGCGGAAGGTCAGCATCTCGCCGAACACCGAGGCTGTTTCGGCCAGCGTCAAAGGCGTCGGCGCCATCAAGGCGCCCTGCCGCGCCGCGAGCACCTGATGCACGCCGTGACCGAGTTCATGCGCCAGCGTCATCACGTCGCGCGGCTTGCCCTGAAAGTTGAGCAACACGTAAGGATGCGCCGATGGAACCGTCGGATGCGAGAACGCGCCCGGCGACTTGCCGGGACGCACCGGCGCGTCGATCCAGCGCTTGTCGAAGAAATCGCCGGCGATGCGCGCCATGCGCGGCGTGAAGCCCTGATAGGCGGCGAGCACGACCTCGCGCGCCTCGTCCCAGGAGAAGTTCCTGGCTGGCGCCATCGGCAGCGGCGCGTTGCGGTCCCAATAGTCCAGCGCCTCCTTGCCAAACCATTTGGCCTTAAGCTTGTAATAGCGATGCGAGAGGCGCGGATGCGCCGCCTCGACCGCCGCGACGAGCGCCGCCACCGTTTCGCCCTCGACGCGGTTGGAAAGATGGCGCGCGTCGGCGACATCCTTGAAGCCGCGCCAGCGGTCGGAGATTTCCTTATCCTTGGCCAGCGTGTTGGAGATCAGCGCGAAGACGCGCAAATTCGCCTTCAGCGTCTTGCCGATCGCCTCCGCCGCCTCGCGCCGCGCTTCTTCGCGCGCAGTCCTGCATCAGATTGAGCACGGGCTCGATCGCCAACTCCTCGCCGCCGACGGTAAAGCGCAAGCTCGCGATGGTTTCGTCGAACAGCCGGTTCCAGCTGCTGGCGCCCGTCACGGATTTTTCGTGGAACAGCTCCTCGATCTTGTCGTCGAGTTCGAACGGCTTTTCCTTGCGGATGTCCCGCAGCCAGGGCAGCCAATGCGCGAGCGGCGGCTTTTGCGCGGCGGCGTCCAGCACCGCGTCGTCGATGCGATTGAGTTCGAGTTGGAAGAACAATAGCTGCGTCGAGGCGTCGACGATTTTGTCGCGCGCGTCCGAGAAAAATTTCGCGCGGGCCGGGTCGGTGACATCGCCCGCGTGCAACAGGCTGGCGAAAGACATGATGCGGCCCAGCAGATCCTGAAGCGCCTCGTAGCGCGCGACAGCCTCGCCGAGCTTTTCGCTCGCTTGCGCGTCGCTGGCGAGCGCCGCGAGCTTGCCGCGATAATCCGTCTTGAACGCGCTCGCCTCGCGCGCGGCGCGCTCGAAATCGGCGCGCAAGGCCGGCGAATCCGCGCCCTCATAGAGATCGGCGAGATTCCATTCGGGCAAGGCGGCGGGCGATTGTTTCATGAGGGGCTGCATCTCGAAAGACCCGCGTGGAAGAGGAAAGCCGAAGCGGCCGGGAACCTCTAATATGGCCAAAGAGCGTACCCCGATCAACCCGCGCGCGACGCGCCTAACGGGCGGCCGGGGGAACGCCGCGCCACGGACATGGTTAAGAGCAAATAAACAAAACAATTGTTTACAAATAAATTAAGCGGAGCCGCCCAGGCGGCCATTAACCCCGCCTTTACCCTGTTCTCCGACGATGCGCTCGGGTTCCCCATATTAGCCATAATGGCGGCGCCCTCCGATTAACTTGCGACAAGTCCCGCGGCGCTTGTTCGGCCGCCAAAAAAGGGCGCGAATGTCTTCAACAATTCTCATCGCCGACGACGATCCGGTCCAGCGCCGCCTGCTGGAGGCCATGACGCGCCGCTTCGGTTACGAAGTCGAAACCGTCGAAAGCGGCGAACAGGCGCTCTCCCGCATGACCCAGGCTGGCGCCCCGCCGATCGCCCTGCTCGTGCTCGATCTCGTCATGCCCGATCTCGACGGCATGGGCGTTCTCGGCCGCATGCGCGAACAAAAGCTCACGACGCCGGTCATCGTGCAGACCGCGCATGGCTCCATAGAGACGGTGATTTCCGCGATGCGCGCCGGCGCGCAGGACTTCGTCGTCAAGCCGGTCGGCGCCGAGCGGTTGCAAATCTCGATCAAGAACGCCTTGTCGATCGACGCGCTCGCCGGCGAGATGCGCCGCGTCAGCAAGCGCTCGCAGGGCATGCTGACCTTCAAGGATCTCGTCTCGCGCAGCCCGGAAATGGCCCGCGTCATCAGGCTTGGCGAGCGCTCGGCGCATTCGACCATTCCGGTGCTGATCGAGGGCGAATTGGGCGTCGGCAAGGAGATCGTCGCGCGCGCCATTCAAGGCGCTTCGGATCGCCGCGGCAAGCCCTTCATCACGGTCAATTGCGGCGCGCTGCCTGCCAATCTCGTCGAGTCGATTCTATTCGGCCACGAGAAGGGCGCCTTCACCGGCGCCACCGAAAAACACGTCGGAAAATTCGTCGAGGCCAATGGCGGCACGCTGTTTCTCGACGAAATCGGCGAATTGCCGCTCGATTTGCAGGTCAAGCTGCTGCGCGCGCTGCAGGAGGGCGAGGTCGACCCGATCGGCGCGAAGCGGCCGGTGCGCGTCGATGTCAGGCTGATCTCGGCCACCAATCAAAATCTGATCGAGCAGGTGAAGCGCGGGCAGTTTCGCGAGGATTTGTTTTACCGGCTCAACGTGTTCCCGATCGGCATTCCGCCGCTGCGCTCGCGCCGCGAGGATATTCCCGATCTCGCGCGGCGCTTTTGCGCGCGCTTCGCCGCCGAGGAAGGCCGCAACATTCGCGGCGTCGTCGGCCGAGGCCCTGTCGCTGCTCTCGACATACGACTGGCCCGGCAACGTGCGCCAGCTGGAGAACGCCGTGTTCCGCGCGGTTGTCCTGGCCGAGGGCGACGAGCTTACCGTCGCCGAGTTTCCGCAGATCGCCAATCATGTCGCCGGATTCGACGTGCGCGTGCCGCCCCTGCCCGCGCCCCTCGCCGCCGAGGCGCCGAGGGAGCGGGAAATTCTTCGCGTCGAAGTGCGCGATCCCAATGTGCTGCGACTGCTCGGTCAAAATGGCGAGATGCGCAAGCTCGAGGATATGGAAGCCGAGACGATCCGCTTCGCGCTTTCGCATTATCGCGGCCAGATGTCGGAGATCGCCCGCCGCCTCGGCATTGGCCGCTCAACTCTCTATCGCAAAATGAAGGAATATGGGCTCGGCGACGATTCCTTGGCCGAGCACGGCGAGGAAACCAGCCTGGTGGCGTGAGCCGCGCGAATATGCGAGCCTGCGCTTGATGAGGGAGCCGAGCCATGACCGGCCTATACGACATCGAAGCGCGGACCATCGACGGGAAGACCCGCGCGCTCGGCGAGTTTTCGGGCAAGACGCTGCTTATCGTCAATGTCGCCAGCAAGTGCGGCTTTACGCCGCAGTACGCGGGGCTGGAGGCGCTTTACCGCGAATTCAAGGATCGCGGCCTCGAGGTGCTCGGCTTTCCCTGCGATCAGTTCGGCCATCAGGAGCCGGGCGACGAAGCGGAAATCGCCGCCTTTTGTTCGCGCGATTACGGCGTGACCTTTCCAATGTTCGCCAAGATCGAGGTCAATGGCGAGAACGCCCATCCGCTTTACGCGCACTTGAAAAAAGAAGCGCCGGGCCTGCTCGGAACGCAGGCGATAAAATGGAATTTCACCAAATTTCTGGTTGATCGGAATGGCCGCGTGACGAAGCGCTTCGCGCCGAACGACGCTCCCGAGGCCATCCGCGCCGACATAGCGGCGCTGGTCGAGGCGGGATAGGGGCGGCGGCGGCCATGCGACATGTTTGAGCAAGCCCTCGGCGGCGCTCCTCGGCTATGATGGAGCCCGCCCGCCGCGAGTAGCGCGGGCATTCGCGCGAAGGGCGCCGCGGCGCGGAACGGCGGTCCAAATCGTCGGAGCCATCGAGCGGCGCCGGCGCCCGGTGGCGGCGAACGAGCTCGGCAAGAGGTCTTGCGCGCTTCGTGGAAAGGGAATTCTCCGCCCGCGAGCGAATAAACGCCTGAAAAGCCTATTCGTCGCCGGGAGGGCGCCGCGTCGCCACGGGCAACGTTTTCGAGATTGGCGCGCTTTTTGCGTTGGTCATGTAATCAAGTCGCGGCCAGCGCGTGACGGCGACCCGAACATGGCCTATCGTAAGCAAACAGATATGTATCGTAAACAACAAGATATGAAGCCAGACAAGCATCGGGGAGCGGCGGCCTTGGAACTTAATGGGGCGCAATTTGACGAAATGAGTGGAACCACCGGCGCGACCCGTCCTCCCTATGAAAAGCTCGCGCAATGGCTGGCGAAAACGCCGTTGGACTTCCTGAGTTCGCGCCGCGCCCAGGCCGAGCTGGTGTTTCGGCGCATCGGCATCACCTTCGCGGTCTATGGAACGCAGGAATCGACGGAGCGCTTGATCCCTTTCGATATTCTCCCCCGCATCATCGCGCGGGCCGAATGGATACAGCTGGAAAAGGGCCTAATCCAGCGCGTGCGGGCGCTGAATTTTTTCTCGCCGATCTTTACGGCGCCGGTGAAATCATGAAGGCCGGCGTCGTGCCGTCGGAACTTATCTACCGCAACCCAGGCTATCGCCCGGAGATGGCCGGGTGGCGCGTCCCGCACAATGTTTATGTGCAGATCGCCGGCATCGACATCGTCCGCACCAGCGATGGCTTTTACGTGCTGGAGGACAACGCCCGCACGCCCTCCGGCGTCTCCTACATGCTGGAAAACCGCGAAGTCATGATGCGGCTGTTTCCCGATCTTTTCGCCATGCATAAGGTGGCGCCGATCGAGAATTACCCCGACAGCCTCCTCGCGACCCTGCGCTCGGTCGCGCCGCCCTCCGCCTCGCAGGATCCGGAGATCGTGCTGCTCACGCCGGGCCAATATAACTCCGCCTTCTACGAACATTCCTTCCTCGCCGACAAGCTCGGCGTCCAGCTGGTGGAGGGCCGCGACCTCTTCGTGCGCGACGATATGGTCTATATGCGCACCACCAAGGGGCCGAAACGCGTCGACGTGATCTATCGCCGGATCGACGACGAATTTCTCGATCCCCTGGCCTTTCGACCGGATTCGGCGCTGGGCGTCGCCGGCCTGATGGGCGCCTATAACGCAGGCAATGTGACGCTCGCCAATGCAGTCGGCGCGGGCGTCGCCGACGACAAGGCGATCTACACCTATATCCCCGACGCGGTCCGCTTCTATCTGGGCGAGGAGCCGCTGCTGCAAAACGTCCCGACCTGGCGCTGCCGCGAGAAGGACGCGCTGGCCTACGTGCTGGATCATCTCCCCGAACTGGTGGTCAAGGAAGTCAACGGCTCGGGCGGCTACGGCATGCTGGTCGGCCCCCATGCGACGCGCGCGGAGCTCGACGAATTCTCCAGGAAGCTCGCCGAGCGCCCGGACAATTTCATCGCCCAGCCAACTCTGGCGCTGTCCACCTGTCCGATTTCCGTGGCCGAGGGGATCGCGCCCCGTCACGTCGATCTGCGTCCCTTCGTGTTGCAGGGCGCCAAGGACATTTGCGTCGTTCCCGGCGGCCTCACGCGCGTCGCCATGACCGAGAAATCGCTGATCGTGAATTCGAGCCAGGGCGGAGGGACCAAGGACACCTGGGTTATCGACGACGTTCCCGCTTAAGGCCTCGCGGCCGCGCCATCCCCTTTTCACGCACGAGTCCAAGCCATGCTGTCACGCACCGCCGACAACCTCTACTGGCTAGCGCGTTATATGGAGCGTGCCGATTTCCTCGCGCGCGTCATCCAGGCCTCGCGCCGCCTTGCGTCGCTGCCCAAGGCTTACGGCGGCGCGGAGAGCGAATGGGAGAGCGTGCTGTTATCCGCCGGTTCGGCGACCTCCTTCGCGAAAACCAACCGACCGCTCGACGAGGCGAATGTCATCGAATTCCTCGCCTTCGCCCCGGACAATCCCGGCTCGATCCGCAATTGCATCGAACTCGCGCGCACCAACGCGCGCGCCGTTCGCACCGCCTTGACCATCGATATGTGGGAGGCGATCAACGGCGGCTATCTGGAGATGCAGGCGATCGAACGCGCGCGCGGCGGGAAAACCGGCGAGGATCTCACGCGCTTTCTCGACTTCGTGAAGCAGGTGTCCCTCGTCTATGACGGCGGCGCCTATCGCACGATGCTGCGCGACGACGCCTATTGGTTTTCGCGCGTCGGACTGTTCATCGAGCGCGCCGACAACACCGCGCGTCTGCTCGATGTGAAATATCAATTGCTCCTGCCCGAGAAGGAAGTCGTGGGCGGCACGCTCGATTATTTCCAGTGGACCGCGATATTGCGCGCCGTATCGGCCCACACCGCCTATCACTGGGTCTATCGCCAGAGTCTGAAGCCCTGGCTGGTCGCCGATCTCTTGATCCTACGGCCGGAAATGCCGCGCTCGCTGAATTCTTGCTACGAGAGCGTGGTGCGTTATCTCGACCGGCTGGCGACGACGCACGGACGCCAGGGACAGGCGCAACGCCACGCGCGGGCGATCTACGGCAATCTCGAAAACATGTCGATGGAGAGCCTGTTCCAGGGCGGCCTGCACGAATTCATCGGCCGCTTCATCGCCGACAACGCGCAACTCGGAACGCTGGTCTCCGAGCAATATTTGTTCTGAAAAAGGGACCGACCGCCGTCATGCTGCTGCGCATTCGACACGAGACGATCTATCGTTACGGCGAACCTGTCAAATCGGCCGTGCAAAAGCTCTTGCTGACGCCGCGCAATTGCAACTGTCAGCGCATCGTGAATTGGCGCATAGAGGTCGACCGCGATTGCCGCCTGACCCAGAGGGAGGACGCCTTCGGCAATATTCTGCACTGCTTCACGGCGGACGGCCCTTTCGACACGCTGACGACGCTGGTCGAAGGCGAGGTCGAAACCTTCGATACGGCGGGCGTGGTGAGCGGCGCGGTCGAGCGTTTTCCGCCCGCGCTCTATTTGCGCGAGACGGCTTTGACGACGGCCGACGCCAACATGCGCGACTTCGCGCTTGCGGCGACGGCGCGGGAGAGCTGCGCGCTCGATAGGCTGCACGCGCTGATGGCCGGGCTGCATGAAGCCATGACCTTCGACGCGCGCGCGACGCATGTGGCGACGCCGGCGGCGCAGACCTTCGCGCAGGGCCACGGAGTCTGCCAGGATTTCGCGCATATTTTCGTCGCATGCGCTCGAACGCTCGACATTCCCGCGCGCTATGTCAGCGGCTATCTCAAGCGCGCGGAAGGGGAGGCCCAAACGGCGGGCCACGCCTGGGCCGAGGGCTTCGTCGAGGGGCTGGGCTGGGTCGGATTCGACGCCACGCATAAAATGTCGCCGGACGACGCCTATGTTCGCGTCGCGGCGGCGCTGGATTATCTCGGCGCCGCGCCAATTCGAGGCGCGCGCGTCGGCGGCGGCGAGGAGGAGATGGAAGTGCGGCTCAAGGTCGCGATGGCGCGCGCGCAATCGCAAAACTGAGGCGCGCGCGAAGGATTAGGCTCGCTCAGGCGGCCCGGCCTTCATCCTGACAGGGAGACGCTTCCCGCGCCCCCGCCTCGGGAGCCAGGACCGCGCGCAGCGGCGCGTGGCGAATGATGCCCTCCTCGAAAAAATATTCGCAGGAACCGTCCTCGGCCAGCCGGGCGAAAAGCCCCTGCCAAACGTTTCTGATGCTCCAGCGGCGAAAGCGCGTATAGGATGTATACCACTTGCCGAAGCGCGGCGGCAGAGCCCGCCAGGGCTTGCCCGTGCGAGCGAGCCAAAGCACCGCCTCGATGAATAGGCGGTTGTCCCGACCGCGGCAACCGGGATCGCCCTCCTTGCCCGACACATGCGAGGAGATCAGCGCCCAGCGCTCGTCGGTCAGATAGAGCCTATCCGCCTGTTCGAGGAACGGGCAGATCGTCGCGGCCCTGGCGGGCGAGATCGCTTTCCTCACTCAGCGCGCGCGAGGAAATCCGCGCCCAATACTCGTCGCTTTGATGGAATTCGTTCAATTCAGCCCCCTCGGAATTTATGGCGCGCGACCTTGTTCGCGCGCCATTGGGCGCGCGGCTCCAGTGCGAACGGCGCTTACGGAATCACGCGGGTCTTCCCCAACCAATTTCGACGCGGCGCGAACAGGAATCGCGCGTCGTCGCTCGTGGAAAACCCAGCTCAGAATACTACTTGCGGTTGTTAAATAAATCAATACACCTCGGCGAATTATTCCATTTATGCGTGTGTTTTGCGCCGGAGGCGCGTCAATGCCCGGCGCCACGTAAAGCGCCGCGCGATAGCGGATCGGGAGAAGATTTAAGGGAAAGACGCCGAAGTCGGGGAGAAGGCGCGCGCCTACTCCGCCGCCTCGATATCGAACGCCCCGCGATCAATCCCGCCGCCGACCAGAATTTCGCGCTTGCCCGAGTGATTGGCCGGGCTCACCACGCCCTCGCGCTCCATCTGCTCGACCAGCGACGCGGCCTTGTTGTAGCCGACCGAGAGGCGGCGCTGGATGTAGCTCGTGGAGCATTTCTTGTCGCGCAGCACGATCGCCACCGCGCGGTCATAGAGATCGCCCGATTCCTCGGCGTCCATCGAACCGGGGCTCGCGAGCGGCTCGCCAGCGGCCGCCTCGGTCGCTTCTTCCTCGCTGGTGATCGCGTCGAGATATTGCGGCTGGCCCTGCGTGCGCAGATAGGCGACGATATGCTCGACCTCGCCGTCCGACACGAACGGCCCATGCACGCGCGAGATGCGCCCGCCGCCGGCCATGTAGAGCATATCGCCCTGCCCCAGCAGTTGCTCGGCGCCCATTTCGGACAGGATCGTGCGGCTGTCGATCTTGCTCGTGACCTGGAAGGAGATGCGCGTCGGGAAATTGGCCTTGATCGTGCCGGTGATCACGTCGACCGAAGGGCGCTGCGTCGCCATGATCAGATGAATGCCGGCGGCGCGGGCCATTTGCGCGAGGCGCTGGATCGCGCCCTCGATGTCCTTGCCCGCGACCAGCATCAGATCGGCCATCTCGTCGACGATGACGACGATATAGGGCAACGGCGCGAGGTCCATCTCCTCGCGCTCGAAGATCGCCTCGCCGGTCTCGGGGTCGAAGCCCGTCTGCACCGTGCGGGTGATGACCTCGCCCTTCGCGCGAGCCTCGACCACCCGCGCGTTAAAGCCGTCGATGTTGCGCACGCCGACCTTCGACATTTTCTTGTAGCGGTCCTCCATCTCGCGCACCGCCCATTTGAGCGCGACCACCGCCTTTTTCGGATCGGTGACGACGGGCGTCAGCAGATGCGGAATATTGTCGTAGACGGAAAGCTCCAGCATTTTGGGGTCGACCATGATCAGCCGGCATTCTTCGGGCTTTAGCCGATAGAGCAGCGACAGGATCATCGTGTTGATGGCGACCGATTTGCCGGAGCCGGTGGTGCCCGCGACAAGAAGATGCGGCATGCGCGCGAGATCGACGATGACAGGCTCGCCGCCGATCGTCTTGCCGAGCGCGATGGCGAGCTTGTGCTTGGAAGCCTTAAAATCCTCGCAGGCGAGCAGTTCGCGCAAATACACCATCTCGCGGCGTTGATTGGGGAGCTCTATGCCGATCGCGTTGCGGCCGGGAACCACGGCGACGCGGGCGGACACGGCCGACATCGAGCGCGCGATGTCGTCGGCGAGGCCGATGACGCGCGATGATTTGATGCCCGGCGCGGGCTCCAGCTCATAGAGCGTCACGACCGGCCCCGGACGCACATTGATGATTTCGCCGCGCACGGAAAAATCGTCCAGCACGCCTTCGAGAACGCGGGCGTTCTGATCCAGCGAGTCCTGCGAAACCTTGGTCGCGCCGGCCGGCTTCTTCGGCTCGGAGAGCAGCGCCAGATTGGGAAGCTCGTAAAGTCTGGCCGAATCGCCTCGGCCCGCGGCGCCTTCGCGCGCTCGCGATTGGCTTGCTTTGGGCCGGCGGCCGGAGCAGGCGCCGAAACTGGCGCCGGCGCCGCGATGATGGCGCGCGATGGCGCGTTCTGGTTGCTCGCGGCCGGCCGCCGCGGCGGCGGGGGCGAATCATAGTCGTCGAGATCGTCGAAGATCGGCTCCCGGCGCTCGGCGGGGCCGATCGGCCGCGGTTCGAAATCCGTCGCCGCCGGGCGTCGCAGACTGGCGCGAAAGCGTGCGAAGCCGCGCCGAAAGGATGCTTGGATCATCAGAAAGTAATGCAGCGCCGCGCCCAGCGAAACCAGCGCCACGCCGGGCTCGCCGGCCGCGTCCTCGTCGTCTTCGTCATGCTGGAGCGCGCGTTGGCCGAGCGCCAGCCGACGCGCCTCCTCGCGCATGTCGGCTTCGCTCTCCAAACCATAGCCGGCCGCGGCGGTCAGCGACAGAATGGCTCCGACAATCGCGACGACGCCAATCAGCGCCAGCACGAGGCGATTGCCGCCGGTGACGTGACGCGGCAGCGACAAGACCGCGTCGCCGACGACGCCGCCAAGCCCGGTCGGGAGCGGCCAGCGATCCGTGACCGGCAGCAGCGAAGCGGCGGCGGCCGCGCAGATCACGCCAATGAACCAAAGAACCGCGCGCAGGCGAGCGCGCTCGACGCCGCGATGAGACAGCAGGCGAAGACCGAGCGCCGCGATCGGCAGCAAAGCGGCGCTGGTGGCGACGCCGATCGTTTGCATGAAGAGATCCGCGACGACCGCGCCGGGCAGCCCGAGCAGATTATGCACGCGGGCGTCGGTGGCCTGATTGAAGGAGGGGTCGCGCGCGGACCAGGTGAAGAGCGCCAGCGTCAAAGCGGCGCAAGCGGCGAGCGTCGGCCAATCCCAAAAGCTCGGCGAGGCGTCGCCGCGCGAATTCGCGAAACGGATCGTAGGCGGGGCCTAGGGATTGGCTGCGCGTCATGGTCCTTGCTGAGCTCGTTGTCGCGGTTCGAGCGGGGCGCCTGTTTTCAGCGAGCCGTCCCGCATCGCAACTATGAACGAAGCTAGGAAATTAAGAGTAAAGACGCGATTAACCGTCGCGCGCTTTCCGCCCAGATGGAATCGTCGAAGCTGAAAGCGCGCGAGTTCAATATGTTGTAGCACGCCCTCATCGCGAAAGCCCGTCAAGTTTCGCGAAACAGGCTCGCGCCTCCACGCCCCTTCAGCTTTGCGCCGCGACTTCCTGCGCCGCCGCGAGTTCATGGTCCTGCCTCCCGACCTTCTTGACCGACGGCCGCGCCGCGATCCGTTCGATATAGGCGGAGATTTCCTCGGTCGGCGGCACGAGGCCGAAGCTCGTCGTCCAACGCAGCGCCGTGCCCCACAAAATATCCGCGGCGGTGAGGCGCTCGCCAAACAGATACGGCCCCTTGGCGAGTTGCGACCTGACCAAAGCGACCACCGAATCATACTCGCCATAGGGGCTCATGCCGCGCGTGCCGGGCTCGACTTTCGCGCGCGGTCGATCAGGGCCGGCTCGAAAGCCGAGCCGTAAAGCGCGAGCCAGCGCAGATAAGGCCCGCGCAGCGGATCGCCAATGGCGGCGCGAGGCCGGCCGCCGGGAAGGCGTCGGCGAGATAAATATAAATCGCCACCTGCTCGGTCACGACCGCGCCGGCGTGCTCGATCGCCGGAACCTTGCCGAGCGGATTGATCGCGAGATAATCGGGCTTGTGCTGCTCCTCGAGCTTGAAATTCAGCACATGCAATTCATAGGGAGCGCCAAGCTCCTCCAGACAGGATTCGCACGCCTTGAGAGCGCGTGCGCGGGGAATGATATAGCGTGACTTTCGCGGCGTCGGTCATTGGGCCGTCCTTCTTGTGGCGCGCTAGCTAGCGCCCGCATCGGGACAAAACAATGACGCGCTCACGCTTCTGGGCGATCGGGGAAGGGACCATCGCCAAAGCGCGGCGCGCTCATGGCCAGCGCGACGCGGACCATGAGCGCCAGTCGAAAATTAGCTCAGTAGGGGCCGGGGCCGCCATAGCCATAAGCCGCCGGAGCGGGGCCAGGGCCGTATCCGGGACCGGGGCCATAAGCGGGACCAGGGCCATAGCCAGGTCCGGGCCCAGGTCCGTAGCCGCCGACGTCGTTGCCCTTGGCGGCCATGCATTGCGAATAGACCCGGTCGTAGCGCCCCTGCACCTCGGCGCCCGCGGCCCTGCCATTGCCGGCGCCAACCGCGCTGCCGACCAAGAGGCCTTCGCCGGCTCCAACCGCCGCGCCCGTGCCGGGGCGATGCCAAGCGCTGCCGAGCGCCGCGCCCGCCGCCGCGCCAAGGGCCGTGCCGACCACCGCGCTGCCGACCGCCGCGTCATTGGCCGCCTGTCCCGGAGATTGTCCGCCGATCGCCGCCTGCGCCTGGTTTTGGCAAAAAGCGTCATCCCGCTGAAAAGCCGCGTAGGATTTGCCCGTGCCCGGCATGACGGCCGCATGCGGCGTGGCCGGACCGGTGCTGGCGCAAGCGCCGAGCGACAGGCACAAAGCGCCAATCGACGTCGCGATGATTGCCGATTTGATAGTCATCAGGTTGGACCTCTCTAGGAACGACGGCTCGAGACGGCGCGCATTTTCCCGAAAAAAGCGCCCTTTGTGTGGGAGCCCCGTCGCGGGAAGAGGCGAATCTCGCCAAGGATGGTTACGGCAAGGTTAAGCCATTCGATGACATGGCAAAAAACACCGCGACGATCCAGTTAAATGTTTTCGCGCGGCGCGCCGCGAAAACATCGGCTGCCGGCTCCTCGCAGAGCCAAATCCCTCATCAAATCGTCCCGATGTTATAGAGTTCGAGCAATGTCCAACCGCGGCGCCCCACCGAAATCACCCCGCAAATCCTGCTGCGCGCCTATTCCATCGGCGTGTTTCCGATGGCCGAAAGCGCCGACGACGAAGAGTTGTTCTGGGTCGAGCCGCGCGAGCGCGCGGTGTTTCCGCTGGACGGTTTCGTCGTGTCGCGCTCACTCGCAAAGACGGTGCGCCGGGATGTTTTCGAGGTGCGGATAGATCACGATTTCGACGCGGTGATCGACGCCTGCGCCGCGCCGGCGCCCGGACGCGCGAACACCTGGATCAATGGCGAAATAAGGCGGCTCTATCGCGCGCTGTTTCAAGCTCGGAGCCGTTCACACGGTGGAGTGCTGGCGCGAGGGACGACTTGTGGGCGGGCTCTATGGCGTCGCCTTGGGCGCGGCGTTCTTTGGCGAGAGCATGTTCCACCGCGAGACCGACGCCTCGAAGGTCGCTCTGACCCATCTCGTCGCGCGGCTGCGCGCCGGCGGATTTCGCCTGCTCGACACGCAGTTCATGACATCGCATCTCGCCTCGCTCGGGGCTCGGGAAATTTCGCGCAAGGAGTATCGGCGGTTGCTGCGCGACGCGATGGCGCCGCCGGCCGGAAATTTTCTGGCGTGGCCGGCGTCGGAGCCGGTCAGCGGCGCGCGGGCGCTCGAAGCGCTCGGCGACCCTCAGAAAAGCCCGGGATCGCCGCCGGGTGGCGGCGCGGACTGAGCCGGCGTTTGAGCGTCGCGCTTCTTGGACTTGGATTTCGACTTCGCCTTGGGTTTCGGCTTGGGGGGCTCCGCCGGCGCGTCGGCGCCGCTGTCGCCCGCCGCCGCGCTGGCGTTGAACACGGGCTCGTCGGCCGGGCCGATCGGCTGCGCCTCGACCGCCGCGGGAGCCGTCGGGCTCCACCTTGCGCGCGCCGCTCGATTCGCGCTTGGCGTCCGCCCCGTCGACGGGATAGGCGGCCGGCCCAGCCTCTTGCGCCACCGTCTCCTTGCCGCCCTTACAGTCGACGAGCCAGACGTCATAAACCGGATGCTCGACGCCATGCAGGCCGGGGCTCGCCGCGAACATCCAGCCGGAGAAAATCCTCTTGGCCTCGGGCTTGGCGTCGGTCCTGACCGCGACGCCCTGGACGCGCTTTTGATCCGGCTTCGCCAACTGCTCGTCCACCTCGACGAAGCTCGTCGTTTGCGGCGCCTCCGTCTGCGGCCGCGTGTTGCAGACGCGCGGCGTCACCTGGAGCGTGCCGAACTGCACGGTCTCATCGATCGCGACGTCGAAATTAATGATGCGGCCCGTCGTCTTGTCCAGCCCGGCGAAGACGGCCGTTGGATGGCGAATTGGATCGGCGGCGGCCGGAAAAGCGGCGAGCGACGCGAACGACGCGCCGAAGGCCGCGCCGCGCCAGAAAACGCCGCGCCAACGAAACGAAGAGGTCAGATCGCAAGAACATTCGGGTCACCGCGCCGCTTCCTCCGCGAGAAAACAATAGGCTCCCGCGCATAGGAAACACGCGACAAAGGCGATTCCATGATCGTGGGAAGAAGGCTTCAACCCTCGGGGCGCCAGGCGTCGTAATCGCCGCTCGCGGCCGGGCGCTCGCCGGCGGCCAGTATGGAGCCCGGCGGACGATAGGCCAAGGGCGTGCCGGTCATGTTTTCCTTGAACGGCAACTCCCACTCCTTCGGCGTGTAGGATTCCTTCGTGGGCGGCGTGTCGAAGGTGTGATGCAGCCAGCCATACCAACCCGTAGGCGTATTGGAGCCTTCGGCGAGGCCCTTATAGATTACCCAGCGGCGCTCGAAACCCAGCGCCGGGTCGATCTTGCCGCCACGCGTGCGGTAGTAGACATTGCCGAATTCGTCCTCGCCGACGCGCTCGCCATAAAGCAGCGTCCACAGGCTCGTGCTGAGCGTGGCCCGATTCCACCAGGTGAAGATACGAACTAAAAAAGACATGCGCCTCGCGTCCCGTGAGTTCAGCGCTCTTATCGCGTCTGGAGGGGCCAATGTCCAGAGGCGCGGGCGCCTAATCGACCGCCCGCACGAACCCCCCAAAGGCGCGAGGCCCGTCGCCGGTCGCGGCCTTGCCGGTGATTTTATAGCTCTCCGCGTCGATCGACCAGAGGTCGTTGGAAAACCAGTTGGTCACATAGATCGTCCCGCCGTCACGGCTAGCGCCCACGCTTTCGGGATATTCGCCGACCTTGATGGTCGCCAGCGGCGCGAAGGTCGCCGTGTCGAACACGCTGACGGTCTCGGCGTATTGATTGGCGACGAAGGCGCGGCCCTTGGCCAAGGCGACGCCGTACGGATGCCCCCCAACGGGCACGCTGGCGACGAGCTTGCGCTCGGCGAGATCGATGACGCTCACATCGTCCGATTCGACATTGGCCGTATAGCCCCGCCGCCCTTGCGCGTCGATGGTCACGCCATAGGGATGCCGGCCCACGGCGATGGTCGCGACGCGCGCGAAAGTCTCGGCGTCGATGACGACGAGGTCGTTGTCGTCGCGGGCCGCCGCGATCACGAGCCGCCCGTCCGGCGTCGCGGCGACGCCCGAGGGCATGGCTCCGATCTCGACTCGCCGGGTTTTCTCGCTGTCGGGGTCGATCTCCAGCAGTTCGCGCCCATTCATGTCCGCGACATAGAGTCGGCGCCCATCCGGCGAAACCGCGACGCCAAAGGGCTGCCCACCGACAGCGATTTGCTTGACCACGCGCCGCGCCGCTCGCGTCGATGACCGAGACGAAATGCCCCTCGGGACTTGTCACATAGGCCCGCGCGCCGTCCCGGCTCACGGCGATCCCCGCCGGCTTGCCGCCAATCGGCAGCGTGGCGGCGGGCGTCATCGCGCCAAGATCGACGATGGTCAGATCGCCGCTCGACTGATTCGGCACGAAGGCCTCGTCGGCGCGGGCCGTCCCGACGAGCGCAGCAGCGCGAGAAACACGACCGCGAGAGCGCGAAGACTCATTCGCGCTCCACCCGCGCCTTCAGCGCCGCGAGGCCGCTCCTGAACAGCTCGGACACCGCCTTGATCGCTACTTCGTCGGTATATTGCTCGGGCGGATTGCCGCCGGGAAAGGCGCGATAAAAGCGGCTTTTCCATTCGACGACGGAGCCGCCGGAGGGCGCGGGCGAGACCTTTAGCGTCGCGGAAAGATTGCCGACCGGAAGAACGGCGAAATCAACGTGTTCGATGATATAGCGCAGCGACATGGCGGCGTCGTCATATTGCACCAGGCGCTCGTCGATCACGCCGCCGCCGGCCAGAAACAGCCTGCGCTTGGCGATTTCCGGCGTGACGCCGCCCTCGCCTTCCGTCTTCACGACGCCGGGCAGCCAGCCCATGTCCTGAAAATCGCCGACCACGGCCCAGACCTTGGCCGGCGGCGCGGCGATCTCGATCGTTTCGACGACTTTTTGCGGCGTCGCGCCATGCGCCAGCGCCGCGGCGGGGAAAAGCGCCAGCGCCGCGAATAGGGAAAGGAGACCCCGAAAACAGGCGAGCGGCAAGATCGTCATTGCGAAGAACGGAGTGACGACGCAATCCAGCGGCGAGTCCCCCGTCTTGGGGCTTCGCTCGCCCGCGAGGAGATTGAAAGCAATCCAGCCGGCGCCCGCGTCTCCTGGATTGCTTCGCTTCGCTCGCGATGACGGTGTTCCGGCCAATTCACACCCTATGACACAGCGGAATTACTTGGCTTCGGCCTTGGCCTTCAGCGCGGCGAGGCCCGCCTTGTAGAGATCGGTCACCGCCTTCAGCGAGGCTTCGTCGGAAAGCTCCGGCGGCGGGTCGTTGTTCATGAAGCCGCGATAGAACGCGCCCTTCCATTCGACCTCGGTCTTGCCGCCCACGTCCTTGACGCTGATGGTCGAGGAATAATTATTGACCGGCAGGATCTTCACGTCGACGGAATCGATCTTATAGGAGAGCGACTGGCCGGCTTCGTCGTATTTGGTCAGCGTCTCCTCGATCACGCCGCCATTGGCGAGGGTGATCTTGCGCTTGGCCTGATCCGGCGTATTGCCGCCCGTCCCTTCCGTCTTGGCGACGCCCGGCAGCCAGGAAAGATCGCCGAAATTGCCGACGATGGCCCAGACCTTGGCGGGCGGCGCGTCGATCTCGATCTTCTCGACCACTTTCTGGCGCGAGGGGCCATGCGCGAGGGCCGCGGCCGGGATCAGGGCGAGGGCCGCGACGACGAGGGCGCGACGCGGGATGACAAAGGACATGAAGGGTTCTCCTGAGAACAGCGCTTGCTTCCGCCGATGGTGCGTGCGGCTCGCCTCCCTCCTTTAAGGGCGCCGCGACGCCCCGCGTCAAGGCGCGCATGACGAAAGCGGCTCGGCTCTCGCCGCCACGCGAATCCGTTTGAGAAAATTTCGCCCCGGCGCCGCTTGCGCAATCCTCGAAGCGGAGCAACCATGCCGGGGCGCTAATTGAACAGCTTTTCCCCGATATCCACCAAAATTTACAAGATATAGGAGTTTTAACGAATTTGAGCTCTATATCTTGACGAGATGGATTCCTTGACGCACTCTGGAAACACGCCAGATGACAAAGCGGCGCGGATTCGAAGCGACGTTTGGGACGCCGGCGCTTAGTCTGTCGCGATGTGCGCGCTTATCGTCCCGCGTGCGTTCCCCAGTGCATTTGATCGAATGCGTCCCAAGAGGGGCGTCGGCTTTTGCGCGCTCGCTCCGGCGAGGCCCGCCGCCGGCGCCGCCAAGCGATGGCCCGTCGCGCGATTTCGCCCGCGCGAAAACAAGGATTGAACGAGATGAAGATCGAGCGGCGTTTCACCACCTCCGGCCAGTCTCCTTACGCGTCGATCGAGTTTCGCACGACCAAGAGCGAGATCCGCAATCCCGACGGATCGGTGGTGTTCTCGCTCGACAATATCGAGGTTCCCGCGAGCTGGAGCCAGGTCGCCGCCGACGTGCTGGCGCAAAAATATTTCCGCAAGGCCGGCGTGCCGGCGCGCTTGAAGCGCGTCGAGGAGAACGCGGTCCCCTCCTTCCTGTGGCGCTCCGTCGCCGACACGGAGGCGCTCGCCGATCTGCCGAAGGACCAGCGCGCGACCAGCGAGATCAGCGCGCGGCAGGTGTTCGACCGGCTCGCCGGCGCCTGGACCTATTGGGGCTGGAAGGGCGGCTATTTCGACACGGAGGAGGACGCCCAGGCCTTCAGCGACGAATTGCGCTACATGCTGGCGAGGCAGATGGCCGCGCCCAATTCGCCGCAATGGTTCAACACCGGCCTGCACTGGGCTTATGGCGTCGACGGCCCCGGCCAGGGCCATTTCTATGTCGATTACGCCAACGGCAAGCTGGTCAAATCGAAGAGCGCCTACGAGCATCCGCAGCCGCACGCCTGCTTCATCCAGTCGGTCGCCGACGATCTCGTCAACGACGGCGGCATCATGGACCTTTGGGTGCGCGAGGCGCGGCTGTTCAAATATGGCTCGGGCACGGGCTCCAACTTCTCGAAGCTGCGCGGCGAGAAGGAGAAGCTCTCGGGCGGCGGCTCCTCCTCCGGGCTGATGTCCTTCCTCAAGATCGGCGACCGGGCGGCGGGCGCGATCAAATCGGGCGGCACGACGCGCCGCGCCGCCAAGATGGTGATCGTCGACGCCGATCACCCGGACGTCGAGGCCTTCGTCGAATGGAAGGTGAAGGAAGAGGAGAAAGTCGCGGCGCTGGTCGCCGGCTCGAAGATCGTCAAGAAACACCTCAAGGCGATTTTGCGCGCCTGCGTGAACTGCCAGGGGTCGAATGACGATTGCTTCAACGCGGAAATGAATCCGGCGCTAAAGCGCGAGATCAAGCTCGCGCGTCGCGAGGAGGTTCCGGACGCGCTGATCAAGCGGGTGATCCAATATGCCCGCCAGGGCTTCAAGGACATCGAGTTCGAAACTTACAACATCGATTGGGACAGCGAGGCGTACCTTACCGTCTCCGGCCAGAATTCCAACAACACCGTGCGCGTCACCGACGCCTTCTTGCACGCGGTGGAGGAGGACAAGGACTGGACGCTGATCCGCCGCCTCGACCACAAGCCCGCCAAGACCGTCAAGGCGCGCGAGCTCTGGGGCAAGATCGGTTACGCCGCCTGGGCTTCCGCCGATCCCGGCGTTCAGTTCCACACGACGATCAACGACTGGCACACCTGCCCGGCCGGCGGCGAGATCAGGGCGTCGAATCCCTGCTCGGAATATATGTTCATCGACGACACCGCCTGTAACCTCGCCTCGCTCAATCTGTTGCAGTTCCGCGACGAGATGACCAAGCGCATCGACATCGAGGCCTATGAACACGCCGTGCGGCTGTGGACCGTCGTGCTCGAAATCTCCGTGCTGATGGCGCAGTTCCCCTCGCGCGAGATCGCGCAGCTCTCTTACGACTACCGCACGCTGGGCCTCGGCTACGCCAATGTCGGCGGCCTCTTGATGTCGTCGGGCGTCGCTTATGACAGCGAGGCGGGCCGCGCCATCGCCGGCGCGCTGTCGGCGATCATGACCGGCGTCGCCTATGCGACATCGGCCGAAATGGCCAAGGAGCGCGGCCCCTTCGCCCGCTTCATGGAGAACCGCGAGGCCATGCTGCGGGTCATCCGCAATCATCGCCGCGCCGCGCTCGGCGAGCATGTCGGATACGAAAAACTGGCCACGGCGCCGACGCCCTTGGATCACGCCGCCTGCCCCGACAAGGCGCTGATCGCCGCCGCCGAACGCGCCTGGGAGACGGCGCTCATTCAGGGCGAGCTTTATGGCTATCGCAACGCGCAGGTCACCGTCGTCGCGCCGACCGGCACCATCGGCCTCGTCATGGATTGCGACACCACCGGCATCGAGCCCGATTTCGCGCTGGTGAAATTCAAGAAGCTGGCCGGCGGCGGCTACCTGAAGATCGTCAACCGCGCCGTTCCGGAAGCGCTTCGCGCGCTCGGTTATCGCGAGAGCGAGATCGCCGAGATGGAGGCCTATGCGGTCGGCCACGCGACGCTCTCCAACGCGCCGGCGATCAACACCGGATCGCTGCGCGCCAAGGGCTTTACGGACGAGAAGCTGGCTGTCGTCGAGAAGTCGCTGGCGGGCGCCTTCGACATAAAATTCGTCTTCAACAAATGGACGCTTGGCGCCGGATTTCCTCACCGGCGCGCTAAAAATTCCAGCGAGCGCGATGGAGGACAAGAACTTCGATCTGCTCACGCATCTCGGCTTTTCGCGCCAGGATATCGAAGCCGCCAATGTGCACATCTGCGGCGCGATGACGCTGGAGGGCGCGCCCTTCCTCAAGCTCGAACACTATGCGGTGTTCGACTGCGCCAATCCTTGCGGGCGCCTCGGCAAGCGCTATCTCTCGGTCGAGTCGCATATCCGCATGATGGCGGCGGCGCAGCCCTTCATCTCCGGCGCGATCTCCAAGACCATCAACATGCCCAATGACGCGAGCATCGAGGATTGCGAGGCGGCCTATCTCTTGTCCTGGCGCCTCGCGCTCAAGGCCAACGCGCTCTATCGCGACGGCTCCAAGCTGTCGCAGCCGCTGTCCTCGCAACTGATCTCCGGCGAGGACGAAGACGAGGACGCCCCCGACCGCGTCGAGGAGCTGGTCGCGGCGAACGCGCCGGCGCGCGCGGCTCAGGTCGCCGAGCGCATCGTCGAGCGCATCGTGCATCAGGTGGTGCGCGAGCGCGAAAAACTGCCGAACCGCCGCAAGAGCTACATCCAAAAAGCCGCCGTCGGCGGGCACAAGGTCTATCTGCACACCGGCGAATATGAAGACGGACGGCTCGGCGAAATTTTCATCGACATGCACAAGGAAGGCGCCGCCTTCCGCAGCCTGATGAACAATTTCGCCATAGCGATTTCGCTCGGCCTGCAATATGGCGTGCCGCTCGAGGAATATGTCGACGCCTTCACCTTCACGCGCTTCGAGCCGTCCGGCCCGGTGCAGGGCAATGACGCGATCAAATACGCGACCTCGATTCTCGACTATGTGTTCCGCGAACTGGCCGTCTCCTATCTCGGCCGCAACGACCTCGCGCATGTCTCGCCCGAGGACATCGGCCACGACGTGCTCGGCAAGGGCGAGCACGAAGGCAAGGCGCCGCGAGGGAATCGGCCGTCGTCTCGCGCGGCCTCGTGCGCTCCAAGGCGGATCGGCTGACCGTGGTGAACAAGCCCGACCTCGGCGGCGGCGCGCGAAATTTCGCGGGGAGCGCGGCGGTGGCGCTAAAGGCCGAACCCGCGCGCGAGGAAGAACCGCTGTCACTGCTCGGCTGGACCGAGCCGGCGAAAACCGTAACCGGCGTCGCGGAGAAACGCGCCGAGGCGCGGATGAAGGGATATGTCGGCGAGGCGTGTCCCGAGTGCGCGAATTTTACGCTGGTGCGGAATGGGACGTGTTTGAAGTGCGAGACTTGTGGGAGCACGACGGGGTGCTCGTGATCATCTGACTAAACTGTGGCAGGAGCCACAGTTCCTCCGCAATTGATTAGCTCAAGCTACCCTTCGAATCGCCGGAGTTTAGCGGCGAACAGAAAAACTCGCCGCTAAATAGATAGAGAAAATAAAACATGAAGATTGGCCTTACTTTGTCTGGTGGCGGCGTAAGAGCGGCAATATTCCATCTTGGAGTTCTCACGTCGTCTGGCCGATGAAGACATGTTAGAAGAGATTTCAGGGATATCGTCCGTTTCCGGCGGAAGCCTAATTGCTGCATTGATCATTTCAAGATCCGAGATGCAGTGGCCCAGTTCGGTCATATACCGAGATAAGATTTACAAACAGCTTAGAACTTTACTAACTACGACTGATCTGTTTAGCTTCCGAGCAATCGGATATTTCGGTATTATGAAATATAATTTGCGCCTTCTGAACGATCGCGCGAGCGTCCTTGCGGACTTGCTAAGAAGAAGGTGGGGCGTCGTCGGAAAGCTGAGCGAATTGCCGGACAAGCCGGACCTTTGGATCAATACGACCTGTTATGAGACCGGCAAGAACTGGCGCTTTTCCAAACGCGAGATGGGCGACTGGAGGTTCGGGCGGCACTATAATCCGCCGTTCGATCTTGCCGAGGCCGCAGCTGCCTCGGCGGCCGTGCCATATGTGATCGGCGCATTGCAACTGAACTTACCATCCGAGGGGTGGTATCGAACCGATCCGGCTACGAGACTCGCAAAAGAAGTCCGGACCTACGCGTTCTCGTATTCGCTTATGGGATGGCGGCGCCTACGAAAACCTTGGCCTCGAAGCAATGTACAAACCGAAACAGTCATTGCGGGGTTGCGATTTCTTGCTTTGCAGCGACGCATCGGGGCCATTGGGTCTTGCCGACACCATGTCCCCGCTGAGGTTGGTAAAGGGGCAGCTTGTCGCTCCAAGGCTATTCGATATCGCCAGCGATCAAATTCGCGCGTTGAGATCGCGCATGTTCTTAAGCGACATTGAAAAAGGCACGATCCGAGGCGCTTTGTTCCCGCATGGGCAATTCGGTGCGAGATATCGATATCAAGGTCGGACGCTCAAGAGATAAGTCCACGTACCGACGAGTTTCAAACCGAAGAAGACGTAGCGGCCGCCTTGATGCAACCGACTGGGCTGAGCGCGGTGTCCCGGTCGGTTTTCGACCGCATCGCTCGTCACGGATATGAGGTCGCGGACGCAACACTTACCGCATATTCCGCTGAGGAATTCGCAACCTCGACGCAATGGACAGCGACGCAATGAAAAGCAATTTTACTAGGTTCCGCGCCTATCAACTGGGCCAGCCGGGCTCCTCATTTTCGTATTTTGGCGACAACCATTTTGTAATAATTGGCCTCTGACAAAACTTAGCGGTCCGTCACTTTTGCAGGAGATGGAGATATGCAGCACGACGTCCGCTGACCTCCTTCACATCACTAGCTGGGACGCTGATCATTGCAACGCGAGCGAACTACCTGACCTTTTGAATTTGAGCCGACCCTTAAAATCGAATGTCCAGGCTACGAGCCACATTCTGATAACGGCGTAAAATGCCGGAAGATCATCTCTGTGTCCGTGGCGGGTAAACGCGAAGACAATCGCGTCAAATCACATGTGTCAATTACACCAGACTATATAAGCGGTCTTAAGTTAGCCCAAGGACTGGCCTTCAAAAATACATTTCATAATCCCCTACATATAAGCGATTAATGCAAACGACAACTCAACCGTAAAACATTTCAGACGCGGAAGCTTTAATGTGTTAAGTCTTGGTGACGTAGAATGCCCAAATATCGCAGCTCGACTACGCCGAAGCAGTATTCTTCGCCGGGAAACCGACATAATGATATTAGCGCATCACGGAGCAGATAACGGGTTTACGACAAAGAATTTTATTAAGCACTTGGAGCCACGCCTAGCGATATTTCAGCCGACTTTGATAATCAGTATGATCACCGTCGAGAGGAAATCCGGAAGGTCCTTTACGAGTGTGATGTCCGTCTGATGAAGACAAAAACGGGCGATGTGATCGTCAGGTCGATCGGCGATCACACCGGGCACTTTCAGGCGATCAATCTGAAAGCTTCGTCCACGGAGATTTCCTCCACGTGCAGCTTCGTCGCTAAAAAGAAGCACCTGCTTTCCTTCAATGACGACACTCTCCGCAACATCTACGGAGGAAAGCCATTTATCGAAATCTCGAAGATGAGCTTTCATGTACCCATAAATGCCTCCATCAACTTGTTTACGGCGACGTAAAACGCCGTTCGCGGCGCGCCGGTGAAGAAAGCCTTTGGTCCTCGTCAAATCTAGCGCGCGCCAAGGCGCCCATCCAGCGCCTCGCCCCTTGCGTTTCGCGCGAATGTTATACTATAACACTTCCATGTCCGACGCCGCGCCCGCCCCTGCCCCTCCATGCGCCGCGATGCGCGAAAATGCGCGCGAGCGCGTCGCCGATGCACGTTTTCGCGCGCCGCCGGCGCTGCGGATGTCGGCCTGGGGCCGGCTGGCTGTCGTCGCTCCGGTCGCGATCCTGCTGTGGATCGGCGTGTTCTGGGCGCTCAATTGACGCCCCGCGACGCGCCAAAAATCATACTCGAAAACGTGACGCTTGGCTATGACCGGCGGCCCGCCGTGCATCATGTTTCCGGCGCGATCGCGCCAGGGGACCTGCTCGCCGTCTGCGGCCCCAATGGCGGCGGAAAATCCACTCTGCTCAAGGGCTTGGCCGGCCTCATCGCGCCGATGGGCGGCAGGATTTTGCGTGGCGGCGCGAAGGCCGGGGCCTTCGCCCATCTGCCGCAGGCGGCCGAGATCGACCGCACATTTCCCATTTGCGTTCAAGACTTTATCGCGCTCGGCGGGCTGCGCCGCGAAGGGCTTTTCTCGGGCTTCAGCGACGACGAGGACGGGCGCGTCGCACAAGCCATTGACGCTGTTGGTCTTTCTGGCTTCGAGGCGCGCGGTCTGGAGACGCTGTCGGGCGGACAGATGCAGCGGGCGCTGTTCGCGCGGCTCGTCGTCGAGGACTGCGCCGTCATCCTGCTGGATGAGCCCTTCGGCGCCATCGACGCCGCTACGACATTGGATTTATTGGCTTTAATCGCCGCGTGGCGCGCCGAGGGGCGCACGGTGATCGCCGCGCTGCACGAGTTCGACATCGTGCGCCAGGCCTTTCCGAAAACGCTGCTGCTGGCGCGCGAAGCGATATTCTGGGGCGACACGGCGCAAGCGCTCTCGCCCGAAAACCTGAAGAAAGCCAAGGACATGGCGGCGGCTTACGACGCCAGGGCGCGGCTCTGCGAGCGCGACGAAGCGGAGCGCGCCGATGCTGTATGACCTCCTGGCCGCGCCCTTCGTCGACTACCAATTCATGCGCCGCGCGCTGGTCGGCGCCTTGGCGCTGGCGTTGGCGGGCAGCCCGCTCGGGGTGTTTCTGGTGCTGCGGCGCATGTCGCTGGCCGGCGACGCGCTGTCGCACGCGATCCTGCCGGGCGCGGCGATGGGCTATCTCGTCGCGGGCCTGTCGCTGCCGGCGATGACGCTGGGCGGGCTGGCGGCGGGGCTGGCGGTGGCGCTCGCCTCGGGCGCCGCGGCGCGCTTTTCGGCGCTGCGGGAGGACGCCTCGCTCGCCGCCTTTTACCTTGTATCGCTGGCGCTTGGCGTCACCATCGTTTCGCTGAAGGGTTCGAATGTCGATCTGCTGCACGTGCTGTTCGGCTCGGCCCTGGCGCTCGACGACGCGACGCTGCTGCTTCTCGCCGGCGTCTCGACCCTGACGCTGTTTTGCCTGGCGGTATTTTCCATCGCGCGCTGGTCGCCGACACGCTCGACCCCGTGTTCTTGCGCCGCGCCAGTCGGTTCGGCGAGTTCGTCCCGTTCTTGTTCTTGGGGCTTGTGGTGCTCAATCTCGTCGCCGGCTTTCACGCGCTGGGCACGCTGATGGCGGTGGGGCTCATCATGCTGCCCGCCGCCGCCGCGAAGCTGTGGACGCGCGATCTCTCCGCCGCGCTGCCGCTCGCCGGCTGCCTTGGCGCGCTGGCGAGCTATGTCGGGTTGGTTCTATCGTTTTATTCCGGCGCGCCGGCGGGACCGGCGATCATTCTGGCCGCGGGCGTCGTTTATTTCGTGTCGCTGTGCCTTGGCCGCGCCGGCGGGCTGATCCGCAATTTGCGCCCACGCCGGCACTTCGAGGGGTGACGATATGTTTACGCGTCGCGCGCTGCTTGCCTTCGGCCTCTGCTTCGCTTCCCCTGCCTTCGCCCAATCCCCTCCCCTGCCGGTCGTCGCGAGTTTCTCTATTCTCGGCGATTTCGCGCGCGAGGTCGGCGGGAGCGGCGCCGATGTTTCCACCATCGTCGGGCCGAACGGCGACGCCCATGTTTATGAGCCGACGCCCGCCGACGGGCGCAAGCTCGCGGGCGCGCGGCTGGTTTTCGTCAATGGGCTGGGGTTCGAGGGCTGGATCGACCGGCTCATCGCCGCATCGAAAACCAAGGCGAAAATCGTCACCGTCAGCGCCGGCGTCGCGCCGCGCCAGGGGGAGGAAGGGCTCGACCCGCACGCCTGGCAAGATGTCGCCAACGCCCGCCGTTATGTCGAGAACATCCGCGACGCGCTTGTCGCCGCCGACCCCGCGCGCGCCGCGCTATACCGGACCAATGCGGCCGCCTATCTCGCCAAGCTCGACGCGCTCGACCGCGAGGTCGCCGCGGCGCTGGCGGCGATCCCGCCGGCGCGTCGAAGAATCATTTCGACCCACGACGCCTTCGGCTATTTTAGCGCCCGCTACGGGTTGGAATTTATCGCGCCGCAGGGCGTCTCCACCGAGGCGGAGGCGAGCGCCCGCGACATCGCCCGCATCATCGACGCGGTGAAACGGGAAAAGGTCGGGGCGGTGTTTTTGGAGAACATCGCCGATCCGCGCCTCGCCCAAAGCATCGCCGCGCAAACCGGCGCGAAGGTCGGCGGCACGCTCTATTCCGACGCGCTGTCCGATGCGAAAGGGCCGGCGCCTAACTATATCGAGATGGTCCGGCATAATGTAAAAGAGCTGACGGAAGCGTTGGGCGGTGGGAAGTAGAGGCGACGCCCTCCCGTCATTGCGAGCGAACGCGAAGCAATCCAGGGGCCGCGCGCAACTCCTGGATTGCTTCGTCGCTTACGCTCCTCGCAATGACGGCCACAAGCGCCGACCCCAGAAACACGCCACGCGAGGAGAGAATCTTTGACCGACAAAATTCCCGTCACTGTCATCACCGGCTATCTCGGCGCCGGCAAGACGACGCTGCTGAATCGCATCCTCACCGAACAGCACGGCCGCCGCTACGCCGTCATCGTCAACGAGTTCGGAGAAATCGGCATCGACAATGATCTCGTCGTCGGCGCCGACGAGGAAATATTCGAGATGAACAACGGCTGCATCTGCTGCACCGTGCGCGGCGATTTGATCCGCATCATCGAGGGGCTGATGCGCCGGCGCGGCCGGTTCGACGCGATCATCGTCGAGACCACCGGCCTCGCGGACCCAGCGCCGGTCGCGCAGACCTTTTTCGTCGACGCCGACGTGAAGGACGCCGCGAGGCTCGACGCCGTGGTGACGCTGGCCGACGCCAAATGGCTGCTGGACCGCCTGAAAGACGCGCCGGAGGCCAAGAATCAGATCGCCTTCGCCAACGTCATCGTGCTCAACAAGACCGATCTCGTCTCTCCCGCCGAACTCGCCGAGGTCGAGGCTCGCATCAGGGGGATCAACCCCTACGCGAAGCTGCATCGCGCGATAAAGGCGGAGGTGCCGCTAACGGCCGTGCTGGCGCAAAACGCCTTCGATCTCGAGCGCATTTTGGAGATCGAACCGAAATTTCTTCACGCCGAAGAGCATGATCACGCGCACGACGAGCACGATCACCATCACACCCATCACGACCACCATCACGGCCACGAGCACAATCAGGGCGCCAACCACGCTCCCGGACATGGCCACGATCATCACGGCCACGAGGAACACGCGCCGCTCAAGGCCTATCACGACGAAGACATGCAATCGGTGGCGATTCGGCACGAGGGCGAGGTCGATCCGGCGCGCTTCGTGCCCTGGCTCAACGAGCTGACCCAACGCGACGGCCCGGACATTCTGCGCTGCAAGGGCATCATCGCGTTCAAGGACGAGCCGCGCCGCTTCGTGTTCCAGGGCGTGCACATGATTTTGGACGGCGACCTGCAACGCGATTGGCGCGAGGACGAACAACGCAGTTCAAGGCTGGTGTTCATCGGCCGCAAGCTCAAGGAAGCCGAAATCCGCGAAGGCTTCGCCAAGACTTTGGCTTGAGAGGGGTCGAGGGGGCGCTCCGCGCCCCCGGGCCCCGCTGTCACCAGAACTTAAACAGCGACAGAATCCCCTTGTGCAGGAGCTTTGCGTCCATCGCGCGCAGCTCCTCATAGGCGGCGCGGGCGTTGGCGCGCAGCTCCAGCAGTTTTTCATCCGACACGTCGAAATCGATGACGGCGGCCTTGATCTCGCGACGCGCGGCGTCGAGCCTCTCTTGCGCGAAAGTGACTATGGGGTTCCGACTCATGGTCTCTCCTCTTCAAAAACGACCTTGGGCCGACTTTAACCGCCGGCGCCTTTTGGCGTGTGGCCCCGCGCTTAGTCCCCGCGCGGCGGAGCCGCCGGCGGGGCGCGCCGCGCCAAGCGAGTGGACCATTACACCAAATGCGCGAGAAGCGGGAGAGAGGCCGGATTCATAAACCCGAGATAAGGTTACGCCTTGGATGGCGCGGCCGGCGCCGGCTCAGTGGCCGCGATGGCGCCGATGGCGCCGGTGGTGGGAGCCGCCGCGAATGCCCCAGCTTGAAGCGATCGCCGGCCCAGCCGTCGCGCCGACCACGCCGCCCGCGACGAGGCCCACGGGACCGGCGACAAGCAAGCCAGATGTGGCGCCGAGAGCGCCGTCAAGAGTTCTCTCCGGGGTGCAAGCCGTCAGGGCGACGCCGATGGCGACGAAGACCACGACGAGGGGAATGCTTTTCATGTTCGCTCCACTGTGATTCTCGCGGCGTAGCGCGGCCGAAGCGAGGCGTTAGGCGGCGAGCGCGTCGAATTTGTGGCCCCGAGCACAGGGAAGGGCCTCCCGCGCGGCGAGGCCATCGAACCGGGCGCGCTGGCGAGGATCGGCTCCGTTTTTTCGCGTCAGACCCCAGTTTCCGGCGGCCGGCCAATGACGCGAAACTTCATTGGCCGGCCCGCCACCGCGCCGCCGAGCCCGTCGGTCATGCTGATGGGCAGGCACCGACTGAACCCGGCGAGAACGCTGGCTACAAAATCCCTTTGAGCGTTCGCGTCGCCCAATAATTTGGCGTGGGAAATCCTCGGCTTCCCGAGCAGCGAACCATTCCGCTTGAGACTGAAAACGACGGTGATTTCCGAACCCGGCGCGCCGACCGGCGCTTTCACGCATTCGCCCAACGCCGCGTAAAGTTCGCGCAACGAGTTCGCGGGAGCGCTTTTCGCTTCCGACGAGACGGCGAGCAAAAGCGCCAACGCCGCGGTTCTCACGATCCTCCGCGAAATTTCTCCGCCTGGCTGTTTCATGGGCGCTGTCCTTTCCCTGGCGTCATCCCGCCCCGCCGCGGTTTTCGGCTGTGAACTCGACGGCGAGCGCGAGGCGACATATATCAGTGTCATGAGCGCGCCCATACGGGGCCGGGAAGAGTGGGCGCGAATGCTCCGTCCGCGGCGCAAGCGGCGGCACTGGTCCGGGGTTCGCCATGGAGGACTCAAAATGCCAAAGGGTCTTATGAAAATAATGCTGATGGGGTCGATCGGTCTGTTTTTTGGCGCCGCGATCGCCGGTTACATCTTCAGCATGTGACGCCGCCCGCTCTTGCCGGAGCGAACATCGCGCCTAATTTTTGAATTGGCGCGGGGTCACGCAATGATCTGACGCCGCCAGGCGGCCCGACCTCGGATGAACAGGCGGGCTGTTTCGCATTTGAAAGGTGCGGCCGAGAGCCGATCCAGCAAAGTCCCGACTGCGGGCGCGTCGCTTTTGCCAAGCCTCGTAAGTAATTGAATGTATATTTCTTAGGAAATCGCCCCCGCGCATGGTTCGCGCGTCGCCCGAAAAAGTCCCGGACGCAAATCACGGCCCGCCAAATCACCCGCTCTCGACAGGCGGAGCGACGCGCCTAGGTTATTGGAAAAAGGCGTCGGCATAAGCCGCGCGTCGGCAAGGGAGAAAGCAAATGTCTCGTCTCGCGACCGCAAAGACGGTGGGGCTCGACGGCCTTTTGAGCCACGTGACCCTGGCCTTGTCGGGGTTGTTGTTCGTCTCGCCCTGGCTTCTCGACTATTCGGGCTTGGCCGTCGCCGCGTGGACGGCCTGGATCAGCGCCATAGTGATCGCCATATTTTCCCTGGCCGCGACCATCCATTTCGCCGAATGGGAAGAGTGGGTCGCTCTTGTCGGGGGCGTCTGGCTCGTCATCGCGCCCTGGGCGTTGCAGTTCGCCTATTTCGGCGGCGCGACCGTGGCCTTTACCGGCGTCGGTTGTTTCATTGTTTGGATTTCGGTTTCCGATTTATGGGCCGTCATCCGCCTGAGGCGTACAAAGGCGAGAACCGGTTCTGTTTAAGCCCATGCGCGCGCCGGCGCGCTTCCCCGGCGGGAAAGACAGGGCCCGACCTTAGGTGAAAAGGCGGGCCCTTGTCGCGTTTCGAAGGGAAGCGCGATATTTCAGAGGCAGTTGTCCCTCAGGATTTCAGCAATCTTAACGCCATAATTTGTGGTCCCCTGGAGTTGAATCCTAAAAACCTCGTCTGGCTCCACCGTAAATGGGCCGTTCGGACCGAAAAGGGTCACTTTCCGGATTGGCGTCCATGATCCATCGGAATTCAGCCGAAAGTCGCGGCATGAAATGCCCACTTCGCCGGGGCTCGGATTATTCCTGAGTCCGGGTTGGGCCCCCGCGGCGGTCGCCGCGAGGATTAGACCCATGATCAGAAGAGCGTTTCCGACTTTCATTTTGGCGGCTCCTTCAGCGGTTCTTCGAAAGCCCCCGCGAGCGACCGCCGACATTCGGCGCATGACGCCTTGGACCGGCCTCGCCGCCCTCCCTGGCTGATCGAAAACCATGCGCCCGATTGGCGCCAACCGATCCGCCGGGAGGCGCCGCGGACTCTTGGCCTTACGCCTTCGCGTCTCGAGAGACGCGGCGCCAGTAAAACATCTGTCCCGCCACCAGTAGATATCAAGGGGCGCGGCGCCGGCGATTTTGCCGCTTCCCGCCATTGCTCGCAGGTTTTTGATTTTCTGGAGGCCTCGGAGGGAATCGAGCGCCCGCGCAAGGATTTGCGGTCACTCTCGATCGGCGCTCCTAGAATGAGGCTCTGACAAAAAACTCCTCGCCTCCGTCGCAGGTGACCTTGCCGACAAGCCCGTGGGTTACCGCCCCTCCGGCGGCCGGGATATGACCAGTCCAAACACAATCTTTTTTGTTGTCGGTTCTTTTTGACATGTTTATCGTATATATGCCCTCATTTAACGAGCCGTCAACGTCATATGACAGCATATTTCCATTATCGAACTGCATGCTCGCGGTGCCGGATATTTTGTTATCGTCTATCGTCAGGGTCCACGTGCCCTGGCTTCCCGTAATACCTGACGTGCCTACCTCTGTTACATACCAAATTTTGCCTGCCGCCAAGGCTGGCGCACTCATGGCGACAAGGATTGCGGCGGCGTTCAGAGCGCGTTTGATCATCTTGTCCCCCACTCCGATGTATCGAGTCATCCTCGACCGCATATGGAGTAAGGAACTCGCTTGGCTAGCGAGGCGCCTCATCTCGGGTGTCGAGGGCTGGGCGCTCGTCGCTCGGCGCAAGCGCCTTCGCAACATTGTGACGGCTGACGCACGTCGACCGCCGCCTCGCGAATGGCGGCAATCAAGCAGTGGGATAGCGGGTCGGAGATTGTGGGCGGGCGAGGGCCAAGAGCCTCACCGGCGAAGTCCGGCGAATTGCCGGCGGCGGTTTCGCCGCCTCGGTTCGCCGCTCAAGAGCCATTGATTTTCTGGAGGCCTCGGAGGGAATCGAACCCCCGTACAAGGATTTGCAGTCCTCTGCGTAGCCACTCCGCCACGAGGCCCCACGGCCGCGCGCGCGGCCGAAGGCCCACACGCGCTAGCGCTGCTCATACAGGAGCCGCGCCGCGCCCGCAAGGCGCGAGAGGGCGGCGGCGAAGGCCTTCTCTTAGCTTCGGATTTCCCGTCGCATTTGACAGCGGGGGCCGGCTTGACCATGTTCCCGCCCGGTCGCCGCCCCGGTCCGGGCGCCTTTCGTCGAGGCCGCGCGGGATCGTCGGCGGATTTGCAAGGGTGGGTTGAAATGAACGTCGTCATCGTCGAATCGGCGGCCAAGGCCCAGACGATCAACAAATATCTCGGCCGCGATTTCAACGTGATCGCCTGCTACGGCCATGTCCGCGACCTCCCGCCCAAGGACGGTTCGGTCGATCCGGAAGACGATTTCGCGATGATCTGGGAGATGGACGCCAAGGGCGCCAAGCGCGTCGCCGCCATCGCCGAACTCGTGAAAAAAGCCGACAAGGTCATTCTCGCGACCGATCCGGATCGCGAGGGCGAGGCCATTTCCTGGCATCTGCTCGACATATTGAACAAGAAGCGCGCGCTCAAGGACAAGACCATCGAGCGCGTTGTGTTCAACGCCGTCACCAAGGACGCGATCAAGGAGGCGATGGCGCATCCGCGGCAGATCGACCAGGCCCTCGTCGACGCTTATTTGGCCCGCCGCGCGCTGGACTATCTCGTCGGCTTCACGCTTTCGCCGGTTCTGTGGCGCAAGCTGCCCGGCGCGCGTTCGGCCGGGCGCGTTCAATCTGTCGCGCTGCGCCTCGTCTGCGACCGCGAGCTGGAGATCGAGAAGTTCGTTTCGCGCGAGTATTGGTCGCTGGTGGCGCATCTTAAGACGGCGCGCGACGAGCCCTTCATCGCCCGCCTCGTCGGCGCCGACGGCAAGAAGATAACAAGGCTCGACATCGGCGAGGGCAAGGAGGCCGAGGACTTCAAGAAGGCGCTCGACGCCGCGCAGTTCAAAGTCCGCTCGGTCGAGGCGAAGCCCGTTAAGCGCCACCCTTACGCGCCCTTCACGACCTCGACGCTGCAACAGGAGGCCTCGCGCAAACTGGGGCTCGCGCCGGCGCATACCATGCGCATCGCGCAGCGGCTCTATGAAGGCGTCGACATCGGCGGCGAGACCGCGGGCCTCATCACCTATATGCGAACCGACGGCGTCGATATGGCGCCGGAGGCGATCACCAGCATACGCGCGGTGATCGGCAAGCAATATGGCGAGCGCTTCGTGCCCAAGGCGCCGCGCAAATACACCGCCAAGGCGAAGAACGCGCAGGAAGCGCATGAGGCGATCCGCCCCACCGACGCGAGCCGCCTGCCCAAGGACATGGCGCGCCATCTCGAGCCCGAGCAGGCCAAGCTCTATGAACTGATCTGGAACCGCGCCGTCGCCAGCCAGATGGAATCGGCGGAACTGGAGCGCACCACGGTCGACATCGACGCCAAGGCCGGGGCGCGGGCGCTGGAGCTGCGCGCCACCGGCCAGGTCGTGCGCTTTCCCGGCTTTCTCGAACTCTATCAGGAGGGCCGCGACGACGAGGCCGACGAGGACGGCGGCCGCCTGCCGCGCATGGAGGCGGGCGAGCCCGTCACGCGCGAGAAGATCGACGCCACCCAACATTTCACCGAGCCGCCGCCGCGCTTCACCGAGGCGACGCTGATCAAGCGCATGGAGGAGTTAGGGATAGGCCGGCCTTCGACCTATGCCTCGACCGTCGCGGTGCTGGGCGAACGCGACTATGTGCGGATCGAGAAAAAGCGACTCGTGCCGGAGGACAAGGGCCGGCTGGTCGTGGCCTTTCTCGAAAGCTTTTTCACGCGCTACGTGGAATATGATTTCACCGCCGATCTGGAGGAAAAGCTCGATCTCGTCTCCAACAACGAAATCGACTGGAAGACGGTGCTGCGCGACTTCTGGAAGGATTTTTCCGCCGCCGTCGACGGCACCAAGGAGCTGCGCACGACGCAGGTGCTGGACAGCCTCAACGATCTGTTGGGGCCGCATATTTTCCCGGCCAAGGCGGACGGCGGCGACCCGCGCGCCTGCCCCTCCTGCGAAAACGGCAAGCTGTCGCTCAAACTCGGCAAATACGGCGCCTTCATCGGCTGCTCGAATTATCCCGAATGCCGCTTCACCCGCACGCTGTCGCCGCCGACCGGCGACGCCGCCGAGAACGCGCGCCCTGGCGTGAAGGTGCTGGGGCAAGACCCCGAGAGCGGCGCGGAGATCACGCTGCGCGACGGGCGTTTCGGGGTTTACGTGCAAGAGGGCGAGCAGGTCGAGGGCGGCGAGAAGCCCAAGCGCTCGTCATTGCCCAAAACCATCAAGCCGGACGATCTGACGCTGCAACAGGCGATCGCCCTGCTGTCGCTGCCGCGCGAGGTGGCCAGGCACCCGACCTCGGGCGACCCCATCGTCGCCGGCATCGGGCGCTTCGGGCCCTATGTGCAGCACGGCAAGACCTACGCCAATATCGGCCGCGACGACGACGTGCTGACCATCGGAGCCAATCGTGCGATAGATCTCATCGTCACGAAGGAACAGGGCGGCGGCGCGCGCTTTGGCGGCTCGAACGACCCCGGCCGCGTCCTCGGCGACCACCCGGACGGCGGCGCGGTGTCGGTCAAGGCCGGGCGCTACGGGCCCTACGTCAATTGGGGCAAGATCAACGCCACTCTGCCCAAGGGGACCGACGCGGCGGCGGTGACGCTGGAACAGGCGATCCCGCTGCTGGCGGCGAAGGCCGCGGGCGGCGGCGGAAGCGCCGGTGGCCGCGCGCTCGGCGAACATCCTCAAGGCGGCGTCATCACCGTGCGCGAGGGGCGCTTCGGCCCGTACGTGAATCTGGGCAAGGTCAACGCCACTCTGCCCAAGGGCATGAGCATCGACGAGGTGAACCTCGAAGAGGCGATCCGCCTGATCGAGGAAAAGGGCGGCCCGGTGAAGAAGAAGGCGCCGGCCAAGAAGGCCGCGGCGAAGACGTCGGCGAAGCCCAAGAAAGCGATCGCCGACAGCGACGAGACGCCCTTCGATGACGCCAAGCCGGTGAAGAAGCCGGCCGCGACGGCGAAGAAACCGCCGGCGAAAAAGGCGCCGGCGAAGAAGGTCGCGGGGAAGAAGTAAGCGCGGAGCCTCTACCTCGCCCCCGCCGCGCTGGCTATGTGCATCAGCGCGCGCGCCGCCTCCAGCCTTGCGACGTCGGCGTGCGCCCTCGCTCTTGTCTGCGCCTCGCGCAGTCTCTCTATCGTCGCGGCGAGGCGCGCCGGGGGCCAGAGTTTTAGATGCGCCTCTATCGCCGCGTCGGGCACGCCGAAGAAGCCGGCGCGCTTGACCGCCATCGCGCCGCCGCCGACGCGGCCGCGATGCAGCGCCATGGCGTAGCGCAGCGCGTTGACGATCAGCATCGTTGGATCGCCGCCGCGCGCCAGCGCGTCGTCGAAATCGGCGCCGGCGGCGCGCATCCGCCCGGCGAAGGCGTCGAGCACCACGCCATCCGTCGCCACGACGGCGGCATGGGCGACGATTTCGGTCACGTCAGACGCCTCGATGCGCTCTCGCTCGCGCATATAGAGCGCGAGCTTTTGCAGTTCGGCGCGGCTCATCAGCCGGTCCTCGCCGAGCGCCGCCTGCAACAGCGCGCGCGCCTCGCCCGGTGATGGCGAGGCGTTCCGCGGCCAGGAAGCCGTCGATCAGCGTATTGAGATCGGCGTCGCTGTCCTGCGAGCACTCTATCGCCGCGCCGAGCTTCGCGCCTTCCACCAATTTGCGCAGCGGCGCGTCCTTGCGCAGCGCGCCGGCCGTCAGAATCACGCTGCAATCCTTCGGCGGCGCGGCAAGCAGCATTTCTATCGCCAGCGCGATCGATTTCGCGCCGGTCTCGACCAAGAGCGCGCGCCGCCCGCCGAACAGCCCGACGGTGTTGGCCTCGTCGACGAGCGCCAGCGGATCGGCGGCGATGGCGTCGCCGCTCATCTCGACGAATTGAAAGGGATCATGGCGGTCGTCGACGCGGCGGGAGACAAGCCGCAGCGCGCGCTCGCGCGCGAGCCCGGCGTCGGCGCCATGCAGCAGAAACAGGAAGACGGACGCGGGCGGCGCGTCGACAAATCGCTCGGCGTCGCCCTTTTTGACCGCGGCCATGTTGCTCCCGTTGTTAGCGCGCCGCCCCGATCAGACCACGATGTTGACGATGCGGTTGGGCACCAGAATGAACTTCTTCACCGCCCTGCCCTCCAGCGCGCGTTGCACGCCTTCTTGCGCCAGCGCCTCGGCGCGAGCGGTCGCTTCGTCCGCATCCTTCGCGACGAGAATCTCCGCCCGTTTCTTGCCGTTGACTTGCACCGGCAGGGTGACCATGTCCTGCGCTACCAGCGCGGGGTCGGCGAGCGGCCAGGATGCTTGCGCGACGAGACCCTCATGGCCGAGATCGGCCCAGCATTCCTCGGCGACATGCGGCGTCATCGGCGCGACCAGCACGATTAGCGTGCGCGCCGCCTCGCGGAAAGCGAAGGCGAGATCGGCGGCGACGCCCTCCTCGGTCACCGCGTCGAGCGCCGTCGTCAGCTCATTGGCGAATTCGCGAATGCGGGCGATGGCGCTGTTGAAGCGCAGCCGCTCGATATTCTCGGTGACCTGCGCGATGGCGCGATGCGTCGCCTGGCGCAGCTTCAGCGCCTCGCCGACGAACTCCGCCGGCGCGGGCGCGCTCAACGGCGCGGCGACGCGGCCCAATTCGCCGGTGATGCGCCAAAGGCGCTGCACGAAGCGCCACGCGCCCTGCGCGCCCTCGTCGGACCAGATCACGTCGCGGTCGGGCGGCGAATCCGACAACACGAACAGCCGCGCGGTGTCGGCGCCATAGCTCGCGATAATGTCGTCGGGGTCGACGGTGTTCTTCTTCGACTTCGACATTTTTTCGATCGGGCCGATGACGATTTCGAGATTGTCCTCGATCAAAAAGGCGCGGCGGCCGTTGTCGCCGGTCTCGATGCGGATGTCGGCGGGCGAAACCCAGCCGTCGGGGCCTTTATAGGTCTCGTGCACCACCATGCCCTGGGTGAAGAGGCCGGCGAAGGGCTCGGCCAGCGCGCCGTGGCCGCTGTCCCGCATCGCGCGCGCGAAGAAGCGCGAATACAGCAGATGCAGGATCGCGTGCTCGATGCCGCCGATATATTGATCGACCGGCAGCCAGCGCGCCATCGCCTCCTTCGATGCGGGCGCCGTCTCGTTGTGCGGATCGGTGAAGCGCGCGTAATACCAGGACGAATCGACAAAGGTGTCCATCGTGTCGGTCTCGCGCCGCGCCGGCTTGCCGCAGGTCGGGCAAGCCACGTGCTTCCATGTCGGATGGCGGTCGAGCGGATTGCCGGGCTGATCGAAAGTCACGTCTTCCGGCAGCTTCACCGGCAAGATCCGCCGCCGGCACGGGAACGACGCCGCAGCTTTCGCAATGGATGATCGGAATCGGGCAGCCCCAATAGCGCTGGCGCGAGACGCCCCAGTCGCGCAGCTTGTAATTGACCTTGCGGCGGCCCTGGGGCGCGCCGAACAGCTCCGCCTGCTCCAGCCGGCTCGCCGCCGCTTCCTTGGCCTCCGCCACGGTGAGCCCGTCGAGAAAGCGCGAATTGACCAGCCGGCCCTCGCCGTCATGGGCCGTGTCGGTGATCTCGAGCGTCGCGGGATCGACGCCTTCCGGGCAAACCACCGGCGTCGCGCCGAGACCGTATTTGTTGGCGAAGTCGAGGTCGCGCTGGTCATGCGCCGGACAGCCGAAAATCGCGCCGGTCCCGTAATCCATCAGCACGAAATTGGCGACATAGACCGGCAGCAGCCAAGTGTCGTCGAAGGGGTGAACGACCTTGAGGCCGGTGTCGAAGCCCTTTTTCTCCGCCGTCTCGATCGCCGCGACCGACGTGCCCATCTGGTGGCATTCGTCGATGAAACGCCTTTAGCGCGGGATTGCCGGCGGCGATGCTTTGCGCGAGCGGATGGTCCGCCGCGACGGCGACGAATTTCGCGCCGAACAGCGTGTCGGCGCGCGTCGTGAACACTTCGATTTCGCGCGCGTCGTCCGACCGGCGCCGTCGAGCGCGAATCGCAGCAACAGGCCTTCCGAGCGGCCGATCCAGTTGCGCTGCATCAGCCGCACTTTGTCGGGCCAGCGCTCCAGCGTATCGAGCCCGGTCAGCAGTTCCTCGGCGTAATCGGTGATCTTGAAGAACCATTGCGTCAGTTCGCGCTGCTCGACGAGCGCGCCGGAGCGCCAGCCGCGCCCGTCGATCACCTGCTCATTGGCGAGCACGGTGTGATCGACCGGATCCCAATTCACCTTGGACTGTTTGCGAACGACAATCCCGGCCTTGAGGAAATCCAGAAACAACTGCTGCTGGCGGCCGTAATAGGCGGGATCGCAGGTCGCGATCTCGCGCGACCAGTCGAGCGAAAGGCCCAAGCGATTTCAGTTGCGCGCGCATCGCCGCGATATTGGCGTAGGTCCATTCGGCCGGATGGCGCTTGCCCTGCATGGCCGCGTTTTCGGCGGGAAGGCCAAAGGCGTCCCAGCCCATCGGATGCAGCACGTCGGCGCCCTTCGCGCGCATGAAGCGGGCGATCACATCGCCCATCGAATAATTGCGCACATGGCCCATGTGGATGCGTCCCGAAGGATAGGGAAACATCTCCAGCACGTAATATTTGGGCTTTTCGGGCGCGCCGGCGTCAAGGTCGCGCCGGCTTTAAAGACCTCCGCGTCCTCCCAGATTTTGCGCCACTTGGGCTCGGTCACGGCGAAATTATAGCGTTCGGCTCTCATGATTCTGGCTTTTGTCCGGCGTGAAGGGTTTTGTTTGTAATGCCGGGCGGGCGGGAGCTTGTCAAAGGCTGGCGCGAAACTCCGTCTGGGAGGCCGGGCTCGATGCGCGCGCGGCCGTCGTGGAACATATATGCCGCCGCCACAAGCGCTAGGCGCCCGGCTGCGTAAAAATTGCGCTGGCGCCCAAGAAAAAGCTTGTCATCAGTCAAAATGCGCGTATCTAGGTATTGCCCAAATCGCACGTGCCTGTGGTCGTGTGTCGGTTGGTGGGGATCCGGACAAGAGGCCGGTTAACCACCCTTCAGAAAAAACCGGCAGCCGGAGGCGAACCGGCGAACTCCGTTTCCGCGGAGGATCGCGACTTAAAGCAACGACGGACCGGGCTTTTTCGTCTCTGTCGGCCCTCCAAAGGTCGGCTTACCGAAGAGGCTTGTCTTTCTTGCCGGGCGTGCGGACGGGATCAAACCCCCTTCCAAACGATGGCTATCCAGATGACCGTCATGCGCGTCATGCGCATTGCTGTCTTCACTGGATCGCCGACGGCGCATCACCGGATCGCTGTCGCGCGGCATAGCGCGCGGCGTCGATCTTGAGGATCGCGGACCTACGACGTTCGTCGCGTCTCCAACGCGCGCGGGCGAAGGACGTCTGCTGTCCGCCGAAGCCTATCTCTTGGCGCGGTTTCGCCCGCGCCCTTCGTTGGGGGATGCCGCGATGACCGATCGTATCCAGGAATTTCTGCGCGCGCGCCGCCTTGAAGGCCGCGACATTGGCCCGTGCCTCGTCGTCGATCTCGAGGTCGTCCGCGACAATTACCGCGCCTTCGCGAAGGCGCTGCCCGACACGCGCGTCTTCTATGCGGTGAAGGCCAATCCCGCGCCGGAGGTGCTCTCCCTGCTGGCGACGCTGGGCTCTTGCTTCGACACGGCCTCGGTGGCCGAGATCGAAATGTCGCTGGCCGCCGGCGCGAGCCCCGACCGAATCAGCTTCGGCAACACGATCAAGAAGGAGCGCGACATCGCCCGCGCCTATGCGCTGGGCGTGCGGCTGTTCGCGGTCGATTGCGAGGCCGAGGTCGAGAAGATCGCCCGGGCCGCGCCCGGCTCCAAGGTGTTCTGCCGCATTTTGTGCGACGGCGCCGGGGCCGAATGGCCGCTGTCGCGCAAATTCGGCTGCGCGCCGGAGATGGCGCCGCGAGTGCTCGAACACGCCCATGCGCTCGGCCTCGTCGCCCATGGCGTGTCGTTCCACGTCGGCTCGCAGCAGCGCAATCCGCGCATGTGGGACGGCGCGCTGGCGTCCGCTTCGGCGATTTTCCGCGAGCTCGCGGAGCGCGGGATTCAGTTGCAGATGGTCAATCTCGGCGGCGGCTTCCCGACGAAATATCTCAATAATGTGCCGGCGGTGAAAACCTACGGCAATGCGATCTTTCGCGCGCTGTCGAAGCATTTCGGCAACCGCATTCCCGAGACGATCATCGAGCCGGGGCGCGGCATGGTCGGCAACGCCGGCGTGATCGAGGCGGAAGTCGTGCTGATCTCGAAGAAGTCGCAAGAGGACACGCTGCGCTGGGTCTATCTCGACATCGGCAAGTTCAACGGCCTCGCCGAGACCACCGATGAGATGATTCGCTATCCGATCCGCACCGAGTTCGACGGCGACGCCGCCAGCCCTTGCGTGATCGCCGGGCCGAGCTGCGATTCGATCGACGTGCTCTACGAGAAGGAGCCGTATGAGCTTCCGGTGAGTCTGGAGATCGGCGCCAAGGTGCTGATCGAGGGAACGGGCGCCTATACGACGACCTATTCCTCGGTCTGCTTCAACGGCTTCGCGCCGCTGGAATCCTTCGTGATCTGAGCGGGCCTCTCTCCCGCGAGCGGGAGAGAGTGTGTGTCCAAGCCCTTCGTTCCCCTTGTCCCGGCCGGCCGGCGCTGCTTTGTCCAGCGCTCGGCGCGAGGGTCGCTTGTCTTCCGAGGGAGGCAGTGATGACCTTTGATCTTGCCCTTCACGCCGCTCCCGCCATCGCGCCGGCGGCGGCTTTCGCGCCCGCCGGCTTCGTCATCGACGACGAATCGCCGGACGATGTTTTCGCGCGCGAAAAGCTGCTCGACGCTTGTTTCGGGCCGGCGCGCTTCCTGAAGACCTGCGAGAAGCTGCGCGCCGGGCGTCTTCCCGCGCGGGGGCTGGCCCTCGCCGCGCATGACGGCGCGCGGCTCGTCGCAACCTTGCGGCTGTGGCCGATCCTGGCCGGGCCGGGGCGCGCGGCGCTGCTGCTCGGGCCGCTCGCCGTGGCGAGCGATTATCGCTCGCTCGGCCTTGGCGCCGCGATGATCGAGACTGGCCTGGACCGGGCGCGCGCGCGCAATCACCGCGCCGTGCTATTGGTCGGCGACGAGCCCTATTACCGGCGCTTCGGCTTTCAGCGGGCGCTGACGGAAGGCCTCGTCATGCCGGGATGGGTGGACGAGGCCCGTTTCCTTGGCAAGGAGCTGGCGCCGGGCGCGCTGCGCGGGGCTCAGGGACGGGTCGGCGCGGCGGGGGCGCGGGCGCCGCTCACGAACGAGGGGCCGCTCGCGCTCAGGGCGGCGGCGTAAGGCGCGCGCCCGGCAAAATTTCTGCTGCAACGCCGTTCTCCCATGCTATAGAGCGGCGCGACGCGCCGGCCGAAGGGTGTCCTTAGGGGCGCCCTTTTCTACTATATGGGTTGCTGAAGATGGGCTGTCGCGCGTCCGAACGACGGCCGTCGCGGGCGTGGCGGAACTGGTAGACGCGCCGGATTTAGGTTCCGGTGACGCAAGTCGTGGGGGTTCGAGTCCCTCCGCCCGCACCAAGGCGCACCCGCCATTGAAGAGGCTTCGAGCGCTTCGGCGACGAGGAATTGGGACACGATGCTCCGGCGCCGGAAGCCTGTTGGAAGGTTCGTGCGCCGATCGAAATTGACGTTGCAGAAGGCGAATGACATGCAAGTGACGCAAACCCTGTCCGAGGGCTTGAAACAGGAATTCAAGGTCGTGCTGCCGGCGGGCGATCTCGCCGCCAAGCTCGAGACTCAGCTCGCCGAGATGCGCGCCAAAGCCCAGATCAAGGGGTTCCGCCCCGGCAAGGCGCCGATCTCGCATCTCAAAAAGCTTTATGGCAAAAGCCTGATGAGCGAAGTGTTGCAGGACGCCGTCAACGAGGCCAACCGCAAGATCGTCGACGACAACAAGCTGCGCATCGCCGCCGAGCCGAAGCTCGATTTTCCCGGCGGCCAGGACGAGGTTGAGAAGGCGCTTGAGGCGGCCGGCGATTTTTCCTTTGTCGTGACCTTCGAGACGCTGCCGAGCTTCGAACTCGGCTCTTTCGACGATATTTCGCTGGAGCGCCCGATCGCGCCGGTCACCGACGAGGATGTCGAGAAAAGCCTTCAGGCTCTGGCCGACCGCGCTCGCGAATACGAGCCGAAGGCGGAAGGCGCCAAGGCCGAGAAAGGCGACAAGCTGACCATCGACTTCACCGGCAAGCTTGATGGCGTCGCCTTCGAAGGCGGCACGGGCGGCGATGTCGATCTCGTGCTGGGCTCCGGCTCCTTCATCCCCGGCTTCGAGGATCAGTTGGACGGCGCGGCCGCGGGCGAGCAGCGCCTCGTCAAGGTGCGCTTCCCCGACGACTATTCGGCCAAGAATCTCGCCGGCAAGGACGCCGAATTCGACGTGACGGTCAAAGCTCTCGAAACCCCCAAGGCCGCCGAGATCGACGACGAATTCGCCAAGAAATACGGCTTCGAATTCGCTCGATGCGCTGAAGACGGCGGTGCGCGGCAATCTGGAGGCCGACTTCGAAAAGGCCTCGCGCGACAAGTTCAAGCGCGCGCTGCTCGACGCGCTCGACGCCCAATATAAGTTCGACCTGCCGGCGAGCCTGGTCGAAAACGAGTTCGCGGGCATTTGGCGTGATTATGAGGCGGAACGCCAGCGCGACAGGGCAAACGGAGCCCGAGGCGGACAAGAGCGAGGACGAGACGCGCGCCGAATATCGCGCCATCGCCGAGCGGCGCGTGCGCCTGGGGCTGGTGCTCGCCGAGATCGGTCAAAAGGCCGGCGTCACGGTCGAGGAGCAGGATCTCACCGACGCCGTGGTCGAACGCGCGCGGCAATTCCCCGGCCAGGAGAAGGAAGTCTGGGACTTCTATCGCAAGAACGAGAACGCGCTCGCCTCGCTCCGCGCGCCGATCTACGAGGAGCGGGTGGTCGCCCACCTCGCCGGAATCGTCAAGGTCTCGGATAAGACCGTGACGCGTGAGGAACTCTTCGCCGAGGACGAGGAAAAGCCGTCCGCCGCCGCGTGACGGCGGAACGGCGCCGTTTTCGCGGCTTGCCGCTCGGTTTTGCGCCTTGCCGCGCGGACGAAATATGACTAGAGGCTGACGACGAACGCCGCGCCTTCGCCTCCAGGAGGCGGGGCGCCCGATGTACCGGGGACGAGAGAGGTTTTCTGAGAGATGCGCGATCCGATCGAGGTCTACAACCAATATCTCATCCCGCAAGTGATCGAGAACACGTCGCGCGGCGAGCGCGGCTTCGACATTTACTCGCGGCTGCTGCGTGAGCGCATCGTGTTCCTGACCGGCCAGGTGGAAGACCACATGGCCTCGGTGATCATGGCGCAATTGCTGTTTCTCGAGGCCGAGAATCCGAAGAAGGAAATCTTCCTCTACATCAACTCGCCGGGCGGCGTGGTGACTTCGGGCCTCGCCATCTACGACACGATGCAATTCATCAAGCCGAAGGTGTCGACGCTGTGCGTCGGCCAGGCGGCCTCGATGGGTTCGCTCTTGCTGTGCGCCGGCGAGCATGGTCTGCGCTTCGCGCTGCCCAACGCGCGCGTCATGCTGCACCAGCCGTCGGGCGGATTCCAGGGCCAGGCGTCGGACATTCAGCGCCACGCCGAGGACATTTTGAAGATCAAGCGCCGCCTCAACGAAATCTACGAGTTTCACACCGGCAAGGATTACGACACCATCGAGCGCACGCTCGATCGCGATCACTTCATGACGGCGCAGGAGGCGAAGGACTTCGGCATCATCGACAAGGTGCAGTCGAAGCGGCCGGAAGACGAAGCGGAAACGAAGATCTAAACAAAACGAAAAAACAATAAAATCGGCGCCCGCCAGTTTCCGGGGGAGTGGGAGGCGGGCGCGTCGAACGCTTAAAGTTGGGGCGCTTATGTTTCGTAAAATTCTGATCGCCAATCGTGGCGAGATCGCCTGCCGCATCATCAAGACCGCCCGGCGGCTGGGCATCGCCACCGTCGCCGTCTATTCCGACGCGGACGCCGACGCGCTGCATGTCGAAATGGCCGACGAGGCCGTGCATATCGGCCCGCCGCCGGCCGCGCAGTCCTATCTGCTGATCGAGAAAATCATCGACGCTTGCAAGCGCACGGGCGCCGAGGCGGTGCATCCCGGCTACGGATTCCTGTCCGAGCGGGCGGCCTTCGCCACCGCGCTGGCCGACGCCAATATCGTCTTCATCGGTCCCAACCCCCGCGCCATCGAGGCGATGGGCGACAAGATCGAATCCAAGAAATTCGCCTCGAAGGCCAATGTCAGCGTCGTGCCCGGCTATCTCGGCGTGATCAAGGACGGCGAGGAAGCCGTCAGGATAGCCGATGAAATCGGCTACCCCGTGATGCTGAAGGCCTCCGCCGGCGGCGGCGGCAAGGGCATGCGCGTCGCTTATAAGGCCGACGAAGTGGTCGAGGGTTTTACGCGCGCGAAGTCCGAGGCGGCGTCGTCTTTCGGCGACGACCGCGTGTTCATCGAGAAATTCATCGTCAATCCGCGCCACATCGAAATCCAGGTGCTCGGCGACAGCTACGGCAATGTGATTCATCTCGGCGAGCGCGAATGTTCGATCCAGCGCCGCAATCAAAAGGTCATCGAGGAGGCGCCGTCTCCCCTGCTCGATCCCGCGACAAGAGCCGCGATGGGCGCGCAGGCGGTGGCTCTCGCCAAGGCGGTCGATTATAATTCCGCCGGCACGGTGGAGTTCGTCGCCGGGCAGGACAAGAGCTTCTACTTCCTCGAAATGAACACCCGCCTACAGGTCGAGCATCCGGTGACGGAGCTCATCACCGGCATCGATCTCGTCGAGCAGATGATCCGCGTCGCCGCCGGCGAGCCGCTGCAAATCAAGCAGGAAGACGTGAAAATCAACGGCTGGGCGGTCGAGAGCCGCATTTACGCCGAGGATCCCACCCGCAACTTCCTGCCCTCGATCGGCCGTCTCGTGAAATACCGCCCGCCGGAGGAAAAGAGCGCCGGCGGAATCACCGTGCGCAACGACACCGGCGTCACGGAAGGGCGCGAAATCTCGATCCATTACGATCCGATGATCGCCAAGCTCGTGACCCATGCGCCGGACCGGCTGACCGCCATCCAGGCGCAGGCCGACGCGCTCGATCGTTTCGTGATCGACGGCATCCGCCACAACATCCCCTTCCTGTCGTCGCTGATGATGCATCCGCGCTGGCGCGAGGGGCGGCTTTCGACCGGCTTCATCGCCGAGGAATATCAGGGCGGCTTCGCGCAGCCGGAGCCGGCGGGCGAATTGGCGCATGTGCTGGCCGCGGTCGCGACGCTGATCGACCATATCGGCAATCAGCGCAAGCGCCGCATCTCCGGCCAGTTGCGCAACGGCGCGCCGGTGCAATTCGCGCGCAACCGCGTCTGCCTGCTCGGCGACAAGCCGTTCGGCGTAACGCTTGAGACGCAAGGCGAGGCGCTGCTCGTGCGTTTCGAAGGCGAAGGGGCGCGCGCGCACCGTGTCTCCTCGAACTGGCGGCCGGGCGATCCGCTGTTCCAGGGCGAGGTCGACGGCCGGCCGGTCTATGTGCAGACCAGGGCGATCCTCAATGGCTTCGAACTGTCGCACCAGGGCGTCAGCGTCGCGGCGCGCGTCTACACCATCCGCGAGGCCGAACTCGCCGCGCTGATGCCGAAGAAGAAGGACGCCGGCATCTCCAAGCATCTGCTGTGCCCGATGCCCGGCCTCGTGAAGACCATCGACGTGGTGGAAGGCCAGGAGGTCAAGGCCGGCGAGGCGCTGTGCATGGTCGAGGCCATGAAGATGGAGAACGTTTTGCGCGCCGAACGCGACGCGACGGTCAAGAAGATTTTGGCCAGGGCGGGCGACAGTCTCGCGGTCGACGCGGTGATCATGGAATTCGCGTAGGGCGCGGGCCGATCCTTGGCGCGACAGCCGGGACCCGTCGTGGTCGCCGGCCGGCGCCAGTCCAGCAAACGGATATGTGGACCGCGCGCGCTGGCGGCGCCAGACTTGCTCCGGGACGTCGTCGCCGATTTTGGTTGTTGTTTTATCGCCCACGCGGGCTGATTGTCCCGCGAGAGGCGGCCAGGGGTGTTTTGAAACGCTCATAAGCGCTCGCCGCCGCGGCGCTCGCCGGAAATATCGATTGACGGAAAATCACGGACAAATCGCAAAATGTTTGATCGACCCCGAACGACCTTGTAACTCCCCGAAGCCTTGGGAAGCTGGGGATACAAGGGCCCGTGGCCGATCAACCATTTTTTATGTAAGTCCCTACGCCGCGACAGCGTGGAGCCTGACATCGATTTTGCGCGGAACCGGACCGCTGGGCGGAGCCGATCAGTTGCTTGTCGTTGTGATCAGAGGCGCGTCAGAGTGGCGGCGCAGATGACGATCATGGCAAGCATGCAGATGGGGACGAGAAAACCCATTTTTAACTCCCTCTTTTGATTGCGCCATTTTAACGGCGTCCTTATTTACAGCTTTGCAGCCTCGCTCAACTTCACCGAAGGACCCGTCTTTGTCAAGGGGCGAGATGATGGCGTCGCAATCACCTTTGCAAACAAAACAATCCGCAT
>CAVZKF010000037.1:0-85205 GCA_963775775.1 uncultured Alphaproteobacteria bacterium
CGAGTAATTGTTGCTCGAGCGAAGTGGTGCTCGCGAGCGAAGCGCGAGAGAGAAAGCCAGAGTCGAGACCCAAGGCGATCACGACGCTGGAGGCGAGCACGGCGACGCCAAGCCCTCGCCGTATCCATTCGCCGAGCCCAAGCGATCGCTTCATCGCGGCGAATATCCGCCCGCCGACCAGCAGGGCGAGCGCGAGCGACGTCGCGGCGCCGCCAGCGTAAGCGGCCAGCAACAGCGAGGTTCGCGCGCTCGCGCCATTGAGGGCGGCGCCCGTCAGTATGAGACCCAAAATCGGCCCCGCGCAGGGCGCCCAAAGAAGGCCGGTCGCGACGCCGAGCAGCAGCGACGACAGGATCGTCCCTCCGCCGACGCCGGCGTTTTTTTCCGCGGTTTCCGACAGGCGCGCGCCGAGCGCGACGAGCGGCCGCGTCATTCGGTCCGATAGCGCGGGGAACAGCAGCGCGAGGCCGAACAGCGCCAGAAGGGCGATCGCGCCGATGCGCCCGTATTGATTGGCTTCGACGGCCCAGCCCCCGCCGACCGCCGCCAGCGCGCCGACCCCCGCGAAAGTCGCGGCCATGCCGGCGAGCAGAGGCAGGCCATTGCGCGAAAAGGGCCGGTCCGCCCGCGCGAACACGAAGGGGAGGACCGGCAGGATGCACGGGCTGACGATCGTCAGCGCGCCGCCAAGGAAGGCGAGCAGGAAAAGGGCCATTACATGAGCCTCTCAGGCCGCCGGCTTGAAGTTGAGCGCGACGCCGTTCATGCAATAGCGCAGACCCGTCGGCTTCGGGCCGTCGTTGAAGACATGGCCAAGGTGGCCGCCGCAGCGGCCGCAATGGACGGCGGTGCGAACCATGCCGAAGGTTCTGTCCTCCTGCGTGCCGACGGCCCCGTCCAGCGCCGCCCAGAAGCTGGGCCAGCCGGTGCCGCTGTCGTATTTCGTGGTCGAGGAAAAGAGATCCTGATCGCAGCCGGCGCAGGCGAAAACCCCGCGCCGCGTCTCGTGCAGCAGCGGACTGGTGAAGGCGCGCTCGGTCGCGCTCTGGCGCAACACCGCATATTGCTCGCTCGTCAGCAGCTTGCGCCACTCGGCGTCGCCATGGCTCACCTTGAAGGCCTCGGCGGAGCCGGCAGCCGCGGTTCGCCCCCACGCGGCGGCGGCGACGCCGCCGGCCAAAAGCCCACGTCTGGTCATCATGATGAAAATCTCCCGGCGGAGGCGTTGGAACGTAAATCCTATCCCCGTTACGCGAGAACGCGCTTTTTTATTACGCCGCGCCAGGGAAAAAAATCGCCGCGCCGCGCCTTAGCATCGGCGAGCGCGAGGCGCCCGGCCTATCGCGCCGCCAGAGCCGATCGCAACAGCTCCAAATCTTTCGGCAAGGGGCTTTCGAACAGCATTTCCTCGCGCGTCACCGGATGTTCGAAGCCCAGCGTCGCCGCGTGCAGCGCCTGGCGGCCCAAAGCCGCGACCGCCGCTCGCGCATCTGGCGTCAGCAGCGCCGATTTGGTCTTGAAGCCCGCGCCGTAAGTCGCGTCGCCGATCAGCGGATGGCCGATATGCGCCATATGCACCCTGATCTGATGCGTGCGCCCCGTCTCCAATTGGCAGCCGACCAGGGCGGCGACGCCGAAATCCTCCAGCGTCTCGAAATGCGTGACGGCTTCCCGCCCGCGCGCCGCCGGCACGACCGCCATGCGCTCGCGATGGGTCGCGTGCCGCCCGATCGGCGCGTCGATCACCCCGCGAGCACGGTCCGGCGCGCCCCAAACGAAGGCCATGTACTCGCGCACCAGATGCAGCTTGCGGCCATGATCCTCGAACAGGCGCGAGAGTCCCTTATGCGCGGCGTCGGTCTTGGCGACGACCATCAGTCCCGTCGTGTCCTTGTCCAGCCTATGCACGATGCCGGGCTTCTTGACGCCGCCGATCCCCGACAATGTCTCGCCGCAATGGGCGATCAGCGCATTGACCAGCGTGCCGGTCTCGTGGCCGCTGGCCGGATGCACGACGAGCCCCGCCGGCTTGTCGATGACCAGCAGATGCGCGTCCTCGAAGACGATGTTCAGCGCTATGTCCTCGCCCTTCGGCTCGGCCGGCTCGGCGGGAGGGACTTGCAGCGTCACCTCGTCGCCCTCGGCGAGGCGGCGGTTGGCGTCGAGCGGCGACGCGGCCCCCGACCATCGCGCCGCCCTGCTCGATCAGCGTTTTGACGCGCGTGCGCGAAATATGGGCCTCGGCGATTTCCGCGCGTTCCGCGAGAAAGCGGTCGAGCCGCGCGCCCGCCTCCTCCGGCGCGACCGTGAAGGCGAAGTCCGTCGCGGATGCTTCGGGCGGGCTGGTTTCGGGCGTCATCATCAACAATTGTTTCCGTTTCCCGCTGGGCGCGTGCTACTGGCGATCCTCCCCGCTTTAACGAGGAATGCCCAGATTTCCGCTCCCGCCCCGTTCTGCGCCGTGATCGGCGCCGGCCCTGCCGGCCTCATCGCCGCCGATGTTTTGTCGCGCGCGGGCGCTCGCGTCACCGTCTTTGACCACAAGCCGAGCCCCGCGCGCAAATTTCTGATGGCCGGGCGCGGCGGCCTCAATCTGACGCACAGCGAGCCGCTGGAGATTTTCCTCACGCGATACGGCGCGGCGGCCGAGCGGCTGGAGCCGATCATCCGCGCCTTTCCGCCGGATCGCCTACGCGAATTTTGCGCGGAGCTCGGCGAAGAAACTTTCATCGGCTCCAGCGGGCGGGTGTTTCCCAAAAGCTTCAAGGCCTCGCCCTTGCTGCGGGCGCTGCTGGCGCGGCTGGCGGCGCAGGGCGTGCGCTTCGAGCGCGGCGCCTTCGAAGGCTTTGCCGGCGACGACGCGCTGTCGCTGCGCGGGCCTGGGGACGAGAGCCGCGCGCTCGCGCCGGGCGCCGCCGTTTTGGCGCTCGGCGGCGCATCCTGGCCGCGGCTGGGCTCGGACGGCGGCTGGACCCGGGCCTTCGACGCATTGGGCGTCGCGATGACCCCGCTGGCGCCGGCCAATTGCGGCGCGCTGATCCGCTGGAGCGCGCATTTTCAGGGCGCCTTCGAGGGCCAGCCGATCAAAACCATCCTGCTGCGTCACGGCGCCGCCGCGGCGCGCGGCGATCTTGTCGTCACCCGCGCGGGGCTCGAGGGCGGCCCGGCCTATGCGTTGGCTTCCAGCCTGCGCGCGGAAGTCGAGCGCGGCGGCGGCGCGAGCTTGAGCCTCGACCTGCGTCCCGACGCCAGCGCCGCCGAACTGGCGCGAAAATTGGAGCGCGAAAAAGGCAAGCAATCGCTCGCGACCTTTTTGCGCAAGACCATTAAATCTCGCGAAAATCGAAACGGCCTTGCTGCGCGAGGCCGGTCCCCACGGCTTGCCGCGCGAAAACGAGGCGCTCGCGGAGCTTATCAAGAATATTCCGCTCGGCGTCACGGGCGTCGCCGGTTTCGAGCGGGCGATTTCCACCTCGGGCGGCGTCCGCTTCGACGAACTCGACGCCGCGCTGATGCTGAAAAAGCGCCCCGGCGTTTTTCTCGCCGGCGAAATGCTGGATTTCGACGCGCCGACCGGCGGCTATCTGTTGCAGGCGGCTTTTTCGACAGGCTTCGTCGCGGGCCAAGGCGCCGCGCGTTATCTCGGGCTCGCTCCGTGAGAAGGGTTTGCTCCGGGATCGGACATCAATGATAAGGCTGCGAGCCGCACGAAAGCTCGAAGCCGTCCGCTCGGGAGCAACCGACATTTGACCATCGCCCAAACCGCCCCAGATTCCGCCGCCGTCGCCGCCAAAACACCCCTCCATCGCCAGCTTTATCCGCAAGTGCTCGCGGCCATCGCGCTTGGCGTGTTGTTTGGCTGGCTCGCGCCCGAATACGCCGATCGGGATTGGGTTCGGGCGCTGGGCGATGGCTTCGTCAAGCTGATCAAAATGACCATCGCGCCAATCATCTTCTGCACGGTGACGACGGGCGTCGCCCATATCGACGACGCCAAAAAGGTTGGCCGCGTCGGCGTGAAGGCGCTGGTTTATTTCGAGATCGTCTCGACTTTCGCGCTGGCGGCGGGGCTGATCGTCGGTCAGCTCATTCGCCCCGGCGCGGGTTTTCCCGGCGGACCGGACGCCGCCGCCGTCGCGCAATACACCGGCAAAGCCGCCGAGCATCAGAGCCCGGTCGATTTCCTGCTGGGTCTGATCCCGGACATCGGTCATCGGCGCCTTCGCCAAGGGCGACATATTGCAGGTGCTGCTGTTTTCGGTTCTGTTCGGTTTTTCGCTGATGGCGGCGGGCGAGCGGGTCCATCGTCTGCGGGCCTTCGTCGACGACGCCGGCCACGCGATGTTCGGCGTCATCGGCATCATCATGAAGGCGGCGCCGATCGGCGCCTTTGGCGCCATGGCCTATACGGTCGCTCATTACGGGCTCGGCTCGCTGCGGTCGCTCGCCTGGCTGGTCGGCTCGTTCTATCTGGCGTCCGCGCTTTTCGTGGTCGGCGCGCTCGGCGTCGTCGCGCGCCTCGCGGGCTTCAATATTTTGCGTTTCCTCGCCTATATCAAGGACGAATTGCTGATCGTGCTCGGCACGTCGTCGTCGGAAAGCGCCTTGCCGCGCCTGATGGAAAAGCTGGAGCGGCTTGGCTGTTCGCGCTCCGTCGTCGGTCTCGTGGTGCCGGCCGGCTATTCCTTCAATCTGGACGGCACGAATATTTATATGACGCTCGCCACGGTGTTCATCGCGCAGGCGCTCGGCGTCGAGCTGACCGGCGTCCAGCAGTTCACCATCATCGGCGTCGCGATGCTCACCTCCAAAGGCGCCTCGGGCGTCACCGGCGCCGGCTTCATCACCCTCGCCGCGACGCTGGCCGCCGTCGATCCGCGGCTCGCGCCGGGCATGGCGCTACTGCTCGGCGTCGATAAATTCATGAGCGAGTGCCGCGCCTTGACGAATATCTGCGGCAATGGCGTGGCGACCATCGTCGTCGCCGCCTGGGAGGGCGAACTCGACCGGGAAAAGCTGGCCGAGGCGTTGACGCCGCGGCCGGGCGGCGCGAACGAGCCCGCGCAAATCGGCTAGGCCGACGCGGCTCATGTTCGATGCGCCGGCGCATGGTTGGGGTTGGAAAGGCCCGCCCGTGCCATTTTGGCGCATGTAGCGCCTCGTTCCCATTCACGGAATCGGAAGACGGGCCCGCTAGCCTGTTTGCGATGCGCTGTCGCATCGCGGCGCGCGAAGGACCGTGGGATCGACTGATGCTCCCGCCCGGACTTTCCGTCGCCGGCGGCCACAGGGCGGCGTCTCTCGGCGCGTTTCAACGCGGCGCGCCGCCGCTGTTTCGCGCGATGGAGTCATTAGACGATGCAAATAAACCTGACCTATGACTCCAGCACCGCGGGCGCGCCGGCGGCGTTCTTCGCCGCCATGAACTATTGCGTGCAATATCTTGATAATTTGATAACGAATAACGTAACCGTGAATATCGACGTGGGCTGGGGAGAGGTCGGCGGCGGAAGCATCGCCGCCGGCGACGACGGCCAAGGCGGCGCGGAAGGAATAATACTATCCTACGCGCAATTGAAGGCCGCTCTTCTCGCGCATTCCAACTCGGCCGCCGACGCCAGCGCCTACGCCAATCTTCCAAGCGCGGACATCAGCAATGGCGCCGGCTTCCTCGTCGCCGCGGCGGAAGCGAAGGCCTGGGGGTTGATCCCGGCGACGGGAACCGAGCTCGACGGCGTCGTCGGATTCGACAGTTCGACGCCTTGGAACTTCAGCACGAGCAATTTGGCCGTCGCGGGGGAGTATAGTTTTGTCAGCGTCGCCCTGCAGGAGTTGACCCACGCCTTGGGCCGGTCCATCGGTCTCAGCGCCAGCGACCCGCTCACCGTGCTCAATCTGTTTAAATTCGCCTCGCCCGAAGATATCCAAACAGAGGTTGGAGGGCCGTCCTATTTTTCGGTCAACGGCGGCGCGACCAATCTGGGCCAATTCGCCACCTCGAGCGATTACAGCGACTGGTCCAACACGGTTCCAAACGATGCGTTCGACGCCTATTTCTCCGCCGGGACCGCCTACACTATTTCGTCGACCGACATCACCCTGCTGAACGTGCTGGGCTTTAGCGTCAATAATTCAATGCTCGCCGGCAGCGGCGGCGGCGCGCCCAGCGTGACCGTGAAAACCGACGACGGCTCGTGGGAAGTCGGCATCGGCCATGTCGTCACCATCACCCTGAACGCCAGCGCGGCGGAGACCGTCACGGGAACGCCGACCTGCAGCTCAATGACAACGAAGTCGCGGCCTATGTCGGGGGATCGGGAACTGACGCGCTGCAATTTTCCTATACGGTCCAGCCCGGCGACAACACTTCCGACCTCCAGGCGACCGGGCTCAATCTGCCGAACGGGGCCTCGATCCACGACGCGAGCGGAAACGCCTTTTCGACCGCCGTCACCGCCAACCTTGGCGTCGAGGTCGTCACGACCGTCACCAATCTGCAGTCGAGCGAGGATCATCTCGTCTATCTGCTGTATCAGGCGGCCTATGACCGCATGCCGATTACGCCGGCTTCGAATATTGGGCCGGCCAGGCCGACGCGCGGCAATTGAGCGCCTTGCAGCTCGCCGACGTTTCCTCGCGGCGCCGGAATTCACCGCCGCCTTCGGCGCGCATCCCAGCAACGACGCCTACGTGACCGAACTTTACGCCAATGTGCTGGGCCGCGCCCGGACGCCGCCGGCCTCGCCTATTGGGAGGCGCAGGCCAATTCCGGAGTGGCGCGCGACCAACTGCTGGTCGCCTTCGCGACCTCCGCCGAAAACCTCACGCTCACCGCGCCTCACACTGCCAGCGGATTCTGGGTGACCTAACGCCGCCTTAGTCTTCGTCTCGGAAAGAGACTTATTCCCGGTGCGTTCCGCGCCGAGGACCGCGTGGGCGACCCAGCGCGAATTCAATGATACGGACGGCGCGCGTCGTGGCGGCGGCTCCGTGACTGGGCGCGACGCCCGCGGCGGACGCGCTTTATTCACGCGAGCCGGCTTCCGCATCGCCCGAAAGTGCTATGGTCGAGCTCTTTCCCACCGGAATCTTCGCGCTATGTGCGCTAGGCGAGGAGAGCCGACCAATGACGAATTTCAGCACCTTCACATCGATCAATATTCCAGGATCGGCCGACAATTACAGCTACATCGCCGTGGACGGCGTTGACGCCGCGGGCGAGGCTGTCGGAGATTATGGCGGTGCTGGCGGCAACTTCCAGGGGTTCGTCGCGACCAATGGAATAGCCGCAAGCTTCACCGTTTCCGGCGCGAGCTACACAATTATAATTGGCGTCACCGCCGGAGGAGAGATTTACGGAAATTACCTCGACTCCGCGGGTAAGCAACATGGGTTTCTTGACTACAACGGAACGATCACGACCGTCGATGCTCCGTCAGCCTCCAGCACCTCTATTTATGGCGTCAACGCCGCGGGGACGGTTTTTGGAAATTATTTGGACAGTCTCAAGCAAGAACATGGGTTCATCGACAGCAATGGCGTCATTACGACGATAGATGTTCCGGGAGCCGCCAGCACCGCCGTCGCCGGCGTTAACGCCAGCGGCGCGATCGTCGGAAATTTTACCGATGGCGCAGGCGTCGCCCAAGGGTTTATCGACAACCTCGGCGTATTCACGACGGTGGATCCGCCGGAGCGACCAAGACCTATGTGGTCGGCGTCAGCGACGCCGGGGCGGTCGCCGGAAGCTACTTCGACAGCGCGAACAACGAGCACGGGTTCATCGAGCGGAACGGCGTCGTCACGACGATCAATATTCCCGGATCGAATAATGTCGGCGTTTCCGCCGAGAACGCCGCGGGCGAAGTCGTCGGCTATTATCTCGACGGCGCTGGCGACTCGCATGGCTTCGTCGACATCAGCGGCGTTGTTTCGACGGTCGATGTTCCCGGAGCTCTGGCGACCGCTATTATCGGCGTTAACGCCTCGGGCGAGATTTTCGGATTTTATATCGACGCCGCCGGCGCCCAACATGGCTTCGCCGCGCAAATCGCGTCTTCGGCAAACGGGACCGTTGTCCAAGCGATGACGGATGACGGCGCGAACGAAGTCGGCATCGGCCATGTCGTCACGATCACCCTCGACGCCAGCACGGCGGAGACCGTCACGGGAATCCCGACCCTGCAGCTCAATGACAATGAAGTCGCGACCTATGTCGGCGGCTCCGGAACCGACGCGCTGCAATTCTCCTATACGGTCCAGCCCGGCGACAACACCTCCGATCTTCAGGTGACGGGGCTCAATCTGCCGAACGGGGCCTCGATCCACGACGCGAGCGGAAACGCCTTCTCGACCAATGTGACGGCGGACCTGGCGCTCCAAGTCGTGACCCTCGTCACCAATCTCCATTCGAACGAGGATAATCTCGTCTATTTGATGTATCAGGCGAGCTTCGACCGCATGCCCGATTACGCCGGCTTCGAATTTTGGGCCGGTCAGGCCGACGCGCGGCAGTTGAGCGCCTTGCAGCTCGCCGACATATTCATGGCGGCGCCGGAGTTCACCGCCAAATTCGGCGCGAACCCCAGCAACGACGCCTTCGTGACGGAGCTTTACGGCAATGTGCTGGGACGGACGCCCGACGCCGCCGGCCTCGCCTATTGGGAACAGCAGGCCAATTCCGGAATGGCGCGCGACCAGTTGCTGGTCGCTTTCGCGACCTCCGCCGAAAATCTCCATACCACGGCGCCCCACACCGCGAACGGCTTCTGGGTGACCTAACTCCGCCCTTGTCTTCGTCTCGGCAAGAGACGTTCATTCCCAGGCCATTCCGCGTCAGGGCTTCGCGCGGCAGCTGGTCGAACCCTTAAGCCTTGCCGCTAACTCCCGCGCTTTCGAACGTCGCCATGCCCTGGTGGCAGGCGAGAGCCGCCTTTATCAGCCCAACGGCCAGAGCCGCGCCAGAACCTTCGCCAAGGCGCATGTCGAGATCGAGCAGCGGCCGCTTGCCGAGCCGCCCCAGAACCTCGCGATGGGCGCCCTCCGCCGACACATGGCCGGCCATGCAATGGGCGATGGCGTCCTCGTCCATCGCGTGCAGCAGCGCCGCCGCCGAGCAGGCGACATAGCCGTCGAGCACCACGGGCACGCGGTTCCGGCGCGCCGCCAGAATGGCCCCCATCATGCCGGCGATCTCGCGCCCCCCTAATCTGCGCAAAATCTCCAGCGGGTCGGAAAGATAGGGCCCGTGCAGCGCCAGCGCGGCGTCGATCGTCGCGTTCTTGCGCGCGAGCCCCTCGTCGTCGACGCCCGTGCCGCGCCCGGTCCAGCGCGCCGCCGGGCCGCCGTAAAGCGCGGCGTAAATCGCCGCCGCCGAAGTGGTGTTGCCAATGCCCATCTCGCCTGGCGCCAGAAGATCGACGCCGCCGAGAATCGCCTCCATGCCATAGGCCAGCGTCGCGGCGGCGGCGGGCTCCTCCATCGCCGGCCCTTGCGTGAAGTCTTGCGTCGGGTGCTCCAGCGCCAGTTCGAACACTTTTAGTCCGACGCCGAAGCTCTTGCAGATTTGATTGATCGCCGCGCCGCCGGCGGTGAAATTATCGAGCATTTGCTTGGTGACGCTGGGCGGAAAGGCGGAGACGCCTTGCGCCACCACGCCGTGATTGGCGGCGAACACCGTGACGACGGGCGTCTCGATGGTCGGCTCCGCCCTGCCCTGCCACGCGGCGAGCCATTGCACGATCTCCTCCAGCCGGCCCAGCGCGCCGGGCGGTTTGGTGAGCCGCGCGTCGCGCGCCCGAACGGCCTCGACGCTTTTCGCGCAAGGCGGCGGCAAATCGAGCAGCAACAGGCGGATTTCTTCGAAGGGCCGAATCTCTCTGGTCATGTGCTCGCGGTTCATGGGCTCGCGGTGTCGGACGGGCTTTCGGGCGGCTTATTCGAGGTGGTCGCCGAGCAGGAACTGCATCGCGCGGTCGAGGCGGATATGCGGCAGCGGCAAGGGTTCGCTGTCGCGTCCGAGTTGCGCGAGGGGCGGGCGGAATTTGAGGAAGCGGAAATCGGCCTCTTCCTCCGGCACGGCCAGCGCGTCGCCGCGAAACGCCAGCCTTGGATCGGCGGGCAGTTCTCCGGGAAAGATCGCTCCCTCGGCCAGCCCATCGAAGGCGTCGAGACCGATTCGCTCGCCGGCGATGGGCGTGCCGACGATGGCCGCCAGCGTCTCGCCGTCGTGCTTGACCACCGCCTCGCGGGTCGCGCGCACGGCGGCCAGCGCGATCACGTCGATCCTCGCGCCAACCCCTTCCGCGCGGGCGATGGCGCGGGAGGTCAAAAGGCGCAGAATGCCCTCCAGCCGGTCGTGGCTGGTGTGATGCAGATGATCGGCCTTGGTCGCCGCGAATAATATCTTGTCGATCTTCGGCCGGAAGATCGAACTCAGAAGGTTGGATCGGCCGGTGCGAAAGGCGGTGAGCACTTCGGTCAGCGCGGTCTCCATGTCGCGCACCGCCGCGGGTCCCGAGTTCAGCGCGGCGAGCGCGTCGACCAGCACGATCTGGCGGTCGAGCCGGGCGAAGTGATCGCGGAAAAACGGCTTCACGATCTGCGCCTTATAAGCCTCGTAGCGCCGCTCCATTTCGAGCGCGAGACTGCGGGCGGGGAACTCCGCGCCTTCCTCGACGACGAGCGGCGCGAAGTTGAGCATCGGCGACCCCTCGAGATCGCCCGGCATCAGGAAACGGCCGGGCGGCAGGGTGGACAGCGCGAATTTGTCCGTCTTGGCGTGACGCAGATATTGCGTGAACAAGGAAGCGAGACGCTGCGCGGTCGGCTCCTTGAGCCGCGCCAGAGGATCGATCAGCGCATTGGCGCCGCGCCATTCGGCGGCGATCGACGCGCGCGCGGCCGCGCTCGACGTCTCCAGGGTTTCCCGCGACCATCGCGCGTAGGATTTCTCGAGCAGCGGGAGATCCAGCAGCCACTCGCCGGGATAATCCACGATGTCGATGTCGAGCCGCGCGGTTCCCGAGCGCGAGAACATCGACGTGGATTTGCGCTTATATTCCAGCGACACGCGAAGTTCGGAGATGCGCCGCGTCGAATGCGGCCAGTGGCGGTCGAGCCCGGTCAGCGCGCCAAGATGCTCCTCATAGGCGAATCGCGGCACGCCATAATCGGGTTGCGGATCGAGATGCGCGTTTTGCAGCCGATCCTCGGCGAGGACGCGGAACAGCGGCAGCGCCGTGCGCCGCCCCGCTCCCGCCGCCAGCGCGCGGGTGAGTTGATGCACCAGCGCGGTGATGAACACGGTCTTGCCCGAGCGCGACAGGCCCGTCACGCCGAGCCGCAGGCGCCCGCCGGAGAGAAACTCCGCGAAGCTCTCGGCGGCTATGCGCGTTTCAAACAGAAAGTCGGATAATTGCGACACGTTTGCCTGGCCCAGTCTGAAGACGCGCTTGGTGTAACCTCCCGCGCGCGGTTTGGGTAGAGCGCGCCGAGGGCCGAATGCGCTCCGACAACCTGGAGATAGCGCTGATTCGTCCGTGACTTTCCATCGAGGCGCGCGCGGGCTTTTGGACAGCGCGCTGTTGCGCGCGAGAAATATCAGCTTTCCGCCTCGGCGAATCGATAGCCGGCGCCAAGCTCCGTCAGGATCAGCCGCGGATTCGCCGGATCGTCCTCGATTTTGCTCCGCAACTGGCCGATGAAGACGCGCAGATATTGCGAATCGTCGCGATGCGCCGGGCCCCAGACGGCGGTGAGCAGCTGCCGATGGGTGAGCAGGCGCCCGTCGCCACGCGCCAGAATCGCCAGCAATTCATATTCCTTGGGCGTCAGCTTCACCGTCGCGCCATGCTTCGTCACCAGGCGGCGCGCGAGGTCGATCACCAGCCCGCCGCGCTCGACCCGCTCGATTTTTCCGGCCTCGCGGGCGGCGTGGCGCAAGGCGGCGCGCAGCCGCGCCATGAGTTCGCCGATCGCGAATGGTTTTTCGACATAGTCAACGGCGCCGGCGTCGAGCGCCGCGATTTTCTCGGCCTCGCGATCGCGCGCGGAGAGCACGACGATCGGCGCCTTCGAAAAAGCGCCGGCTTGCGCGATGACCGACTTGCCGTCCATATCCGGCAGACCGAGGTCGAGCAGCACGAGGTCGGGCGCGCGCGAGGCGATGGCGTGCAGCGCGCTCCGGCCCGTTTCCGCCGACAGAACTTCATAGCCGCAAGCCGTCAGCGCCGGGCGCAGACAGCGCAGAATCTCCGGCTCGTCGTCGACGACAAGAATGCGCTCGCCGTTCATTTTTCCGCTCCCCGCGCTTCGGCCGCTGGAAATCGCAGGATCATGCGCGTGCCCCGCCTGCGCAGCGCGGGACTTTGCGCCGTGATGGAGCCGCCCATCGCCTCGACGAGGCCGCGGCAGATGGAAAGCCCGAGCCCCGTTCCCGCCTTGCGGCCGTCGGGGCGTCCGCCCCGGTAGAATTTCTCGAAAATGCGTTCGAGATCGCTGGGCTTCACGCCGGGCCCCTCATCGGTGACCGTCACGACGACATCCTCGCCCTCCCGGCGCGCATGGACGGCGGCGGCGGCTCCGCCCCCGTATTTATGGGCATTGTCCAGAAGATTGAACAGCACCTGCTGCAACAGATTCGCATCGGCGCGGATAAAGGGCAAATTCGGCGCGACGCTGATCGCGATTTTCATATCCGCGAAGACCTTGTTGGCGCGCTGCGACGCGCCGCGAACGGCGTCGGCCACGTCCACCCAGTCGCGGCGGACCTCCAGCGCGCCGGCCTCGATGCGCGACATATCCAGCAGATTCTTGACGAAGCGCGAGAGCCGGCCCGCCTCCTCCTCGATCGAGGCGAGCAAGTCCTGCCGATCCGGCGCCGACATTTTATCGCCGAGCTCGCGCAGGCTGGTGACGGCGCCGGTGATCGAGGCCAGCGGCGTGCGCAGATCGTGCGACAGCGACGACAGCAGCGTCGTGCGCAGCTTCTCGTTCTCCTCGAGCGCGGCGGCGCGGATCGAATGCTCCATCAACTGCGCGCGGTCGATGGCGATGGCGGTCTGATCGAGAATGGACGACAGCGTGCGGTCGTCCTGCGGCGAAATCGGCTCGTCGTCGCGCTTCGGCTGAACGCCGCACACGCCGACGACGCCGCGCGGCGTGATCAGCGGGCGAAACTGAAAACGCACATTCGGCAAGGTTCCGGTGCGCCAGCCGGCGGGCTCGGCCTTTTCGAAGGCCCAGCGCGCCGCCCCCATTTCCCCGACTTCCAGCGCATCGACGGGCGGCCAGGCGGCGGCGAGGCGCAATTCGCCGTCGACGGGCGCGAGCGTCACCACGCATCGCGCCTCCAGCGCCTTTTGCGCCTGCGCCGCCGCCGCCCAGGCCACGTCGTCGAGCGTCGCGGCGCCCGACACCTTGCGCGAAAATTCGAACAAGGCGCGCGCGGAGTCGATGCGCTGGCTCATGTGCAGCGAATGTTCGCGCACGCGGCCGGCCAGGAGGCCGGTGATGACGGCGACGACGAGAAACACCAGCAGCGCGAGGATCTCTTGCGGCTCCGAGATCGAAAAATCATACACCGGCTCGACGAAAAAAAAGTCGAAGGCGAAAAAGGAGAGCATGGCCGCCGCGATCGCCGACCACAAGCCAAAGCGCAAGGCGCAAAAGATCACGGCGACGAGAAAAATCATCGACAGATTCGGCAAATGCAGCCAGCGGTCGAGCAACGAGCCGGCGCCGACGGCGGCCGCGACGGAAACCACCGCGGCGGTCAGGCCGCCCGCCAGCGACAGCGGCGAAGGCGGCGCTATGCCGCGGCTCTCCGGCGGCGGCGCGTTCTCGTCGGTCACGATATGCACGGCGACGTCGCGCGAGCGGCGCACCAACTCCTGGGGCAGGGACCGGCGCAGCAGGCCGGCGATAAAGCCTGAGTGCGAGCGGCCCAAGACGATCTGCGTGAAATTCTCGCGGCGCGCGAAACGCAGCAACTCCCCCGCGAGATCGCTGGCGGAAAGCCGCTCCGTCGCGGCGCCGAGACGCTCTGCCAGGCGCAACGCGTCGTCGACGCGTTTCACGCTCGCGACATCCGTCTCCTCCTGGCCGGGCCGCTCGACGAAAACCGCGGTCCATTCCGCGTTGAGGGCGGTCGCGAGACGCGCGCCGGCGCGCACGACGCAATCGGAGGAAAAATCCGCGCCGACGCAAACCAGCAGACGTTCGGAGGTCGCCCACGGGCCTTCGATCGCGTTCTGGCGGAGATAATCGACCATCTGATCGTCGACGCGCTCGGCGGTGCGGCGCAAGGCGAGTTCGCGCAGCGCCGTGAGATTGCCGGGCGTGAAAAAATTTTGCGCCGCGAGCTTGGCCGTCTGGGGAATATAGACCTTCCCCTCGTGGAGGCGCTGGATGAGTTCGTCCGGCGTAATGTCGACGAGAACCACATCGCAGGCCTCGGAGAGCACACGGTCGGGCACGGTTTCGCGCACGCGCACGCCGGTGATGCGCGCGACGACATCGGCGAGGCTCTCGAGATGCTGGATGTTGAGCGCGGTCCAGACGTCGACGCCGGCGTCCAGCAATTCCTCGATATCCTGCCACCGCTTCGGGTGGCGGCTGTCCGGCGCGTTGGTGTGAGCGAGTTCGTCGACGACGATCAGCTTGGGCTTGCGCGCCAACGCCGCGTCTATGTCGAACTCCTCGATGACGCGGCCGTGATAATCGACCTCGCGGCGCGGCAGTATCTCCAAGTCCCGCGTGAGCGCCTGCGTCTCCTGGCGGCCATGGGTCTCGACGAGACCGATGAGCACGTCGACGCCGTCGGCCTTTACCGCGCGGGCGCGCTCCAGCATCGCATAGGTCTTGCCGACGCCGGGCGCCGCGCCGAGAAAAATGCGCAGCTTGCCGCGCGTCGCGGCTTCCGCCACGGCGAGCAGGGCGTCCGGATCGGGGCGACGATCGTAGTTTCGCTCCTGCGGCGGCAATGTCGAGCCTTGACTCTCGGGTTTACTCCAGCGCGTCCAGCGCGAGGTTCAACATTAGCACATTCACCCGAGGTTCGCCGAAGAGGCCCAAGACGCGCGGCTCGATATGATCCTCGACGATCTCCCGCACCCGCCCTTCATTCAGATTGCGCGCCTTGGCGACGGTGGGAACCTGCGCCAACGCGAATTGCGGCGAGATATGCGGATCGAGGCCCGAGCCCGATGTCGTCACCGCGTCGGCGGCGACCACGTCGATGCGCCCGGCGGCGAACTCCGCTTCTATCGCCGCGTTGACGCGGTCGATCAGTTTTTTCGAGGTCGGCCCGAGATTGGAGCCGGAGGAGTTGGCGGCGTTATAGGGCGCGTCGATGGTCTTGCTGGCGTCGGCGGGGTCCGGCGCGCTGGTCGCCGAGGGACGCGGGCGGAAATATTTGTCGCTGGTGAAATTCTGGCCGATCAGCGACGAACCGACAATGACGCCGCCGCGTTCGAGCTGGCTTCCATTGGCCTTATCGCGAAAGGCGAGTTGCGCGACGCCGGTGATCGCCAGCGGATAGGCGAGGCCCGTCAGCAGCGTGAGCAGCGCGATCATCACGATCGCCGGGCGGATTTGGCCGAGCATGATCTCTCTCCTTAGGCGAGATGCAGCGCCTGAACGACGATGTCGATGAGCTTGATGCCGATGAAGGGCGCGACGAGCCCGCCGAGCCCGTAAATCAACAGATTGCGCCGAAGCAAGGCCGCGGCGCCGACCGGCCGGTATTCGACGCCGCGCAGAGCCAGCGGAATCAGCGCGATGATGATGAGCGCGTTAAAGATCACCGCCGACAATATCGCCGATTGCGACGAACCGAGCTTCATGATGTTGATCGCGCCGAGCTCCGGATAGGTCACGACGAACAGCGCCGGAATGATCGCGAAATATTTGGCGACGTCATTGGCGATCGAAAAGGTGGTCAGCGCGCCGCGGGTCATCAGCAATTGCTTGCCGATCGCGACGATCTCGATGAGCTTGGTCGGATCGGAATCGAGATCGACCATGTTGCCGGCCTCGCGCGCCGCCTGCGTGCCGGTCTGCATGGCGACTCCGACATCCGCCTGCGCCAGCGCCGGCGCGTCGTTGGAGCCGTCGCCGCACATGGCGATCAGCCGTCCGCCCTGCTGCTCCTTGCGAATATATTTCAATTTATCCTCGGGCGTGGCTTGCGCGATGAAGTCGTCGACGCCGGCCTCGCCGGCGATGGCCGCCGCCGTGATCGGATTGTCTCCCGTCACCATGACCGTCTTGATGCCCATTGCGCGCAGCGCGGCGAAGCGCTCCTTGATGCCGGGCTTGACGATGTCCTTGAGATGCACGACGCCGAGCAAACGGCCATTGTCGCAGACGGCGAGCGGCGTGCCGCCCGAGCGGGAAATCACGTCGACCGCCCTGCGGAAATCCTCCGGCGCGTCTTCCGCCTTCAGGCCCGCTTGCGCGAGAATGGCGTCCACGGCGCCCTTGCGCAGGCCGCGCCCGGCGAGATCGAGCCCCGATATCCGGGTTTGCGCCGAGAAGGGCACCACCTTCATGTCGGCGGTCAAGGGAGGCGCGATCACGCCATGACGGCTCGTGGCGAGCGCGACGATCGAGCGCCCCTCCGGCGTCTCGTCGGCGAGCGAGGCGAGCAGCACGGCTTCGGCGAGTTCGGCTTCGCCGACCGAGCCGACGGGAACGAATTCATCGGCCATGCGGTTGCCGAAAGTGATCGTGCCGGTCTTGTCGAGCAGCAGCGTGTCCACGTCGCCGGCGGCTTCCACCGCGCGGCCGGAGGTCGCGATGACGTTGAAGCGGATCAGGCGGTCCATGCCGGCGATCCCGATCGCCGACAGCAGCCCGCCGATGGTCGTCGGAATGAGGCAGACCAGCAGCGCGATCAGCACGCTGACCGACAGCGTGGTTCCCGAATAGCCGGCGAGCGGCCATAGCGTCACGCAGACGATCAGAAAGATGATCGTGAGGCCCGACAGCAGGATCGACAGGGCCAGCTCATTGGGCGTCTTCTGGCGCTGCGCGCCTTCGACCAGCGCGATCATGCGGTCGATGAAGGTCGAGCCCGGCGCCGCGGTGATGCGCACCTTGATCCAGTCCGACAAAACGGTCGTCCCGCCGGTGACGGCGGAGCGGTCGCCGCCAGCCTCGCGAATGACCGGCGCTGATTCGCCGGTTATCGCCGATTCATTGACCGAGGCGACGCCTTCGATCACCTCGCCGTCGCCGGGAACGACGTCGCCGGCTTCGACGAGCACGACGTCGCCGATCTTGAGATCGAGCGCCGAGACGCCCTCGACCACCTCTTTCATGCCGCTTTTGCCGGCGGGATCGATCAGCCGCTTGGCATGCGTTTCGCTGCGCGTGCGGCGAAGCGCGTCGGCCTGCGCCTTGCCGCGTCCCTCCGCCACCGCCTCCGCGAAATTGGCGAAGAGCACCGTGAACCAGAGCCAGGCGGCGATCTGGCCGGTGAAGGGCGCGGCGCCCGTGTGGGCTATCGCATCGCGCGCGAAAAACACGGTCACGACGGCCGAGACGACCTCGGTGACGAAGATCACCGGATTGCCAGCTAGGCGGCGCGGGTCGAGCTTTTTCACGGAGTCGATAGCGGCGCGCTTCAGGATCTTTCCGTCGAACAGGCCGGGCGCCGCGACTTTGGTGGACATGGAGTTCTCCCTTAAAACGTCTTGCCGGCCAGCATCAGGAAATGCTCGACGATCGGCCCGAGCGCCAGCGCCGGGAAATATTGCAGCAGATAGAGAATGACGATCACGCCGAGCAGCAGGCCGATGAACAGCGGCCCATGCGTCGGGAAGGTGCCGGCCGAGGGCGGCGCCTTCTTCTTGCCGGCGAAGGAGCCGGCGAGCGCCAGCACCGGCAATACATAGGCGAAGCGCCCCAGGAACATCGCGAGGCCGAGCGTCGTGTTGAACCAGAGCGTATTGCCGGTCAGGCCCGCGAAGGCCGAGCCGTTATTGGCCGTCGTCGAGGCGAAGGCATAGAGAATTTCCGACAGGCCGTGCGGCCCGGAATTGCCGAGGCTGTCGAGCGCGGTCTTGAGCAACACCGACGCCGCCGAAAAGCCGAGCACGGTGAGCGGATAGATCAGCACCGCGAGCATGGCGAGTTTCATCTCGCGCGACTCGATCTTCTTGCCGAGATATTCCGGCGTGCGCCCGACCATCAAGCCAGCGACGAACACCGCGATGACGACGATGACGAGAAAGCCATAGAGACCCGCGCCGACGCCGCCGGGCGAAATGCAGCCGAGCAGCATGTTGAAGAGCGGGACGAGGCCGCCGATCGGCGTCATCGAATCGTGCATCGCATTGACGGCGCCCGTGCTGGTGCCGGTCGTGGCGGTCGCGAAAAAGGCGCTCATCGCGACGCCGAAGCGCGTTTCCTTGCCTTCCATGTTGCCTGGGGAAGGATCGACGCCAAGCTCGGTCAGCAAGGGATTGCCCGCCGCCTCGGCCCAATAGGCGGTGAGAACGCCGACGCCGAGCACGATCGACATGGCGACGGCGATGGCGCGCCCCTGCCGCTCGTCGCCGACCGCCCGGCCGAAGGCGAACACGGTCGCGAAGGGCACTACCAGAATCGCCCATATCTCCAACATGTTGGAGAAGGCGTTAGGATTTTCGAACGGATGCGCCGAATTGGCGTTGAAGAAGCCGCCGCCGTTGGTTCCAAGTTCCTTGATGGCTTCCTGGCTCGCGACCGGACCAATGGAAATGACCTGCTTGACCCCTTCGAGGGTCGTCGCCTCGAGAGCGCCGGTCAATGTCTGCGGCGCGCCGAGCGCGACCAGCGCGACGGCGACGACGACCGCCAGCGGCAGCAGAATATAAAGCGTCGCCCGCGTCATATCGACCCAGAAATTGCCAACGGTCGGCGACATCGCGCGCGAAAAGCCGCGCGTCAGCGCGAAGGCCATGGCGAGGCCGGTCGCGGCCGAGAGGAAGTTATGGACGGTCAGCCCCAGCATCTGCGTGAGATGACTCATCGTCGTCTCGCCGCTGTAATTCTGCCAATTGGTGTTGGTGATGAAGCTGAGCGAGGTGTTGAAGGCGAGATCGGGCGCCACGGCGTCGAAGCCCTGGGGATTTAGCGGCAGATGATTTTGCAGCCGCTGCAAGGCGTAGAGCGAGAGGAAGCCGACGAGGCTGAACGCCAGCATCGACATGGTGTAAAGGAACCAGCTCTGCTCGCGCGTCGGGTCCACGCCGGCAAGCCGGTAGAACAGCCGCTCCACCGGCGCGCCGGCGCGTGACAAGGCGACGCGTTCGCCCTCCATCACGCGAAGAATATAGCCGCCGAGCGGAACGGCGGCCGCGAAAACCAGCAGCAGCGTGATCGCGACCTGCAAAACGCCTGTCATGGACATTCGAACGCTCCAAATCCTATTGCTAAGCGTCCCGCTCAGAAATCCTCGGGATGAAGCAGCGTGTAAAGAAGATAGACGCCGAGCAGCGCGGCGACGATCAATCCGACGAGTGGTTCGAGCATGGCGCGGCTCCGGTCTAAAGACGAGCGCAAAGGCGCGCGTAGCCGGCGATCACGACGAAAAGAACGACGCCGAGACCCACGAAGATGAAATCGGACATGATCGCCTGCTCCTCTTTTTCCTGGACGGGAACATGGGCGGAAGCGCGTCGGAGATCAATGCGCAAAACAGGCGTCGCGCGTAAGGAATTCATAAGGATCGCGGCGGCGGTCGGGTAGAGGATCGAAAATCCCCAACGCGGCGTCAAGCGCGCATCGCCTTTGGGGCGACATTGTGCAACTGGTGGTCGGCGCTGTCGAAGAAGCGCCGCAGATTGCGCGCGGCCTGTCGGATGCGCTGCTCGTTCTCGACCAGCGCCAGGCGCAGGTGGCCCTCGCCATATTCGCCAAAGCCGACGCCGGGCGCGACGGCGAGATCGGCCTTTTCGATCAGCAAGCTGGAAAATTCGAGGCTGCTGAGGCTCGCGAAGCGTTCCGGAACGGGCGCCCAGGCGAACATCGACGCCGACGGCGAGGGAATGGGCCATCCCGCCTGGGCGAAACTTTCGACCATCACGTCGCGGCGCCTCTTATAGATCGCGCGCATCTCCTTGATGCAGTCGTCGGGGCCGTTCAGCGCGGTCGCCGCCGCGACCTGAATCGGCGTGAAGGCGCCGTAATCGAGATAGCTCTTGACGCGCGCCAGCGCCGCGCAAAGACGCTCGTTGCCGACGGCGAAGCCCATGCGCCAGCCGGCCATCGAATAGGTCTTCGACATGGAGGTGAACTCCACCGTCACATCGATCGCGCCGGGCACCTGCAAAACCGAGGGCGGCGGCGCGTCCTCGAAATAGACCTCGGCGTAGGCGAGATCCGAGAGCACGAAAATCTCGTGCCGCTTCGCGAAGGCCACGAGATCCTTGTAAAAATCCAGCGATGCGACCGTCGCGGTCGGATTGGAGGGATAGCAGACCACGACGCCGATCGGCTTCGGGATCGAGTGCCGCACCGCGCGCTCCAGCGCCTCGAAGAATTGCGGCGTCGGATCGGCCGGCACGGAGCGAATGACCCCGCCCGCCATCAGAAAACCGAAGGCGTGGATCGGATAGGAGGGATTGGGCACCAGCATCACGTCGCCCGGCGCGGTAATCGCCTGCGCCATATTGGCGAAGCCTTCCTTCGAGCCCAACGTCGCCACGATCTGCGTGTCCGGGTTGAGCGAGACGTCGAAGCGGCGTTGATAATAATTGGCCTGGGCCCGGCGCAGCCCGGCGATGCCCTTGGAGGCGGAGTAGCGGTCGGTGCGTGGGCGGCCAGCCGTCTCGACCAGCTTGTCGATCACATGCTTGGGCGCCGGCAGATCGGGATTGCCCATGCCAAGGTCGATGATGTCGGCGCCGCCGGCGCGCGCCTTGGCCTTCAGGCGATTGACCTGCTCGAAGACATAAGGGGGCAGGCGCTTGATGCGATAAAAATCCGACATTTCGGGGTTCCGCTGGTGTTTCGGGGCGTTTCGGTTCGGCTTTTGGCGCTTTGGCGGAGGCGCGGCGGGCTTCAGTTGGCTTGGTCTCGCGGCGGCTTGGCCGCGGCCGCGCGCCGAGCCGCCGGGCGCGGCGCCGGATCGGGCGCGGCCACCCGAGCGCCCGCCTTGCGGTTTCGTTCGAGCGCGCTTTCGAGTTCGGCGCCAAGCGCGTCGAGTTGCGCCGGCGTCTTCTTGCCGGTCGGCTTTTCGGTCGGCTTCATCGGCTGGAACTCGAGCGAGTCCGGGGCCGGACGCGAACGCACGACGAAATCCTGCTGGGGCGGCGGCTCCCGCCGCAGATGCAGCGTTTGCAGAACGTCGCCGATCACCGCGCCGCCGGACGCGGCCTCTTGCGCGGCGGCCTCGCGGCAAAGGCTCGGCAGGGCGAGAGCGGCGGCGAGCGCGATCAGGACGCGAAGGCGCCCTCGCCCGCCGCCCGCTGTGTCACATTGCCGCGCATTCGCGCCAGCGAGTGGAAGCGCCTCGGGATTCGCGCGTTGACGCCTTCGCATCCGCACAATGGATTGGTTCGTGACGGCGTGCGTCGCTAAAGACATAATGTTAGTCTATCAGAACTCCGGCGCGCGTCGCTACTGGCCGCGCCTTGAAGCAAGACGACGAAGAACAGGACCGAACATGACCGCCGATCGCGAAACGGAAACGGCGCCTGAGCGGGCCAACGAGATGGCCGCCAAATCCGCGGCCCGCGCCTACCGAGGCAAAATGACTAGCAAACGCAACGCCAAGGATAAAAGCGACAAGAGCCCAAAGCGCGCGCCCAAGGCGCCTCTCGCGCCGCCCCGGGACGCGGCGACGCCCACGCCGGCGATCCAGCCGGAGGCGCGGCCTTCCGTCGCGCCCGCGGTCCAGCCGGAGGCGCGTCCTTCCGTCCCGCCTGCCCGGGAACTTGTCGTCCGGGAGACGGCGCGCGCGTCGGAGCGCGAACGCGTCCATCGCAAGCCCAAGGCGGCCGAACCCGCGCTCACGGGAGAATTCGAGACCGCCGCCGAGAATTTGGCCAAGCTGGTCGATCAGGGACGCCGCGTGGTGGCGGCGGCGATGAGCGCGCCCGACCTCGCCGAGACCCGCAGCGAACTCGCGGCGAACGTCGCCGACGCCACCAAGACGCTTGGCGTCGTCGCCGAATATTGGATGACGCAGCCCGAACGCGCCGCGCTGGCGCAGGCCGATCTGATCAGCGGCCTCACCAATATTTGGAGCCAGACCCTGCACCGCTTTTCCGGCGAGGAGGCGCCGCCGGTGGTGCCGCCGGACCCCTCCGACAAGCGTTTCTCCGCGCCGGATTGGAGCAATAACCCGTTTTTCGATTGTCTGCGGCAGAGCTACACGCTGGCCACGCGCTGGGCGAACAATATGGTCGAACACGCCGAGGGCCTCGACCCGCAGACAAAAGCCAAGGCGTCCTTCTACACGCGTCAGATCGCCAGCGCGATGTCGCCGTCCAATTTCGTGGCGACCAATCCCGAGTTGTTGCGCGCGACGCTGGAGGCGCGCGGCGGCAATCTGGTGCGCGGCATGGAAATGCTGGCCGAGGATCTGTTGGCGGGCGGCGGCACGTTGAAAATTCGCCAGTCCGACGACAGCAAATTCCAGCTTGGCGTCGACATGGCGACGACCCCCGGCAAGGTGATCCTGCGCAACGAATTGATGGAGCTGATCCAATATGCGCCGACGACGAGCGAGGTCTACGCGCGCCCGCTGTTGATCGTCCCGCCGTGGATCAACAAATTCTACGTGCTCGATCTCAACCGCGAAAAAAGCTTCGTTCGCTGGGCGGTGGCTCAGGGATTAACCGTGTTCATCATCTCCTGGGTCAATCCCGACGAGAGCCAGGCGGACCTCGGTTTCGAAGCCTATATGCACGAAGGCGTGCTCGCGGCGCTCGACGCGATCGAACGCGCGACCGGCGAAAGCAAGGTCGCGGCGGCGGGCTATTGCGTCGGCGGGACGCTGCTCGCCTCGACGCTGGCCTATATGGCGGCCAAGCACGACCAGCGCATCGACAGCGTGACTTTCTTCGCGACGCAGGTCGACTTCTCCGAGGCCGGCGACATGCAGATTTTCGTCGACAAGACGAAACTCGCGGCGCTCGAGGACGCCATGGCCAAGACCGGCTATCTCGACGGGGTCAAGATGGCCAACACTTTCAACATGCTGCGCCCCAACGAACTCGTCTGGAACTATATCGTCAACAATTACGTGAAGGGCGTCGATCCGGCGGCGTTCGATCTTCTGGCCTGGAACGCGGACAGCACCCGCATCCCGCGCGCCAACCACTCGTTCTACCTGCGCAATTGCTATCTCGAGAACAATCTCACGCGCGGCGAGATGGTGATCGACGGCGTGAAGCTCGATCTGAAAAAGGTGACGGTTCCGGTCTACGAGATCGCCGCCAAGGAGGACCATATCGCGCCGGCGCGCTCGGTGTTCATCGGCGCGAAATATTTCGGCGGCCCGGTCAAATATGTGCTCGGCGGCGCCGGCCATATCGCCGGCATCATCAATCCGCCGGACAAGGACAAATACCAATATTGGATGGGCGGCCCGCCGGTCGGCTCCTACGACGATTGGGTGAAATCGGCGACGGAGATCAAGGGCTCGTGGTGGCCGGACTGGCTCGCCTGGCTGACTCAGCAGGCGCCAAGGAAAGTTCCGGCGCGGGAACCCGGCGGCGGCGTGTTGAAGCCGGTCGGCGACGCGCCGGGGGAGTATGTCAGGGTGAAGGCCTGACGCTCTCCTCCGGTCGAGGAGGAGAGCCCCGTTTTCACTCGGCTGGCGGCGCCTCGACGACAGGTTCGGGGACCGCCGGGATGACCGGTTCGGGGACAACGGGCCGCGCGGCGGCGAGCTTTCGCGCCGCGCGCCATTTCCCGACCATGACCCACCAGGGGTCGCCGACATGCAAATGATGACGCAGCGGCGTCTTGATGATCGCCAGCACCAGACCGATGCTGAACAGGCACCAGACCGCCGGCCATTCATTGATGTTGTTGGTCGTCAGCGCCGCGACGAAGGGGCCGGCGACATATGAGAACAGCGTGAAGCGCCAGCTGCCGATCAGCGCCGGCAGCAGGAAGGCGGTCAGCGGATAGGACAGGAAGCCGCGCCCGAGCCAGGCGTTGTCGGCCATGCTGTTGCCGATGCCGTTGGTCGGCACGAGCCAGGCGAGATGCCATTCGCCGTGCACCGTGCACAGGAACTCGCCGCACAGCGGACGCCCGACCTGGCAATGGCCGGCCCAGTTGAACGGATAGAGCTGCACCAGCATCGCGATCGCGCCGACGAAACAGGCGGCGTAGGTGATGGGCGCGACCTTGCGCGCGGCGTCCTTCGGCATGAAGTAGAGCGCCACCGAATTGATGAAGAAAGGCTGAAAGGCTATGTGCAGATAGCCAAACAGCGTCATCATCTGATTGAGCGGCGAGTCGCACTGGTTCAGCACGGAATAGCTGACGGCTTGCAGCGCCTCCATGCTGGCGAAATAGAGCAGACAGACCCAGAGCGCCAAGGGCTCGGGATTGCGCTTGAGCGCGGAATATGCGGCGCCGGCGATGCCGGTCGCGGCCAGAACTGTCGAAGCTTCCCCACTCCAGCACATGATCGGTCGTTTCCTCGTTATTTTTGCGCCATTCGGATACACGATTGCGCGCCGGGGTCAAATCGGCGTCGCGTGGCGGACCCTGGAGGCGGCAAAATCGCCCGCTTTAACCCCGCTTTAACCCTAATGCGTCGAAATTGACCGACTCGCCCGGCCTTCAGCCGGCTCCCGCGATCACGGCATGGAGGCGCTCATGGCCAATGACGATCCGCCGCTTCCCGGCTTCAGCGGCAGCGAGGACAGCCTTTACGGTTCCTTCGGCGCGAGCGCGCCCAGAAGCTCGGCGGCTTCAAGCGCGAAAGCGTCAAGATCGGGACCGGCGGCGGCGGCTTTTTCTCGGGCGGCGTGTTCAGCTCCGGCGGCATGCGGCTGCAACTTGGCGTCGCGCTCACGCTGTCGATCGCCGCCGGGAGCGTGGCGGGCGTGATCCTGGGCGGCAAAACCGGCGTGAAACCGGGATTGGAGGCCGGCTCCCGCCTTGACGCGGCGATGCTCGTGCCGAGCGGGACTTTGAGCGCGGAAGTCGCCGCCGAAACCGATCCCAAGCCGGAAATGGCGCGAATGGTGGACGAGGTGCGAGGCTTGCGCGCGCAGATCGAACAACTCCGCCATGGCGTCGAGACCGCGCGAACCGCCGACCGCGCGCGGGCGCAGGAGACGGCGCGCGACGCCAGTTTGGAGGCGCAGCGGCAGACGCTCGACGAGACGACGGCCACGCTCGCCGCCAAGCTCGCCGAGATCGATTCGCGGCTGGCCCGGCTCGAGCGCCCCGGCCTCGACATGACGCCGACCGGCTCGATCGCCAGGCCCGCGCGCGCCGGGCATGCCGGAAAGGCCCGCGTTCGAAAGGTTCGATAAAGGCCTCGCCGGGAGACGCCGACACGCGAGTGTCACATCTATTGGCCATGTGCTGACATGGTGCTAGAGCAAGCCCCGTCGGACCAAACCCGGTTCGGCGCGAAACGGCGCGCGAATAATGATCCGGCCGGCGTCGCCCCGCGGCGCGCTCGGCGGGAATTCCATCGTCGTTGCACCGCGACTTCACCCCTTTCGCCTTCGCCCCGCCCGCGGCCAAGGACCACCGAGCCGGATCGATCCGCCGCATGACGCAAGAAAACACCCTTCTATTCGCTCGGAGCGGACTAAAGAACCTTCCTAATCTCTGGGACGCCGCCGCGCTGATTCTGGTGTTGGCCGTGCTCGTTCTGATGAGCTACGGCTCGCGCGGCATGACCTTGCCGCTGAACGCGCCGGAAACCGCGGCCTTGTCGCTCGATTATTGGCAACTGCCCTATTACGGTCTGCGCACGACCTTGCGCATGTTCGCGGCGATGATCCTTTCGCTGATTTTCACTTTCACCTACGCGACCATCGCGGCCAAGAGCCGCCGCGCCGAAATGGTTCTGATCCCGCTGCTCGACGTATTGCAGTCGGTGCCGATCCTGGGCTTCCTTTCCTTCACGGTCACTTTTTTTCTCGGGCTGTTTCCCGGCTCGACCCTGGGCGCGGAATGCGCGGCGATTTTCGCGATCTTCACCAGCCAGGCCTGGAACATGGCCTTCTCCTTCTATCAGTCGCTGCGCAGCGTGCCGCGCGATCTGGAGGAGGTCGCGGCGAGCTTCCAACTGACGCCCTGGCAAAAATTCTGGCAGCTGGAAACGCCCTTCGCCATGCCCGGCCTCATCTGGAACATGATGATGTCGATGTCGGGCGGCTGGTTCTTCGTCGTCGCCTCGGAGGCGATTTCGGTCGGCGACGTCAATGTGCGCCTTCCGGGCGTCGGTTCATATCTCGCCCTCGCCATCGACAACAGGCGAATCGATTGCGTGCTCGCCGCGGTGGTCGCCGTCGCCTTGATCATTCTGGCCTATGATCAATTGCTGTTTCGCCCGATCGTCGCCTTCGCCGACAAATTCCGCGTCGAACTGACGGCCTCGCAAACGCAGGCCGAATCCTGGGTGCGCGATCTGTTCCTGCGCACGCGCTGGCTGCGCCAGTTGATGCGCCATCCGGCCGCGCTGTTGCAACGCGTCTCGCTGCTCGCCTTGCGCTTGCCGACCTTCGCGCGCGGCGGCGAGGAAAACCCGAAGATCGCGCTGCTCCTCGACATGGCCTGGTTCACGATCATCGGCGTGCTACTGTTCATGTCGCTGACTCTCGTCATCCAATTCGTGGGGACGGGCGTCGACATGGCGGAAGTCGAGACGGTCGCGAAGCTGACCTTCTACACATTCTTGCGGGTGATGGCGCTGATCGCGGTGGCGAGCCTGATATGGGTTCCGATCGGCGTATGGATCGGCCTGCGCCCCCACATCGCCGAGAAAGCCCAGCCGCTCGCCCAGTTTCTCGCGGCGTTCCCGGCCAATGTGCTGTTTCCGATCGCCGTCATCGGCATTCTGCGCTTTCATCTCAACCCGGACATCTGGCTGTCCGTGCTGATCGTCTTCGGCACGCAATGGTATATCGCCTTCAACGTGATCGCCGGCGCGAGCGCCTTCCCCAACGATCTGCGCGAGGCGTCGGAGAATTTCGGGATCAAGGGCTGGACCTGGTGGAAAAGCGTGATCCTGCCGGCCGTCTTCCCCTATTACATCACCGGCGCGATCACCGCCTCGGGCGGCTCTTGGAACGCGTCCATCGTCGCCGAATATGTGAAATGGGGCAACGACCAGGTGACGGCCCATGGCGTCGGCGCCTATATCGCCAAGGCGACCGCCGACGGCGATTTTCCCAAGATCGTCCTCGGCGTCGCGGCCATGAGCATCGTCGTCATTCTGGTCAACCGCCTGTTCTGGCGCCAGCTTTCCGCCTTCGCGGAGCGCCGCCTGCGGCTTTTGTGAGGTTTTCATGGCCACTTCCCCGACTCCAGCGCAACTGCTCACGATCGACAATGTCTCGCAGGCCTATGGCCGCGGCGGCGACAAGAGCGCCATCGTGCTCGATAAAATCTCGCTCGAGCTGAACGAGGGCGAAATCGTCGGCCTGCTCGGGCGTTCGGGCTGCGGCAAATCCACCTTGTTGCGCATCGTCTCCGGGCTTAACCGCCCATCGAGCGGCGAGGTGATCTATCGCGGCGAGAAAGTCGCCGGCCCGGTCGACGGCGTCGCCATGGTGTTCCAGAGCTTCGCGCTGTTTCCCTGGCTCACGGTGCTGGCCAATGTGGAGCTGGGTCTGCGCGCCAAGGGCGTGCCGGAACCGGAGGCGCGCCGGCGCGCCTTGCAGGCCATCGACATCATCGGCCTCGACGGCTTCGAGAACGCCTATCCTAAGGAAATCTCCGGCGGCATGCGCCAGCGCGTCGGCTTCGCCCGCGCGCTGGTGGTGGCTCCCAGCATATCTGCTGATGGACGAGCCCTTCTCGGCGCTCGACGTGCTCACCGCCGAGACGCTGCGCACCGACCTGCTCGACCTGTGGGTCGAAGGACGCATGCCGATCAAATCGATTTTGATGGTGACGCATAACATCGAGGAAGCGGTGCTGATGTGCGACCGCATCATCGTGCTGTCCTCGAATCCCGGCCGCATCGCCGCCGAAATCAAAGTCGCGTTGCAGCATCCGCGCAACCGGCTCGACCCGGAATTCCGCCAGCTCGTCGACCAGATTTACGCCTTGATGACCCGCCGCGCCGAATGGCAAGGCCAGCCCCGGCGCCTTCCCGGGCCTCGGCATCGGCATGGCCCTGCCCCGTCTCGACCAACACGCTCGCCGGCATGATCGAGGAAGTCTCCGCCCCGCCCTATAATGGCAGGGCTGACCTCCCGGCCTTGCCGACAGCCTGCATGGAGATCGACGAACTCTTCCCGGTTGCGGAAACGCTGCAACTCCTGCGGTTCGCCGAAATCGCCGAGGGCAACATCAGGCTCACGCCGGCCGGCAAGCGATTCGCGGATATGGAGTGACCAGCGCAAAAGGCTGTTCGGAGACCATCTCCTGGCCTATGTGCCCCTGGCGCAGCGGATCCGCAGGGTGCTGGACGAGCGCCCCCGCACCATGCGCCCGCGACCCGCTTCCGCGAGGAGCTCGAGGACTACATGAGGGAGGACTATGCCGAGACGACGTTGAAAAGCGTGACGACCTGGGGCCGCTATGGCGAGATTTTCGCCTATGACGAAGGCACGCAGTCGTTCAACCTGGAGAACCCGCAATAGTCGAAGGTTGCGCGGCGCGGCGACGGTTGTAGGCTGGCCCGGCGAAGGAAAGAGGTTAAGCGATGGGCGTCCCGTTCCTGGATCAAGGCCCGATGCGCGTGGAGGAGTTCTACGCGTTCACCGATACGCGCCCCGACGAAGAGAAATGGGAATTGATCGACGGGGAGCCGCTCTTGAACCCGACGCCGAGCTATTTGCATCAGAAAATTGTGTTCAATCTCACCATGCTGCTCGGCGAACAAGCCCGCCAGTCGCGCGGCGGCTGGGAGGTCCTCCCCGGCCTTGGCGTGCGCCTGTCCGACACGAGCGTTCCCGTTCCCGACCTGCTGATCCGACCGGACAAATCCATCGACGGCCGGGATTGCGACGATATGATCGTTGCGTTCGAAGTGCTGTCGCCCTCCACCGCCAAGCGCGATTTGCGCTGGAAACGGACCGCCTATGCGAGCCTCCCGACGCTCAGACAATATGTGATCCTGGCTCAGGACGCGGTCGATATTCTCAGCTTCGATCGCGAGTCCGGCGACGGCGGTTTCAGCGAGCGAAGATTTACACACGGGGAAGAGGAACTCGATCTGCCGGCGATCGGCGTCCGCGCGAGTCTTTCCGAAATCTATCGCGGCCTTGGCTTGGCGGGTGCGTAGCCAGTCTAGAACTCAGCCCCTCCCCCGCGCCAGCACTTCGTCATAGACGGCAAGCGTCTGCTCCACGTGACGGCCGAGCGTCGGCGGCTCGCGCCAATAGGATTCATAGGCCGCCCGCGACAGCCGCGCGACCAGCGCATCGTCCTTGAGGCGCTCCAGCGCGCTCGCGAGGGAGGCCGCGTCGCCGCTCTTGAACCAAAGCCCCTCGGCGCCGTCGGCGATCTGCTCGCGCGCGGCGCATATGTCCGAGACGATCACTGGCGTCCCCATCGCCTTGGCCTCCAACGCGGTGAGGCCGAGCCCCTCATACCACAGCGACGGAAACACCAGCGTTCGCGCCGCGCGCATCGCCGCGCGGACGGCCGCGGGTTCGAGCCAGCCGAGCAGCCGCGCGCGCGGGAACTCATCGCGCAGTCGCGGCGCGATCGGCCCGTCGCCGATAAACACCGGCGTGATCCCCGCCATGTCCGCCGCCCGCGAACAGCAGAGCGCCCTTTTCGGCCGACAGCCGCCCGACGAACAGCGTCTCGCCCGAGGCGGGATTTTCCTTGGGGCCGAGCGCTTCCGCCTCGACCGGATTAGAGACGCGATGCGTCCTCGCGCCCTTCGGCAAATAGGGCGCCAGCAGTTCCCGCTGCAAATCGGAGATCAGCAAGAAATCCTCGAAACACTTGGCCAATCCGGCGCCTCGCGCGACCGCGAGACGGGCGTTGCGCCACAGCTTGAAGGGATAGTTGCGCGAGTCGCAATTGGTCGCCCAGCAGGCCGCCGACATCGCCCTCAGCGCGCAGACCTCGTGCTTTTGGAAATTGTAGAAGCCGCCGTTCGGACAAGCGAGGAAATATTCGTGCATCGTATAGACGGCGGGCAGTTTCGACGCCCGGATCGGCTTGGCGATAGACGGCGACAGCGCCTTGGCCCAGCCATGCGCGTGAACAATCGTGTTTTCGCGCGGCAGTCGCGCCAACAACTCGGCCAGCGAGGCGGCGGCCTTGGCGTTCCACATTCCCTGAACCGCGGCGGCGGCGCGCGAAGGATTGTCGAGAATGTCGCGTTGATCGAGGCAGATCGTCTCGACGCCGGCTTGCGCCAGGCGCGGATCGACCGGCCCGCAAGCGCAAAGGAATATCGGCCTCGCGCCGGCCAGCGCCAGGCCGAGCGCGCTTTCGATGGCGACCTTCGACTGGCCGCCGCTGACAAAGCCGTGATCGACCAGGATGACCACGGTCGGCGATCGCATGCGTCGCGGCATCAAAGCTCCGCTAGGTTAAGCCTCTTTCGCGAGAGCCCTAACATGCGATGCTTTAAGCCGGCGTAAGCGGGCTCACTGGCCCTTGACCTCCGGGAGAGCCGGGCTCGGGCCAAAAATGACCTGCGAGGGATCGCGTTCGAAATTGTGCACGGCGCGGTCGAGCGTGTCGACGGCCTTGCGCGCGTCTATCGCGAGCTGTTCGTACTGGCGCAGCCCCGTCTCCGAGAAGCGGTTGAAGTTACTGGAGATACCAGCGACGTTGCCGGTTATGCTCTTGATCGTCTTGGGATCGAGCGCCTTGACCGTGCGTTCGGCGCTGGCGAGCAGCTTGTCGAAGCGCTCCGCGACCGGCTTCAGCGAATGGGCCACATCCGCCGCGTCGCGGATGAAATTTCCGGTCGGCCCGCTGTTGTCGGCCAGCGTCTTGGTGAAAGTCTCCACATTTTTCATGGAGGCGGTCAGCGTCGTCGAATTATCGTCGAGCAGCTTGTCCACCTTGTCCAGAAAGCTGCCCGCCTTGGTCGCGAGGCGCTGGACATTTTCGAGCAGGTTCTGGATTTCCGAAGGCTCGACGGCGATCCGCGGATAGGCTTCGCCCGCCGGCGCGACAATATCAGGCGCGCCGGGCGTGCCGCCGACCAGCGACACCACGGGAACGCCGGTGAGGCCTTTTTGTTCCAGTCTGGCGCGCGTATTGGTCTTCACGGGCGTCTTCTTGTCGATATTGATCAGCACATCGACAAGGCTGGGGTCGTTCATGTCGATTTCGAGATTGGTGACCTCGCCAACCTTCAACCCATTGAACTGCACGGCGCTGCCGCGCGTTAGTCCCGTCGACCGAGCCTTGCACGACGAGTTCATAGGTTTGGTACATCGCCAGCTGGCTTGGTCCCGAGAACCAATAGACAAACCTGAAAGCCGCGAACACGACCGCGAGCGTGAAGGCGCCGATCAGCGCGAAATTGGCGCGGGTTTCCATGCTTCGTCCCTTCGCGGGCTTTCGCCCTCCTTCCGCCGGTCAAGCGAGCCGATCAGCCGGCTGCCGCGCGTCCCGTGAAAATAAGCGCGCAGCCAGGGCTGGTCGGACGCCAACATGTCCTCGACGGAGCCCGAGCCGATCACTTTTCCGCCCGCGAGCGCGGCGACTCGGTCGCAGATCGAATATAGGCTGTCGAGATCGTGCGTCACCATGAAGACGGTTAGTCCCAACGTCTTTTGCAGCGTGGCGATCAATTCGTCAAAGTCCGCCGCGCCGATCGGGTCGAGACCGGAGGTCGGTTCGTCGAGAAACAGCAATTCGGGGTCGAGCGCGAGGGCTCTCGCCAGCGCCGCCCGCTTGACCATGCCGCCAGATAATTCCGACGGAAGTTTGTCGGCGGCGTCGGGCGGCAAGCCGACAAATTCAAGCTTGAGCATGGCCAGTTCATCCATGAACCGCTGGGAAATATCGCGATTCTCGCGCATCGGCATCTGGATGTTCTGCTTCACCGTGAGGCCGGAGAACAAGGCGCCGTTCTGGAACAGCACGCCCCAGCGCTGTTCGAGCGCGCGCAACTGGCGAGGCGGGAGCGTCTCCCGATCCTGGCCAAACAGCCGGATCGACCCCGCGCTCCTGCGCACAAGCCCCAGGATGGTCCGCATCAGCACCGATTTTCCCTGACCCGAGCCGCCGACAAAACCCAGAACTTCGCCGCGGTAGACGTTGAGATCGAGCCCGTCCATGACCGTGTGGGGGCCAAACCGCACCACGAGATCCCGCACGCTGATCACGATCTCTCGCTTAGGGGGCGTGGGGCTATCCTGCGTGGTGGTGGCGAGGGCGCTCATCGGCGTGGCTCAGTAACTGATCGAGGCGAAAAACATCGCGAACAGCCCATCGAGGATAATAACCATGAAAATGCTCTTTACGACCGCGGCCGTGACCTGCCGTCCCAGCGATTCGGCCGAGCCGACCGTGAGCAGCCCGTCCTGCGTGGAGATGAGCCCTATCGCCAAGGCCATGAAGGGCGCCTTGATTATTCCGACGAGGAAGGTGTTCAGGCCGATCGCCTCCGGCAGCAAGGCCAAATAGGCCTGCGGGCTGATGCCGCCATAGCCCCAGGAGACCAGCAAGCCGCCGAACAGCGCCGTCATATCGGCGATGAAGGTCAGCAGCGGCAGCGAGATCACCAGCGCCAACACGCGCGGAACCACTAAAACTTCGATTGGCGACAGTCCCATGACGCGCAGGGCGTCGACCTCTTCGCGCATCTTCATCGAGCCGATTTCGGCTGTTATCGCCGATCCCGAACGGCCGGCGATCATGATCGCCGTTAGCAGCACGCCCAGTTCGCGCAGCACCAATATGCCGATGAAATCGACGGAATAGCTGGTCGCCCCAAAACGCCCCAGCTGATAAATCCCCTGTTGCGCGACGATGGAGCCGACCGCGAGATTGATCAGCACGATGATCGGAATGCTGCGGAAGCCGAAGACCTCGATCTGGTAGACGAGCGACGTTCCGCGAAACAGTTGCGGGCGCAGCAGGATGCGACCGAGGGCGGCGACGAACTCGCCCAGAAAGCCCGTGCCGCGATAGGCTTCGCGGAAAGCGTTGACGACGGAAAATCCGAGGTCCGCGAGGAGGTCGAACAACAAAAAAGTGGGCTTGGCGCGGGGCGGCGCCGGGATTTCAATCGCCGTCTCCTCGAGGAGGATTTGTTGTTCGGGCCGCGCTCCTTCGAAGGAGGCCGCGACGCCGTCGCGAATCAGCTCGTTGCGGGCGCGGTTGAGCGCGAGCGCCCCGGCGGTGTCGAGACTGGCGATCGCGCTCATGTCGACGACAACCGCCCGCGCGCCGCGTCCTTGCGAGACGATCTCGTCAGTCTTTCGCTCGAGCTTTCTGGACGCCCGCAAAATCCAGGCGCCGGTCAGCGCGAAGCGCCTGACGCCGCCGCTCTCGCGACGGGTCAGTTCGGGCGAGTCGGCCTCGATCTCTGTCGCCATGACGCCCCGTCGCGGTTCGTTTCGGGCAATCGCGGGCGCCGGCCTCGCCAAAAATCGCGGCGCGGAGCCAAAATGCTTGCGAATCGTCTTATCTTCGCCGATGGCCAATGTCGAGCGAATTGGCCCGAAACACCTGCGGCGCCATCGCGCTTTAGGAGACCAGATGGGCGTCAAACTGACCGTGGCCGTCGAGGCCTTTCCGATCGAGGGACGCTTCGTGATCGCGCGCGGCGCCAAAACGCAAGCGCTGGTCGTGACCGCGACGCTCCGCGCCGGCGGCGCGGTCGGACGGGGCGAATGCGTGCCCTACGCCCGTTACGGCGAGAGCGCCGACAGCGTCGTGGCGGCGATCGAGCGCGCGCGCGTTCACATCGAGGCCGGGGCCGATCGCGCCGCGCTGCAAGGCCTGCTTCCGGCGGGCGCGGCGCGCAACGCGCTGGATTGCGCCATGTGGGACTTGGAGGCCAAGACATCGCGGGTCGCGGCGCATCGAGGCGCCGGGCTCGCCGCGCTCGCGCCCTTGACCACCGCCTTCACCCTTTCCGTCGGGACGCCCGAGGAGATGCGAGCGGCGGCGGCGCGCGCCGCGCATCGGCCCTTGTTGAAGGTCAAGCTCGCCGGCGAGGGCGACGCCGAGCGGTTGCAGGCCGTGCGCGCCGGCGCGCCGCGCGCGACGCTGATCGTCGACGCCAACGAGGCCTGGCGCGAGGAAAACCTCCTCGCCAACATCGAGGCTTGCGCCAGCGTCGGCGTCGCGTTGATCGAGCAGCCGCTGCCGGCAGGCGCCGACGAAATTTTGGGCCGGATCGAGCGCCGGGTGAAAATCTGCGCCGACGAGAGCGCCCATGATCGCGCCGGCCTGGCCGCGTTGCGCGGCCGCTACGACGCGGTCAATATCAAGCTGGACAAGACCGGCGGCCTGACCGAGGCGCTGGCGATGGCCGGGCAAGCACGCGAACTCGGCTTCGAGATCATGGCCGGCTGCATGGTCGGCACTTCGCTGGCCATGGCGCCGGCCGTTCTGATCGGGCAATCCGCCGCCTATGTCGACCTCGACGGGCCGCTGCTGCTCGCGCGGGACCGCGAGCCCGGCCTTCGTTACGAGGGTTCGACGCTGCATCCGCCGGCGCCGGAACTGTGGGGCTAGCAGCGGGTCAAAGACCCTTTTCGACTTCCAGATTCGCGCCGAGCCAACCCAAAATGCCGCCGCCGAAATGCGTGTTCACGTCACGGCGGCCGGCGAGGCGGGCCTGCTCCATCGCCGTCACGGAGCGGCGCCCCGAGCGGCAGTAGACCACCACCTTCTTGCCCTCCGGCGCTACCGGCAGCTTGGCGGGGTCGAATTTCGACAGCGGATTGAACAACGCGCCCTTGATATGGCCGGCCGCATATTCCTCCGCCTCGCGCACGTCGACGAGCAGGATGGAGCCAGCGTCGAGTCCCTTTTTCAAATCCTCGAGGCTGATGTCGTGATAGGCGAAGGAGCTCATGCGGCTGTCCTTTAATTGAGACGTCGCGATATTTCACAAAATCGTCGCGGAGTCGAGAATGGAGCGGCGGCGGAAGGCGCGGCAAGTCTACTCCGCCGCCTCGCGCAACTGCTCTCGCGCGCGCGCGCGCAGATCGTCGATCGGAACGAGCCGGCCCGACTCTTCATAATGCCAGTAGGTCCAACCGTTGCAAGCTGGCAGCCCCTGCACCAACGCGCCAGTCTTGTGGATCGATCCGACAACTCCACCGATCGCCAGCGCGCCATCCGCCCGCACCAAGGCGGTGTGCCGGCGCTTGGCGTCCGCGAGCTTCGCGCCGGGCGCGATCAGGCCCGCGTCGACAAGGCTGGCGAAGGCGATGCGCGGCTCGCCGCGCTTCGTGGGCGCCGAGGTCAGCGTCGCCGGATCGAGCGGTTCGACCGCGTCGATGCGCGCCTGCGCGGCGTCGGCATAGGCGTGGTCGCGTTCGATTCCGAGATAATCCCGGCGCAGACGCTTGGCGACGGCGCCTGTGGTGCCGCTGCCAAAAAACGGATCGAGCACGAGGTCGCCGGCGTTGGAGGCCGCGAGTATCACACGCGCCAAAAGAGCTTCCGGCTTTTGCGTCGGATGGGTTTTTCTCCCCTGCGCGTCCTTGAGGCGTTCGCCGCCCGTGCAGATCGGGAACAGCCAGTCGGAGCGCATCTGGCAGTCTTCATTGGCCGCCTTCAGCGCCTCGTAATTGAAAGTGTAGCTCTTCGCTTGCGGGCCGCGCGCGGCCCAGATCATCGTCTCATGGGCGTTGGTGAAGCGGCGGCCCCGAAAATTCGGCATTGGATTGGTCTTGCGCCAGACAATGTCGTTCAGGATCCAGAATCCTAGATCCTGCATGATGGCGCCGACGCGGAAAATATTATGGTAGGAGCCGATCACGAAGATCGTCGCCCGCGGCTTCATGACGCGTCGCGCGGCCTCGAGCCAATCGCGCGTGAAGGCGTCATAGGCCGCGAAATCCGCGAATTTGTCCCAATCGTCCTCGACGCCCGCGACCACGCTCTGATCGGGCCGCGTCAATTTATTCGCGAGTTGGAGATTGTAGGGCGGGTCGGCGAAAACGAGATCCACGCTCTCCGGCGCCATTGCGCGGAGAATCTCGATGCTGTCTCCGCGCAAGACGCTGTTGCGCGACACCGCGCGAGGCGACCCCGAAACCCGCGACCCAGTACGCGTGACCTTTAGCTGGGTATTGAGGCGGGTCGCCTCGACGCGTGCGCTACTCATGAACTCGATACCGGTTACGCTTACCAACGAGCGTGACTATGCGGGATCGAGGTAAAGGGCGCGTTTAACGCGGCGCGAGCCAAGCGTCCCCTTTTCGAACGGCTTTCTTAAGAAAATTCTTTCTTTACCAATTGGTTGTCGGACATGAACGCGACCGAATCGGATGGCTGTCCCCGGCGCAGGGGAGAGAAGCTCATGCGGTGACAAGGGGTTGGGCCGAGAGCGGCGAGCGCGGCGAGATGGCGCGGCGAGCCATAGCCCGCATTGGTCTCGAACCCATAAGCCGGATATTCCTCCGCCAGGCGCCGCATCAGACCGTCTCGCGCCACCTTGGCCACGATCGAGGCGGCGGCGATCGAAAGCGATTTGGCGTCGCCCTTGACGATCGCGGAGCCTGGACAGGGAAGGATCGGCAGATCGCGGCCATCGACCAACACAAAGGCGGGCGCGACGCAGAGCCCCGCGACCGCTTGCTCCATCGCCTTTAGCGACGCCTTGCGAATGTCGGTGGCGTCGATCTCGGCGGCGGTCACGAAGGCGAAGCTCGTCGCTAGCGCGCTTTCGACGATCCGGGCGAAGGCCATTTCCCGCGCTTTCGGGCTCATCGCCTTGGAATCATTGAGCCCGTCCGGAATGTTGTCGGGATCGAGAATGACGGCGGCGGCGCAAACTGGCCCCGCGAGCGGGCCGCGCCCGACTTCGTCGACCCCGGCGACCGGCCAAAGTTTTTTGCGCCGCAACTCGTTTTCGGCGGAAAAATCGGGGACGGTCTTTCGCGGTTTTTCGGCCGGCGTCATTTATGACTTCCCTCCGCTCCGCGCTTCCTCGCGGCCCAAAAGTTTTTGTTCCGCCCTCGGATGGCGATCGGTTCAAAATAACGCAAGCTGCTCGGCGCTTCGACGGGGCGGTTGAAACAAATCGCAGCGCAGCCTCGCGCCGGCGCCATAGCCGAGACGCGCGGCGGCTATCTCGAATCTTCGGCCGATCATCCAGGCGTAGGGCCCAACGCCCGTCATCCGCTTGCCGAAGCCCGAATCATAGAGCTTGCCCTCCCTCGCGCCGCGCACCAGCGATAGCACATGCCTCGCCTTGTCGGGATAGTGCGTGAGCAGCCATTCGCTGAACAGATCGCGCAATTCGAGCGGCAGGCGCAACATCACATAACCGGCCTCGCGCGCGCCGGCGGCGAAGGCTCTCGTCAGGATCGTTTCGATTTCGGCGTCGTTCACGGCGGGGATGATCGGCGCGACCAGGACCGAGACCGGGATGCCGGCGGCGGCGAGCTTTTCGATCGTTTCGAGCCGGAGAACCGGAGAAGCCGCGCGAGGCTCCATCTTGCGCGCGAGTTCCTTGTCCAGCGTCGTCACGGAGATCGCCACCTTAACCAATCCTTTGCGCGCCATCGGCGCGAGGAGGTCGATGTCGCGCGCGACCAGCGCGGATTTCGTCACTATGCCGACGGGGTGATTGGTCCGGGCCAGCGTTTCGAGCACGCCGCGCATGACGCGGCAGCGCTTTTCGGTCGGCTGGTACGGATCGGTGTTGGAGCCGATCGCCAGCGTTCTCGGGACGTAGCCAGGCGCCGACAATTCGCGCTCCAGCACCTGCGCCGCGCCCTCCTTGACGAAAATCTCGGTCTCGAAATCGAGGCCGGGCGAATAGCCGACATAGGCGTGGCTGGGGCGCGCGTAGCAGTAGACGCAACCATGCTCGCAGCCGCGATAGGGATTGATCGAGCGGTCGAAGCCGATGTCGGGCGAGTCGTTGCGCGTGATGACGCTTCGAGGCTTCTCCAAATGTATATTGGTCTTGAGCGGGGCCAGGCTCTCCAGCGAGCCCCATCCGTCGTCGACCTCCTCGCGCGCGAAGGCCTCGAACCGCCCGCTCGCGTTGGAGACCGCGCCGCGTCCGCGCCGTCGCGCCGGATCGATTTCACGGGCCAATTCCGCCAGCGTCTCGCGCGAGAGGCGCTTGGCGGCGGCGCGGGGAATTCGCGGCTGGGCCGCGAGCGGAAACTGCTCCAGACAGTTCATGACGACGCTCTCCTAAAGCGGCCGGACCGCTCCGTTTCGGCGAGACCGGCTCGCGGCCCCCGGCGCGCCTGTTGGGGACAGAAACACGCGCCGGGAACAGCGACGCCGCACGCGTATACGCTTACGCCACAACGCCTTACGCCACTCTCGCGACCAAACCGACCACTCGCGTCGCCCACGCCGAACCAGAACAAACGGCGAATAGCGAACAAATAAGGAACGCATTTGAGGCTGTCAAGAGCGCGGTCGTGTGAAATTCCCGGATGGCGGCTCGCGGGTTTTGGCCCTCGCGCCTCCCGGATCAAATATCTTCGACGGTTTGCTTTCGCCTTCCGCCGGCGCCACTGTGCGGCGCGAAACGAAACTGGCGCTCATGCACTTATGAACCAATGCCGCCTTCTCCCCCTCGCCCTCACGCAGGGCGACCCTTCCGGCATCGGGCCGGAAATCGCCCTCAAGGCTTTTCGCGCTCGCGAAACCGGCGATTTGCCGCCGTTTTTCGTCGTCGGCGATCCCGCGTTGTTCGCTCGCGTTTCGAAATCGCTTGGGCTCGATGTCGGCGTGGAGGAGACGACTCCCGCCGGCGCCGTCGAGGTTTTCGCGCGGGCGCTGCCCGTCGTTGCGCTCGGCGGGGCAGTCAATGGTCTTCCCGGCGAACCCGACCCTCTCGACGCGCCGCTGACGATCCGCTCGATCGAACTCGCGGTGGAGTTTGTCGCGCAAGGCCAGGCGCGGGCGGTCGTCACCAATCCGATTTCCAAGCAGGCGCTCTACGCGGCGGGCTTTAAACATCCGGGCCACACCGAATTCTTGGGCGAACTCGCGCCGCGGTATTTCGGCGTCCCGGCGCGGCCGGTGATGATACTGTGGGCTCCCGAGCTCGCGGTCGTGCCGGTGACGATTCATGTCGCGCTGGCCGAGGTTCCCAGGCTTTTGACCCTGGAATTGCTGATCGAGACCGGCCAAATCGTCGCGGCGGATATGACGAAGCGCTTCGGCGTCGCGGCCCCGCGTCTCGCCTTCGCCGGGCTCAATCCGCACGCGGGGGAAGGCGGCGCGATGGGGCGCGAGGAGATCGACGTGATCGCGCCGGCGGTGGAAGCCTTGCGCGCCATGGGGATCGACGCCAGCGGCCCCTATCCCGCGGACACGATGTTCCACGCGGCGGCGCGGGCGAAATATGACGTGGCGCTGTGTCCAACTCACGATCAGGCGTTGATTCCCATAAAGACTCTGGCCTTCGAGCGCGGGGTCAACGTCACGCTGGGCCTGCCCTTCGCGCGCACGTCTCCAGACCACGGAACGGCGTTTGACATCGCCGGCAAGGGGGTGGCCGACGCGTCTAGTCTGATCGAGGCGATCCAACTCGCGGGGCGCATAAGCGGATGATCGACGATTTGCCGCCGCTGCGCGAGGTCGTCGCGCGTCACGGGCTCGACGCGCGCAGGGCGCTTGGCCAGAATTTCCTTTACGATCTAAACCTTACGTCTCGCATCGCCCGCGCGGCGGGCCCGCTCGAAGGCGTGACGGTCGTGGAGATCGGCCCCGGCCCCGGCGGCCTCACCCGCGCGCTGTTGGCTCATGGCGCGGAACGTGTCATAGTTATCGAGCGCGACCCGCGCTGTCTGCCGGCGCTCGAAGAAATTTCCGCGCGCTATCCGGGTCGGTTGGTCGTCGTCGAGGGCGACGCGCTCACGATCGATCTTGTCGCGCTTGTTCATGCGCATGGCGCGGCCAAGGATGCGTCTGGCGCGCTCCAAAATGCGCGAATATGCGCGAATTTACCCTATAATATTGCGACAGCCCTGCTGGGCGGATGGCTCGAGGTCGAGCCCTGGCCCTCCGTGTTCGACCGCTACGTGCTGATGTTTCAGCGCGAGGTGGCCGAGCGCATCGTCGCGACGCCAGCGCAACGGGTCGACTACGGGCGGCTCGGCGTATTGTGCGGCTGGCGAACCAAGGCGCGGATATTATTCGATGTTCCGCCTTCCGCCTTCACGCCGCCGCCAAAGGTCGTCTCGTCGGTGGTGGAGCTCGTCCCGAACCCCGCGCCGCTGCCCTGCAACCGAAAGTTGTTGGCTCTCGTGACGCAGGCGGCGTTCGGTCAGCGGCGCAAGATGTTGCGCCAGAGCCTGAAGGGGCTCGGCGTCGACCCGGCGCTTCTCACGGCGAGCGCAGGCGTCGATCCGACGCGCCGCGCGGAAGAGATTGATATCGCTGGATTTGTCGCGCTGGCGCGGGCGCTGGAGACGCTTCGCGTCACGGCTTAGCTTCAGTCAAAACTCGATGCCCTCCTGCGCCCGCACTCCAGCCGCGAAATGATGCTTGACCAGCGTCATTTCGGTGACGAGATCGGCGGCCGCGATCAGTTCCGGCTTGGCGTTGCGGCCGGTCACGAGGATGTGCAGATCGTCGCGGCGGTCGCGCAGCGCCGCGACGACTTCATCCAAGGGCAGATGGTCGTAGCGCAGCGCGATGTTCAACTCGTCGAGCATCAGCAGGCGCAGCTCGGGGTCGGCCATCAGCTCCCGCGCCTTATCCCAAGCGCGGCGGGCCGCCGCCTCGTCGCGGGCGCGGTCCTGCGTCTCCCAGGTGAAGCCCTCGCCCAGCGTGTGCCATGAAACGCGCGCCTCGCCCGAATTCTCCAGCATGGTCCGCTCGCCGCTTCGCCAGGCGCCCTTGCCGAACTGCACCACGCCGACCTTCCAGCCATGGCCGAGCGCGCGCAGCACGAGCCCGAAGCCCGCCGTGGACTTGCCCTTGCCGGGGCCGGTGTGGACCATCAGCAACCCCTTGGCGGCGATGGGCTTGCTGGCGACCTCGGCGTCCTGGACGGCCTTTCGTTTTTCCATCTTGGCGCGATGACGCGCGGCTTCGTCTTCCTGGTTCATGGGCGCTCGCGTAAAGGATTTGGCGGGTCAGTTCGTGGTCAGGCGATAGCGCACGAAACCGTCGGCCGGGGCGAAAGCGTCGTATAGCCGGCGCGCCGCCAGATTTTCGGCGCGCGTATGCCAATAGAGACGCGCCCATCCGCTTTGACCCGCCATCGCGATAAGGTCGGCGATCAGCGCGCGCCCGACGCCGCGTTCGCGCGCGGCCGGATCAACGAACAGATCCTCCAGATAGCATATGGGCTCCCGGACAAAGGTTCCCTCATGCAGCAGCGAATGGGAAAACCCCAACAGCCGACCCTCTTGCTCGGCGAACCGACACAAAATCGCGGGTTCCGGCGCGACGATCCGCCGCCAAGTCGCGGCGGTGATTTCTTCGGGCAGACGCGTCTCGTAAAATTGCGTATAGCCGCGCCAAAGCCCGCGCCATTGCGCTTCGTCGGCGGTAACAGCCGTTCTGATCCGCATTGGAGTCTCCGCCTGGTGGCGCGGCGGTTCGAAGCGGCGGGCGCGGACCCACGACAAATGACCGCCCCCCCCCCCACAATCGCCATGACTTCTAACGAACGGCCCTGTTCTTCGCGCGGCCCGCGCCGGGGGCGCCTGGACCGGGGGTTGACGCCGCTGGCTATGCCGGCAGGATGAGCACCTTCGTCTTGATCGGCGTTCGTGAATAGAGGTGGATCATGTCCTGGCTGAGGAGGCCGGTACAGCCGCTCGTAACGCCTTTCCCGAGCGACTCGGGGTCGCTGGTGCTGTAGATCGTGCAGACCGTGTAGCGCCCGTTCTGATAGAGATAGAGCACGCGGGCGCCGAGCGGATTGTCCAGACCTCCCGGCATGCCGCCGGCATATTTGCGGGCCTCTGGCTGACGCGCGATCATCTCCCTGGGCGGCGTCCAAGTGGGCCATTCCGCCTTGCGCCCGACATAAGCTTCACCGTTCCACAGGAAGCCGGGGCGGCTGACATTGGCGCCATAGCGGGTGGCGTTTCCGTCGCCTTCGATGCGGTAAACATAGTAATTGGCGGGATCGATGATAATCGTGCCGGGCGCTTCCTTGCTGTCGTAGCGCACGATCCGGCGCCAATATTTCGGATCGACCTTCTTGAGATCGACCGCCGGGATCGGGAATTTCTCGCCCGGCGCCGGCCCGTAAAGCGCCAACATGTCGGCGGGGATCACGGCGTCGGACGTCGCGCAACCGGTGAGCCCAAGCGCTCCGAGACTGGCGGCGGAGCCGAACAGAAACGACCGGCGGTCGAGACGCCCCGACCGAAGGCCAAGCGGAGCCTCGTTTCTTTCGCGGGCGCCGGCGATCCCATTGTCCATGACCATGATTTTGGAGTCTCGCATGTCCTGTCGCCCGACCATAGAATACTCCGGTATAAACTTGGTGAACGTCTTTGCCGGTTGATTTGCCATCACACGGCTCGATTGGCAAGATCGGGCCTTCGCCGCGCGGCGCTCGCCATGCGCCAAAGTCGGCGACTCCGCGCGCGGAGGGATCGACGAACTCCAGATAGCATATGGGCGCCTAAAGAAAGGTTCCCTCGTGCGGCGGCGAATGGGAGAATCCCTAGAGCAGGCTCTCTTGCTCGGCGAACCGGCACAAAATCGCGGGCTGCGGCGCGACGATCCGTCGCCATGTGGCGGCGGTGACAGTTTCCGGGAGATGCGTCTCGTAAAATTGCGTATAGCCGCGCCAAAGCCCGCGCCATTGCGCTTCGTCGTCGGGAAGCGCCGTTCTGATTTGCATTGGAGTCTCCGCCTGGTAGTGCGGCAGTTCGAATTTCCGGTTTGCGCCATCAGCAGCCATTAGCAGGACCTTGATCGATAGAGGATCGCGCAAACGGCTTTTCTCATGATCGTTCGCGACGTGACGAATTGTCGCTAATTCATCGTGGAACTTGTGGTTCTGTGAGGCGTTTAAAGCTCTAGGTTACGTTTGAAGATAGCTTGCGCATAATTATCGTCAATCTCCTCGGTTCCCGCACAGAGGAACACACATGCTCAAAATCGACAAAGCACAAATGGCCGGAATGCTGTTGACGTGCGGATTGCTCGGCTATGTGTGCGCCCCGGCCGCGGCGGCTGTTCGGATCGAAGGACGGGTAGACGCAGGCGGGGGCCCCCTCGCGAAGTCCACCGTGACCCTTTGGGCTGCGAGCGCGAACGAGCCCAAGCAGTTGGCTCAAACAAAAACCGGCAGCGACGGTCGGTTTCAGCTCCACGCCGCTGAGACCCCTGGCAAGGATGTCGTCCTCTATTTGCTCGCCAAAGGCGGCGAAGCGACGGTCAACAAGGGCGCGGGCGACAACCCGGCCATTGCGCTCATGACAGTGTTGGGCAGCAAGCCGCCAGCCAAGGTCACAATCAACGAGATGACGACTATCGCGTCGGTGTGGACCAACAATCAATTTCTCGACGGCGCCATGATCAAGGGGCATGCGCTCGGCCTGCGCATCGCGGCCGGCAACGTGCCCAACTTCGTTGATCTTCGAACGGGTGGCTGGGGGATCGCAATTCAGGACCCTCTAAATAGCGGCCAAACGCCCACGATGGCAAACTTCGCGACGTTAGCCGATGTGCTCGCCGGTTGCGCCACGAGTGTGACAAGCAGTGCGTGCAACAAGCTCTTTGCCGCCGCCACGCCGCCGACCGGAGCCACTCCGACCGATACTTTGACGGCGGCGCAGTCGATCGCTCGCTTTCCGTGGTATCAGCCAGATCGGCTCTTCGCGCTAATCGACCAGTTCTATCCCGTCCCGACCGGCAAGAACCTGCGCGCGACCCCCTTCATGCCATATCTCAATACCGCGCCCAGCGCCTGGGTTCTGCCACTCAAATTCGACGGCGGCGGCTATCGCGCGGGCGGTAAAGCCATGTTCGACAGCGAGGGCAACCTCTGGGTCGGCGACAACTTCACGGTTGGGTGGCAGGGAACGGACAAATTGTGGCAGGGCCACGCCACCAAGTTCGCGCCCAACGGCAAGCCGCTTTCGCCAATAACCACCGGTTTCGTCGGCGGGGGGATGGAGGGCGGCACCTTCGGCGCGGCCGTTGACGCCAAGGACAACGCTTGGCTCACTTCCTACGGCAGCAAGTCGATCACGGTATTCGACAAGAGTGGCAAGCCCCTGACGCCGCCGGAGGGGATCACGTTCAATGGCCGGCTCGGGCTGATGCAGGGGGTCATCGTCACGCCCAGCGGCGACGTTCGGGTCCTGGGCATCGAGAAGCGCCAGCTCGTCCATTTCCCCAAGGGCGACCTGACCAAGGGCCGGATTGTTTGCGAGGGCGACAGCGCGGAGCCGTGCAAGTCATTCCTTGCGCCATTTCACCTCGGTATTGACCAGCAGGACCGGATTTGGGTGGCTAATAGCGGCATCGACCACGTCACACGTTTCCCCGCCACTGATCCGAGCAAGGCCGAGAACTTCAAGGTCGGGTTCAACAGTAGCGGTCTTGGCGTCGACAGCCGCGGCAACGTCTGGGTCACCGAACGGTTCGGCAGCGGGCTCTTGGGCATGGCCCATCTGATCGACATGGGAGTTCGCCTGAAGCTCGAAGGCGTTGCGGCGGCGTCCGATTACCTGACGAAGACCATGTCCGAGCAGAAGGGCGGCCGGTTCGGCGGTAGTATATCGCTTCTGCGCCCGGACGGCAGTCCATATCCAGGCTCGCCGTTCCAGGGCAGCGGTCTTCCTGGGCCGTGGGCGGTAGTGGTGGACGGCGACGACAACGTGTGGATATCAAACTTCGCCACGCCCGACAGTCCGATCGTGCAGCTATGCGGCGTCCGCACCGAGACTTGCCCGCCTGGCATGAAGACCGGCGATCAGATTTCGCCTCCCGGCGGTTATGTGGGCGGCGGCCTGCAGATGCAAACCGATATCGCCGTTGACCCGGCAGGCAACGTTTGGGCGATGAACAACTGGCAGGACATCGACAGCTGTATGGGGACGCCCCAGGAGGCGCTTTCAACCCGTTGCGGCGGCCAGGGCGTCGTGATCTTCTACGGGATGGCCAAGCCGGTCCGCGCGCCGCAGATCGGGCCGGCTCAAGCGCCATAGAAGTCGGCAGATGTGGCGGAGATTAGGGCTTCGCGAAAACGGCTTCCGTACGCGGCAAGTCCCGATCTATCCGTTGCGCCTTACGGCCGGTTGGGGTCACAAGCGGAAATTCGAACCGACCCGCCACCCTCCGCCCTCCCTTGTTTGACGGCGCCCGTGGTCTCGGCATATGACTGAATGTGACGGTTCTTCGCAAGAAGTGAAAAGGGAACGCGGTGAGGGGTTTTCCTTAACTCCGCGGCTGCCCCCGCAACTGTGACCGGCGAGGCCGCGCCATCAGCCACTGAGCCCCTTGGGCTTCGGGAAGGCGGCGCGATCCAGCGACCCGGGAGCCAGGAGACCTGCCGTCGCTTGTCGCAACGCTAGGCCGCCGGTGGGGCGGTTAAGGAGATGATCATGAACCAGCAAAGCCTTTCAAGCGCCAGCCCGCTCGCCCTTTCCGCCGCCCGCGCGGAAGTTCTCAAGGCGGCTTTCGTCGCGCTGTTCCTCGGGGTCGGCCTCGTTTATCTCGTCGGTTTTTCGCATTCCGACACGGCGCATGACGCCGCCCACGACACGCGCCACTCCCTGTCCTTCCCCTGCCACTAAGCCAAGGGTGATTTGGCGCGTCCTGGCGATCGGTCTGATCGCCGGGCTTGTCGCCGGGCTTGCGGTCGCGGCCCTGCAACAAGTCACCACGACGCCGCTCATCCTCGCGGCGGAAGTTTATGAGTTGGCGCAACATCACGCGGAGCCGGCCGCCGAGGGCTGGAAGCCGGCGGAGGGCGCGGAGCGCATCGCCGCGACCAGCGTCGCCGATGTGGCGACAGCCGCGGGCTATGCGCTAATCTTGCTCGCGCTGATGCTCGTCGCCGGCGACACGATAGAACCTCGCCGCGCGCTCGCCTGGGCGGCTTGCGCCTTCGCCGCGACCGGCCTCGCGACGGGGCTCGGGCTCGCGCCGCAATTGCCGGGCGCGGCGGAAACGGATTTGTTCGCGCGCCAGCTTTGGTGGGCCGGAACCGCCGCCGCCACCGGCGCGGGGCTGTTCGCGCTGCTGCGGCGCGATGAATTCATCGCCAAGATTTTGGGCGCGGCGCTGCTCGCCATGCCGCATATTTTGGGCGCGCCGCGACCGGCGGCGCCGGAAAGCACGGCTCCGGCGGAGCTCGCCGCGCAATTCGCCGCGTCGTCGCTGGCGGTGCAGGCGATCATGTGGGCGCTCGCCGGCGCGCTTGTCGGCGTTTTGTGGCGCGAGTTCCAGGCTCGCGACGCGTTAAGGGCCAAGAGCTAAGGGCAATGAGATGACCCCGAAAATCCCCGCCACCATCGTCACCGGCTTTCTTGGCGCCGGCAAGACCACGCTGATCCGCCATTTGCTGGAGACGACGCGCGACCGCCGCCTCGCGCTGGTGATCAATGAATTTGGCGATGTCGGCGTCGACGGCGAGATTTTGCGCGCCTGCGGCGTCGATAATTGCCCCGACGAAAATATCGTCGAACTGGCCAATGGGTGCCTTTGCTGCACCGTCGCCGACGATTTCGCGCCGGCGATCGAGGCGCTGCTGGCGCATGAGATGCGCCCCGACCATATCATCATCGAAACATCGGGGCTGGCCTTGCCGAAGCCGCTAGTGAAGGCGTTCGACTGGCCGGCGATCCGCTCGCGCCTCACCGTCGATGGCGTCGTCGCCGTCGTCGATGGACGAGCCGTGGCGGAAGGGCGTTTCGCCGACGATCTCGACGCCATCGCGCGCGAGCGGGCGGAAGACAGGGCCGTCGACCACGACAATCCGCTCGAGGAGGTGTTCGAGGACCAACTCGCCTGCGCCGATCTCGTCATCCTCAACAAGACCGATCTGCTGAGCGAGGCGGAGGAGGCGGGCGTTCTGGCGACGCTGCGCGCCGGCGCGCCGCGCGCCACGAAGATTCTTCGCGCGCGACAGGGCGCCGTCGACGCGCGCGTTCTGCTTGGCCTCGCCGCCGCCGCCGAGGACGATCTCGCCAATCGCCCGTCGCATCACGATGGGTTGGAAGATCACGATCACGACGATTTCGACAGTTTCGTCATCGAGATCGCGGCCGCGACGGACCCCGCGGCGCTTGTCGCGAGGCTCGCGGAAGTGGCGGCGGAGCACGACGTGTTGCGCATAAAGGGATTTGTCGAAATCTCCGGCAAGCCGATGCGCCTGCTGGTGCAGGGCGTCGGCGCGCGCTTCCAGCATCACTTCGACCGCGCCTGGAGGCCGAATGAGGCGCGCGCGAGCCGTCTCGTGGTGATCGGCCAAAAGGGCCTCGACCGGGCGCGCGTCGCCCAGCACCTCGCGTCGTCGTAACGCCATGCATCTCCTCGCCCGCGATCTTCACGGACTCGACGACGCGGGCGCGGCGGTCGATCTCGAACAGACGCCGGGGAAAATCGTCTTTCTGTCCTTCTCGGATTCCGAGCTTGGCCTGTTGGCGCGCGTTCACGACGAGGACGCGGCGTCGCGCCCCAGCCTGCGCTGCGCTTCGCTCGCGCAGTTGAAACACCCGTTCTCCGTCGATCTTTATCTCGACAAGGTGGCGCGCCACGCGCGTCTTGTCGTGGTCAGGCTGCTTGGCGGCAAGGAATATTGGTCTTACGGCGTCGAACAGCTCGCGGCCCTATCGCGCGCGCATGACTTCGCGCTGGCGATTGTTCCGGGCGATGGCATGGACGATCCGCGTTTGCGCGAGGCCTCGACGCTGGCGCCGCGAGATTGCGCGAGAATATGGTCCTTCTTCCAGGACGGCGGCGCGGAGAACATGCGCGCCCTGCTCGGCTTCGCCGCGAGCCTCATCGGCGCGCCCGCGCCCTGGCGCGAAAGCGCGCGCATTGAGAGCGCCGGCTATTGCGACGCGGCGCGACGGGCGGCCGGCGCGGACGCCAGGCGCGCGCTGCTGGTTTTCTATCGCTCCCTCTTTCTTTCGGACGATCACGCGCCAATCGTCGCGCTCGCCGACGCGCTTTCCGCGCGAGGAGTGGCGGTGGAGGCGGCATTCGTCGCCAGCCTGAAGGACGAGGCGAGCGAGGCGTTTTTGCGCGAGGCGATCGGCGCGTTTCAGCCCGACGTCATCGTGAACACGACCGCCTTTTCGGCGCGGAGCGCCAAGCGGCGGCGCGCTCGATCTCGCCGACGCGCCGGTGTTGCAAGCGGCGCTCGCGACCTCGTCGCGCGAAGCCTGGGCGGCGTCGAAACGCGGCGCCAATGGCGCCGATCTCGCGATGAACATCGTGCTGCCCGAGGTTGACGGCCGCATCTTCACCCGCGCGATTTCATTCAAGGCGCCGGCCGGCGCGTTGCTCGCCAGCCAATTCGCGCAAACGCGCCATGAGCCGGACCCTTCGCGCATCGCCTTCGTCGCGGAGCTCGCCGCCAATTGGGCCGGGTTGCGCCGCAAGGCGAACCGCGAAAAAAGCCTCGCGCTGATTTTATCGGACTATCCCGCGCGGCGCGGGCGCGGCGGCTACGCCATCGGGCTCGATACGCAAGCGAGCGTCGAGGCGATTGTCGGGGCGTTGAGCGCGGTGGATTACGAGGTCGGCCAAACCAAGCCGCCGCGCGATTTGATGCGCGCGCTCGAGGACGGTCGCCACCACGCGCGGCTGCCGCTGGACGATTATCGCCGGCTGTTCGAAGACTTGCCGCGGGAATTCGCCAACGCGGTGCGTGACGCCTGGGGAGAGCCGGAACAAGATGAAGCCCATCGCGACGGCGCCTTTCACTTCTCCTGTTTCGAGTCGGGCAAGCTCGTCATCGCATTGCAGCCGGATCGCGGCGCGAGGGCGCGGCGGCGCGAGACCTATCACGACGCGGACGCGCCGCCGCGTCATGGCTACGTCGCCTTCTATCTGTGGCTGCGCCATCGGCGCGCGATCGACGCGCTGATTCATCTGGGAACGCATGGCACGCTCGAATGGCTGCCGGGAAAATCGGCGATGCTCGGCGAGGACTGCGCGCCCGAGGCGGTGCTTGGCCCGACGCCGCTGATCTATCCCTTCATCGTCAACGACCCCGGCGAAGCCGCGCAGGCCAAGCGCCGCGCCTGCGCGCTCACCATCGGCCATCTGACGCCGCCGCTGGCGCAAGCGCAACTCTATGACGACGCCGCGCGCATCGAACAAATGCTCGACGAATACGCCAATGCGGCGGCGCTCGATCCGCGCCGGGCGAAGCTCATCGCCGGCGCCATCATGGACGAAGCCGAACGCACCGGTCTTGGCGCGGAATGCGGCGTGACGCGCTCCGCCGACGCCGCCGACGCGCTGGCGAAGCTCGACGCATGGCTGTGCGACATGAAGGAAATGCGCATCGGCGACGGGCTGCATGTGTTTGGCCGCGCGCGGGACGGCGACGCCATGCGCGACGCTTGCGCCAAGGCGGAGATGTCGGCCTTGCTGCGCGCGCTGGACGGCCGCTTCATCGAGCCCGGTCCCGCCGGCGCGCCCTCGCGCGGACGCGTCGACGTGCTGCCGACCGGGCGCAATCTCTTTTGCATCGATCCGCGTCATGTTCCAACGCGCGTCGCATACGACATTGGCCGCCGCGCCGCGCATGAGGTGATGACGCGGCACGCGCAGGAGCATGGCGACTGGCCGCGCGCGATCATGCTGGATCTGTGGGGCAGCGCGACGATCCGCACCGGCGGCGAGGATTTCGCGCATGCGCTCGCGCTGCTGGGCGTCATCCCGCTTTGGGACAACGCCACGGCGCGGGTGATCGGTTTCGAGATCGAGCCGATGGCCAAGCGCGATTTTCCGCGCGTCGATGTCACGCTGCATATCTCGGGATTGTTCCGCGACATGTTTCCGGGTCTGATCGCGCTGTTTCACGACGCCGTGGGCGCCGTCGCGGCGCTGGACGAAGAGGCGGACGCCAATCCGTTGACGCAATTTCGCGGCGGTCCGCTCGAGCGAATTTTCGGCGCCGCGCCGGGCGCTTACGGACTTGGCCTTGGCGAAACGATTTCGCGCGGCTCCTGGACGACGCGAGAGGATTTGGGCGCGGCTTTTCTCGACGCGGGCGGTCACGCCTATGACCGCGCCGGCGAGAGCGCGCCGGCGCGCGAAAATTTCGCGGCGCGCGTCGCCGGCGCCGATGCGCTGGTGCATGCGCAGGACATGGCGGAGGTCGATGTGCTCGCGGGCCCCGCCTTCGCGGAATTCGAAGGGGGCTTCGCCGCCGCCAATCGCGCGCTTGGCGGCGCGGCGTCGCTGGTGCATCTCGACGCGACGCGGCCCGAGAGTTTACGCGCCCGCTCTTTGCATGAGGAAATCGCGCGCGTTTTGCGCGCCCGTGTCGCCAATCCGCGATGGCTCGAAGGTCAGATGCGTCACGGCCATCGCGGCGCGGGAGAGATCGCCGAGGCGATCGACAATCTATTCGCCTTCGCCGCGCTCGGGGATCTTGTGAGCGACGCGCAATTCGATCTCGCCTTCGCCGCGACGATTGGCGACGAAAGCGTGCGGGAGTTCATCCTGGCCGAAAATCCACGCGCCCATGACGCGATCGCGCGGGTCTTCAACGAGGCGCTCGCGCGCGGTCTGTGGCGCAGCCGGCGCAACAGCGCGCACGCTTTAAGCGAGGTCGTCGATGCAAGGCGCGCCTGAAATCAAGGGATGGTGTCCCGGCGCGTTGACGCCGATGGAAAGCGGCGACGGCCTGTTGCTGCGCGCCAAAATCATCGGCTCGAAGCTGAGCTTGACGCAAGCTGAGCGAAATCGCCGCGATCGCGCTCGATTGCGGCAACGGCCGGATCGATCTCTCGCAGCGCGCGCAATTGCAAATACGCGGCGTGACGCGAGACAACGCTCGCCGCGGCGCAAGCGCGCCTCAAATCCATCGGACTGCTCGCGCTGGACGCGGCGACGGAAAGCCGGCTCAACATCGTGGCGTCTCCGCTCGCGGGCTCCGCTTCTTTCGACGCCAATGAAATCGCGGCGCGGCTCGCGCGAGCCATCGCCGAGGATCAAGCGTTGGAATCGCTGCCGGGCAAATTCCTGTTTCTCGTCGACGACGGCTCGGCGCCCGGCCTTCGCGATGTCGACGCCGATATTCGACTCGAGGCGCGAGGCGCGCAATTCGCTGTCGTCCTGGACGGCGCGCGCGACCAAGCCGTCATCGCGTCGCCGGCCGCGGCGATCGACGCCGCGGTCTCGCTGGCGCGCGCCTTCATCGAATTGCGCGCCGGGCGGGCGTTCGAATTGCGTCGGATGCGCGCCTTGGTCGACGCGATGGGCGCGGAGCCGTTGCTGCGCGCCTCGGGGCTCACGTCCGAACCATACAGCTCGACCTGTCGCCAAGCCGCGCTGTCCGATTTGCTCGGCGCGCGCCGAGGTCGGCGAAAATTTCTTCGCCGGCTTCGCCGCGCCATTCGGGCGATTTCTCGCGGGGGAGTTCGCCGACCTCGCCGAAGCCATCTCGGAAGAAGGCGCGAAGGAGTTGCGGCTGACGCCATGGCGCGCGATTTTGGCGCCGACGCGATCGCTCGAACAAGCCGCGCGCATTGCCGCGGCGGCGCGGGCGCTCGGGTTCATTGTCGACGCCGGCGACGCGCGTCTCGCCATCGCCGCCTGTCCCGGCGCGCCGGAATGTTCGCAGGCGAAGGGGCCGACGCGCATTGGCCTCGACGCCATCGCCGACGCCGCGAAAACGCTTTCCCGCGGCGGAATTGGCGCGCATGTGTCGGGCTGCGCCAAGGGCTGCGCCAAGCCTTCGGCGACGCCGCTGACGCTCGTCGCCAATGGCGGGTTTTTCGATCTCATCCATAACGGCGCGGCGAGCGACGCGCCGGCCGCGACGGGTTTGACGCTCGCGGAAATCGCCGATGTCGTCGCGCGGAATGGAATCACGGAGGCGTCATGTCCGGGAGGATAGACTATATTCGCGACGGCGCCGCGATCTACGCGCGCTCCTTCGCGACCATTCGCGCCGAGGCGCGGCTTGCGCGCTTTTCGCCGGCGGAGGAGCGCGTCGCCGTGCGCATCATCCACGCCTGCGGCATGATTGAGGTCGCCGACGATGTCATCTTCTCGCCTGGGGCCGCCGAGGCGGCGAGCATGGCGCTGCGCGCCGGCGCGCCAATCCTGTGCGACGCCAACATGGTCGCGCATGGCGTCACGCGCGCGCGCCTGCCCGCGAACAATGAGGTGATTTGCATGCTCGCCGACCCGCGCGTCGCCGGTCTCGCCAGCGAAGCCGGCAATACGCGCAGCGCCGCCGCTCTGGAGCTTTGGGGCGATCGACTGGAGGGCGCCGTCGTGGCCATAGGCAATGCGCCGACGGCGCTGTTTCGATTGCTCGAAATGCTCGACTCCGGCGCGCCGCGGCCCGCCACGGTGATCGGCATGCCCGTCGGTTTTGTCGGCGCGGCGGAATCCAAGGAACTGCTGCGCGGCGATAAACGCGTTCCCTTTATTTTGGTCAAGGGGAGAAAGGGCGGCAGCGCCATGGCGGCGGCGGCGATCAACGCGCTAGCGAGCGAAAAGGAATGAACGCGGCGCCAAGCAACGGGGGCGCGCTATATGGCGTCGGGCTTGGGCCCGGCGATCCCGAGCTCGTCACGGTGAAGGCCGCGCGCATCATCGGCGACGCGCCGGTCGTCGCGTATTTCGCCAAGCTCGGACGCGAAAGCCACGCGCGAAAAATCGCGCGGGTTTATTTTCGTCGCGGCTGCGAGGAGCTGTTGCTGTCTTATCCGATGACGACCGAACGGCCTTTCGATCAGCCCGATTATATCGCTGCTTTGGCGGCGTTTTACGAGGAGAGCGCGGAGCGGCTCGCGATCATTCTCTCGCAAGGGCGCGATGTAGCCTTGCTGTGCGAGGGCGATCCTCTGTTTTACGGCTCCTTCATGCATATTTTCGTGCGACTGAAGACGCGCTTTCGCACCGAGATTTGCCCGGGCGTCTCCGGCATGTCCGGCTGTTTCGCGGCGGCGCGCCAGCCGATGACTTGGGGCGACGATGTGCTGACGGTGGTTCCCGCGACGCTCGACGAAGAGACGCTGACGCAACGTCTCGCCGGCGCCGACGCGGCTGTCGTGATGAAGCTCGGCGGCAATTTCGCCAAGCTGCGCCGCGTGCTCGCGCGCCTCATGCTGATCGAGCGCGCGATCTATGTCGAGCGCGGCACGATGGCGGACGAAAAAATCATGCCCTTTGGCGAGAAGCTCGACGACGACGCGCCTTATTTCTCGATGGTGCTGGCGCCGGGCGCGGGACGGCGGCCATGACGGCGCGCGAAGGCCGGCTCTATGTCGTCGGGCTCGGCCCCGGCGACGCGGGTTTTTTGACGCATGACGCCAACGCCGCGCTGGAGGAGGCGGAAGATATTATCGGCTACGCGCCCTATGTCGCGCGCGTGCCGGAGCGCCCCGGCCAGACGCGGCTCGCCAGCGACAATCGCGTCGAGCTGGATCGGGCGCGCGAGGCGCTGTCGCGCGCGGCGGCGGGGCGCGTCGTCGCGGTCGTGTCGGGCGGCGATCCCGGCGTGTTCGCGATGGCTTCCGCTGTGTTCGAGGCAGTCGAGCAGGGCGAGCCGGCTTGGCGCGATCTCGACATTCGCGTGCTGCCGGGAATCTCCGCGATGCAGGCGGCGGCGGCGCGGCTCGGCGCGCCGCTCGGCCATGATTTTTGCGTCATTTCGCTGTCCGACAATCTCAAGCCCTGGGATGTGATCGCGGCGCGTCTCGAACATGCGGCGCGCGGCGATTTCGTCATCGCGTTATACAACCCGGCTTCTCGCGCGCGACCGGGGCGCATTCACGACGCTTTCGCGATTTTGCGCGGCTTGCTCGAACCGGAAACCGTCGTCATCTTCGCCAAGTCGGTCGGGCGCGCGGAAGAGAATATTTTGGTGACGCGGCTCGCCGAGGCCGATCCTTCGCAGGTCGACATGTCGACGCTGGTCATCGTCGGCGCGCGGGGCACGCGCGTGATCGCGCGCGCGGCGGCGACGCCTTTCGTTTACACGTCGCGGAAGGCGCCATGAATCAATCGGCGCATGAACCACGAGAGCGCTGGCTATCGTTGATCGGCATTGGCGAGGACGGCGCGCTGTCGCCCGCGGCGCGCGCGCTGATCGAAGATGCGACGCTGATTATCGGCGGCGCGCGTCATCTTTCGCTGATCGGCGCGACCGCGGCGAGGCAAATGCAATGGCCTTCGCCGCTGACCGCAAGCGATCGACGATATTTTAGCGCGGCGCGGCGAGCCGACGGTCGTGCTGGCTTCCGGCGATCCGTTTTTTTACGGCGTCGGCGAACTTATCGCGCGACATGTGGCGCGCAGAGGAAATTTTTTGTCTGCCCCAGTCCATCGGCTTTCGCGCTCGCCGCGTCGCGCCTGTGCTGGAGCCAACAGGATTGCGCGCTGCTGTCGCTGCATGGGCGCGCCTTCGAGCGCATCACGCCGCATTTGCAGCCGGGGCGGCGATTGCTGGTTCTCTCCTGGGACGGGACGACGCCCGGCCGCGTCGCCGCGCATCTCTCGCAACTGGGCTTTGGCGATTCGCGTCTGCATGTGCTCGAAAATCTCGGCGGACCGCGCGAGCGTATTCGCTCGGCGCGCGCCGCGGATTTTGCTCTCGCCGACATCGGGCCGTTGAACACGCTGGCCATCGAACTGAAGGCTTCGCCCGGAGCGCGCGTCATTGCCGCTGACGCCGGGCCTGCCGGACGATTGGTTCGAGCATGACGGGCAGATCACCAAGCGCGACATTCGCGCGGTGACGCTGGCCGCGCTCGCGCCGCGCAAGGGCGAGCTGTTATGGGATATTGGCGCGGGCTCCGGCTCCATCGGCATCGAATGGATGCTGGCCGATCCCGCCAACCGCGCCATCGCCATCGAATGCGACTCCGCGCGGGCGGCGCGCATCGCGCGCAACGCTTTGACCCTCGGCGTTCCCGGACTGGAAATTGTCGCCGCGCGCGCGCCCGAAGGGCTTGCTGGCCTAGCGACGCCAGACGCGATCTTCATCGGCGGCGGCGCCGATGCGCGCCTGCTCGACGCCGCGTGGGACGCGCTTCCTCAATACGGCCGACTCGTCGTCAACGCCGTGACGCTGCAAACACAGTCGCTGCTCGCCCAAGCTTTCGCGGCGCGCGGCGGCGAGCTGACGCATATCCAAATCGCCAAGGCCCGACCGGTGGGACGTTTTCATGCGCTGGACCCGGCGATGCCGGTGTTGCAATGGCGCGCGGTGAAGCCATGAGCGCGCGTTACGCCATCGGCATAGGCGCGCGCAGGGACATCGACGCGCGAGAGTTGGCGGGTTTGGTGCGCGAGGTCGCGGCGCGACACGGCGTCGATCTTCAATCCGCGACGCTCGCGACGATAGAGGCGCGCGGCGACGAGCCCGGCCTTCAGGGCGCCGCGCGATTGCTCGACATGGCCGTGGTCTTTCTGTCGCTCGAAAATTTGCGCGCGCGCGACAAGGATGTGCTGACCCGCTCCGCTCGCGTCGAAGAAATCTTTGGCGTCGGCAGCGTGGCGGAGGCGGCGGCGCTCGCGGGGGCTGGCGCGGGGAGCATTTTGCTCGCGCCGCGCGTCGCGACGACGCGGCTCGACCTGCGCCATCGCCCGCGCGATCGAGGGAGGCGAAAGCCCATGACCGTGCATTTCATCGGGGCCGGCCCCGGCGCCGCCGATCTTCTCACGCTGCGCGGACGCGATCTCATCGCGCGATGCCCGGTCTGTCTCTACGCGGGGTCGCTGGTGCCGGTCGGCGTGTTGCAACATTGCCCGCCGGGCGCGCGCATCGTCGACACCGCGCCGCTGTCGCTCGACGCGATCATCGCGGAGATGCAAGCGGCTGAAGACGCCGGCCTCGACGTCGCGCGGCTGCATTCGGGCGACCTGTCGATCTGGAGCGCGGTCGGCGAGCAGACGCGGCGGCTGGAGCGGCTGAAAATTCCATTCACCTTGACGCCGGGCGTGCCCTCCTTCGCCGCCGCGGCGGCCGCGCTCGGGCGCGAACTGACCTTGCCGGAGGTCGCGCAATCGCTGGTGCTGACGCGCACGAGCGGGCGCGCCTCGGCGATGCCCTCGAGCGAAAGTTTGAGCGCTTTCGCCGCCACGCGCGCCACCATGGCGATACATCTCTCGATCCACGCCCTTGCGCGCGTCGTCGGCGAGTTGACGCCTTTTTATGGCGACGAATGCCCGATCGCGCTGGTCTATCGCGCCTCCTGGCCCGACGAGCGCATCGTCCGCGGCACGCTCGCCGACCATCGAACAACTCGCGGGCGAGGCGCCGATGGAGCGCACGGCGCTGATTCTCGTCGGACCCGCGCTCGGCGCCGAGGATTTTCGCGAAAGCGCGCTCTATGACGCGGGTTACGACCGGCGCTTTCGTCCGCGTGGCGGCGGAGAGCCGGCGTGACCGCCCCTGGCCTTCTGATCGCCGCCGTGCGCTCGGGCAGCGGCAAGACGACGCTGGCGCTTGGCCTGATGCGCGCCTTGGCGCGGCGCGGGATGCGCGTCGGCGCCGCCAAATGCGGGCCGGACTATATCGACCCCGCGTTTCACAAGGCGGCGACGGGCCGGGAAAGCCTCAATCTCGACAGCTGGACGATGGACGAAGGACTGATCGCGCGTCTCGCCGCGCGCGCCGGCCGCTGACTCCGACATCGTTGTCGCGGAGGCGTCGATGGGCCTGTTCGATGGCGCCCCCAACGCGCCAGGCCGCACCGGCGCCTCGGCCGACATCGCCGCCGCGACCGGCTGGCCAGTGGTCGTGATCCATGACGTTTCGGGACAGGCACAGACAGCGGCGGCGGTGCTGCGCGGCGTCGCGGCCCATGACGCGCGCGTGAAAATCGCGGGCGTGGTGCTGAACAAGGTCGGCTCGGAACGCCATCGCCGGCTAGCCACCGAGGCGATCGAGGCGATCGGGCTGCCGGTTTTCGGCGCCCTGCCGCGCGACGCGGGCGTGATCTTGCCGGAGCGCCATCTCGGGCTGGTCCAGGCGCGCGAGACCGAGGGGTTGGACAAGATACTGGACGCCCTCGCCGACAGGGTGGAAGCCCATGTCGATTGGAGCGCGCTATGCGCCAGCGCCGGCGGCGCGGACTTGTCGGCGCGCATGGAGCCCATCGCTGGCTTGAGGCCGCCGGGCCAACGCATCGCCGTGGCGCGCGACGACGCCTTTTCCTTCTTTTACCCCCATCTCGCCTTGAGCTGGCGGGAGGCTGGGGCGGAGCTCAAGTATTTCTCGCCGCTAGCGGGCGAGCCGCCGCCGGCGGATTGCGACATGTGCTGGCTGCCCGGTGGCTATCCCGAATTGCACGCGGGCCGCATCGCGAGCGCCGCGGGGTTTCTGGAGGGGCTGCGGCGCTTCGCCGAAAGCCGGCCGGTGCATGGCGAGTGCGGCGGCTATATGACGCTCGGCCGGGCGCTGACCGGCGCCGATGGCGAAGTTCACGCGATGGCGGGGCTGTTGCGACTGGAGACGAGCTTTTCGCGACGCAAACTGCGTCTCGGCTACCGCGACGCCGCGCTCGCGACGGATCACTGTCTGGGGCCGGCCGGGACGCGCCTGCGCGGTCATGAGTTCCACTACGCGACGGTGTTGCGGGAGGAAGGCGCATGTTTCGCGATGGTTCGCGACGCTTATGACGAAACGAAGTCGCCCTGCGGCTTGCGCGCGGGCGGCGTTTCCGGCTCGTTTTTTCATGTGATCGCGATAAAAAAAGGGGCCGCCGGAAGACCAGCGGCCCAAGTCAAGGGAGGAAACGCCCAAGGAGGGCTACGAAGCAAGAGCAATCTCGCTGCGATGCACCCTTTATAATGTTGCATCGCACAACAGTCAAGGTTTTTTTGAGTTTGGCCCCCGGCGAGCCGCGACTAAGCGCCGCTGATTATGTTCATCTTTTAAAACAAACGTTTAGCAATAGTACTGCGGGCCCGGGGCAAGGCTTATGCCGCAGCGCCGCCATATTGACTAGAGTCAAATTTGCGAAAAATCAAGCATCCGGTCGAATCATGCGGAGCGATGCTCCAAACGACGAACCCGCCGCCGGCGCGGGCGGCCATTGTCGTGACAGGGCTTTGCACGGCGCGCGCGCGTGGTCTAAAACGCTTGTCAACGTATTTTCGCCGTGTTGGACGCCGGTTCGGGCGAGGGAAAATTCGAAGAAAATAGCATCGGCGCCGCTTCTGTCGCACCGGACGGGAAAGCGCCCTACGCCAAGCCGAGGAACCGATGGCCGCCATTCCCGACTTCACCAAGATTCCCTTCGCTCCCGCGAACGCGAAGCCCTCGGCGTCGGAGCCGCGCCACTGGCTGACGCCCGAGGGCGTCGAGGTGAAGAACCTTTATGGTCCCTCGGACATCGACGGTCTCGGCTTCGTCGACTCCTATCCCGGCGTCGCGCCTTTCGTGCGCGGCCCCTACCCCACCATGTATGTCGCCCAGCCCTGGACGATCCGCCAATACGCCGGCTTCTCCACCGCCGAGGACTCCAACGCCTTCTATCGCCGCAATCTGGCGGCCGGCCAGAAGGGCCTCTCGATCGCCTTCGATCTCGCCACGCATCGCGGCTACGACTCGGATCATCCTCGCGTTTCCGGCGACGTCGGCATGGCCGGCGTCGCGATTGACTCGATCTACGACATGCGCACGCTGTTCGACGGCATTCCGCTCGATCAAATGAGCGTGTCGATGACCATGAACGGCGCCGTGCTGCCGGTGCTGGCTCTGTTCATCGTCGCGGCGGAGGAGCAGGGCGTTTCGGCCGACAAGCTCACCGGCACGATTCAAAACGACATCCTTAAAGAATTCATGGTGCGCAACACCTATATTTATCCGCCATTTCCATCGATGCGCATCGTCTCGGACATTTTCGCCTACACCAGCAAGAATATGCCGAAGTTCAACTCGATTTCGATCTCCGGCTATCACATGCAGGAGGCTGGCGCCTCGGCCGATCTCGAACTCGGCTACACGCTGGCCGATGGCGTCGAATATGTGCGCGCGGGCGTCGAGGCCGGGCTCGACATCGACGCCTTCGCCCCGAGACTGTCGTTCTTTTTCGCCATCGGCATGAATTTCTTCATGGAGGTCGCCAAGCTGCGCGCGGCGCGGCTGCTCTGGGCGCGGCTGATGAAGGAGCTTGGCGCGAAATCGGAAAAGAGCCTGATTTTGCGCACCCACTGCCAGACTTCCGGCTGGTCGCTGACCGCGCAGGACGTTTATGTCAACGCGATCCGCACCAGCATCGAGGCGATGGCCGCGACGCAGGGCCACACGCAATCGCTGCACACCAACGCGCTCGACGAAGCGCTGGCGCTGCCGACCGACTTTTCCGCGCGCATTGCCCGCAACACGCAGATCGTGTTGCAACAGGAGAGCGGCACGACGCGCATCATCGACCCCTGGGGCGGCTCCTATTATGTCGAGCGGCTGACCGCCGAACTCGCCAAGCGCGCCTGGACGCATATCGAAGAGATCGAGAAACTGGGGGGCATGGCCAAGGCGATCGCGCTCGGCGTGCCCAAGCAGCGCATCGAAGAGGCGGCGGCGAAAACGCAGGCGCGCATCGACACGGGCAAGCAAGTGGTGGTCGGCGTCAATAAATATCAGCCGCTCGACGACGTGGCGCCCGACGTGCTCAAGATCGATAATTCCGCCGTCCGCGCCGCGCAGCTGGAGAAGCTGAAACGCTTGCGCGCCGAACGCGACGAAGCGAAGACGCAGGCTTCGCTCGACGCGCTGACGGAAGGCGCGAAATCCGGCGCGAATTTGCTCGACCTCGCGGTGAAGGCGGCGCGGGCGAAGGCGAGCGTCGGAGAGATTTCCTTCGCGCTGGAAAAAGTCTTCACCCGCCATCAGCCAAAGGCCAATGTGATCTCCGGCATATATGCGCGAGAGGCGGGCGCGGACGCGCCGGCGGTGAACCGCGTCAAGGGCATGACCAATGCCTTCGAGGAAAACGAGAAGCGCAAGCCGCGCATTCTCGTCGCCAAGATGGGCCAGGACGGTCACGACCGCGGCCAGAAGGTCATCGCCTCCGCCTTCTCGGATCTCGGCTTCGACGTCGTGATCGGCGACCTGTTCGCGACGCCGGAGGAAGTCGCGAAAAAGGCGGCCGAGGAGAACGTCCACGTCGTCGGCGTCTCGACGATGACGGCGGGTCACCTCACGCTGACGCCCGAATTGCGCGACGCCTTGAAGCAAGCGGGCCGCGACGACATCATGATGGTGGTGGGCGGCGTGATCCCCAAGCAAGATTTCCAGGCGCTCTACGACGCGGGCGCCAGCGCCATTTTCCCGCCCGGCACCAATATTCCGGAAGCCGCGGAGGCATTGCTGCATGAGTTGAACATTCGCCTCGGCTATGCGCAGCGCGAGGCGAAACCGGCGCGGGCGGCGAGCTGACGCCAAAGAGCGAGGCTGGCAAGCCGTCGTCCCGCGCCTCTCGCCCACGCGACGGCCGAAAGGAAAAACGCCTTCTCCGCGATCGCGAGGAGAAGGCGAGCAGACCGTATTCGGCCGAAAACCCTTTATGATCTTAACGGACCGGGGGGCATTCCCAACGGGTCACATGGCTGCTCACGCCGTAGCCCTCGTCGGTCGCCACTTCCACTTCCCGGCATGACAGCCCTGGAGGCGACATCGCCATGCGACGTCTGCTGTTGCGAGGAAGCGTCAACCGTTCTTGTCGCGTCCGACTGCGTTGACGCCATTGACGAGTCGAGCGCGCGCACGGAAAAATCGCCGCTGGACAGCGCAAGAATCGTCGTCAAGGCGAAAAACACATTCTTCATGAGCGAATGACTCGCAATTGGCGTGAAACTCAAGAGGACCGCGCCGCGCTCACTAGACGCGCGCTTCCGACGGCGACAACGAATTGTAGTTGATGAGACGTGGCCTTCACAAGAAAAATTTGTCGCAAATGCCTCGAAAAACCGGTTCCAGGAAAGTAATCCGAGAGCGAAAACCAAAAGCGCCATCGACTTAAGGACATAAAGAACGCATCCGCCGGAAGGTCGTTATACGGGCTTTCGCGACGCCCGCGGCCGAGTGAACTCTCGCAGGCTATTGGTCGCGGCGGCGCGGTCCGGCGGCTGGGCTTCACATGGGTCTCGAGGCGAGTTCCGAAACGCTCTCGCGCCTGGGCATGGTCGCCGCGCGATCCCGCCTTCCATTCGACGGGAGCCGCGACTCTTTTCTCGTCGCGGAGGGATCGTGTTCGTCCCGCCCCAAGACCCTGGCCATGAGACGCCCAAACGCGCGTCGCGATTCGCGCGTCGCGAACACGTGATCCGCGCCCTGGATAATCTCTATCTCCAATCCCTTGGGCAGGCTGGCCATATTGGCCACGCCCATGTGGTCGGCGAAGATTTCGCGCGCGGAATCCGAGGCGCCGAGAACGAGAAGAGTCTCGCAATCGCGCGCGCCGAGCGCCGACAATTCGCTTTCGAGCTCTGTTCTTGGATCGGAGCACTTCGAAAATCGCGAGACCACCGCCTTTTTGCCTCGCGCGGCAATTTCGCGAAGGATCGACAGCAAGGCGCCCGGGTCCACCTGTCCCTCGAGCACGCGCCGCCACGCGTCGACGCTAAGCGCCTTCGCGAGATAGGTGGACGTGGAGCCGAACGTGCCCTGTCGCGCGTCCGCGAGTTGTTCGCTGGAAAGAGGAAGCCAGAATTGCGGATTGACGAGCAGAAGCCGTTTGACGCGAACGTCCTTCAAGGCGGCGCGGAACGCCAGAAACGCGCCGCTGCAGACGCCGGCCGCGCTAATGTCGTCGAACCCCAGGGCCTCCAACGCGTCGATGGCCCGTGAAACATCCGCGGCGCGTTCTTCGTGATGAATGACGGCGAGCGGCCCTTCCGGCAGCCAATCCGAATCGCCGATGCCCAGGCAATCCATCCGCAAGGTCGCATGACCCTCGCCCGCGAGAAAGCGGGCATGTTCGACCATGGTGCGTCCGGATCCGATGTGATGATTGGCGCCCGTGTTCAGCAATATCATGGCCGAGCGTCCGCGCTCTTTTGTCTCTATCCTCGGGCGACAAAGGACGCCAACGAGGCGCCCCGCCTCCCCAAAGCGCAGAACGGACTCCACGAAGCGCTCCGTTTCGATCCCACGCGTGGCGACGATCGCGCGGGCTTCTCCTTCCCTGGCTCCCTCTCGCGCCCAGTCGACGATGGATTGGATATCCTGGAGCGGAGCGGGCGCTGGAATGGTCGACGGGCGCCACGCGCCCACCTCGGACAATTGCGAACACGCGACCGAGCAGCCAAGCGATTTCAGCTTTTCCGCCAATGCGTCGTAGCGACCGGAGCCGGGCTCGCCGACGATCAGAATCCGCCGCGCGGGCGGCCGCGCGACCGATTGGAGATCGATATTCATGATCGCGTCGATGGCGTCGCGGTCGAAGTCGAAGCCTTCGATCGAAATGCGGTCGGCGCTGAACTCCTCGACCGTGTTGGCGCCGCCCCGCGCGGCGATGACCTTCGCCAGCGCCCTTTGCTCGAGCAGGAACGACTTTCCGCGAAGGACCGGCGTAACAAGCGCGAGGCTGTCGACGGCGTTGTCCGCGAGCGCCGCCTCCAGCGCGAAGGCTGCTCCAAGCCTCAGCCCGATCAGCGCGACTTCGCTCACGCCGGTTTGTTCGCGCAGGAATTCCACCGCTTGCCGAATAGACCAGATCGCGGCTTCGGTCGCGCCGGGGCCGCCGCCGTCGCCAAGCGAATCGCCGCAGCCGGGATAGTCGAAACGGAGCGTCGGCGCCCCTCCGGCGGCGAGACGATCCGCGAGCACGCGCCAACTCTGGTGGGTTCCGAGCGCCTCATAGCCCGAAGCCGCGCAGAGCACGACGCCGCGACCCACGCCGGCCGCTTGGTGCAGCCATCCAAAACAGTCTCCGAAAGCGACGGGCGTCATGCCGATCAAAGTGTCCTCCATCAAAATTCCATGCTCGACCCAGATGCGCCGCGGCCCATTCAAACGACGCGACCTGGACTAAGACGGCTCCGCCGTCTCGATTTGAGACAACGCCTTCGCTTAATGAAAGCCATAGGAAAAAGCGTGCCGGCGGCGGGGCGCTGCTGGCGGCGGCATTACGCCACCGTCCATCCGCATGGATTATTGGGTGAACGGCCGTCGGCTGCTCAGGTCTTCGCGCCTCGGAAGACCGCATGGGCCGCCGCGCTACCCCTCCCAACTCCGTCGCCCGCGCTGGCTCCCTATTTGCCTCACATCCGCGAATTTCGTTTATCCAATTGCGAAATATACATTTTATTAATCACGCCCTTTTTCTTGCTAAAAAAGAACCGAAAACGCGCGGCGTCGCCTCCTCCCATTGACAAGCAATCGCTGGACAGCGAGCTTTGCTACGCGGTCCGCATCAGTCTGCCATTGAGGGAGCCTCACTGATGACAGACAGGCCATCTCGTCACCAATACTTTTCCCATCTAATCAGCAAAACGCGATACGGGCGGAACGATGAAAAAAAACGCAATTTTTGCCATCACGGTCTGCTGTTCGATCGGGCTGGCTGGAGGCCTTGCACAGGCGGAGCCGTCGACCCCGGCGTTTTACGCGGCCGCCAGCAAGATCAAGCCGGAAGGAGAATTGGGACAGATCGTTAGCCAGGAGGCTGTAGCGACCCCTGTCGCGGGAGCCCAGTCCTGGCGCATCGCCTATATTTCCTCCGACGTCGCGGGGCGGAAGACACTCGCCACCGGACTGGTCGTGGCTCCCGTGGGAGCTCCGCCGGTTGGTGGTCGACCCATCATGGCTTGGGCGCATGGCACGACCGGAGCCGCGCAGAACTGCGGGCCGTCGCAAGTCGTGGACCCCGCGAAGGGGCTCAACGAGTACTTCCTCATGAATGGCGATTCATGGACCGATTACGGTCTGCCGAGCCTCGAGGCTTTCATCAATGCAGGATACGTGGTCGTTGGCTCCGACTATCAGGGCCTGGGAGGCGGGGGTAGGCATCAATACGCCGTCGCGGCTACGCAAGCGCGAGACGTAATCGACTCGATTCGCGCCGCTAGCTCCATGAAGGCCAGCGGCGGCGGCAAGAAGGCGATCGTCTATGGTTGGTCGCAAGGGGGAGGCGCGACCATCGCCGCCGCGAGCATGCCGGATTATATCGCCCGGCAAGGCACGGCGTCGGACAACATTGAATTAGTGGGATTTGTCGCCCTGGCGCCGTTCGACACTGGCGTATTGGCCGCCGGAAAGGCCACAAACCAGGCGGCTTCGGATAAGGCGATGCGTGAACTGACGGCCAGCTTTTCCGACAACGTGTTCAATTTCACCCATTTCGCCATGAATATTTGGGGAACCCAGGCGGCCTTTCCCGGCCTCGGTCTGAACGACGTTTTCACGGATGAAGGCGCGAAAGTCGTGGACAAGGTGTTCTCGAACAAGTGCATGCACTCGGCGGCCGACACTTTCAACTACGCCTACGCTTCGGAATACAAAACATTGCTGAACCCGAAGCCGAAAAACACCATGGCTTGGATTCAGGCGCTGGTTCAAGGCAGCGTCGCGCCGGTGAAGCCGGTGGCGCCTGTCGTGATCTACTGGGGCGCCAAGGACACGGTGGTGCCACCGGTGATGGGGAAGCTGTATCAGGGCCAGATGTGCAAGCTGGGCGGCAATGTCGAACGGGTCCAACTCCCGGGAGAGCAGACGCATTTCTCAACGCCGGGAGCCGCGGAGCTGCTCTTTCTGCCTTGGGTCAAGGAACGCTTCGCCGGCAAGCCGGCGGCGAACGGTTGTCCACGCGAGCCGCGTTAGATCAACGCCGCCCTGAACTCTGGCATGAATCGCGCCGCCGATTGGATGTCGCAAGTTAGTTCAGCGCCTCGAAGAAAGGTTTGGCTGGCCCTGCCCCGCTGGCGCCAAGCGTTGGATTTTGGCCACTAGGTTCCGCGCCGGGAAAACCGCCAATCCGGCCGCGCGGCTTTGATCAGCATCACTTCCGCGAGCGATTGCGGCGTGATGAGACCCTTGAAGACGCCATCCGCGCCGACGACGCCAACCGCCGAGGCTTCGCCCAGCTTCTCCATCGCCTTGTCGAGCGTTTCAGTTGGATCGATCGTCGCGATGGCGCCATGGGCGAAGGGCGCGACGCGCGCGCCCGCTTCGCCGGCCTTGATCGCCTCCACAATATCGGAGCGGGACATCACGCCCAAAAACACTCCGGAATCGTCGACGAACGGAAAGCTTTCCTGCGATGTGGCGAGTAGAATGTCGGCCGCTTCGCCGATGGTGGCCTCGTGGCCGATCGTCGCCATCCGCGTTTCCATGGCGTCGGCGACCTTAATGCCGCGCGTCGCCTGCGACACAAAGGTCATTTGCGCCTCTCCCGTCGCGGCGAAAAAGACAAAAAAGGCGATGAACAGCAGCATGGGATTGCCAAACAGGCCGAGGAAACCAAGCACCAGCGCGAAGGCCTGACCAACCAGCGCGGCGATGCGCGTCGCGCGTTCCTGCCCAAGCCACATCGCCAGGGCGGCGCGCAGCACCCTGCCCCCGTCCATCGGAAACGCAGGAACCAAATTGAAAAGGCCGAGAAAGAGATTGGCGGCCGCGAGCCGCTCGATCGCGCCGATCCCGGGGTCGTCGAGATGGGTTAGCGCGCTCGGCGCGATCGCGCCGACGCCCAGCAGCAACGCCGCCGCGATCACGAAATTCACGGCGGGGCCCGCGAGCGCGATCAGCAGCTCTTGATAAGGCTTTTCCGGCATTTTATTGAGGTCGGCGACGCCGCCGATCGGGAGCAGCGTGACCTCCTTCGAAACGATGCCGAACCGCCGCGCCACGAGGATATGGCCGAATTCATGCAGCACGACGCAAGTGAAGATCGCCACGATGAACAGCACGCTGTCGCGCGCGGCGATGGCTCCGCCGTGCTGATAGGCGGAAAATCCGATCCAGGCCAGAAGCAGCAGGAAGGTCAGGTGAACACGGACCGCCGTTCCGCCGAAACGGCCAATTGTGATGGACCAACCCATGACGAACCGCCATTGCTCGGACGAAGGATTTGTTGAACCCGACTCTCGCTTATTTCAGCGTCCTCGGCAACGCCGACGCATCGCGAGCCGAGCGCGGCGAGGCCGGGCGGAGCCGGGATGGCGGGCGCCTCGGACATTGTTTCGCCACGATCAATAATCTAAGTTGGCTTAAGCTCCGTCGGATTCGCGCGCGGATTGGAACATTTGTCCTCAATGACCGCTTGGCTCGTTCACAAGATGCGTCTTATGGGCGCGATCGTCACGATCGCGCTCTACGCATTTTGCGCGCTTCAGCTTCCAGCTACGGCTTCAACGATTTATTGTTCTTCGCACTCCTGTCACGACATCGTCCAAGCGGGCGCCGATGGCTCGAGCGGCCATCACTTCCATGACGACGTGGCCCCGATGGGCGGCATGGCGAAAGCGGACCTTGACGGTGAGGGAAAGGCCAAAAGTCACGCCGATCCCGGCTGCCAGTTCTCCTGTTCCACTGGCCTGTCTCCGGACGCCGCTCCAGTATTGGCGCGGATGTCGGGAGTTTCCGTCCCATTCGGAGCGCTGCCTCGCGACCCCGACGGCCACTCGCCCGAACGGCTCGTCCGGCCGCCAAGATTACCTCTCGCGTAATGAGTCCCCGCGCGCTGGCGACATCGCCGCGCGCATAAGATCATTCCATGCGACGAGGGATTTCATGTCTTCGCAACATCAAGCTCGCGCGACCTTTTTCACGAGGTCGCGGCTGGGTCGCGCGGGTCGCCCGGCGGCTGCCTTCGCGGGCGCCGATCCCGCCGACGCGCCGCGGCCAGCTCCCGCGACGAGGCTTCGAACCATGAGCTTTCTCGCCAGCGAGCGACCCGGCGCCCTGGGCGAGAACGAGCGCGTCGGAGTCGGCGCGATGACGTTGCCGCCTCCGCGCGGGAGCGGACGCGCGTCTCGCGCGACGCGTCCGCTCGCCGCGGCCCTTGTCGCCGCGCTTCTGTCGGCCTGCGCCTCCTTCTCGCCGGACGGCGGCGTCGATGTCGCCGCCGATGTGGCGAGACGCGAACTGGGACAGGACGCCGCGGCGATTCGCACGCCCGAGGATGCGGCGGCCGCGAAGGAACGCGTCGGGCGTTTGCTGAAGCGGCCGCTGAACGCCAATGGCGCGGTCGAGGTCGCCTTGCGCTCGAAATCGCGGACTGCAAGCCGCATACAACCGGCTGGGGATAGCGGAAGCGATCATGGTGCGGGAGAGCCTTCCGCCCAATCCCAATTTTTCCCTGGGGCGGGTCGCGGGCCCGCTGTCGTCGGAAATCGAGGGCGCCATCGCCGCCGACATCCTCGCCTTGGCGACCTTGCCGGCGCGCGCCGACATCGCCGCCGACCGCTTCGAGGCGGCGCGACTGGAGGCCGCCGAGGCGACTTTGAGCGTCGCGATGGAGGCGCGCAGGGCGTACTACCGGGCCGTCGGCGCGCGCGAACTGGTCCGTGTCATGGAACAGGCCGAAGCGGCGGCGGCGACCGCGGCGAAACTCTCCCGGCAACTCGGCGAAACCGGGGCGATGCCCAAGCTCGATCAGGCCCGCGACCAGCTTTTCCATGCCGAAATCGCCGCCAAGCTCGCGAGCGCCCGCCAAAAGGCGTCAAGCGAACGTGAGCGGCTTGTCCGCGCCCTGGGCCTTTGGGGAGCCGATCTTTCATTCGTGCTGCCGGACGCGCTGCCAACTCCGCCGGCGCATATTCGCGACGCGCCAAAGGTCGAACAGGAGGCGGTTGAACGCCGCATCGATCTCCAAATCGCGCGAAAGAAACTCGATGCGCTCGCCAAGTCCCTCGGACTCGCGGAGTCGACGCGGTATGTCGATCTTTTCCAGCTATCGGGCCTAGGTTTAATCACGCGGGAAAACGTCAATGGCGACAGGGTCACGTTCAACACCGCCGGCGCCGGCGGGGCGATCGAAATCCCGATCTTCGATCTTGGCGAAACGCGCGTCCGCGAATCCGAGCAGCGCTGGCTGGAGGCTGTCAATCTTCTGGCCCAGAAGGCCGTCGAGGTTCGATCGGAGGCGCGCGAAGCCTATCTCGCCTATCGCGCGACATATGAGATCGCCCGCCAACATCAGCGCGAAATCATGCCGTTGCACGCCGTCATCAGCGACGAAACCCTGCGGCGCTACAACACCATGATCGTCGACGTGTTCGCCCTGCTCGAGGATGCGCGGCGCCGCGTCCTCGCGACGGGCGCCGCGGTCGAGGCCAAGCAGGATTTCTGGCTCGCCGACGTCGATCTGCGCGCCGCCGTAGCGGGAGGAGGCGTGGCGCGCTCAAGGGGCGACAGGCCTCCATCCCCGTCGATCGCCGAAACCGGAGCCGAACGACCATGATGTCGAGACGAAGCGTGATCAAATCAATCGCGGCTTTCGCGAGCGTCGCCTCGGTGAGCGGACGCGTTCAGGCCGCGGCCATTCCCGAGGCGCCGCGCATGACGAGCGCCTCGACACAGCCGCCATTGTTCCCGTCGAGCGGCCCGGCGTACCAGCCCGTCGTGACGCTGAACGGCTGGTCGCTGCCGTGGCGCATGAACAACGGCTGGAAGGAGTTCCATCTCGTCGCCGAGCCCGTCACGCGCGAAATCGCGCCGGGCATGACGGCGCATCTTTGGGGTTATAACGGAACGTCGCCCGGTCCGACGATCGAGACCGTGGAAGGCGACAAAGTCCGCATCTTCGTCACCAACAAATTGCCCGAACATACGGCCGTCCATTGGCATGGAATCCTGCTGCCCGCCGGCATGGACGGCGTCGGCGGCGTCACGCAGCCGCACATTCCGCCGAACAAGACCTTCGTCTATGAGTTCGAGACGAAGGAAAGCGGAAGCTTCATGTATCATCCGCATTCCGACGAAATGACGCAGATGGCCATGGGCATGATGGGCATGTTCGTCGTGCATCAGCGCGACCAAAAATTCATGCGCGTCGACCGCGACTTCGTCTTCCTGATGAGCGCCTTTCGCATCGACCCCGGCGCCTCTCTCCCTCAAGTCGCCGAAATGACCGACTTCAACATCTGGACATGGAACAGCCGCGTCTTTCCCGGCATCGACGCCATGCCGGCGCGGCGCGGCGACCGCGTTCGGCTGCGCATCGCCAATCTGTCGATGACCAATCATCCGATCCACATGCATGGCCATCATTTCTCGGTGACCGGAACGGACGGCGGCTGGATACCCGAAGCCGCGCGTTGGCCAGAGGCGACCACCGACGTGCCCGTGGGCGTCATTCGCGCGCTTGAATTCGTCGCCGACAACCCCGGCGATTGGCCGATCCATTGCCACAAGTCACATCACACGATGAACGCGATGGGTCACGCCAACCGCAATTTCATCGGCGCCAGCCAGAAACGCGATCTCGTCAAGGCGATCGGCAAGCTCGCGCCGGGATATATGCCGATGGGCGACGCCGGAATGGCCGACATGGGGGGAATGGCGATGCCCGGTCCCGCCAACACGCTGCCGATGATGTCGGGCGAGGGTCAGTTCGGTCCCGCAGAGATGGGCGGCATGTTCGCGCTGATCAAGGTGAGGGAAGATCTCGCGGCCAATGACTACCGCGATCCCGGTCAGTACCGGCACCCTCCGGGCACCGTCGCGCACGAGGTTGGGACTGACGGCGCCGATGCGCCAGAGAAAGGCGGAGCGACCGACGCGATGTCGTCCGGAGCGGGTTCAATGGGCAGCGGGCACGGGCATCATCATTGAATTAACGTAGCGTCACACATCCAAATTCGCGACGCTCAGCGCGTTCTCCTGAATGAACTCGCGGCGGGGCTCCACGACGTCGCCCATCAGCTTGACGAAAATATCGTCGGCCTCGGCGGCCTCCTTGACTCGCACCTGCAACAGCGAGCGCGCCTCGCGGTCGAGCGTCGTCTCCCAAAGCTGTTCGGCGTTCATCTCGCCGAGGCCTTTGTAGCGTTGGATCGTCAGGCCCTTGCGGCCCTGGCTGTTCATAGCTTCGTAGAGCGCGGTCGGACCCGCCACCGCCGCTTCGTCTCCCCGCCGCAGCAGGAACGCCTGGCCGGCGAAGATCTCGCGCAGGTCATGCGCGCGCTCGGTCAATTTGCGGGCTTCGCTGGAGGCTAGCAGCGCGGCGTCGAGCATCGCCACATGCTCCACGCCGCGCAGCGTGCGGCGGAAGATGTAGCCGTTTTCGCGCGGCGCGCCGCGCCAGCCGCGCTCCGTCTCCTCGGCGACGGCGTCGAGCCGCCGGGCCACTTCGTCGGCGAGCTTTTGCGCTTCTTCCGCGTCGGCGGGCAAAGGCTGCAAGGCGCCAGCGATCGCCGCCTGTTCGACAACCCTGTTGTCATAGCGCGAGTGCAGGCTGAGCAGGACATGGCGGAAGCCGCGCGCGTCCTCGAGCAGGCGGCGCAGGTCGCCCCCGGCGCGATCCTCTCCCGAAGCGCTCCGCAGCACCGCGCCGTCGAGCAGCGCGTCGATCAGATAATCCTCCAGCGCGCGCTCGTCCTTGAGATATTGCGTCGATTTGCCCTTCGTCACTTTGTAGAGCGGCGCCTGCGCGATGAAGACATGGCCACGCTCGATCAGCTCGGGCATCTGCCGATAGAAGAAGGTCAGGATCAGCGTTCTGATATGCGCGCCGTCCACGTCGGCGTCGGTCATGATGATGATCTTGTGATAGCGCAGTTTCTCGATGTTGAACTCGTCGCGGCCGATGCCGGCGCCGAGCGCGGTGATCAGCGTGCCGATCTGTTCGGAGGCCAGCATTTTGTCGAAACGCGCGCGTTCGACATTGAGGATCTTGCCGCGCAAGGGCAGCACCGCCTGGAACTCGCGGTTGCGGCCCTGCTTGGCCGTGCCGCCGGCGGAATCGCCCTCGACGATGAACAATTCCGATTTGGCCGGATCGCGCTCCTGGCAATCGGCGAGCTTGCCCGGCAGATTGGCCACGTCGAGCGCGCCCTTGCGCCGCGTGAGATCGCGCGCCTTGCGCGCCGCCTCGCGCGCCGCCGCCGCCTCGATCACCTTGGAGACGACGGTCTTGGCGTCGGCGGGATGCTCCTCCAGCCATTGTCCCAGCGCTTCGTTGACGATGCTCTCGACCGCCGGACGCACTTCCGACGAGACGAGCTTGTCCTTCGTCTGCGATGAGAACTTCGGATCGGGCACCTTCACCGAAACGACGCAGGTGAGGCCCTCGCGGCAATCGTCGCCGGTGAGGTCGACCTTTTCCCGCTTGGCGAGGCCGGAGCTTTCCGCGTAGCCAGTGATCTGGCGGGTCAGCGCCGCGCGAAAGCCGGCGAGATGCGTGCCGCCGTCGCGTTGCGGAATATTGTTGGTGAAGACCAGCACGTTCTCGTGATAGCTGTCGTTCCACCACAGCGCCACTTCGACCGCGATCTGGTCTCGCTTGCCGTTGACCATGATCGGCGCCGACAGCAATGGAGTCTTGGCGCGGTCGAGAAAGCGCACGAAGGCTTCGAGCCCGCCCTCGTAATAGAGATCGTCCTGCTTGATTTCCGCGTGGCGCGCGTCCGTCAGCACGATATGCACGCCGGAATTGAGGAAGGCCAGTTCGCGAAGGCGATGCTCGATCGTCGCGTAATCGAACTCGACCATGGTGAAGGTGGCCGTGGACGGCAAGAAGGTGACTTCCGTGCCGCGCTTGGGCTTGCCGTTTTCGATCGGCGCGGGTCCGACGACGACGAGCGGGCTCACCGCGTCGCCATTGGCGAACTCCATGTAATGCTCTTTGCTGTCGCGCCAGATGCGCAGCTTCAGCCAGACCGACAGCGCGTTGACGACGGAGACGCCGACGCCGTGCAGGCCGCCGGAAACCTTGTACGAATTTTGGTCGAACTTTCCGCCGGCGTGCAACTGCGTCATGATGACCTGCGCCGCCGAAACGCCCTCCTCGTCATGGATGCCGGTGGGGATGCCGCGGCCATTGTCGGTGACGGTGCAGGAGCCGTCGGCGTTCAGTGTAGCGGTCACCAGCGTCGCATGGCCGGCCAGCGCCTCGTCGATGGCGTTGTCGACGACCTCATAGACCATATGGTGCAGGCCGGTGCCGTCGTCGGTGTCGCCGATATACATGCCCGGGCGCTTGCGCACCGCGTCGAGACCGCGCAATACCTTGATGGAGCCGGCGCCATATTCTTCTATTTCATTGTTATTATTGTCTATATCGGTCATTTATCGAGCCTGTTGGCGGGCCGCGCCGGCCCTTGATTCGCTTTGGCCCATTCTACGCCATGACGCGGGGCGATGTTGAAGTTTTGTGACGCCGCCGTCACCTTACCGCAGCGCCTCCTCAAATGCCTCCAGAAACGCCTCGCCATAACGGGCGATCTTGCGCTCGCCGACGCCATGAACACGGCGCAGGTCCTCCAGCGTCGCCGGGCGCTTTTGCGCCATGTCGATCAGCGTGCGATCGGCGAAGATCATGAAGGCCGGCACGTTTTCCGCCCGGGCGAGGTCGCGCCGCTTGCGTTTTAGCGCGGCCAGCAGGCCGTCCTCCGCCGCTTCGAGCGCCGCCGGCGCGCCGCGCGCGACCCTGGCCTCGGAGGGCTTCACGGGATCGTCGCGCAGCGCGACTTTTTCGCGACCAAAGAGAATTTCCTCGCCCTTTGGCGTCAGCGCGAAGCCGCCGTGCTCCGCGCTCGCGCTTTGCAGCGCGCCAGCGGCGAAAAGCTGGCGAATGATCGAGCTCCACACTGTTTTGGAATGCTCTTTCCCGGCGCCAAAGGTCTTGATGGAATCATGTCCGTTGCGACGGATCGCGTCAGAGGCCGAGCCCGTCAAAATGTCAGCGAGATAGGCGGCGCCAAAGCGCTGGCCGGTGCGCGCCGCCGCCGACAAAACCTTCTGCGCCTCTACCGTTCCGTCGCGCACCGCGACCTTGCCGAGGCAAACGTCGCAACGCCCGCAAGGCGGGCTTTCCTCGTCGAAATAGGCGAGCAGCGTCTGGCGCCGGCAGCGCGGCGACTCGCAGAGCGTCGCCAGCGCCGAAAAGCGCGCATGTTCGACGCGGCGCCGCTCTTCCGGCAGGTCCTTCTGGTCGATCTGGCGGCGGCGGAAGGCCATGTCGTCCAGACCATACAGCGTTAAGGTGTCGGCCGGCAGGCCGTCGCGCCCGGCGCGGCCGATTTCCTGGTAATAGGACTCGACCGACGACGGCATGTCGGCGTGCGCCACAAAGCGCACATCCGGTTTGTTGACGCCCATTCCGAACGCGATGGTCGCCGCGGCGACGACGCCGTCCTCGCGCAAGAACCGATCCTGATTGCGCGCGCGGACCGCGGGGTCGAGGCCGGCGTGATAGGCGATGGCGTCGTGGCCCTCCGAAACGAAAAACGCCGCGAGTTGCTCGGTCGCCTTGCGCGAGCCGCAGTAGACGATGCCGCTGTCGCCTTTGTGTCGCGCCAGAAATCGCGACAATTGCTTGCGCGGCTGTTCCTTCACCGCGAAATTCAACTCGATGTTTGGCCGGTCGAAGCTGTGCAGGAAGACCCGGGGCTCCGTGTCGAAAAGCCGGCGCGCTATGTCGGCGCGGGTCGCCTTGTCCGCCGTGGCGGTGAAGGCGATCACCTGCGCGCCGCCGAGCAATCGCGCGGCGCGGCCGAGTTCACGATACTCCGGGCGAAAATCGTGACCCCATTCGGAAATGCAATGCGCTTCGTCGATGGCGAGACGGGCGAGGCGAGCGCCGCGCAGCTCGTCGATCAGCCCGTCCATCAACAACCGTTCCGGAGATACGAACAACAAGCGCAATTCGCCCGCGCGCAAGGCGCGCCGCGCCAGAAGGTTCTCGGCGGCGTCGTTTTGCGAATTCAGCGACGTCGCCGCCACGCCCAGCAGCCGCATCTGTTGCACCTGGTCTCGCATCAGCGCGATCAGCGGCGAAACGACTACGGTGAGACGCCCGTCGAGAACAGCGGGCAATTGGTAGCACATGGATTTGCCGCTGCCGGTCGGCATGACGGCCAGCACCGGCTCGCCCGCCAGCACGGCGGCGATGATCTCGGCCTGGCCGGGCCGGAAATCATCGTAGCCGAACACGGATTTGAGCAGCGCGCGCGCGTTCCCGGGAAGATCAGGCATCGCCGCTCGGTAGCATGGCGGCGCGAGATTGTCTTCGACCGCGGCAATGTCCGTTTTGGGCCAAAGCCGCCCGCGATCCTGTCGGGAAAGCTTCTTTCGCGCGGTTTTAACGGGTGAAAGCGGCGTGGCGCGATAAATGCTGCTCGAGGGCGGGAGCCCCGCCTCAGGCCGCAAAGGCGCGGCGAAGGGCGCGCGCGTTCACGCATAAGCGCGTCGCCGACTTCTCCCGCCGACGATTTCGAAGCCACTCAAACCCTTCGACCGGCAAAGTCCCAAGATGTCTTGGGAATTGGCGGAAACCGGAAAGTTTACAATGACCGCCATCGAATCTACCGCCTTCGGCCGCCTCGAATCCGAAGGCAGGCTCTTGAAGCCTGCCCACAAGGCTCCGACAAATCGAGCGGGGCGTTTCGGATTTCGCGGCGAAATCGCCGTTTCGCTCGACCCGCCGGTCAATCTCGCGGCGGCCTTCGCCGCGGCCCGGGACGGGGAGGCTACGTTGTCCTTTCTCGCCGGATCGCTCCAATCCTTCAAGCAGCTTCCCGCGCTGGTCGAAATACTCGGCGACAGCGCCGGGCCCGAGGGAAAATATTTCATCTACGTCGGCGATCTCGACCGCGCCTCGCGCTATCAGATCGGCTTCAATGACGTGTCGCTCTATGTGCTGCCGATCGACGATACGTCCGTCTATAATGAATTGATCGACTTTCTCTATCTCGACAAGACGAAAATGAAGAAATACGACACCGCCGAGAAGATCGACGTGATTGTCGACGGCGCGGAAAAATACGACCAAGCCTATGAGGTCATCAGCTACGAGGAAGGGTTGAAGCGGCTTGGACTCTAGAGCAAGCTCCGAAAAAGTTGATAGACTTTTTTGATAAGAGCTTGCTCCAGCATTTTGATTTTGAGCGATTTCTTATCGACCGGACAATTCCGTCCAGTCGGAAAGCGCTCTAAGCGCGGGCGCGTCCCGTCCCTCGAGCCCCGCGGGCGGAAAGGAAACGAAAAAGGGCGCGCGAGTCGCGGCGATTCATGGTAGCAGGCGGCGTTTCATTCGCGCCCGGGCTCGGCGCGGCCGATGACGGGCGCGCGAATGCGGAACAATTCGTGAAATGCCCGTCAAGCAACCACCTCTCTCGCTACCCGATCGGTTGCGCGGTTGGCGCGACCGGCTGATCGCCGATCCGCGCTTCCAGCGCTGGAGCCTCGGCAATCCGCTGACGCGCTGGATCGCGCGGCGGAGCAGCCGGGCGATGCTCGATCTTTGCGCCGGCTTCGTCTATTCGCAGGTTCTGTTCGCCTGCGTGCAATTGCGTTTGTTCGATCTGCTCAAGGACGGGCCGCTGACGACGAACGAACTCGCCGCCAAAACGGCGCTGTCCGAGAACGCGGCGCGGCGGCTGCTCGACGCGGCGTCCTCGCTCGGGCTGACGCAGCGGCGCGGAAAAGGCCGTTATGGGCTCGGCCGTCTCGGATCGGCGCTGCTGGGAAGTCCCGAAGCGTTGGCGCTGATCGAACATCAACCCATGCTCTACGCCGATCTGCGCGACCCCGTGGCGCTGCTGCGCGGCGGAAAAGAGACGGCGCTCGCGCGCTACTGGCCCTATTCGGCGGCGGAGCGGCCAAGCACTCTGAGCGCGGGGGAAGTCGGCCCCTATAGCGCGCTGATGGCGGCCTCGCAGCCGATGGTGGCGCGCGAGGCGCTCGCCGTCTACCCGATCGAGAAGCATCGGCGGCTGCTCGACGTCGGCGGCGGCGAAGGCGTTTTCCTAGCGGAGGCGGCTTTGAAGGCGCCCGCGTTGGAGCTTGAACTGTTCGATTTGCCGGCGGTCGCGGAGCGCGCCCGCGCGCGGCTGGAATCCGCCGGGCTGATGGGCCGCGCGCGGATTTTCGGCGGGGATTTCCTCAAGGATGAACTGCCCCCGGGGGCGGATGTCATATCGCTGGTGCGCATCGTTCACGATCACGACGACGTGAGCGCCCTCGCCTTGCTGCGCAATGCGCGGCGCGCCTTGCCGCAAGGCGGGACGCTGCTGATCATCGAGGCGATTTCCGGCGAAAAGGGAGTGGAGCCGCTGGACGCCTACTACGGCTTTTATACGCTGGCGATGGGTCGCGGCGAGCCGCGAAGCTTCGAGGAGATCGACGCGCTGCTGCGAGCCGCGGGGTTTTCGCGCTCAAAGCGGCTACGCACGCGCTTGCCCGTGGTCGCGAGCGTGATCGTCGCGACGGCCGCATAGACATGCCTCCACGGCCTAAGGCTCCGGTTGCGAAATGGCGTGACGCCTGATATTGAGACGGGCCGCGTTCAATCCCATATGACGCGGGAGACCCCAAGGGCGTTTTTCGCTTCGACGGGTTTAGACCATCGCCTTAGTCTTTCGACCCTCGGGCCGCGCCGGCCAGTTCGTTTGAACTTTCGTTTCTCCACACGCCAGTCGCTTTGACGCGGCGCGGTCGAGAAACGTCCGAGAGCCGGGAGATCCCTTTAACGCCAACCCCGCCGGCGCCGCTCCTTAAATGGGGCCCCCCAGGAGAAACAATGGCATCCGCAAACACACAGCGCGCGCCGACGCGCGACGATTTCGCCGCTCTGCTAGATGAGAGCTACGGCGGCTCCGACGCTTTCGAAGGCTCCGTCATCAAGGGCCGCGTCGTCGCGATCGAAAAAGACGTGGCCGTCATCGACATCGGCCTCAAGACCGAAGGCCGCGTGCCGCTCAAGGAATTCACCGGCTTTGGCCGCGACCCGGCTCCGGTCGTCGGCGACGAGGTCGAGGTCTATTTGGAGCGCATCGAAAACGCGCTCGGCGAAGCCGTCATCTCGCGCGACAAGGCGCGCCGCGAGGAGAGCTGGGTCAAGCTCGAAAAAGCCTTCGAAAACAATGAGAAGGTCGATGGCGTCATCTTCAATCAGGTCAAGGGCGGGTTCACCGTCGATCTCGATAGCGCCGTGGCGTTCCTGCCGCGCAGCCAGGTCGACATCCGGCCGATCCGCGACGCCGCGCCGCTGATGAACGTGCCGCAGCCCTTCCATATTCTGAAGATGGACCGGCGCCGCGGCAATATCGTCGTGTCGCGCCGCACCGTGCTCGAGGAGAGCCGCGCCGAACAGCGCCACGAGATCGTCGCCAACCTCGAAGAGGGTCAGGTGATCGACGGCGTCGTCAAGAACATCACCGATTACGGCGCCTTCGTTGACCTCGGCGGCATCGACGGCCTGCTGCACGTCACCGATATCGCCTGGCGGCGCGTCAACCACCCCTCCGAGGTGTTGACGATCGGCCAGACCGTGCGCGTGAAGATCATCAAGATCAACCACGAAACGCATCGCATCTCGCTTGGCATGAAGCAACTGCTCGAGGATCCGTGGCAGGGCATCGAAGCCAAATATCCGATCGGCGCCAAGTTCCACGGCCGCGTGACCAACATCACCGACTACGGCGCCTTCGTCGAACTGGAGCCCGGCATAGAGGGGCTGGTTCACGTCTCCGAAATGTCCTGGACCAAGAAGAACGTCCATCCCGGCAAGATCGTTTCGACCAGCCAGGAAGTCGACGTGCAGGTGCTCGAAGTCGATCCGGTCAAGCGCCGCATTTCGCTGGGCCTCAAGCAATGCCTGCAAAACCCCTGGGAAGCCTTCGCCGAGAAGCATCCTGTGGGCTCGACCGTCGAAGGCGAGGTCAAGAACAAGACCGAATTCGGTCTGTTCATCGGTCTCGACGGCGACGTGGACGGCATGGTGCATCTCTCCGACCTCGACTGGAATCGTCCCGGCGAACAGGTGATCGAAGAGTTCAAGAAGGGCGACGTGATCAAGGCGCAGGTTCTCGATGTCGACATCGAGAAGGAGCGCATCTCGCTCGGCGTGAAGCAGCTCGCGGGCGATCCGTTCGCTTCGGCCGGCGCCGAAGAAGGCGGCGCGGTGGACCTCAAGAAGGGCGCCGTCGTCACCTCCGAAGTGACCGAGGTCAAGGAAGGCGGCATCGACGTGAAGATCGTCGGCACCGATCTTTCGACCTTCATCAAGCGCGCGGAGCTGGCGCGCGACCGCGCCGATCAGCGTCCCGAGCGTTTCGCCGTCGGCGAGAAGGTCGATGTGCGCGTGACGCTGTTCGACCGCAAGGCGCGCAAGATCGCGGTGTCGATCAAGGCGCTGGAGATGGCCGAGGAGAAGGAGGCCATCGCGCAATATGGCTCCGCCGATTCGGGCGCTTCGCTCGGCGACATTCTCGGCGCCGCCTTGAAGGCGCGCGAAGGGGAAGCGCCGAAAAAGAAAGCCAAGGGCGAGGAATAAGCCTCCCGCCGCTCGGTCCGTTAATGGATCACGACAACAAGAGAAGCCCGCGCGAACGCCTCGCGCGGGTTTTTCGCGTCGAAACACAAGAAAATCAGCGTATACGCTTTTTTTACTATGCGCCCAAGTGGTTGCCGGGCGGTAACTTTGTTTTGGAAAATTCGGTGCAATAACGATTGCGGTTAACGCCTACTGGCGAGAGCGCTTATTTTGGAGTGGCGTCATGAGTGTCAGCGGATTCGAACGAGATTACGCGGTTCGCCCCGGCGCGAAACCGCTTTACGCGCGCCCCACCGGCAATCTCGCCGCCGCGATGATCGGCGTTGTCGCCATTACGGTGCTTGGCGCCGCGGCTATCTTTATCAAACCGCAGCCGACAATAGAGGCGAGCGTCGATAACGGCGCTCGAGGCGATTCCGGCGAGATCGCGCGAGCAAGCGGCCCAGCCCCCGTCGCGAAGCAAAACGCCGCCTTCGATCTGACGGCGCCCGAATTCGCCAAGGAGAAGAAGACCTTCGCGAGCCGCCGGCTTGAAGACGGGGACGCGCGGGAAGACAGTCTAACGCTCGGGGAATTCATATCCGGCGGATCTTATCTGCGCCTCGATATTCGCGAGACGCCCGCCGACAAGCGCGGCAATCCCGACTTTTTTCTGGATTTGACGCGACACGCGGCTCAGGCCGGCCTCGCCGTCGTCAAGATCAGCCAACCATCGCCGCTCGCCTCGCGTTTCGGCTCCTTCGAAACGGCCGATATCCGCCTGTCGCAAAAGGCCGGCGGCGAAAGCGCGCCGACCGAGCGCGCCTGCCTCGCGCTGCGGCTGATCGGCGGCAAGCGTTCGGTGGAGATCGCCGGCATGGCGTGCGGCGCGCCCGCGAAACCGCTAGACCGGCGGGCGCTCGGCTGCATTTTGGATCGATTGGACTACGTTTCGAATGGCGAGAACGCGGCTTTCGATCAGTTCTTCCAGGCCGCGGAACAAGAGCGCGGCAAGGGTTGCGGCGGCGCCGGCCCGGCCCTTTCGCCCAACGCCGAGAAAAACAGCTGGCTGGACGCGCATTCGATGCCGCCAGCGGTCAAAGCGGAGCCAACGGCGCCGAAACACACGAAGAAGGCCCACTAACCGGTAACCCAGCTTGGAGCGATCGCCGCGCGAAGCCTATCGCTTTGCGCGGCGATCCGTTACTGTTCCGGTATGAGTTCGGCCTGAAAGGAGCCTCTGAAAGATGCGCACCCTGCTGAAATACACCGTGGCGCTGAGCTGCCTCGCCGGCCTGGCGTCAACCGACGCCGTGGCGAAGCCGCGCCACGCCCATCATGGCGCGGTCTATGCGCATCATGGCGCGGCTTACGCGCATTCCCGCCCCCCGCTCCTCGTCGAGCGCCGCAGCTTTCTCGATCCCGGAACGCAGGTTCCGGTCGGTTCGACCAATCGATATGCGACACAGCCGGCCTATGTTTGGGGCGATCCCGTCTCCACCTATCAGCGCAGCTGGTACATGGACGAAAACCTGCACCAGGCGTTCGACCCGCAGCCGCAAAGTCCGCTCGTCCTGCCGCTGCAAGGCTTCGGATTCTAATCGGCGCGGCGGCTTCGGCTTTCGCTTGACAGCGGCGGCCGGCTTTTGTAGGCGTAACCATCCGGCGTGGGGCTTCCCGCGCCGGCAAGCACCCGTGGCGGCTCCCGTGGCCCAAACCATCTCCTTGCAATTAAGGAGCTTGGCGCTGGCTTCGATCGGTGAGCGGCCTGTCGGCCGAAGTTCATGAAGTTTCGTGACGTTTGGCAGAGGAGGGCGCGTTTCCAGCCTTGCGGATTTATCGCAAGCGGCTTCGAGAAACGTGGTTCGACGGCGCATCGCGCTTCCCCGCGGGGAAGCCAGGCGCGCGTCTGGTCGCCTCTTGAGCGCGCTTGCGCGGGCGTCGGAGAACCGGCGCCGCGAACAGTTAAGAGGACTTAAGTGACCAAGCGCGCAGAAGCCAAATATAAAATCGACCGCCGTATGGGCCAGAACATCTGGGGCCGCCCGAAGAGCCCGGTGAACCGGCGCGAATACGGGCCCGGTCAGCACGGCCAGCGCCGCAAGGGCAAGCCGACCGACTTCGGCACCCAGCTGAAGGCCAAACAGAAGCTCAAGGGCTATTACGGCAATATTTCGGAAAAGCAGTTCCGCAAATATTACGCCGAGGCCATCCGCCTCAAGGGCGATTCGAGCGACAATCTGATCGGCCTGTTGGAGCGCCGTCTCGACGCGGTGGTCTATCGCGCCAAATTCGTGCCGACGGTGTTCGCCGCGCGCCAGTTCGTCAACCACGGCCATATCCGGGTTAACGGTCGACGCGTGAACATCCCGTCCTATCTCGTCAAGCCGGGCGATGTGATCGAGATCAAGGAAAGCTCGAAGCAGGCGGTGACCGTGCTAGAGGCGGTCGGCCTCGCCGAGCGCGACGTGCCGGAATATTACGAGGTCGATCACACCAAGATGACCGCGAAGTTGACGCGCGTGCCCCATGCGACCGAGGTTCCCTATCCGGTCCATATGGAGCCCAATCTCGTCATCGAATATTACTCGCGCTGACGCGAGTTGGCGTTCAAGCCGGAGCCCCGCGCGGCTCCGGCTTTTTTCATGTCCGCCACAAAATTGATTTGCCACATTCCGGCGAGAGTCTATGGTTCCGCGCGCCTCCCAATGATGGAACGATCATGACGACACTCAAATTCCCGCTATCCCGCCGCGCCGTGCTTGTCGCCACCATGCCCGCGCTGCTCGCCGCTTGTCCCGCGCTTGCCCAAAAGGCGCCGGCAACGAAGGTGACGATCGACGAATTGATGGCCCCTAACGCCTTGCCCGACATCGTGCAGGGCAAGGCCGACGCGCCCGTGACAATCGTCGAATACGCCTCCATGACCTGCGGCCATTGCGCGGCCTTTCACCACGATGTCTATCCCATCCTGAAGAAGGACTATATCGACACCGGCAAGGTGAAATTCATTTTGCGCGAGTTCCCGCTCGACCCGATCGCGACCGCCGCCTTCATGCTGGCCCGCTCGCTCGACGACAAGCGCGACGCCGCCGTCGATCTCCTTTTCGCGCAGCAGAAGAACTGGGCTTTCACGGACACGCCGCTGGAAGGCCTCGGCAATATCGTCAAACAGGCCGGGATCGGCCAGGCCAAATTCGAGGAAGTGTTGAAGGACGCCAAACTGCAACGCGCCGTCGTCGCCGTGCGTGACCGCGCCGCCGAAAAATTCGGCGTCAACGCGACCCCGACCTTCTTTGTCAATGGCGTGAAATTCACCGGCGAAATGAAGACTGCGGACATCGACAAGATCATCGGCGGCGTGGCGAAGACAGAGCCAGAACCGGCGAAGTGACGCGAGGGAGCTAAAACGCCGTCCTGCGCTCCAGCGCCGCCGCGAGCGTGCCTTCGTCGAGATAGTCGAGTTCGCCCCCGACCGGCACGCCATGGGCGAGCCGCGTCGTTTTGACGCCGAGCGGCGCCAAAAGGTCGGCGATGTAATGCGCGGTGGTCTGGCCGTCGACGGTGGCGTTGACCGCGAGAATGGCCTCGCGCACATTTCTCTCGCCCGCTTGGCCCTCGCGGATGCGGTCGATCAGCTTGGCGATGTTGAGATCGTCCGGCCCAACGCCGTCGAGCGGCGACAGCACGCCGCCGAGCACATGATAGCGCGCGGGCATGAGCCGCGCGCGCTCCAGCGCCCAAAGGTCCGAGACCGTCTCGACAATCAGCAATATGCCGGGGTCTCGTCTCGCGTCCTGGCAGATCGTGCAAGGGTCGATGGTGTCTATATTGCCGCAGACGGAGCAGGTGAGGATGCGCTGATGCGCGACTTGCATCGCCTCGCCGAGCGGGCCCAGCAGTTCCTCGCGCTTTTTGATCAGATGCAGCGCCGCGCGGCGAGCCGATCTTGGCCCCAACCCCGGCAGGCGCGCGAGGAGCTGCACCAGCCGCTCGATTTCCGGACCCGCGACATGCGAAGCCATCGCGTCAGAACGGCAGTTTCAGGCCGGGCGGCAATTGCAGCCCGCCGGTGACGGCCTTCATCTTTTCGGTCATGGCCTCCTCCGCCTTGGCGCGCGCCTGCGCATGGGCGGAGACGATCAAATCCTCGAGAATCTCGCGCTCCTCAGGCTTGAGCAGGCTGGGGTCTATGGCGATGCTTTGCAGCGCGCCCTTGGCGGAGAGCGTCAGTTTCACGAGACCGCCGCCCAATTCGCCGTCGACCATCAGGCTCTCGAGCTCCGCCTGCGCTTCGGCCATCTTGGCCTGCATCGCCTGCGCCTGCTTCATCATGCCCATGAAATCCATCGTCTCCCCCGTTGTTTTTAATCGTCTTCCGGATCCGGTTCGTCGTTATATCCTATTTCCGCGTCCGCCAGCGGCGGCGATTGGGCGGCCTCCGCATCCTTGCCGCGAACGGCGACGATTTGCGCGCCGGGAAAACGCGCGAGCACGCTGGCGATCACCGGATCGGCCTCCAGGCCGCCAAGGCGCTCGCGCGCCGCGGCCTCGCGCCGCTCGCCGATCGTCGGCTGGCCGCCGCTTTTGACGAGCGACACCATCCAGCGCTCGCCGGTCCATGATTGCAGGCGCTGCGTCAAGTTTTGCGCCAGTTGCGGCGAACCGCCCGGAGCAAGTTCGAATTCGAGCCGGCCCGGCTCGAAGCGAACGAGCCGCACCTCCCGCTCCAGCGCGATCTTGAGCAGCATGTCGCGCTTTTCATCGGCCAGCGCGACCAGCGCCGGAAAATCGGCGATGGCGGCGCCAGACGGCGCCGGCGTCGGCGCCGCCAAAGCCGCGGGCTCTCGGACGGGCGCCAGCGCCTGCGCGCCGCGCGGCGGCGAAGACGGAGCGGCGCCGCGCGGCGCTTGCGCCGGATCGCGGTTCGCGGCCGGCGCCCGGGCGTCCCCGGCGCCCTGCCCCAGCCGGCGCAAGGCTTCGTCCAGCGTCGGCAACTCGGCCGCATGAGCGAGCCTCACCAAGACCATATCCGCGGCGGCGAGAGGCATTTCCGAGCCGCGCAGCTCCTCGACGCCCTTGGAGAGTATCTGCCAGGCGCGCGACAGCACTGGAATCGACAGGCGTTCGGCGAGCGCCCGTCCTCTCCGGCTCTCCTCCGGCGTCAGCGCCGAGGACTCCGCCGTGTCCGGCGCCACCTTGATGCGCGTGACGAGATGGGCGAATTCGGCCAGCTCCAGTATCACCCGGGCGGGATCGGCGCCGCCGTTGTACTGGTCTTCCAGCAGGCCGAGCGCCGCGGCGATCTCGCCGGCCATCGCCGCCTCGAACAGATCGACGACGCGCGCCTTGTCGGCCACGCCGAGCATCGACCGCAAATCCTCGGCGAGAATTTCGGGCCCGTCGCCGGCCGCCCCCGAGCCCTCCGCCGCCATGCGCGATAGCTTGATCGAGTAAGGACAGCGCGTCGCGCACGGAGCCCTCCGCCGCGCGCGCGATCGTCGCCAGCGCCTCGGCTTCGATCCTCACCCCTTCGAGATCGCAGATTTTGCGCAAATGCGCCGCCAACTCGCCCGCGTCGACGCGGCGCAAATCGAAACGCTGGCAGCGCGAGCGCACCGTGACCGGCACCTTGTCGATTTCGGTGGTGGCGAAGATGAATTTGACGTGTTCGGGCGGCTCTTCCAGCGTCTTCAACAAGCCGTTGAAAGCGGCCTTGGAGAGCATGTGCACTTCGTCGATGATGTAGACCTTGGTGCGCGCCATCACCGGACGGTAGCGGGCGTTGTCGATGATCTCGCGAACATCGTCGATGCCGGTGTGCGAGGCGGCGTCCATCTCCAGCACGTCGACGTGCCGCGATTCGATGATCGCCCGGCAATGGACGCCAAGCTCCTCCATATGGATGGTCGGGCGGTCGACGGCGGGACGGCCATCCGTGGCGGGCAATTCATAGTTGAAGGCGCGCGCCAGAATGCGCGCGGTCGTCGTCTTGCCGACGCCGCGCACTCCCGTCAGGAGATAGGCTTGATGGATACGGTCGAGGTCGAAGGCGTTTTGCAGCGTGCGCACCATCGGCTCCTGGCCGATGAGGTCGGAAAAGCCCGTGGGGCGATATTTGCGCGCGAGCACGCGATAGGCGACCGCCGGCCGCGTGGCGTCGAGACCCGCCAGCGAAAGACCGGCGCTCTCCGAGGCGGTCGGCGATTGGCGCTGCTCGTCCATCAGCTATAGCTCGCGGGCGGTCGATGATTTTGGCGATTCCGCCAACCGCGCCGCTCGAACGAAACCTAGCGCGCGCGAAAGTGGGAGGTTGGACGAAGACCCGCCCGTTCTCGTTAGGGCTGCTTCCTTCCGGACCTGACCCGGTTGGCGAGTGGAACGTCCACCGCCAACCTCCCGGCCTCTATTTGGCAAAAGACGGCCCTC
>CAVZKF010000038.1:0-36568 GCA_963775775.1 uncultured Alphaproteobacteria bacterium
GTTCCTGAGTTTTGGCATGACGGCGATATTGCTGCCGCCGATTTTTCCGCTCGTGGCGTTTTTCTATAATGGCCTTACCGTTTCGGGCTGGCGGATGGCGACTCCCGGAATGAAGTTGATGGACCTCGAAATGCGCACCATGGCGGGCGAACGCACGCCGTTCATAAACGCCGCCGTTCACGCGGTGCTGTTTTACGTCACCACCTTGCTGCCGCCACTGCTGTTGTTATCTTTCATCACCAGCGACAAACGCTGCTTACATGATATTCTCGCCGACGTGATCGTGCTGCGGCGTTCGCGCCGGCAGCCTAGCCCGCCGCGGGCGGCGCAAATTAAGAGGAATGAAGCCGCGTGACGAAACAATCTCGCGACGCGCCGCAATTTTATCTCACCGCGCCCGCGCCTTGTCCCTATCTTCCCGATCGAGAGGAACGCAAGGTCTTCACGCATTTGATCGGGCGCCGCGCGGTCGCGCTGAACGACACTCTGACGCAATCGGGGTTTCGACGCTCGCAGACGATCGCCTACCGCCCTGCGTGCGAAAGCTGTCGGCGATGCGTGTCCGTGCGGGTCAAGGTCTGCGATTTCGCTCTTTCGCGGACGTTGCGGCGCGTGCAAAAGCGCAATGGCGACGTCGAAGTCGCTGCCTGCCCGCCGCGCGCGACGCCCGAACAATATCAGTTGTTTCGCTCCTATGTCTGCGCGCGCCATCACGACGGCGGCATGGCCGACATGGGCTTTTCCGATTATCAAATGATGATCGAGGACAGCCATGTCGAGACGCGGCTGTTGGAGTATCGCGCGCGCGACACGGGCGGGTTGGTGGCTTGTTGTCTGTCCGATTATCTCGCGGACGGTCTTTCCATGGTTTATTCGTTCTTCGATCCGCGGCTTGAGTCGCGCTCGCTCGGCGCTTTCATGATTTTGGACCATTTGGCGCGGACGCGCGACCTTGGACTGGAGCATTTATATCTTGGTTATTGGGTCGAGGGCTCGCCCAAAATGGATTACAAGGCGCGCTTTTTGCCTCAGGAGCGGCTCGGCATGGACGGTTGGCGCAGGATAGGGTGAGCGCGTCTTAAGCCGCGATATTTTCGAATTTGCCCTTGATCCTTGTGGCGGCCATGCTACGCCCCACGATCGGCAAGGTCGAAGGAATATGGATCGGATATTGAATAACAGCCCCTGGCGCTTTTCCGTGGCGCCGATGATGGATTGGACGGATCGGCATTGCCGCTATCTGCACCGGCTGATGACGCGGCGCGCGCGGCTTTATACGGAAATGCTGACGACCGGCGCCGTCATTCACGGCGACCGCGCGCGGCTGATGGGCTTCGACGCCTTCGAGCAGCCGCTGGCCTTTCAGCTTGGCGGCTCGGAGCCGCGCGATCTCGCCGCCAGCGCGCGGATCGCTGAAACCTTCGGCTACGACGAAATCAATCTCAATGTCGGCTGCCCGTCGGACCGCGTGCAAAACGGAGCCTTTGGCGCCTGCCTAATGTTGCGCCCCATGCTCGTCGCCGATTGCGTGCGCGCGATGAAGGACGCGGTGAGCGTGCCGGTGACGGTCAAATGCCGCATCGGCGTCGACGATCAGGAGCCGCGCGCGGCGCTGTTCGACATCGCCGAAAAGGTTTTGGACGCGGGCGCCGACGCTTTGATCGTCCATGCCCGCAAGGCTTGGCTCAAGGGGCTGTCGCCAAAGGAAAACCGCGATGTTCCGCCGCTCGACTATCCGCTGGTGCATGAGCTGAAGCGCGCCTTTCCAAACGCGCCCATCGCGATCAACGGAGGCCTCGCGACCATCGAGGCGATGCGCGAGCAGCTTGGCTTTGTCGATGGCGTGATGGTCGGCCGAGCCGCCTATCACGACCCGGCGCTGCTGCTGCGCGTCGACCCGGAGCTATTTGGCGAGGCGGCGCCGCTCCAGGATTGCTTCGAGGTGGTGGAGGCGTTTCTTCCCTATATCGAGGCGCGGCTGGCGCAAGGCGAGCGGCTGTCGTCGATGACCCGGCATATGCTCGGGTTGTTCGCGGGAATGCCGGGCGCGCGCGGTTACCGCCGGCGCTTGGCGGCGGAGGCGGTGCGTCCCGGCGCGGGCGTCGAGGTTTTGCTGGCGGCGGTGGATGAGGTGCGCGGGGCGATGGCGCGGATGGAGACGGCGGCGGCGGAATAGGGCAGGGCTCATTTCGCGCAAAGCGCCAGCAGCACGGCGATCTCCGCCGCCTGTTGCGCGGCGCCCAGCACGTCGCCGGTATAGCCGCCGATTTGGCGCTCGGCGAGCCGCGTGACGGCGAAAGCGGCGAGCGCGGCGGCTATTTCGGCGCCAAGAACCTGACTGACGGAAAGTCCCGCGAATAGAAGGGGCGCCGACGCCGCGCCCGCGAGGATGAGCGCGAGGCGCGGCGCGTCGCCGGTGGGGCGCGGCACGGCGGCGCCGGCGCCGTCGCGGCGCGCCGGCGCCGAGAGCAGCAGCGGCAAAAGCCCGGCGGTGCGCGAGACCGCCCCGGCGCAGACCAATGCGAATATGGCGAGGCCGAGTCCGCGCTCGGTCAGCGCGGCGAGCGACGCAACGCGCAGCATCAGCGCCAGGGCGAGGGCGATGGCGCCATAGGAGCCCAACCGGCTGTCGCGCATGATCTCCAATTTTTTCTCGCGCGTCGCGCCGCCGCCAAAGCCGTCGGCGACATCGGCGAGCCCGTCCTCGTGCAGCGCGCCGGTGACGGCGACCAGCGCGGCGATGGCGCAGATCGCCGCCGGCAGGGCGGGAAGCCCAACAGCGCGCGCGCAAAACAGCGCCGCGCCGCCGGCGCCGCCGATTATCGCCCCGGCGACGGGGAGCGCGCGCAAAGCTTTGCCAAAGCCCGCCATCACCGCGCCGCCGGGCGCCGCCGGCAGGTTCAGCCGCGAATAAAAGCGCAGGCAAACGAGGAGGTCTTCGATGAAGGGGCGCGACAGCAGGTCGTTCATGGCGGCGGCTTCCGTGGGCAACTCGGTTGGGCCGGGCGGTTTGGCCAGCCGGAGCGCCGTCCTTCCACGCCTCGTGACTTTTGCGTCGCGAGATGGCAATACAGCGGCGCGATAGTTCCAATCCGGCGGTTCCGGCGCAGAACGGGAGAGCTTTATGTCGATCATTGATTCCGTTCGCAAGTCGCTGGTTCCGATTCATCCCGAGGGTTATATTTTCATCGCGGGCTTCGCGATTGTCGCGTTTCTAGCGCATTGGATTTCGGGATCGCTCGGCTGGATCGGCTTCATCGCCACCGCCTGGTGCGTCTATTTCTTTCGCGATCCGCCGCGCGTCACGCCGCTGCGCGAGGGTCTCGTGGTCTCGCCGGCCGATGGCGTCGTCTGTTCCATTGGCTTTTTTCTGCCGCCGGCGGAACTTGGCCTTGGAGCCGAGCCCATGCAGCGCGTTTCGGTGTTCATGAGCGTCTTCGATTGCCATGTGAACCGCGCGCCAATCACCGGACGCATTTCGCGGATCGCATACAGACCGGGCCTGTTCGTCAACGCCGACCTCGACAAGGCCAGCGAGGACAATGAACGCAACGGCCTCGTGATCGAGGCGCCGCAGGGGCGCTTCGGCGTCGTGCAGATCGCCGGTCTTGTCGCCCGTCGCATCGTGTGCTTCGTCCAGGAGGGCGAAAGCATCGGCGTCGGCGACCGTTTCGGACTTATCCGCTTCGGCTCGCGCGTGGACGTCTATATGCCCACCTATGCGCGGCCCACCGTGGCGATCGGCTCGCGCGCCATCGCCGGGGAAACCGTGCTCGCCGATCTCACGGCGCATACGCCAGCGCTGTCCTTCAAGTCCGGCTGACGAATGGCTTAACCTCGGAGTCCCGCATGAACGACGAACAATCCTTCGAGGGGTCCGACGCGACTTTGAGTCCGCTGGAGCGCCGCCGCTTACGCTTCCGTAAAATTCCGATCCGCGTCGTGTTGCCCAATCTCGTCACGCTGCTCGCCCTGTCGATGGGTCTCACGGCCATACGCTACGCGGTCGAGGGCAAATTCGAGACCGCGGTGCTCGCCGTGATGGCGGCGGCGGTGCTGGATGGCCTTGACGGGCGGCTGGCGCGGGCGCTGAAGGGCACGTCGCGCTTTGGCGCCGAGCTCAATTCGCTGGCCGATTTCGTCGATTTCGGGGTCGCGCCGGCGCTGCTGCTGTATTTCTGGTCGCTGCACGAAATCAAGAATTTCGGCTGGTTCGCCGCGCTGGCCTTCGCCATCGCCTGCGCGCTGCGGCTGGCGCGCTTCAACGTGATGTCGGAAGACCCGGCGCGCCCCGCCTGGCATGGCGATTTTTTTGTCGGCATGCCATCGCCGGCGGGCGCGGTGACGGTGCTGCTGCCGCTCTACCTGCACCTGTCGGTGCTGGAGCTGCCGGCGTCTCGCGCCTTCGCGCCGTTCTATATTCTCTATGTGCTGATGATCGCCTTTTTGATGGCGAGCCGCATTCCGCATTTTTCCGGCAAGCGCGTCGGCCGCGTGCCGCGCGACCTCATCATTCCGCTGCTGTTTGGCGGAGGCGTGCTTCTTCTGCTGCTCGCGACCTATCCGATGGAGATATTGATCGTTCTCAGTCTCGTCTATTTGGCGCTGATTCCCTTTGGCTTGCGGCGCTATAACGCCTTGGAGCGGCAGGAGGAATCCAAAGTCGCCCCGCCCGCGTGATTTCGCCGCGGTTGCAAGCCGCGGCGGGCGCCGACATAGTGGAGCGAGAACAACAAAAACAGGGGGGACCCGGCGCGTCGGCGAATAGGCCCGCGCCGAGGACGCGCAAAAGATGCGGATCAGAATTTTGGGCTCCGGGGCCGGCGGCGGCTTCCCGCAATGGAACTGCAATTGCGCCAACTGCCGCGCCGTGCGCGCTGGCGCGCCGGGCTTTAGCGCGCGCACGCAGTCCTCGCTGGCGGTGAGCGCCAATGGGCGCGACTGGGCATTGCTCAACGCCTCGCCCGATCTGCGCCAGCAAATCGCCGCGAGCCCGGCCCTCGCGCCGAGTGAAAAGGATGGCGTGCGCGCCAGTCCGATCAAGGCGGTCGTCGTCACCAACGGCGACGTCGACCATGTGGCCGGGCTGCTCAATCTGCGCGAGGCGCAGCCCTTTACGGTCTATGGCGCGCGCCGCGTGCTCGATGTCTTGGCCGCCAATAAAATCTTCAACGTCCTCGCCCCTGCTTACGTCGCGCGCGAGGAATTGCCGCTCGGCGGCCCGTTGGCGATTCACGGCGCCGGCGTCGATCTCGGCCTTAGAGTCGAGGCATTTCCCGTCGCCGGCAAAATCGCGCTTTGGCTGGAAGACGCTTTTGCCGCTAATTTCGGTAGCGCCGAGGGCGACACGCTTGGACTCAAGATCACCGAGACGGCCAGCGGCAAATCCTTCTTTTATGTTCCCGGCTGCGCGGCCGTCGACGCGGCGCTGGCCGCGCGGCTCGCCGGCGCGGCGCTGGCGATGTTCGACGGCACATTGTGGCATGAGAACGAGATGATCGACCAGGGTTTGCTCGGCAAGACCGGGACGCGCATGGGCCATATCAACATGAGCGGCGCGGACGGCTCCATTGCCGCGTTCGCCAGCCTAAATGTCGCGCGCAAAATTTTCGTGCACATCAACAATTCGAATCCGGTGCTGAACGCATTCTCGCCAGAGCGCGCGGAGGCGGAGGCCGCGGGTTGGGAAATCGGCGAAGACGGGATGGAGATCGCGCTATGAACGACGTTTTGGAATCGCACGCTTTTCTCGACGCGCCGAGGCTCTCGGCAGAGGCGTTCGAAGCCGCGATCCGCGCGGTCGGCGCCGAGCAGTACCACGACAAGCATCCGTTCCATAAACTGCTGCACGGCGGCAAGCTCAACAAGGAGCAGGTGCGCGCCTGGGCGCTCAACCGTTATTGCTATCAAGAGGCGGTGCCGCGCAAGGACGCCGCCTTCATGAGCCGCGCGCATGACCGCGAATTGCGCCGCGAGTGGATCCACCGCATCCACGATCACGACGGACTGGGCGATGAAGCGGGCGGCATAGAGCGTTGGCTTGTGCTGACCGACGGCCTGGGGCTGCCGCGCGATTATGTGATTTCGCGGCGCGGAGCGCTGCCGGCGACCAAATTCGCGGTCGAGGCCTATGTTCGCTATGTCGTCGAGCAGCCGCTGGTCGTCGCCGTGGCGTCGTCGCTGACCGAATTGTTCGCGCCGGCGATCCACAAGGAGCGCATCGCCGGAATGCTGGAAAATTACGACTTCATCGACGATAGCGTGATGGCTTATTTCAAGCGCCGCCTCAGCCAGGCGCCGCGCGACGCCGACTTCGCGCTGGAGTATATAAAAAAGAACGCGCTGACCCGCGGCGAGCAGGAAGCCTGTATCGAAGCCGTGCGATTTAAGTGCGGCGTCTTGTGGGCGCAGCTCGACGCCTTACATCACGCCTATGTGACGCCGGGCGTGATCCCGCCCGGCGGCTATCATCCCGGACAGGCGATTACGTGAACACGACGACGCAGGGCAGGGCGCGATTCGCCATTGGCGCCCATTCGAAACCCGCGTTCACGCGTTTTTCGCGGCTGCACGAAGACCGCGCGCGCGAGCGCTTCGTGATTCTGGCGCCTGAGCGCGCCTATGAGATCGACGCGATCTCGCTCGCCGTTCTGCGCCTGATCGACGGTGAAACGACCGTCGCCGCCATCGCCGCGCGACTCGCGGCGCAATTCGGCGCGCCGCTGGACATTGTAACGCGCGACGTGACGACGCTGTTGCAAGGGCTCGCCGACAAATGCCTGTTGCGCGACGGTCCCGACGCTTTCGCGCCGCCGCCTTTGTCCTCGCAGGCCCGAGCCTACGGGCCTTTCGAGGGCGGGCCGGCGGGGTTGCTCGCGGAGCTGACCCATCGCTGTCCGTTGCAATGCCCATATTGCTCCAATCCGCTCGAGCTTGAGCGCGCCAATGTCGAACTTTCCGCCGCCGAATGGGGAGAGACTTTTCGAAGCGCCGCGGCGATCGGCGCCATGCAGCTGCATCTTTCCGGCGGCGAGCCGACGTTGCGCCGCGATCTCGAAGAGATCTTGCAACACGCCGTCGACGCCGGGCTCTACACCAATCTCGTCACTTCCGCGGTGACGCTGACGCGCGAGCGGCTGGAGACGCTCGCGAGGATTGGTCTCGACCATGTGCAGGTGTCGATTCAGGATGTCGATCCCGCCACCGCCGACCGTGTATCGGCATATGAAGGCGGCGTCGCCAAGAAGCGGGACGTGGCCTTGTGGACGCGGGAGCTGGGGCTCGGCCTCACCATCAATGCGCCGATCCACCGCCAGAACATCGACCATCTGCCTGAAATCATCGACTTCGCGGTCGAAGTCGGGGCGCAGCGGCTGGAGGTCGCGCATATCCAATATTACGCCTGGGCCGAGAAGAACCGCGCCGCGCTGATTCCGACACGGGAGAAATTTCTCGAAAGCGCTTCCATCGTCGACGCGGCGAAGGCGCGGCTGAAAGGCGTGCTGAATTTCGATTTCGTGATCCACGACCATTACGCCACGCGGCCCAAGACCTGCACCGGCGGCTGGGGGCGCTCGATCATCGCCGTGACGCCCTCCGGCAAGGCGTTGCCCTGTCATGCCGCTCAGACTTTGCCGGGGCTCGCGTTCGACAATGTGCGAGCGCGCGATCTCGGCGACATCTGGCGCAATGGTTCCGCGTTCAACGCGTTTCGCGGCACGGCCTGGATGAAGGAGCCCTGTCGCTCCTGCGATCGGCGCGAGATCGACCTTGGCGGCTGCCGGTGTCAGGCCATGGCGGTGACCGGCGATCCCGCCGCGACCGATCCCGCTTGCCATTTGTCGCCAGAGCATGCACGCTTCGCCGCGCTGGCCGAGGTCGAGGCGCATGCGCCGCCGCCAGCCTTCGTCTATCGGCGCATCGGCGGCGCCGTAACGGAGGGATCCGGGCGGGAGAGCCCGTAACAGTCGTCCGGAGCCGGCTATTTCACGAGATTGATCGCGCCGACGCGGTCGAGAGCCGGTTAACCGCGAACGTGGTTACCAAATATTTGCACCATATGTTTACAAAGGACGCCCTGGTCCGTCGCCGCGGGAAGAGCAATCGGGCTCGCCCGCGCCAATAATACGCGCTTGCGGAGCGCTTCCAATTTTTTCCCTCGCGGGTAACCAACAGGAAACCTCCTTCGCTCATAGTAACTCCGTCTCGCGAATTCCTTATCCTATCATGGATGCGGCGCCATGTCGTCGTGCGTATCGGAGTATCGAGTAATGAAGTCGCGTGATACATTGGTGCGCCTGAAGCAGTTTCAGGTGGACGATAAACGACGGCGGATCGCGCAACTGCAGACGATGATCGCCGAATTCACGCGCATGACCAACGACCTCGATCGGGAAATCGGGACGGAGGAGCGACGCGCGAACAACACCGATCCATCGCATTTCGCCTATCCGACATATGCTCGGGCGGCGCGCGCGCGGCGCGACAATCTGAAATCTTTCGCTCAACGACCTTCGCGAGAAGCTCGCGGACGCGCAGGAGCGGCTGAAGGAGGCCAGCGAGGAACTCGCCAAGGCGCAGAGCCAGGAGTCTCGCGACCACGCCGCCGAACGCATGGTCGACGTCGTCGCCGAACGTCGTGTCGCCGATTTGTCGGGAGCTTTCCGCCGCGCATGAGGGCGCGGCGGCCGCCTATTCGCGCGCGCGGAATTGCGACGCCGGCCTCTTCACAAACGCTCCGGTTTCGCCGCGAATTCTTCGCCCGCGCCCCCAGGCTGGCGACGCCATCGCGACGAGGCCGCGAGACTGGTCGCGCGCATCGAAAAAATTCGTTTTACGCTTCGCTCAACCTGCGCGCCTGCAAGGTCGCGACCGCCAGCACACCGATGCCGACCGCCTGGTGCCCCAGCGCCAGCAATATATGCGGCGTTCCCATCCAGTCGCCGCCGATCATCACCAGGGTCGCGACGCCGAGAGCCACCTGCAAGACGACATGAGCGAACACAATCACCGAGCCGCGCGCGATCTTGCCCGTCGCGTTCGTCACCGCGTCGAGCATGTGCATCAGCACCAGCGCCAACAGCACATAGGCTGTCAGGCGGTGCAAAAACTGCGCGGTGATGGGATTGTCGACGATATTGCTCCACCAGGGAGTCAATCGCCAAAGCGTTTCGGTGGACGGCGAAAATCCCCCCTCCATCAAGGGCCAGGTGTTGTCGATGAGTCCGGCGCGAAGCCCCGCGACGAGGGCGCCGAGACCGAGCTGAACGAACACCAGGGCCAGAGTCAGCTTCGAGACGAAACGCAGCCGCGGCCCGTTGAACAGAATCCGCGACGGGGCTTGCGGCCCAAGCCCTCCCGCGACCCAAAGACAAGCCGACATTATGAAGGCCGCCAACAAAAGATGGATGGCGAGCCGCTCCTGCGCCACCTCGACGCGGCCGACGAGACCCGACGACACCATCCACCAGCCGATGAAGCCCTGCAGCGCGCCGAGCGCCAGAATGCCAAACAGCTTGGGCTTCAAGCCGACGGGGAGGCGGTCCTTGATCCAGAACCAGGCGAAACCGCCCGCGAACACCGCGCCAACTAGCCGCGCGAGCAGCCGATGCGCCCATTCCCAAGCGTAAATGACCTTGAACCCTTCAAGGTCCATATCGGGGAATAATTCCGTAAATTGCGGAATCTTCTTATATTCCTCGAAGGCTGCGGCCCATTCGGCCGCGGACAGCGGCGGGAGCACGCCCGTCACCGGCTTCCATTGGGTGATCGACAGGCCCAATTCGGTGAGCCGCGTGGCCCCGCCGACGATCACCATCGCGAACACCAGCGCGGCCACGAGATAAAGCCAGTTGCGCGGCCCGACCGCGTTTTCCGGCGTCGGCCGGTGCTCGACCGCGGGTGTCTTCGATGGAAAATGGAACCAGTCGTCCATGGCGCGTGCTCGGCGGTAAAGAATTTCGAGAGCGAATGTTTAGGGGCGAGCGCGCGGCTTGTCCACAGCCCCGCGGCGGCGAAGCCGCGCCCAAAAGGCGCTTTTGGCTTAAAATGCGGCGTCGTCGGCGTATAAGACGTGATTTGCGGGCGGACGGCGCCGCGAGGATCACTGGAACGATGGACGTGACTGGCAAAAGCGAACAGGCTTTTCGCACGATTGGCGAGGTGGCGGAGAGTCTCGACTTGCCGCCGCACGTGCTGCGTTTCTGGGAGACCCGTTTCAAGGAGCTCGAACCCGTGAAGCGCGCGGGCGGGCGGCGCTATTATCGGCCGCGCGACGTGGAACTGGTGATGGCTTTGCGTCATCTGCTTTATGGGCAGGGCTACACGATCAAGGGCGTGCAGCGCATTCTCAAGGAGCAGGGCGCGCGCGCCGTCGTCGAAAGCCTGCGCGCGGGCCGGTTTCAGCCCGGTTTCGCCGCGGCGCCGGACGAAGAGGCGCGGCAAGAGGACGCGCAAGACAGCGCGCTGGACGAATCCGCCGCCGCCTCGCACCGCGTCGAGCCGCCGGATTTGCCGCCGCCGCCCGCGCAAGAGCGGGTGTTCGCGCCGGTGGCCGAGGCGCTCGCTCCGCTCGTCATTCGTCCCGATGCGCCGCCGCCGATGCAGCTTCCCACCGTAGCGGGGCCGTTGCGCGAAGCCTCGGGTTTCGATGAGGAAGACGCGCGCCGCTTGCGGCTCGCGCTGGCCGATCTCGCCGAGTGCCGCCGCCTGCTGTTGCTCACATCGAAATGAAAACACGCCGCCACCGTTGCCACCGCGCGCGCGGCCCACTATAAGGGCGGCAAGTCGGAGTGTAGCGCAGCCCGGTTAGCGCACTTGTCTGGGGGACAAGGGGTCGTGGGTTCGAATCCCGCCACTCCGACCATTCTTTTATTTGAATTTAAAGGCTTTATCTTGAACGGCGCGGCCGTTTCGAGCGCCCCGAAAGAGGAACGTAAGGGCGTCAAAAGCCCCGCGGGAGATGCGAAAGTCCCGCAGGTTTTCCTGTGGCGTTCCGGGTGCGGGGCGCTAAAAATCTTCTGGCGCTTGGCGGCCGTTTTCGCGTTGCTCGCCGTAGCGCTCGCTTCGCCGGCGGAGGCGAAGGCGCATCGGTCGGGGTGGGCGCGGATGGCGTTTCGGGAGGGGCATCCTTGCCCGTCGACCGGCGCGACGTGGGGGGCTTGTCCGGGCTTCGTCATCGATCACAGCGAGCCGATTTGCGCGGGCGGGGGCCGACGCGCCGATCAACATGCGATGGCAGGCGCGGCCCGAGTCGCTGGTCAAGGACCGGCTGGAGCGCGCGGTTTGCCGCGCGATGAGGTATTGACATGACGAAGACCAACCTTGTCGATTTTCCACCCCTCGGTTTTGGACGAGGCGCAATCGTGCGCCTGAAGCAGGGCGGCGAGAATATGCTTGTGGTGCGATCACTCGAAACCACGACCGTCGTTGTTGTCTGCGAGAGCGACAGACCAGGAAACATTCGCCTTCGCGAATTCAGAAATGTTGACTTCGAACAGATCCTCGCGCCGCGCGGTGCCTATGACGAGCAGCGTGCGGCCGATCATCTTCGAACCTTTTGAACCGTTCCCCTAAAACGCAAAAAGCCCCGCCGACCTCTCGATCGACGGGGCTTAAACCTCCGGAAAATCCGGAACTTTAACGCGATGCGCTCACCCGAGATTGAACGCGCGCTTGACCGCCGGCCAGACGATGTTCGTCACGAGCACATCGCTATGCCGCCGACGCCGGCGGCGACGAAGCCCCCGATGCGCGCGGAGACGCTGGACGCGATCAATCGCGAGACGCGGCCGGCGTGCAAGGAATCCTTGCGAACTGAATAGCTCTGGAAATCCGCCCGCGCCGGCAAGGCGGCGAGAATGAGCGGGGCGACGATGAACGGGATAAGCTTTTTCATTCGGGTTCCTTTGGTTGTGGCGAGGTCGCGGCCTGCCGGGGCTCCTTTCCGTTGATGGCCATGAGAGATCGAGCCCGCGCGAGGTTTCGCGCGGGACGAAGACGAGGGATCGTGGCGGGGGAGTTTAGTGCTTGAAGATCGGAAGCAGCGCCTGGATCGTCGCCGCCGTGATGCCGGGGTTCTTGTCGAGCGCGAGGTCGCTCTCGGTGATCGGCGTCAGGTCGATTTCGAGGATTTGCGCGCCGATCTTTTCGGCCTCGGCGTCGAGCGCCTTGCGCGCCTCGGCGTCGAGTTGGCCGGCCCCGAGCTTTTCGCGCGCGGCCTTGATCGCCCTTTGCGCCGGGCCGATCGCGTCGGAAATGTGGGACGCATTGACGGCGAGCGCGACACGAAAGCCGGGACCGAAGGCGAAGGGCGTCTGCGCCTGCGTTTCCTTCACGCCGTCCTTGATGATTTGCGTCGCGCCCTTGTTGAGCTGGTCTATGCCGACCGAAACCGAAAACGCCTGATTGACGGTGAGCTTGATCGGCTCCGCGAGCGCGGGAGCGACGAGGGCGAACAGGGTGACAGCGGCGCAAAGAACGGTCTTCAACATTTTCATCTCCAGATTTGAGAACATTTGGACTTCGCGTCCGCGTCGGTTCGGCGTCCAGCCGCCGAGTAGCATTGCGCCATGATCGCCTTGTGCGCGGCGGCGTCGACTTTTGCCGCGGAACAGGCAGCGCCGTTAGGATTGGCGCCGGGCGCGAAACAGGGGTCGAGCATTGGGCCGGGGCAAAGGATCGGATCGGTCTTGCAGATCGGATGGCGCTTGATGTTGGCGGCATCGGCGCAAAAGACCTCGCCGGTGGGAAGCGCCCTGGCGTCGCGGCATTCGCCCGCGAGCGCCGCGCCAGCGAATGCGAGCAGCGCGGCGATGATGTAGGCTGCGAGTTTCAGCATTTTGATTGCTCCTTAGTCGACAATCCAATTGGACCCGTTGTAGAGGACGGAAATTTTCGACGAACCGCCGCCGGACGAGACCGTCGCGTAATAGGTCGTGCTATTGCCGTCCGTGATGTAGGCGCGCTGGCCCGCCGTCGGCGAAGCGGGCAGCGTCGCGTAGGTGAGCGGGGCGGTGATCAGGCTCGTCAATTTCAACGTGCCGGAATAGTCGCCAGCCGATCCGTTGCCGAGAGCCATTTCACCTGCAGCTAGTTTCGTCAGGGCCGTGTCGAGGGTTGAAGTCGCCAAGGTGGAGGAATTAGTGAACCCAATTCTGCCGACGGATACGCTGGCAAAGTTATTGCCCTGGAAGGAGAATGCCTGTCCGCCATTATAAAAGACAAGGAGACCCGAGCCGCTGTTCGCGGACCCTAGCCCCATCGTCGCGCCGCTGTTTGGCGTGAACACGAGCTGCTGGACCGAGTTGCCGCCTTGACCGATCGTCACCGCCGGCCCGGCGCCGATCGTCAACGCCAGGGAAAGCGCGTTCTGCGATGTGCCGGAAGACCCCGCCGGCGCGGTGAAGAACTCGAACGCCCCGGACGCGCCCGTGCCCGTCCCCATCGACGCGTCGAAGATCGTGTTGGCGCCGGCGATGTTGCTCGTGCCGGTGAGCGTGTTTTGAAAACTGAAGGTCTGCGCGATGGGCGCCGCGGCGTCCGCCCCGCCGAAAAGGAAGGTCGCCGCGCCGGTGCTGCCAAAGAAAGCGTTGCCGGTGAATATCTGGCCGGACCCGACCGTCTGGCTTCCAAAGACGATTTGCGTGTCCCGAGCATCGAGCGCGAGGGTCGTAACGCCCGCCGCCGTCAGACCCATGAACGAATATTCACCCGCGATGCCTGCATTGTCCCGCGCCAAGAATCCCGGTCCGGTAATATCCGACCAGGCGGCATACATATAAGGTATGTATGCCGTCGGCGTATGAATACTTTGATGCGCCCCCGTGCCCCCCACATGACCGGATACTGTCATCGACAACCGAGAAAAGAAGTCGCCGCCATTGTCGAAATAGACAACGACCTGTTTACTCCCCTGCGACACATAAAGTTCGAATAGATTGCCAATGCCGCTCGATGGATTGGTGTTGGTGATCGACAGTGGCGCCGTGTTGTAAAGCTTATCGGTCGTCAGCGCGAGATTTTGATCGTTGCCGAAAGCGAAAACCGAGCCGGGACTGTTGCCAGTCCAGTTGGGATCGGTGGCGTAGAATGTTCCCGGCAGGGATTGCACATAGGTTCCGTCGCTGTAAAGCAGGCCGGCCGTCCCCGTGACCGTCGTCGAGCCGATGGTGATGTTGGAAGCGCCGCCGGTAAACATGCTGTCCGCGCGCGCGGATTGCGCGGCGCATAGCAGCGCCAGCGCGAGAAGGATTTTCTTTAGCATCAGAAGGTCTCCATGACGCCGATGGTTTGCGTTCCGCTGGCGGCAATTCCGTAGATCGCGGCCTGCGTGTTGATTGTCGCCGAAGCGCCGGCGGGAAGCGGCATTCCCGTCGTCGTGGTGACGCCGCTGGGGCCGAAGTAAATCGTTACGGAGCCCGCGTTGTAGAGCGTCACGGCGATGCGGCCGGTCCCGGCGGCGCCCGCGCGCGCCGCCACGATTTGCGTAGCCGCGGTTCCGATCGAAGCCTGCGACGCGGCGAAGGCCGCCGAGCCGACCGGCTTATTGAGCGGCGCCGTCGCGATGAGCGGCGCATAGCCGCCAGGCGCTTGCACCGTCCATGTATTGCCGGCCGGCGTGGTTATTGAATCATTCGACATGGAAATCTCCGTTACGGCCTAAGCTCGATGGGGACTATGAGGATGCGACGCAGGCATTTAATAAGCTATCGGACATTTGAACTGGATTACGTCCGTCGCCCCGGTCGTGCCCAACAGAGTAAATACCGCCGTGGTGGCGGTGGTTGACGTTTCCATCAATTGGATCGCCGGCGTTGTTCTGTCAATCGCATCGCAGTTGTAGCCACTAGGAACCACCGGCATCCCACTAAGCGTTATCGTGTTCGTCGCCGCGCATGCGCCTGACAACGTGATTGTCCCGCCAATCGCGCCGCCGGCCACGGACCCTACCGCGCATGTTCCGCCCGCGCCCGTCGCGGTCGGCTTGGTTCCTTGAGCGACGATAGCTTGCACGCCGACATTGTTTTTCAGGACGATGGGCGTGGGCAAGTTGGGGTTTATCACAACATTATCGACCGCCGGATTTCGCGCCGTTCCGGAGCTTCCCGCCGGCGCGGTGGCGATGTGGACCGGGCCGCCGCCGCCCGTTCCCGTTCCGCTTCCCCCGGCGATGGTGAGGTCGGCCGCGGCGGTGTTTGGTGTCGAGAAAACGAAGACATCGATGGAGCCGCCGTAATTGGCGACATGCGTGTTGGCGTTTTGAGACAAAACAACAAATGCGGCGCCGGCCACGGGCGTGTTGTATTGTATCGCCGCTACCGTCGTGGTGGCCACAAGTCCCGTGGGGTTAGTTTGATCCGTGACGACTTGGCCGACTGTTATACCTTTCAGCAAAGTCACATAGGCCATATACACGGTCTGAAAACAGTAGATAACCGCCGTCGATGTGCAATTTGAAATAACGTCGCCGCCATATGGATTGACATACTTGTTTAGCATGACGGTGTAGGCGACTGGATCAATGCTCGATATTTGCGCTCCGCCGAAGGATTCCCGTGGAAACCGTGAGGTCGGTGACTGTGTACCCTGGTGTCAGGAACGCTGGTGGCTGGTCAGTATTTGACGGACCTGAGCCGCGCTCCAGCCCTTCAGGTTTCAGATGACGGGGCGGTTGATATCGCGGATGGCGATTAATCCGCTGATCAGCGGCTGCCGCGCTCGCCGAAATATGGAGCCTCCGGCGTGCAGTCGGGCGTCGAGCACCTCGGCTTATAGGCATATGGAATCATCGCGGCGATAAAAATAGCGACCCCCAGAATGATGATCGCAAGTCTGTAATTCATGGCGATTTCCTCTCTCCTTGGTCTGTTTGAACCCAGGAATGTCGTGGCGTCCGTGACAATGTTGCTCACAATTCAGCCTTGCTCCTCCGCGGGTATTTTCTCAAGGCGCTGCTATGGCGGTCGACCCAACGCAAGACCTCGATGACGCCGTGCGTTTCGGGCTAAATCCGCTCATTCGCTCGCGCGAAGATCGCCGTTAGGGGTGCTCGGCACGGATCAGATATTCTCTTTTCCCGAGAGCTTCTCAAGATCGGGAACCGTAAGTACGGCGCCGGTCCGATCGGTAATTTTTATGTCTTGCTTTTTCTCCGCCTGAAGCTGTTTGACCAATTCTAGCGCGGCCGTCGCCGTCTCGCGTCGCTGTGCTGACGCGGCTTTATCGGTCCCATGTGTGATCGCATACGCCATCGTCCTTATCCCCGTTCTTTGCGCCTGGCCTAGCAAGGACATTGGACGAGGCGAGGCAACGTCAAGGGTCCCGAATTTCAGACCGAGACGCCGCCGCTACTCGTCATTCCCGGCGTTTAAGTCGTCAATCGGGACAGACGCCGCCTTGGCGCGGGCCACCACGCCTTTCCTCGGCCTGACGCCCGGCGCTTTACGCCAGGGCGCGCCGTATGAAGCGATTTACCATGTGCGTTAACGCACAGCTTTGCGTCGCGCTCTGGGGTCTTATGCCGCCATGCCCAAAACGGGCATGTGCAAAAGGAAACTCCCGATGTTGACCGCCGCCATGCTTCGCCGCCTGCTGATCGCCGCCGCCGCGCTCTCCGTGAGCATGTTTTTCGCGGCGGAGGGCTTCGCGATGGCGAACACGCAGGGCGTGGCTCATTCCAAGCCGGCCCCGTCCATGTCAGGCGGATGGATTTACGGCTGACAGCGCGGACAGTGTGCGCCAACGCACAGCGCTAGGTCGGACTTTCGCCTTTGATGTAGCGATGCCGCTTCGGCAAGCGCCAAAGGAGTTTCCATGTCCCCCGCCGCTGTGATTCCCGTGTGCCCCGTCGATCAATTCTCCACCGTTCCTTCGACCGAGTTGCCAGCGCCGAAATCATCGAGCGCGATGCTCGACGAGATCATAAGGACACATTGGCGGTCGCTCGAGGCAAGCCACAAGCCCTCGGCGTGGAGCGTGCTCGATCGCGGCTACGGCGATGCGCGCCGCGCCTATCATGCATGGGAGCATATCGCGGAACTGCTGGAGAAGTTGGACGAGTTTCAGGCGCTGGCCGCCAGGCCGGCGTTGATCGCGACGGCCGTGTTTTGGCACGACTCCGTCTATGCGACGCAGGCGCCGGACGGCGCGAAGCGTTCCGACTTCGAGAACGTGCGGGACAGCGCGGAACTGTTTCTTCGCCACACTCTCCTGAACGCCGACGACGCGGCCGCCGTCCATGAGTTGATCATGGCGACGGCGGATCACACGCGCGCCGAGGCGAAGAAGGAGCATTACGACGGCTTCGCCGGCGATCTCGACCTGTTTCTCGATTTGGATTTCAGTCCGCTCGCCGCGCCGTGGAAGATATTCGCGGAGAATCTTGAACATATTCGCTTCGAATTCGCCTGGGTTCCCGAGCGGGAGTTCTATGCGAACCAAATCGGAATGCTCGAAGGCTTTTTGGCGGCCGACGCGCGTCTGTTCCGGCGCGCCGAGACCAGGAAGAAGTGGCTCGTCGCGGCGAAGGACAATCTGAAGTTTTGCATCGTCGCATTGCGGGCGAGACTCGGATAGCATCGCGAGGTTCTCGTCGATCTCGACCAGCGCGGCCTCGTCGGCGAGGCCGAGGGCGTTCGCGGCTTCCGCGACAAAGATCGCGCGGAACGGCCGAAGCGTTTCCCGCTATTTCCGGAAAAGCGAGAAACGCTCGATAATGCCGACGTCGTGGACGACGACTTACTTCGTCGCCGCCTCGAGCATTTCCTCGACGTGACCCCAGTTCACGAGGTGATCGAGGAACGCCTTCAGATAATCGGCGCGGCGGTTGCGGTAGTCGATGTAATAGGAATGTTCCCAAACGTCCGCGACGAGGATCGGCTTCGCCCCGAAGATCAGCGGATTTTCGGCGTTGGCGGTCTTGCGCACGGCGACCTTGCCGTCCTTGACCTCGAGCCATACCCAGCCCGAGCCGAACTGGCCGAGGCCCGCCGCCTGGAACTCTTCCTTGAATTTGTCGACCGAGCCGAACGAGGCGACGATGGCTTTCTCGACCTTGCCGGGGATGGCGCCGCCGCCGTTGGGCTTCAGCCAATGCCAATAGTGGTGATGGTTATAGTGCTGCGCGACATTGTTGAAGATCGGGACGTTCTTGCCATGCGAGGCGACGATGATGTCCTCGATCGGCTTGCCTTCGAACTCCGTTCCCTTGATGAGATTATTGGCGTTGGTCACATAGGCCGCGTGATGCTTATCATGATGATATTCAAAGGATTCCTTCGACAAGAAGGGCTGCAGGGCGTCATAGGCGTAGGGCAGGGGCTCAAGCGTAAAAGACATAATCGCGTCTCCTGAAGGGTTTCCCGCGCGGGAATGGGCGCCAGCGCTTCTCACTTCCTAGTGCGGCGGAGCGTCGCGGACAATATCGCGGCGCAGCGCGCTTCGCGTAAAATTTCACCATTGGGGCAGTCCCGGGCCATATCGGTGGCGCAGTTTGCATTTTAGGGTATGCCGATGCAGTCTACCGATTCCAAAAGCGTGGCGGATCACATGTTGAGGCGAGTTTCGAGGTGGGGCGTAACGGCGCTTGGGGTCGCCCTCGTGATTTGCGGGGTCGTCGCCTTGGCCGGCGGCTGGGACATCATTCAGGTCGAGCGGGGGTGGAGCCTGTTTATCGGCGGCGCGACAATCCTGGCCGGCGGGGCCGTCGTGATCGCCTTGGGTCAGGTCGTCTTTCGGCTCGACGAAATACTCGATGCGGCGCAACCGCGTCGCGCCGGGGAAAAATCGCCCGCGCCTTCCGCCCCCGCCGCCAAGCCGCAGCCAAAAGAGCTGGAGCAGCGTGTCAGACAGCCGCAGGCGCCCCCGCCGCCAACGCCAACGCCAACGCTCGCCCAAACGCCGCCCGCTCAGCAAGAGCCGCTGGCTCAACAAGCGCCGCTCGCGGCTGCCCCGCCCGCTCCTCCGGTGATGGAGCCGGAGCGAGAAGCCGAGGCGCCCGCTGCCGACGAGGCGAGCGGCGCCGAGCCTCGAGAGGTCGACCGCTACGAGTCCGGCGACATCACTTACGTGATGTTCTCGGACGGCGCGGTGGAAGTGCGGACATCGAACGGCGCGCAACGCTTCGCTTCCCTCGCGGAGCTTCGCGCGCAAGCCGCGCAGCAATATTGAGCGGGGCTTAAAAATCCTGGCGCGGATTTGGCGCCGGTCACAAAGCGAGTTCGATGGAGACCGGCACGTGATCGGAGGGGCGCTCCCAGCCTCGCGCTTCGCGAAGAATATCGAGTCCGGTCAGCGCGCCGCCGAGCGCGCCGCTGACGAGAATATGGTCGAGCCGGCGCCCGCGATCGCTCAAGGCCCAATCCGCCGCGCGATAACTCCACCATGTATAGAGCTTCTCGTTTTCCGGCACGAAACGGCGAAGCGAGTTCGATCCACTCGCCGGCCTCGAACACTTTCTTGAGCTTTTCGACTTCCACCGGCGTGTGGCTGACGATTTTCAGCAGCGCCTTGTGGCTCCAGACGTCATGTTCGAGCGGCGCGATATTGAGGTCGCCGACAAGCACGGCGCGTCCGTCGGCGACGCGCTCGGTCCTGATCCATTCGGTCATTTCGTCGAGAAAATCGAGCTTATGCGCGAATTTTGGATTGATCGCCGCATCGGGTTCGTCGCCGCCGGCGGGCACATAGAAATTGTGCAGTTTCAACGGCGCGCCGTCGGCCTCCAGCTCCACCGCGATATGACGCGCATGACCGGCGGCGCAAAAATCGCGGTTGTCGATCACCCGGATCGGATGTTTCGAGGCGATGGCGACGCCGTGATAGCCCTTCTGGCCGTGGATCGCGAGATGCCCATAACCCAGCGCGCGAAAATCCGCCGACGGAAACTCCGCGTCGCGGCATTTGGTTTCCTGCAGACAGATCACGTCGGGAGCATGGGCTTGCAGAAAGCGCGCCACCAGCGGCATGCGCAAGCGCACGGAATTGATGTTCCAAGTTGTGATTTTCATGCGGCGATTTTCATTTGGCGACCTTCTCCAAAGTCACGATTTCGTCTTGTCGCCGAACAAGAACGGCGCCACTTCGGCAACTCCGGGCTGCTTCTCGGCGCAAAAGGGCATCGGGCGGCAGACCGCCATGGCCGAAAGTCCGACGCGGGCGGTCAGCAAGCCGTTCAGCACGCCTTCGCCGAGCCGCGCCGAAACCTTCGCCGCTAAGCCGTGGCCGACCAATTGCTGCAACAGCGAGTCGCCGATCGCGAGGCCGCCTGTGATCGCGAGATGCGAGCCCACGGAGCGCGCCAGTTTGAAGAAACCCAGCAGGCCGGGACGTCCGCCGTAGATTTCGGCGATGCGGCGCATCAGGGCGATCGCCTGGGCGGCCACGAAAATCAAATCGACCAACGCGCGCGGGCTGATCGTGGTGACGACCGAAACGCGTTTGGACGCGCTGGCGATTTCGCGCCGCGCCAGTTCGTCGAGCGGCAGCACCAGCGTGCGTTCGGCGAGATCGATGAGGTCGCGTCCGTCGATGATCTCGCGCGACAGCTCCAGCACGCGCGCCCGCGCCCGCGCGGTTTCGGGGCGCGCTTCGTAGATCCCGCAAAGTTCGACGAGACGCGCGCGCGCGCTCTTGCCGTCGTCGTCCGCGCGCGCCTTCGCCAGAGCGATGTGGAGTTTGGCGATTTTGTTCTGGCGCATCATCGTGCGGATTTCGCGCGCGAATAAAATGAGCGCGGCGACCACCAGAGCGGCGGCGAGCGCGAAGCCGATCGTTCCAAGGAGGGCGGAGTGGGCGAAAAGGTCCTCGACGAGCTTGGTCACCCACAGAGTGACGGCGAGCGAGATCAAACCGGTGAGCGCGGACCAGAACACGCCGCCCCAGGATAGGAGGAAGCGGCGCAACAGCCCGCCGGCCTGCGCCTCCTCCACCGCCTGTTCGTCGGCGTCGAGACCGCCCTCGCCGCCCAGCAGGCCGTTCGCGAACACGTCTTCCTCGGGCTCGATCACCTTGGTGGCGAAGGGCCGCGCCTGCTCTTGCGCCTCCCGCGCGGTTTTGGGCGGCACCACGGTGTCGCCGTCGAGGCGAAAGGCTCTGGGGCGCGGTCGGCGCTCTGGTTCGGTCATGAGGCTCTCTTGATGGGCGTCCGCCTTGAGCGCCGGACGATGGGGCCGGCGGCGGGCTCGGCCTCCTTTACTCCCTTGGCGCGGAAAACGGGAGCCCCCGGGACGTGGGAATTCGCCTCGATTGGCGCAATGGCTGTTAGCCGGGCATTTCCGGCGTCCGCGTCGACGCGCCGGAGTTAACCGCCCAAGTTAACCGCCCGCCGCGAAACGCCGCGAGCGGACCTCGCCTCGGTTGCGGCGGGCGAGCCCGTCGGCTAGCATCCCGCGCGCCATTCCCTTAAGGGTTGCGCGCCGCGACCCAGCGGCGCTTCCCCACCTCAGCAGCGTGTTGTCCCAAGCCGATGTCCTCCCTTCCGCCCTTCGCCCTCGATGCGCTGGCTTTCGCGCTGGCCTATCTGCTCGGCTCGATTCCCTTCGGCCTTCTGCTCACCCGCGTAGCGGGCGCGGGCGACATTCGCTCGATCGGCTCCGGCAATATCGGGGCGACCAACGTGTTGCGCACGGGTCGCAAGGATCTCGCGGCGGCGACCTTGCTGCTGGACGCGCTCAAGGGCGCTCTCGCGGTGTTTCTCGGCGGCTGGCTCGCCCCCGGCGGCGCGATGGTCGCGGCTCTCGGCGCGTTTTTTGGCCATATCGCGCCGGTGTGGCTGCGGTTTCGCGGCGGCAAGGGGGTCGCGGTTTTTCTCGGCGCGCTGCTCGCGCTTCACTGGCCGACCGGCCTGATCGTCTGCGCCGTGTGGCTGGCCGCCGCCTATTTGTGGCGGTTCTCGTCGCTTTCGGCCTTGCTGGCCTCGGCGTCCGCGCCCTTCGTTCTCTGGGGTTTCGGCCATGGCGAGGAGGCGCCGGTCATCGCGATGATGGCGGCGCTGCTGTGGTGGAAACACAGTGAGAATATCGCGCGGTTGATCTCCGGGACGGAGAGCCGCATCGGACAAAAAGCGTGACATCGCCGGGCGAATCGACGAGCCGTCTGTCCGATGGGCAGTTGCTCGATTGGTTGCGCCTGATCCGAAGCGAGAACATCGGTCCGCGCACTTTCCGCGAATTGGTCAACCGTTACGGCGGCGCCTCGGCTGCCCTCGAGGCGTTGCCGGAGCTTGTCGCGCGCTCGCTCAAGGGGCGCGCGATACGCATCGCGGACCGCGACGAGGCGCTGCGCGAGATCGAGGCGTCGCGGGCGATGGGCGCGCGCTTCATCGTCACCAGCGACCCCGAATATCCGCCGCTGTTGCGGATGATCGACAGCGCGCCGCCGCTGCTGATGATTCGCGGCGACGCGGGCGCGCTGGCGAGGCCCTGCGTGGCGATCGTCGGCGCGCGCAACGCCTCGGCGTCGGGGCTCGCCTTCACCGAGCGTCTGGCGCGCGGCCTCGCGCGCGAGGATTATGTGATCGTCTCGGGCCTTGCGCGCGGCGTCGATACGGCGGCCCATCGAACTTGCGTCGAAACTGGAACGGTCGCCGTTCTCGCCGGCGGCCATGCGCGGCCATACCCTTCCGAGAACGCGCCGTTGCTCGAAAAAATCGCGCGGTCCGGCGGGGCCGTGATCTCCGAAATGCCGCTGGAATGGGAGCCGCGCGGCCGCGATTTTCCGCGCCGCAACCGCCTCGTCTCGGGCCTCGCCCTCGGCACGGTCGTCGTCGAGGCGGCGCGCCGGTCGGGCTCGTTGATCACGGCCCGATTCGCGGCGGAGCAGGGGCGCGAGGTTTTCGCCGTGCCGGGCTCGCCGCAAGACCCGCGCGCGGAGGGAACCAACGACCTTTTGCGCGAAGGCGCGACGCTCTGCGCCTGCGTCGAGGATGTGACGCGCGTCCTGCAGGACGCGGCGCACGGGTCCTTCGCCCGGCGCCGATCTCTTCGGCGAGTCCGCGCCGTTAGACGAGGAAGAGCCGCTGTTCGACGAATTGGATCTGTTTTCTTTTCGCGAGGCGCCCGCGCCGCCGCCGCGCGCGGCGCCCGCCGCGAAGGCCCGGTTCGTTTCGCCGCCGTCAGTCCAGCGTGTCGCCGAGAGCGAAGCGCCGGCCGCGAGCGCCCGCGACCTCGTGTTGTCGCTGCTCTCGCCGGCTCCGGTCGCGATCGACGAACTCATTCGCGCGGTCGGCCTTCCCGCGCGCGACGTGCAGACCGCGCTGCTCGATCTCGATCTCGAAGGCCGGTTGGAGCGCCACGGGGCGGCGCTGGTTTCGCTGCTCGTCGAAAAGCCAAGCGCCTGAAGCGATTTAGCCTGTCACCGCTCTCGCGCGATCTCGCGGGAATCATTCTCCCTGGCGTAGATTTGCGCCTCGACCCGCGCCAGATTGAGGAAATAGGCGAGCATCGGCAAACGCGCCTTGCCGGCGAGTCCCGCCAGTTCCGCCGTCATATCGGCTATATAGGCCGCGAGCGAGGCGGCGTCTTCGGCGGGGGAGGATTGCACTTCAGGGTTGCGCCGCGCCAGGCCTTGTTCCGCCGTCGTCCGAGAAATTCCGGCCATTAAGTCTTCTCCCTGGCGCGATTTTCGAGGCCAGTCGTATAAGCTGCGGTTATAATCGCATTTACAACCTTAGGTTGTCAATTGGTCTAATCATCTATCAAGCGTTGTATTTTCGCGCCTATCAATCCGCCGTGGCGGCGAGCCGCGCCAGCCGGTCGAGCGCGCCCTGCAAAATATAGGCGGCGGCCATCCGGTCGACGACCTCGGCGCGCTTGGCGCGAGAAACATCCTGCGAAATCAACTCTCTCGTGACCGCGGCGGTGGACAGTCGCTCGTCCCAATAGACATGCGGCACGGGCGACAGCTTCGAAAGATTTCGCATGAAGGCCCGCGTCGCCTGGACGCGCGGGCCGTCGGAGCCGTCCATGTTGAGCGGCAGGCCGATCACGATAGCCAAAACATCGAATTCCTTCAATCGCTTAAGCAGAGTATCCGCGTCGGCGGAAAACTTCACCCGCCTTATCGTGTCGAGCGGCGAGGCGAGCCGCCGCTCCACGTCCGACAGCGCGAGACCTATTGTTTTTGTTCCAAGATCCAGCCCCATCAGCCGGCCTTTTTTGGGCAGCTGGGCGGCGAGTTCCTCGATCGTCGTCTGTCCATTTATCATCGTAGAGCGCTATCATGCGCCAAGGCCCGGAACCGGAAAAACCCATGAAAATCACTTGGCTCGGCCATTCGGCCTTTCGCGTCGAGATCGGCGAGAGTATAATCTTCGGCCTTCCTGACCGGCGACCCAAATTTCACCGCGCATTTTCGCGCATCCACGCGCAGCGCGACGCATATTCCGTTCACCCACGCGCATGACGACCACATCGGCGACACGCTGTCGTGACACGGCGCCGAGATCGTCGCCAATTTCTACCTCTGCATGTGGCTCGAAGGGCAGGGCGCCCAAAAAATAAATCCGGGCGATGCCGGTGACAAAATCTCCCGGCGGCGACCGCCCGCCGTCATTGCGAGGAGCGAAGCGACGCGGCAATCCAGGGGCCGCGCGCAACTCCTGGATTGCTTCGCTTCGCTCGCAATGACGGCGGAGGGCCGTAGGCTTGATGCGTAGACAGTGAAACGGTCTCAAAAGAACCACGTCAACAGCCACTCAATATAATCCTTGCCCTTCGCCAAGGCGCCATAAAGCTTCTCGTAATTCTCGAATTGCGTCCGCGACCTCTTTCGCGGATTTTCCAGACTTGGCGAATTTATCCGCCGGATTCGCGATCCAGTTCCACAGCTGCGTAATCTGAGCGGCGGCGCTCATGTGCGGCTCGACTAAATCGGCTTTCGCATCCTCGGGCGACCCCTTCGCGGAAAGCTCGTTCGCCGCGTCGATTGCCTCTTTATCTTTGCGCAAATCCTCGGCGAGGGGCCTGGAAACCACTCTCAAATCTTCTGGTGCCTTCGAAAGGATTTCGTCTAGACCTTCGCGCGCGGCCCCGCTTGGCGGGACAAAACGCTCATGCGCGACGGTTGCGGTATTTTTTCAGAGCCGGAAACAGGTTTCCGAGTTGCTTGTAATAGCCGGCGAGGTCGCTTCGATAATTAGCGATCATTTCTCCTCATGGCAGCAAGCCTTCGCTTGCGTCATGCTCAAGCGCGCGGAGGAGCCCGACAAGCGCTCGGTTAACGGTCAAGGCGTTCGCGAGATCGAAGTTTTTCGGCGCGGCGTCGCGCAGCATTTTCGCGTGTTTCTTAAGGCGGTCGCTGAAATGGAATTGTCGGCCGATCCGCTTTTCTTCGCTTGGGTCGCAGACATGGTCGGCGATCTCGGTGAAGGCGCGCCGCATGTTGGCGTATAGCTCCTCGGTGGAAAAACCATGGGTCTTGCTTGCGTCGCAAGCCTTCGCGCGCAACGGCGCGAGGCGGTTTTTGGCGTCCGGCGCGAGGTTATAGACATCACGCGTCGCGCTGGTCATCGCGTCGAACGTCGCCGCGCCCGGCCACCGCGCGGTGGGCGAGACTTTGCGATTGTCGCCAATCGCCGAGAGAATGGCCTTCGCCGCGTCTTTGCGCGAAAGGCCGATGAGAGACTGATAAACGGTTTTTCCTGTCAGAGGCGCGAGATCGGCCTGTTCGATCAGAAAAGCGACGATCTTGCGCTTTTCGCCGAGCGGATCGTCCGCGAAGGCCGCGTTCCATTCGGCGCGGCAGAAATCCGATGCGATGTAGCGCGGAGACAAAACCGCCGCGAGCCGTGCGGAACCTTGCAGGCCTGTTTGCATTTCGTGAACGAAATCGCTGCCCACTGGTATGTCGCGAAACTGCGCGAACACCCGATAGCCGGCCTTGCGCAGCACGTCATCGATGAAGCGGGCGTATGAGGTGTCTTTCTTGCTATCGTAGCTGATGAAAAAGTCCCATGCGGGAGGCCGGCGCTGTCCGTCTAGCCACTTTCTCAGCCGTTCTGCGATCCATTTATTCGCCGCCGCCGGGCCGGCCTCGCGCTCCTGATCGGGGACGGTGGTGAAAACGAGTTCGACCTCCTCCGAGTCCGACAAGCCCATGAGGCGGCGCTCGTACCAGTCGATCCAGACCTGCCAGTCTTTTTCGCGCGGGAGGGCGCTTTGCAAGTCTGGAAACCATCCCGGTGTCCGACGGCGCTCGTCCGGCGGCCAGAGTGGCTGCGCTGCAAGGGCCTGTGCGGTTCCGCCAGAGGCGACGAAATCGGCGTCGCCTGAAGTCGCGGTCCATATGACGTCAACAAGTCGACCACGCCAGGATTAGCAGCATCGGCCGTGACAAAGGAAACGTTGGAAGCAGCGTTAGCGGCGGCGTTCACGGCAGCGTATGCAGCATTGACGTTGGCGTTCGCGGCAGCTTGGGCGGCGGCGTTGGCGGCGGCGAAGGCTGCGTAGGCGGTGTCGCCGAACTCAGCGGCCGTGAATGAGGCGGCGAACTCATCGGCGGCGGCAAGCTCATTGACGCGGATTGCATATCTAGCCGCTGCGCGCGCTGATGCGATCGCGAAAAACGTTGCGAAAGTCAGGTTTTCGAGCCGGCGCTTGCGTTCCCGTGGTGCCGTTGTGACGCTGCCCGCACGATAAGCGGAAGAACGCGCAACGCCGCGCGCGCGGCGATGGCGACTGCGACCCAGCGCCCTTGCTCGGGCGGCAGGCTTTCGAGCCAGCTTTCGCAGTTCCTCGCGCGACGAAATTTTCAGCGCGCCGTCTTTGTTCTCGTCGGCCAAAAAAGCCCCCTGAAACGAAAAATCGCGACCCCAGCCTTAAGCGCTTTCGCTTGCCCCGCCAAGGCGGCGCGCGGGTTGCTTTCGAAGACGCCGGGAACCGCCGCGGCCCTCATCCGACCCGGCTTCGCCGGGCCACCTTTTCCCGCGGGCGGGAGAAGGTCCGGGGTCGGTTAAATCGACTTCAATAAAGTAAATTACAAGGGCGCGTCCTTCTCCCACTTGTGGGAGAAGCGCAGCCCTTGCGTAGCAAGGGTCGGATGAGGGCCGCCGCCGCGCCCGGCGCGAGCGTCCTGTAATCCGCCCAAAGCCGCGCCAACCATGCCTGCGTCTGGTCGCAAAGGAGGCCGCGATGAAAACCATTCGGGCGCGACATGCGAAGATGAGGTTTCTCGAACTGATCGACGCAGCGGCGCGGGGGCGTCCGACGACGATCATGCGGCGCGGCGTTCCGGTCGCCGTGATCGCCCCCATTGCCGACGCGCGCAAGATTTATCCGGCGGAGGCCCCGTCCTTTGTCGATTTTCTGCTGACCGTTCCGGGCGGGGCGGAGTTCGAGCGCGACTCGCCTGGCTATGCGCGACCTGGACCTGTGACGAGGCGGGCCGGGAACCGCGGCGGGCCTCATCCGACCCCGCTTCGCGGGGCTGCGTTCTCCCGCGGGCGGGAGAAGGGAGCGCCCGCCCGCATTGCGCCGCGAAACCGCCGGGTGCTATAGCGCCGGGGTAGGAAAACGAGCGGAGCCTCAAACATGTCGGTCGATTCAGCCATCGTTCGCCGTATCGCGCATCTTTCGCGCATCGCCGTCGGGGACGACGAGGTCGAGCGGCTTGGGCAAGAGCTCAACGCCATTCTGGCCTTTGTCGAGGAGTTGAACGCGGTCGATGTGTCCGGCGTCGAGCCGCTGACCTCCGTGCTGCCGATGAAGATGAAAAAGCGCGAGGATGTCGTCACCGACGGCGGCTTCGCCGACGATATTCTCGCCAACGCGCCGGAGCGCGAGGATCATTTCTTCGTCGTGCCCAAGGTCATCGAATAAACGCCGCCGCCCGCCGCCCTTCGCTTTAATATAGAGTTCCCTTCATGTCCGATCCCACGCATCTCACATTGGCTCAGGCGCGCGACGCCTTGCTGGCGAAGACGCTGTCCTCCAGCGAACTCACGAAGGCGCATGTCGAGGCCATCGAGCGCGCCGGCCTGCTCAACGCCTTCATCACCAAGACGCCGGAGCTGGCGCTCGAGCGCCGCCAAGCAAAGCGACGCGCGCATTTCGCGCGGCGAGGCGGGGCCGCTCGAGGGGCTGCCGCTCGGGATCAAGGATCTCTATTGCACCAAGGGCGTGCGCACGACGGCGGCGAGCCGCATCCTCGACGATTTCACGCCCACTTATGAATCGACCGTCAGCGCCAATCTTTTGCGCGACGGCGCGGTCATGCTCGGCAAACTCAATCTCGACGAATTCGCGATGGGTTCGTCGAACGAGACCAGCGCCTTTGGCCCCGTCGTGTCGCCCTGGCGGCGCAAGGGCGATGGCGGTTTCGACTCCGCGAGGATCGTGCCCGGCGGCTCGTCGGGCGGCTCGGCGGCGGCGGTCGCGGCGCGCTTGTGCCTTGGCGCGACGGCGACCGACACCGGCGGCTCGATCCGCCAGCCGGCGGCCTTCACCGGCACGGTCGGCATAAAGCCGACTTACGGGCGCTGCTCGCGCTGGGGCATCGTCGCCTTCGCCTCCTCGCTCGATCAGGCCGGGCCGATCGCCCGCACCGTGCGCGACGCGGCGATCATGCTGCGCTCGATGGCCGGCGTCGACGCCAAGGACACCACCAGCGTCGACGCGCCGGTGCCGGACTATGAGGCGGCGATCGGCGCCTCGGTGAAGGGACGGCGCATCGGCGTGCCCAGGGAATATCGGCTCGACGGGCTATCGCCCGAAATCGCCGCGCTGTGGGACCAGGGCGTCGCTTGGCTCAAGGACGCGGGCGCCGACATCGTCGAGATTTCGCTGCCACATACGCGACACGCGCTGCCGGCCTATTACATCATCGCGCCGGCGGAGGCCTCCTCCAATCTCGCGCGCTACGACGGCGTGCGTTACGGCTTGCGCGAGCGGGGCCGCGACATCACCGACATGTATGAGAAGACCCGCGCCAAGGGCTTTGGCGCCGAGGTGCGCCGGCGCGTGATGATCGGCACCTATGTGCTGTCGGCCGGATATTACGACGCCTATTACGTGCGCGCGCAAAAAATCCGTAGTCTGATCAAGCGCGACTTCGATCTGGCTTTCGAGGATGGCGTCGACGCGGTGCTGACGCCCGCGACGCCTTCGCCCGCCTTCGCTATGGGCGAAAAGGGATCGAGCGATCCGGTCGAGATGTATCTCAACGACGTGTTCACGGTGACGGTGAACATGGCGGGGCTGCCGGGAATCGCCGTGCCGGCGGGACTTTCGGGCAATGGACTGCCGCTCGCCTTGCAGTTGATCGGCCGGCCGTTCGACGAGGAGACTTTGTTTTCTCTCGCGAGCGCGATCGAGGAGGCCGCGCCGAAAATTGAAGCGCCCGAGCCCTGGTGGCGGGATAGCGATGGAGCGAGGCCGTGACCAGCACCCGCCTTGAAGCCGAAGACGAGCGCGAATTGTCGCCGCAAGACGAGATGGCCGACGTGCGCAAGGTCATCGACGCGCTCGACGACGAGATCGTGGCGCTGCTCGCCAAGCGTCAGCGCCAGATCGAGCGCGCGGCGCGGGTGAAGCCGCTGCTGGAGCTGCCGGCGCGCGTGCCCGATCGCATCGACGAAGTGATCGCCCGCGTGCTGGGCGCGGCGCGGCGCGAGGGACTGTCGATGCAGCTCGCGCTGACGCTGTGGACCCATATGATCGAATGGTCGATCCGCTACGAAGAGAAGCTGATGGGCGCGTGCGCGCCAACGCCGCGCGGCGATGACGATGGGACTGGGGACGGGGGGTAGTGGGGGCGTAATCGTTCGCGCTTGCGCCGGGTCAACGATGCGATATCATTGATATCGAATTGGGAGGCGCCCATGTCCGACATCCTGATCCGCAACGTGCGCCCGGAGTTGAAGCGGGAAATCGAAGAGCGCGCGCGCGCTAATAAGCGCAGCCTGTCGCGGGAAATCGAGGCGCTGCTTGCAACGGGCGTTGGCCATACAGCCAGAGCCGACCGAGCGTGGCCTGGGAACCGAACTTGTCGCAAATTTGTCCCAAGGAATATCGGATCGGACGATTTTCGATCCAGCCGCGCGATCGACCCGGAACGCCCGCCGCCGGATTTTTCCGAATGATTTTGCTCGACACCAACGTCGTCTCCGAATTCGTGAAGCCGGTCCGGAGATCGACGTGTCAGGGACTGGCTGGACATGCGCGCGAAAATCCGACTTTTTCATCTGCGCGCCGGTGGTCGCGGAAATCCGTTACGGCGTCGGCCGCATTGCCGAAGGGCAAGAAACGAGATTCCTGCTCGTCTGTCCTGCGAACGCGTCGAGAACGGAAACATTCGCCGGGCGCGGATTAGCCGTTCGATCGAGCGCGCGGCGCATGGCTTCGCCGAGATCTGCGCGCGAAGCGGCGCGGGATTGCAAGCGCATTCCGTCATGGACGCCATGATCGCCGCGATCGCCCTTGCCCACGCGATGACGCTCGCGACGCGCAATGTTCGCGACTTCGAGGGGCTTGGCGTGCCGCTGGTCGATCCCTTCTCGCGATGAGGCGCGACGCGGGGCCGCTTCCGACGGTTCCGACTTCGGTCTATAAGTGCGCCAAGCTTTCGCAAACCATCCGTCGAGGTCCGCCATGAACGTAGCAACCGCCGTCCCCTCCAAACTCATCCACGGCGCGACGGGCGATTGGGAAATCGTCGTCGGCATGGAAATCCACGCCCAGGTGACCAGCCGCGCCAAGCTGTTTTCCGGCGCCAGCGCCGAATATGGCGGCGAGCCGAACAATCATGTCTCGCTGGTCGACGCGGCCATGCCCGGCATGTTGCCGGTCATCAACGAGGAATGCGTCGCTCAGGCGGTTCGCACCGGGCTTGGCCTCAAGGCGAAGATCAATCATCGCTCGGTGTTCGACCGCAAAAACTATTTTTATCCCGATCTGCCGCAGGGCTATCAGATCTCGCAGTTCAAGAATCCGATCGTCGGCGAGGGCGAGGTGATTGTCGACGTGTCGCCGACCGAGCGCATCACCGTCGGCATCGAGCGGCTGCACCTTGAGCAGGACGCCGGCAAGTCGCTGCACGAACTCTCCGCGACCGAGAGCCATGTCGACCTCAACCGCTCCGGCGTCGCGCTTGATGGAGATCGTCTCCAAGCCCGACATACGCTCGGCGGAAGAGGCGCGCGCCTATGTCTCCAAGCTGCGCACGATCCTGCGCTACATCGGCTCCTGCGACGGCAACATGGAGCAGGGCTCGCTCAGGGCGGACGTGAACGTCTCCGTGCGCCGCCCCGGCGAGCCGCTCGGCACGCGCTGCGAAATCAAGAACGTCAATTCGATCCGCTTCATCGGTCAGGCCATCGAGGTCGAGGCGCGCCGCCAGATCGCGATTATGGAGGATGGCGGCGCCATCAAGCAGGAGACGCGGCTGTTCGATCCCGGCAAGGGCGAGACGCGGTCGATGCGCTCCAAGGAGGAGGCGCACGACTATCGCTATTTCCCCGATCCCGATCTGCTGCCGCTCGAATTCGATCAGGCCTATGTCGACGCGCTGGCGGCTTATTTGCCGGAGTTGCCGGACGCCAAGCGCGCCCGCTTTGTGGAGCAATACGGATTGCCCGCCTATGACGCGGGCGTGTTGGTCATGGAACGCGCCAGCGCCGACTATTTCGAGGAGGCGGCGAAGGGGCGCGACGCTAAGCTCGTCGCCAATTGGGTCATCAACGAATTGTTCGGCCGCCTCAACAAGGAAGGGCTCGACGTCACGCGCTCGCCCATCTCGGCGAAGGCGCTTGGAACGATCGTCGATCTGATTTCGACGGGCGTGATCTCCGGCAAGATCGCCAAGGACTTGTTCGAGATCGTCTGGAGCGAAGGCGGCGATCCGGAGAAGATCGTCGAACAGCGCGGCATGAAGCAGGTGACCGACACGGGCGCCATCGAGGCGGCGGTCGACGAAGTGATCGCGAAAAATCCGGACAAGGCAGCGCAGGCGCTGGCGAAGCCGACGATGCTCGGCTGGTTCGTCGGTCAAGTGATGAAGACCACGGGCGGCAAGGCCAATCCGCAAGCGGTCAACGACCTGCTCAAAGCCAAGCTCGGCATCTGATTATTCGCGGAGCGCGCCGCGAAAGCAAATCACTTTCGCGGCGACGCTGCGCGATTTCGAGTTCGCGCGACAGCCTCATGACGCGAAAATCGAACGCGCGACATCATCATCGACAGATTTTTTTTCATCCCTTCGCGACGCCGTGAACGCACACGCGCCGCTTGCGCTCGGGCGCGCTGCCGTGGACACGCGAGCGCGCGCTCCGATGCGCGTCGGCGAGCGAAGCGCGTCGCTTTACTTGAATGCATGTCGACGATGGCGACGCGCAAGCGGCGATGCTTCGCCGATCTCGCGGATGTTTTGTTTTAGCTAAAGAAAATCAACCAATTGAATTTCATGCGGGGCGCGCCTCGATACTTTGAATCATCGCGTGGCGCATGCTTCCTGGCCGCGAAAAACAGCCTCGTTCGCGCGGCGCCTTCAGCGCATTTTTCACGACGCGATGTTTGTGTTTCGTCAATGTCGGCGATCCGCTTCACGCGTGTCCGCGGCGTCGCGCCAGCGTTCTCGCGACGCCGCGCGGATGTTGTCGGCGCCAGTCGCAAGCATGAATCCGCGCGGCGCCACTTGAACGCACCATTAACCACGTTACGCTAGCAACGCTTGTTGTTGGCGGAACTGTGCTCCGACAACATGGACTGTAAGGGGACTTAAGATGGCGAGAGCAACAACGAAGCGTAAGCCGGCCAAAAAGGCGGCGGCTAAGAAGGGTGCGCGTAAGACCGCGACGAAGAAGTCCGCGACGAAAAAAGCCGCCGCGAAGAAGACGACGCGCAAGGCCGCCCGCAAGACCGCGACGAAGAAAGTCGCTCGCAAGACCACTGCTCGGAAGACGGTTGTCAAGAAGCGCGCGACGAAGAAAACCGCCGTGAAAAAGACCGCGCGCAAGACCGCCGTCAAGAAGACCGCGCGCAAGACCGCCGTCAAGAAGACCGCCGTCAAGAAGCGCGCGACCACGCCGCGCAAGCCGAAAGAAACACCGCCGGCGGCGCCGACCACGACTTCGGAGTCCAATTAGATCTGCGCGCGCCGACCTCCCAAGGGAACGCTCGCGCCATGCGGCCAAGCAGCGGGATGCGCCGTCACCCGAGCGCGCTTTCGCGCGTCTCGGGTGTCTTTCATTGATTTGAGCCAGGTTTTCGACGCGTCAGACATTCCCCCGCGAAGGCGCGCCACAGGGGCAGGGGACCACGCGCTTCCATTTTGAGTTTCGTCCATTCGTCGGCGCAGGCGTGCATTCTCTCGCGCGACGCGGCCGGCAATCTCGGCGGCGGCGTGGAAGTGTCGGGCGGCGGAGGAACCGGCAACAAGGCTTTCGGCGGCGCGCCCTGGACGCGCGCGGCGTCGTCCTTTGGCTCGCGCGGCGCGGCATGTGACGGCGGAACATGGGGTTGCGGCTTTCGTTCCGCGGGCGCCGGCGCTGGCGCGTTGTCCTTTTTCTTCTTCGCTTCGTCGCGCGGCTTTCCGGGGAGGGTCTTTCCTCCCGTCGTCGTCTCGGCGGTCGTCGTCGACGCGGCGTCGGCTTTTCCGCCGAGAACGCCGGCGCCGAGCGTTAGGATCAAAAACGCGCGACCGAACCCGCATGATCGTGACGACCGCGGTTGGCTCGCCGTCGGGTGATGTTCGGCGAGGAACGGTTCGCGAAGCACTGCCACTCCCTAATGCGCTCGCGCGATCCGCGGCGGGGCGATAACCGCTTGTCTATCGCGCCAAGCCCGCCACAAAATCAAGATGGCGCGTCGCGCGATCAAAGTTTCGGGCGCCTTTGTCGGGTCGCCGCCCTATGATAGAGCCTTCGCCTGTCGCGCGCGCGGCGTGTGAGAGGGAACTTATGCACGAGAGACAGGGAAATGCGCCCGTCGATGGGCGTCTTAGTCTAATCCAGCGTCCGCGCCGCAACCGGCGCAGCGAATGGGCGCGCCGTCTGGTGCGCGAGCATAGGCTCGACGCTAGCGATTTGATCTGGCCGCTGTTCGTCATCGAGGGCTCCGGTCTGCGGGAGCCGATCCCGTCGATGCCCGGCGTCTTTCGCTATTCGGTGGACCTCGCGAAGGAAACGATCGCGCATGCGGCGTCGCTCGGAATTCCGGCCGTCGCGCTCTTTCCCAACATCGATCCGGCTCTGCGCGACGCGCGAGGAAGCAACGCGCAAAGCGCCGACAATCTTGTGTGCCGCGCCTGCCGCGAGATCAAGGCCGCGGTTCCCGACGTGGGCCTCATCACGGACGTGGCGCTCGATCCATACACCAGCCATGGTCACGACGGACTTTTGGAGGGCGACGAGATCGTCAACGACGCCACCGTCGCGGCGCTGGTTGGCCAGGCGCTCAACCAGGCGCGCGCGGGCGCGGATGTGATCGCCCCCTCCGACATGATGGACGGGAGGATAGGCGCGATTCGCGCGGCGCTCGACGCGGCGGGATTCGAGCATATTCAGATCATGAGCTACGCCGCGAAATACGCATCGGCATTTTATGGCCCGTTCCGCGACGCGATTGGCACGGCCAAGACATTGCGCGGCGACAAGCGCAGCTATCAGATGGATCCCGCCAACTCCAACGAGGCGTTGCGCGAGGTGGCGCTCGATCTCGAACAGGGCGCGGACATGGTGATGGTGAAACCGGGCATGCCCTATCTCGACATCGTGGCCCGCGTCGCGAAAGCTTTTGGCGCGCCGACCTTCGCGTATCAAGTCTCCGGTGAATATGCGATGCTGACCGCCGCCGCGCAAAACGGCTGGCTGGACGGCGACCGCGCGATGATGGAAAGCCTGCTCGCCTTCAAGCGCGCGGGAGCCTCTGGCGTTCTGACTTATTTCGCGGTCAGGGCGGCGGAGCTTTTGCGGGGAGGGGCGTGAGACAGCGGCGCGCCGCGCCTACGGGCTAGACAAAGCGGCGCGCACGTGGTTTGGCTTAACCTGGTCCGATGCCGCCCTCACCGGCGTGGCGCGGTTTCGCTCACCCTCTGAAGACGCCTCTGCGCATGAATCGTCTCGCCGTTGCAGTTGTCATCCTTTTGTTCTGCGCTTGCGGCATAAAATCGGCTCGCGCCGACTTCCGCCTGTGCAACAACACGAGCGGCCGCGTCAGCGTGGCGATTTCCTATACCGACGGCCACGACTGGCTGTCCGAAGGTTGGTGGAATTTGCGTCCCTCGGCCTGCGAAGTGCTTTTGCGAGGCCCCTTGGCGGCGCAATACTATTATGTCTACGCGATGGACGAACGCGGAGGCGAATGGAAGGGGAAGTCCTTCATGTGCACGCGGGACCGGGAGTTCAGGATCGACGGGCGGGCGGATTGTTTCGCGCGCGGCTATGATCGCACCGGCTTCTTCGAGATCGACACCGGCCGCGACGCGCGCAATTGGACGGTGCAACTGACCGACCCGGCCGCGCCCGTCGCGCCGGCGGCGCAATAGGCTGGAACGCGAGCGGCGCCCGCGAAAAGGAATAAGGCAAGAAATGAGAAGGCTGCGGCGCGTCAAGATCATCGCGACACTCGGACCGGCCAGCGTCGACAAGGCGGTCGTCACCGGCCTCGCCGTCGCCGGGGCGGACGTGTTTCGCATCAACATGAGCCATACCGACCACGCGGGACTTGGCAATTACGTGCGGATGATCCGCGAGATCGAACAGGAGTTGGGGCGCGCCATCGGCGTGCTGGTCGATCTTCAGGGGCCGAAGCTGCGCATCGGCGCCTTCGCCGAGGGCTCGGCGCATTTGCGCAAGGGCGACAGTTTCGTCTTCGATTCCGATCCCGCCCCCGGCGACGCGACCCGGGTGCGCCTGCCGCACCCGGAAATTCTCGCGGCCCTCAAGGTCGACGACACGATTCTGATCGACGACGGAAAGGTTCGGATGCATGTGGTCGAGGCGACTCCGGAGCGCTCCCGGGCCGTGGTCGATGTCGCGGGGCGCCTGTCCAACCGCAAGGGCGTGAGCCTGCCGGACACCGACATCCCCATCACGTCGATGACCAGCAAGGATCGCGCCGATCTCGAGGCCGCGCTGGCCGAGGGCGTCGACTGGGTGGCGATTTCCTTCGTGCAGCGGCCGGAAGACGTCGTGGAAGTGAAAAAGCTGACGCAGGGCCGGGCGCTGGTGATGGCCAAGATCGAGAAGCCGCAGGCGATCGCCCGGCTCGAGGAAGTGATCGAGGTTTCCGACGCGCTCATGGTGGCGCGCGGCGACCTTGGCGTCGAAGTGCCGCTGGAAAAGGTCCCCGGCCTGCAAAAGCGCATCAATCGCTCCGCGCGCCGGCTCGGCAAGCCGGTCGTCGTCGCGACGCAAATGTTGGAGTCGATGATTCTTTCGCCCCTGCCGACGCGCGCCGAGGTGTCCGACGTGGCGACCGCGGTGTTCGAAGGCGCCGACGCCATCATGCTCTCGGCCGAGAGCGCCGCCGGGCAATATCCGCGGGACGCGGTGGCGACGATGAGCCGCATCGCCGAAGAGGTCGAGACCGATACGGTTTATCGCACCATCATCAACGCGCAACGCGCCGACGCGCCCGAT
>CAVZKF010000039.1:0-46849 GCA_963775775.1 uncultured Alphaproteobacteria bacterium
CGACTTGGCTGAAGGCTCTGAGAGCCTTTGGCTGGCGTTATGGTCACGAGGAAGAGGCCAAGGCAATCCAAGGCGAGGATGAGCATCCGGTGATCGCGCCGCGAAAGCGCGCCGAGATACTGCAATTGCGCGACGATCCCTATCTTTCCGCCGCTTTGGCGGCGGAGATGCTCAAGCACGACGGCGCCAAAATCTCCGAACATCTGGGCCGCTCGCTCACCGCCGGCGAAACCTATCTCATTCATTTCCTCGGCCCCGAGGACGCGGAGCGCTTCATGACGAAATTGGACGCCGAACCGCAGGCCTCGGCGGCGCGGCTGCTGCCAAAGCCCGCAAGGGCCAACAAGACGATATTTTATGAGCGCCTGGGCCGCAGGATGAAGGATCGCTCGGTGAGCGAAGTGCACGAAGCCTTCGAGCACATGATGGGCAGCCGCGTCAGCCGCTATCAGGATGTCGAAACCCAATGCCTCCGGAGGCGGAAGCTTACGCGGAACCGACCAGATAACGGCCGAGGAAGAGGCTTGGGAAAGCCTATCTGCGCAGCAGCAGCGATCCCGACGCCATTTCCACTTTCGACAGACGCGACAGAAAGGTCATGCCGAGCAGGCTGATGTTCATCACGCCGCGCTCCGCCACGATGGCGTCCACGTCGTAGATCTGCATCGAGCCGATCTGGACTTCACGCAGTTTCACCGGCGCCGCGTGAGCAACCCCATTCGCCGTGTTGATCGGAATGGTGAAATCGGACGGCAATGGGAAAACACCCAACGCCGCCGCGTCCTCGCTTCTGAGCGCGACCATCGTCGCGCCCGTGTCGACCACCATTTTCAGCGCTTGTCCGTTGACGAAAACGTCGGTCACGTAATGACCCTGCGCGTTGGCGGGAATGCGATATTCGTCCAGCGCCGAGACCGGCGCGTAGACCGGCGCCGACGTCGCCGCCAAGGCCTCGACCCGCGGCGGGGCCGGGGCCGCGACTTCCGTCGGCGCGGCGTCCTTGGCGTCGTTCGTCCCGTTCGACGGCTTCACCGCGAGCTGCGCGAGAATCATCGCGCAAAAAACAGCGATGGCCGCGAATTTCAGGGTTTGGCTGAGCATGACGCCGGATCCGGGCGCGAAGCTGTATTTCTCCGCCAACCGCGCGCGCCGTCGGCCAAGGCAAAGATTTGCGATTGAGGCGAAACTAGCCTTGCAATGCTTGCCAACCCTTTAAAGTGACAGCGAAAAACCGAGCGGCGGTTCGCCTTGGCCGACCGCTCAGCCCCGAACGGAGAGCTTGCGATAGGGATTGTCGGAGTTGGTCACATAGACGTGGCCGGCCTCCGTCTTGGCCCATTCGATCGTTTCGGCGGGGAGCGCGATCTTGATCGAGACGACCCTGACCGGGTAGTCCGCCGTCGCCGAGACTTCGGCGAGTTTGACCTCGCCCCCGGCGGGGCCGACCGAAAAATCCGCGACGACCGCGCCGTCGGCTTTATAGGCTCGCGCGAAGCCCGGCGTTCCGGTCGAGGCCGCCTTCACGGACTCCTCGGCGAACAGCGGCGTTAGCCTGCCATCGGCCTCGCCCTCGGCGAAGGCCGGCGCGGCGAAAGTGAAGCTCGCCAGCAGCGCGCTACGAGTCACGGCGTGATCCGCGCTCGGCGGCCGGCCGGTCGAGTAGATCTCAAGCTTGCCGCCGTCGAGCGCGGCCTTGATCTCGTCGAGTGTCGCCGCGGAAAATGCCTCGGTCAGTCGCATGTGGATCGCCCCTGTTGGTCGCGAGGCCGCCTTTTGTGAGAAAGACGACAGTCGCATCGTGATCTGGCGGCAAGGGGCAATTGTCATGCCGCCGCTTCGCGGGCGCCAAAATTGCTTGCGCTGGCGATAGGGGTCACGCGAGGTGGATGAAGAAGATGCAAAGAGTATTCATAAGAAACACGTCGGACGGCCGAAAGGTCGAGGTCATCGGCACTTATGTCTGCATCGACGGCCAGCCGGTCGCCGATGGGCTCGTCGAGGTCGAGACCCATCCCAATCGCAACGCCATATTGTCGACGATCCCCAACGCCACCCATATGGCGGGCCGCTCGCCTTTACGGTGGAGGAAGCGTCGGCGGTGCGCGGCGCTCTCGCGGCGGCGGTCCCCGCGGTCACCGATCCGGCCGAAATCTCGAAGCGTTTTCGCAACGCCTTGAACATCCGCGACCGCAACGCGGGGATTGAGTAGGCGTCACGGACGCGAACGCGCTTCGCGATCGCTCGAAAGTGTTTGAGTTCATTGAAGAAGCGCGTTCACGGCGCCTCATAGAACAGCCCGATCGTCAATGCGGCGCCGATCGTCACCACTAGGACGCGCAGCAATTTTTCGTCGATGTGATGCAGCGCGCGAGCGCCGAGCACGCCGCCGATGATCGCGCCAAGCGAGGTCGCCAGCGCCTCATGCCAGTGCAAGTCCGGCGAAAACAGGAAAATCAGCACGGCGGAGGCGTTCATGACGCCAGCCAGCACGTTCTTGGTCGCGCTGGCGACGCGCGCCCGCTGGCCCGCGAAGGTCAGCGCCGCGACCATCAGAAAGCCGATGCCGCCGCCAAAATAGCCGCCATAGATCGAGATCAAGAGCTGCGCCAAAGCCGCGCCGAAAGGTCCGACATGCTTCGCCTCGTCGCCGCTCTTGCGAAAAAAGCTGCCCCAGGCGAACACCAGCGTCGCGAACAGCACCAGCCAAGGCACGAGGCGCGCGAAGATCGCGGCCGGCGTTATCAGCAAAATCACCGCGCCGATGGCGCCGCCGACAATACTCAGCGCGAACAGCGTCCGCAGCGACAGCCCGTTGGTTCCGCCGGCGAACGCCCGTCCGGTCCAACCCGTCGCGATCTGCGCCGGAAACAAAGCGACGCAGGAGGTGATGTTGGCGGCGCGCGCGTCAAGCCCCGCGAACATCAGCGTCGGCAAAATCAGGAAGGAGCCGCCGCCGGCGAGCGCGTTTTGAGCGCCCGCCCAAGCGGCGACCAAGAAGAGTAATACAGCGGTCATGGCGATCCATCGCGGATCGCCCGCGCGATCCTCGGCTCTGCTATCTCAGGGCGCGAGCCGCGTGACAAGGCGGCGCGCCTCGATTTTCCCTCAAGCCGCGAGCCATCGTCGCGACGAACTCTTTCAACTGCGCCTCGAGCGTTCCCGAGGAGGTCGGCGCTAGTTTCTCTTCGAGGCCCAGAAGCACCACGCCATGCACCGCCGAAAACAGCGTGCGGGCGCGAAGTTTTCGAGCCGTCGGCTTTTCATTCGGGAGCAAGGAGGCGAGCGGCGCCTCGGCGAGAGCGAACAAGCGGTCGCGATCTCGCGCGTACCAATCCGGAAGCGGTTTTTCGGGCGGCAGGCGATGCTCGAACAGAGCCCGCCAACGCGGCTCCTGGTCTCGCGCATAGCCGAGATAGGCGCGGGCGAGCCGCTGTAACTCGGCTTCGCCATTCGCCGTGTTTCGCGGCGCCAAAGCAGCTTCGAGCCGGGCCAAGGTGCGCTGATTTACGCCGAGGATCAATTCGTCGAGATCCTCGAATACGGTATAGATTGCTCCGAGCGCACAGCCGGCGCGCGCGGCGATGTCGCGCGCCTTCAGCCCGGCGAGCCCTTTCGTCGAGATGACGGCCTCCGCGGCGTCCAGGACGCGCTCGCGCATCTGGTCGCGGCGGCCCTTCGGGATTTCCGGGATCGGCGTGGTCAAGCGTTCCACCTTAATTTTGTCGTGCAGATGAACGATGTTCATTTTTTTGTTGAACAATGTTCACAACTGCGTTATATCGTCTTTGTGAACATCGTTCATAACAGGAGTAGGCAAATGTTCAAGACAGTTGTGACCCAACGAGAAAGCCGGCAAACTGGTCAACCGGATAGAGGACGCCAGACAGAGCGCCTGTTGATGGATGTCGCGAAAGCTCCGTAACGTCTTTCGCGACGAACGCAAGCCGACCGGCGGCGCAACCGATCCTTAAAGTGAATCGTTCATAAATCGCCGGTCACTTCCAAGCCTCCCGCGACGGGTCCCGCCCATGTCACAGCCGCTGCTCGCCACGCGCCGTTTCGCGCCCTTGTTCTGGTGCCAGTTCTTCGCCGCCTTCAACGATAATTTCCTGAAGAACGCGCTGGTGCTGTTCATTCTATTCAGGATTGGCGGCGAGGCCGGCGCCTCGCTGGTGACGCTCGCCGGCGTCGTGCTGATGGCGCCGTATTTCCTGCTGTCGGCGCTGGGCGGACAACTCGCCGATAAATTCGACAAATCCACCGTCGCGCGACGCATCAAGCTGATTGAAATCGCCGCGGCGGGCGTCGCGGTCGCCGGCTTTTGGACGAACTCCGTCGAGGTTTTGTTTGTCGCGCTGTTTCTGTTCGGCGCGCTCGGCGCGCTGTTCGGGCCGGTCAAATACGGCATTCTGCCGGATTGCCTCGCGCGGGAGGAACTGCCCAGCGGCAACGCTCTCGTGGAAGCCGCTACCTTTCTCGCCATTCTCGCCGGCACGATCGCCGGCGGCCTGGCGATGGAAGGCGGCGGCGACCTCAAGGCGCTGGCGGGTGGAATGATGGGCTTCGCGCTCGCGAGCTACGCCGCCGCCTGGTTCATTCCCGCGACGGCGCGCGCGGCGCCGGAACTGCGCATCGACCCCAATATTATCCGCTCGACCTTTGTGCTGCTGCGCGAACTGTGGCGCGAAACGAAATTGTGGCGTCTCGGCGTCGTCACCAGCATTTTTTGGCTGATCGGCGCTGTCGTGATGTCGCTGCTGCCCTCGCTCGTCACGCAGACTTTGCATGGCGCGGACCAAGTGGTGACGATTCATCTCGCCGTCTTCGCCATCGCGATTGGCGTCGGCTCCGGCCTTTCGGCTTTCCTGCTACACGGCAAGATCGTGTTGCTGCCGGCCGCCATCGGCGCCGCGATCGTCGGCCTCGTCTCGATCGATCTCGGTGCTTTCCTCGCTGGGATGTCGCCAAAGCTCCGTAATGTCTATCGCGACAAACGCAAGCCGACCGGCGACGCAACCGATCCTTAAAGTGAATCGTTCATAAATCGCCGGTCATTTCCAAGCCTCCCGCGACGGGTCCCGCCCATGTCACAGCCGCTGCTCGCCACGCGCCGTTTCGCGCCCTTGTTCTGGTGCCAGTTCTTCGCCGCCTTCAACGATAATTTCCTGAAGAACGCGCTGGTGCTGTTCATTCTGTTCAGGATTGGCGGCGAGGCCGGCGCCTCGCTGGTGACCCTCGCCGGCGTCGTGCTGATGGCGCCGCATTTCCTGCTGTCGGCGCTCGGCGGACAACTCGCGGATAAATTCGACAAATCCACTGTCGCGAGACGCATCAAGCTGGTCGAAATCGCCGCCGCCGGCGTCGCGGTCGCCGGTTTTTGGACGAGTTCCGTAGAGCTTTTGTTTGTCGCGCTGTTTCTGTTCGGCGCGCTCGGCGCGCTATTCGCGCCGGTCAAATACGGCATTCTGCCCGATTGTCTCGCGCGTGAGGAACTGCCCGCCGGCAACGCTCTCGTGGAGGCCGCGACCTTTCTCGCCATTCTCGCCGGCACGATCACCGGCGGCCTCGCGATGGAAGGCGGCGGCGACCTCAAGGCGCTGGCGGGCGGAATGATGGGCTTCGCGCTCGCGAGCTACGCCGCCGCCTGGTTCATTCCCGCGACGGCGCGCGCGGCGCCGGAACTTAGAATCGACCCCAATATCGTCCGCTCGACCTTTGTGCTGCTGCGCGAGCTTTGGCGCGAAACGAAATTGTGGCGGCTCGGCGTCGTCACCAGCGTTTTTTGGCTGATCGGCGCCGTCGTGATGTCGCTGCTGCCCTCGCTCGTCACCCAAACCTTGCATGGCGCGGACGAAGTGGTGACGATTCATCTCGCCGTCTTCGCCGTCGCAATTGGCGTCGGCTCCGGTCTCTCGGCTTTCCTGCTGCACGGCAAGATCGTGTTGCTGCCGGCCGCCGTCGGCGCGGCGATCGTCGGGCTCGTCTCGCTCGATCTCGGCGTTTTCCTCGCCTTGCGCGATGCGACGCCGGACGGCGCCCTGCTCGAGCCGGCGGCCTATTTCGCCCAGCCCGGCGCGTGGCGCGCCGCGATCGATCTCGCCATGATGTCGGTCGCCGGCGGTTTGATCGTCGTTCCCTCCTTCGCCGCGCTTCAGGCGTTTTCCGCGCCGGCGGAACGCGCCCGCATCATCGCCGCGGTCAACGTGCTCAACGCCGCCTTCATGGTCGCGGGAGGGATCGTCGTCGCGGCCTTGCAGGCCAAGGGCGCGCCGGTCTGGTCGCTGTTCGCTCGGCGTCGGCGCGATCGGGCTCGTTTCATCGGTCTGGATCGTCAAGGCGGTGGTCGTCTCGCCGTTTCAGGACATATTGTCGATCTTTTTTCGCGCGGTTTACCGGCTCGAAGTAAAGGGCTTGGAGAATCTCGAAAAGGCGGGCGCGAATCCGATCATCGCGCTCAACCATGTCAGCTTTCTCGACGCGGCGCTGGCGCTGTCGATTTTGCCAGTGGAGCCGATTTTCGCCATCGACAGCGCCATCGCCAAGGCGTGGTGGGTGAAGCCCTTCCTGAAGCTCACCCGCGCGGTGCCGCTCGACCCGACCAAACCCATGGGGACGCGCACGCTGGTCAACGCCGTCAAGGGCGGCGAAAGTCTGGTGATCTTTCCCGAAGGGCGTCTCACCGTCACCGGCAGTCTGATGAAGGTCTATGACGGCGCCGGGCTGATCGCCGATAAATCCGGCGCGATGGTGATTCCCGTCCGCATCGAGGGGCCCGAAGCGACGATCTTCGGGCGGCTCTCGAAAGCGCAAGTCCGCCGGCGTTGGTTCCCGAAGTTCACGCTGACCGTGCTGGAGCCGGCGTCGCTCGCCGTCGACGAGAAACTGAAGGGCAAGGCGCGGCGACACGCCGCCGGCTCGGCGCTGTATCAGATCATGTCGGACCTCGTCTTCCGCACGACCAATTCCGATCGCACTTTGTTCGAGGCGGCGGTGGAGCGCCGCGCGCGAGCATGGCTATGCGCGCATCGCGCTGCAAGACCCGGTGGGCGGCAAGCTGAGCTATCGCAAATTGCTGATCGGCGCGCGCGTGCTGGCGGAAAAGCTCTCGCCCTTGGTCGCGCCGGGAGAAGCGGTCGGCCTCCTCGTTCCCAACGCCAATGGCGCGGGCGTCGCGCTGCTGGCCTTGTCTTCGGCGGGCTGCGTGCCGGCGATGCTCAATTTCACCGCCGGCGCGGCCAATATTCTCGCGGGCCTCAAAGCCGCGCGGGCGCAGAGCGTCGTCACCTCGCGCGCCTTCATCGAAAAAGGCCGGCTGGAAAAACTCGTCGCCGCGCTCGAAGTGGAAGTGGAGCTGATTTATCTGGAGGATTTGCGCGATAGCGTCGACGCAAAAGGACAAGCTGCGCGCGCTGCTGACGCATAAGCGGCCGCTGGCCCGGCGCCTTCCGACCGACACGGCGGCGATCCTGTTCACCTCGGGCTCCGAAGGCGCGCCCAAGGGCGTCGCGCTCTCGCACAAGAACATGCTGACCAACGCCGCTCAGGCGGCGGCGCGCATCGACTTCGGGCGCGCGGACAAAGTATTCAACGTGCTGCCGATCTTTCATTGTTTCGGACTGACGGTCGGCTTCGTTCTGCCGCTCGTCTCCGGCGTGCCGATCTATCTCTATCCTTCCCCGCTGCATTATCGCATCGTGCCGGAGCTGGTTTACGCCTCCAACGCCACAATATCTGTTCGGCACCGACACTTTCCTCGCCGGCTATGCGCGCTCCGCCAACGCCTATGACTTCCGTTCGATCCGCTACGTCGTCGCGGGCGCCGAGCCGGTCAAGGAAGGAACGCGCGCGGTTTGGAGCGAGAAATTCGGCGTGCGCATTCTGGAAGGCTATGGCGTCACCGAAACGGCCCCGGTGCTGGCGCTGAACACGCCGATGTTCAACAAATTCGGCACGGTCGGACGGCTGATGCCGGGCGTCGAAAGCCGGCTCGAGCCGGTCGCGGGAATCGACGGCGGCGGCAGGCTTTTCGTGCGCGGGCCGAATGTCATGCTCGGCTATCTTCGGGCCGAAAATCCCGGCGTGCTGGAGCCGCCCAAGGACGGCTGGCACGACACCGGCGATATTGTCGCGATCGACGAGCATGGCTTCGTGTCGATCAAGGGCCGCGCCAAGCGTTTCGCCAAGATCGCCGGCGAGATGGTCTCGCTCGCCGCCGTCGAGGCCCTCGCGGCGGAACTGTGGCCCAAGTCGCAAAGCGCGGCGACGACCGAGGTCGACCCGCGCAAGGGCGAGCGCATCGTGCTGGTCACGCAGGAATCCTGGGCGACGCGGGCCGATTTTCAAAGCTTCGCCAAGGCCAAGGGCGCCGCCGATCTGATGATTCCGGCCGAGGTGATGATCGTCGAGAGCATGCCTCTGCTGGGCTCGGGCAAACTGGATTTCGCCGCCGTGACCAAAATGGTGCGCGAACGCGGCCGCTACATCCTGCCAACGCCGCGCGTGCCCAATGGACTGCTGGGACGCATTAAGGGCAATGGAATCCAGGCGACGTAAGAGACAAACGCCTTAAACGAAAGGAGCGGCGTCGCCGCCGCTCCCGGTGAATGTTTCCCGCGTAAAGTCGGCGCGCGCCGCGCGTTGGGCGTCCGCGCTTTTATTAATGATGAGAAACGCCCTCCTCCGCGAACGGCAGCGAAGTAGTGCCGGCGTCCCATCGAACGACAGCGGACCGGAGATGGTGATGCGGAACGCCGGCGGATCGATCGGCTTGAACACGCGTTCCGAGATGCCCAGCGCGCTGCCGCCCGTATAGTTTGGGAACAACGCGAAATCCTGCCTGCCGAAGACGTTGGCCTGATAGTCGATCATGTCGGAGCGGGAGTTCGCGATGTTGAAGCCGTCCAGCACGATCTTCCAGCCGTTGGTGAAGCGGTAGCCGATGCGCGCTTGCAACGTGCCGGTGGCCGGAGACTGGATTTGGCCATCCTCGGTCAGCGGACGCGCGCCGAAATAGCGATAGCTCAGCCTGCTGAACCAGCCGGTCTTCTCGCCGAACTCAATGCCGCCGGTGGCGACCCAGACCGGCGCGAGCGTCAGATAGTTGCCCGGCTTCGTGCCAGGAAAGGCCCAACGGCCACAACCCGCCGTCGCTGCCGAGCCCGCCAGAGAGGTAACTTGCGAAATTCACCGCTTCTCGGTGTCGAACCCCTTGAATCGCGCGTGGGTTCCGGTGACTTCGCCGTCGAAACGCACCCAGTCGTTGTACGCATATTTGGTTGTCCATTCGAAGCCAAGGCGTCGTCCCGGACGGCCATACACGCTGGTGCCGCTGTCGGCGTTGAACTCCTGTTCCGCGTCGAAGTCCTGCCAGAACAGGCTGAGGGCTGTGTCCAACCCCTCGATCGGCTTGGAGCGGAAGCCGGTTTCGGCGCCGCGCGTCTTGGTCAGAAACTGGACGTTGGGGATATAGGCGAATTGGGTGCCGTCGGTTGCAAAATGATTTTTCGTGCCTCGGATATCCTCGGCCCGCATCCCCTCGCCGAAGTTCAGGAAGTATTCGGTGTTGTCGAAGGGACCCAGCACGAGGCCGGCCTTGGGACTGGTGAAAACGCGGCCCAATTGGCCGTTGTTGAAACTGCCGAGATAGTACGGCGTGCCGCCGGGTGGGTATGAGCCCTGCGCCAGCAAGGGGTTCATGACATTGTTCACGGAGCCAAACACATAATCGATCCGGAGGCCCTCGGTCGTGCGCAGCCACGGCGTCCAGAACTGGGTCGTGTCGGTCCAAGGGGAGAGGTAGGACTCCTTCAGCCAGTTGTCGGTAATGAAGTCATACTGCTGGCGCTGGAACGAATCGCCATTGCCGTTGTGGATCCAGTCATTGAGCGATTGCAGGCCGACGCGGGTTTCGAACGGCACCGACTGGAAATTATATTTCCAGCCATGCAGGAGGTTGAAGCCAAATTGCTGGCGATGGTCGAACTGATGGGTTTGATCGCCAAGACCGGTTCCCGTGCCGGCGGCGAGGCCGGTAATGGGATTGGAGAGCTGATAGGTGAAGTCGTCGTAGAGATTTGTGTCGTTGTGAATGAAGAAGGCTTCGACGCGCGACCAATCGTTCTTGTTGGTTTCGCTCCAGCGCGCCGAGAGGCTGTAGCGCGAGGCGTTGCCGCCGTCGGTCGGATCTTCCGTGCCCCAGCGCGACATCAGCCCCAACGCAACGTCGGTGTAGGGAATCTGGTCGGTGGCGAAATAATGGTTCGAATAGGCCATGCCCGTGATGGAGATGCCATTATCCTCCGTGCCCTGGCTCCAGCGCGCGACGCCGTTGATTTTGCGCTCTTCGTCGGGCCGCTCCCACGGGCCGTTATAGCTGTTCCACTCGAGCGCGGCGAGCAGTTCGCCGGAGCCCAGCGCCCATGATTTGGCGACCTTCGCGTCGGCCCAAGCGAAACTGCCGCCAGACACATTGACGAAACCTTCACGCAGCTGGTCGACATATTGCATGTGGACCGAGCCCACCGACGCGAAGATGGTGCCCTCCTCGGCGTAATAGGGCCCCTTGCGAACCTCCATGTCGCTGAGCAGTTCCGGCATCAGGAAATTGGCGTCGGCGTAGCCGTTGCTATGGACGTGCGACATCTGGTTGATGGGCATGCCGTCGAGCGTCAGGCCAATGTCGTAGCCATGATCGAGCGCGAAGCCGCGCAGAAAATATTGCGCCGCCTTGCCGGCGCCGCTGTGCTGGGCGATGACGAGGCCGGGCACGATTTCCAGCGCTTCCTGCGGCTGCGCGTAGATGCGGTCCGTGACCTCCTTCTCGGTGTAAACTCTCAAGCTCGACGCCACTTCGCCGGGCGCCTTCGGCTGGGTCAGCGGCGCGATGAGGGGATGCGGCACTGGCTCTGTCTGGGCGAGGACGCGGGCTTCGGCTTTGGCGCGGGGGCGCGGGCGCGGGGCGCGGGCGGCCGACCGGAGTGGTGGTCTTCCTGCCGACCTCGATGGTCGGCAGGAGTTCTTGCGCGAGCGCGACGGGCGCGCCAAGCGCCAGACAGAGGGCGAAGGCGCTGATCGAGCCAAGGCTCGCGTTGCGGGTGAAATGAATTGCTGTCATCGGTAAACCTCTTGTCCGCCGTGGCTTGGCGGGACGGCGCGCGACTCGCTTGTGGCGAATCAGCGGCGCATGAAACTCCGTACACGGTGGGGGCCGCGCCGCGCGGGCGCGTTTTGGCGAACTCAGCCGAAAAGCGGCGGGGCTCTCGCGCGCTGGGTTTGCGCGGGCTGATACGGATACCGCCACGGCGATTTGACAAAGACCGCGCGCGTTTCAATCGGGTTCGCAGGAATGAGCAGCGGCGGCGACGCCAAAACATGCAACCCGCCGCAAAACTGACAAAACCCGCAGTCGGCTCCGTGGCCGCGCTCAGCCGGCGGAACGCCGCCCTTGTGGTCCCGGCAATCCGCCTTCTCGCTGGCCGAGACGCCCCCGAGGCCTGAGCATGGGCGTGACTAACTCTCCCCTGCCCCGCGATGATAAGCGCGATAGCAAGAAAGAGAGCGGTCAAGCATCGGCGCCAAGCGTGCATTGCTTCGGTTCAGCCAAACAGCGGGGAGGAGAATCAAGCGGTCACTATTCGTCAACGTGGTGAATGAAAGGTTAAGCGGCGTTATGCGATGAAACAATTACTACTCTAATGTTGCGCTACGATTCTCCGGCACTGTGACCTATTTGTCACACCAATTCCCGCCGCTTTGCCCGCCTAAGCGTCGCAAAATGAAGGCTCTACTGGGATATCGCGGCGATTAACGCCAGAACGGCTTGAGCCGGCGCAAACGTTTCTCGCTTTCTTTCATCGCGATGAGGCCGCGCTGTTGCGCTTGCGCCCGCCAGCCGCGCAGAAAACAGATGGCGCGCAATGTCTCCTTGCTGGCGTCCTCCGCCGTGATCTCGCTCAGCAACCGGGCCGCCGTCCGCCGATCATTGTCCTCGCCGAGTTGATCCTGGATAGTCGCGAGGCCGCGCAAATAGGCCCGGGCGGCCTTTTCGGCAAAACAAGCTCTCGAAAAACTCCGCCGCGTAGCGGGCCTTCTTGAGCGCGATGCGGGCTTTATGCCGCTGCTCCGGCTCCAGGGCGGCGACCCCTTCGCAGCGTTTGACGGCGCGCCTGTGCAGGCAATTCAGCGCCTTTACGGCGAAGACCCGCGCCGATCCCTTCTCCTCCAGCCCCCTCGATCCCTCGCGCCACGCGCGGCGCGAAATAAGGCCCGCGCAACTCGCGCACGAATTGCTGCGTCGTCGGCGCGACGATCACCGCGCGCGCGGCTTCCAGGGCGCGCAAACGGCGCAGTTCCACCGCGTCCAACAGCGCGAAGAAACCGGGCTCCTCCCGCAGAAACTCGCGAGGCCCCCGCTCCAGACCGTCTCGAAGCACATGCCAGTCGCGCGCCTCGCCGAGCGCTCTGGCGATGATCCTCGCGCGCGTCGCGGCGCTCGCCAGTTCCGGGTTCGCCGGAACGACGCGCTTGAGCAATCCAAGGAAGGCGCGCAAGCGCCGCAACGCGACCCGCAGTTGATGCACCGCTTCCGCGTCGCCGATCTGGCGCAACGCCGGGATATTAGCCGCGAAGTGATCGAGACAGTCGCCAAGGATACGCCCGACGGCGCCGTCGAAGGAATTCGTCCGGCGACAGGGCCAAGCCACTCGACTTGACCGGGACGGCGGCATTTACGGCCCGGACCCACGATTTCACCGTCGCTGGCGACGAGACGCAACGCGCGCGCGGAAGAAGCGGCGCCATCCGGGCCAGGGCAACCAAGCAGGCGATCCATCGACGCGACCTTTACGCTGAAAGATAAGCCATTGTCTTCAAAGCGTTCTCAGAGCGGTCCTGCCCCCACCACGGTCGAAAACGCTCGACACGGTTCTATTGTTGGGCCGCGCGGCCCGCGACGTCAAGCGCGCGACGCTCTTTTGCGCGGACGCCGCCTCTGCGATGATGCGGCGCCACACGCCGCCGCGCGTGATTCTTATGGAGCCTAGCGCCATGACCGACGACCCCAACGCCTACCCTGGCAAAATACTCGTCGCGGCGAGCGGCGGAACCGCGCGGGATCGAGTCTATCGTTATCTGCTGCTGCCGCTCGGCAATCGCCACGGGCTGATTTCCGGCGCCACCGGCGGCGGCAAGACCGTCTCGCTGCAACGCCTCGCGGAAGGGTTCTCCAAGGCGGGAACGGCGGTGTTCCTCGCCGATGTGAAGGGCGATCTCGCCGGCCTGTCGCAGCCGGGCGACTCCCGCCCCGCCTTCGTCGCCCGCGCGAAGGATCTCGGGCTGACCTATGCCCCGGACAAATTTCCCGTGGTGTTCTGGGACATCTATGGCGAACAAGGACATCCCGTGCGCGCCACCATCGCGGAATTGGGGCCGCTGCTGCTCTCGCGCATGCTCGACCTCAACGACACGCAGGAGGGCGTGCTGAACATCGTGTTCCGCGTCGCCGACGAGCAGGGACTGCTGCTGCTCGACCTAAAGGATTTGCGCGCGGCGCTCGGCTTCGTCGCCGACAACGCCAGCGACGTGCAAACCAAATTCGGCAATGTCGCGCCGGCCACGATCGGGGCGATCCAGCGCCAGCTCCTGGTGCTGGAGAATCAGGGCGGCGACAAATTCCTCGGCGAGCCGGCGCTCGACTTGCAGGATTTCATCGCCAAGGAGGAAGCGACTGGCCGCGGCTATATCAATATCCTCGCCGCCGACAAGCTCATGCGCGCGCCGCGCCTTTACGCGACCTTTCTGCTGTGGATGCTGACAGAATTATTCGCGCATCTGCCCGAGGTCGGCGATCTCGATACGCCCAAGCTCGTGTTCTTCTTCGACGAGGCGCATCTGCTGTTCACCGACGCGCCCAAGAATCTTCTGACGGCCATCGAGCAGGTGGTGCGGTTGATCCGCTCCAAGGGCGTCGGCGTCTATTTCGTCACGCAAAATCCGCTCGACGTGCCGGACACGGTGCTGGGCCAGCTCGGCAACCGCATTCAGCACGCGCTGCGCGCCTTCACGCCGCGCGACCAGAAGGCGGTGCGGGCGGCGGCGGAGACCTTTCGTCAGAACAAGGAATTCGACACGGCCGAGGCGATCATGCAGCTTGGCGTCGGCGAAGCGCTGGTGTCGATGCTCGACGCCAAGGGCACGCCCGAAATGGTCGACCGCGCATTGATCGCGCCGCCGAACGCGCGGGTCGGGACGATCACGCCGGAGGAGCGCCAGGCGGCGATCGAGAACAGCCCGCTTTATGGGCTCTACGACACGCCAATGGACCGCGAGTCCGCCTTCGAGGTGCTGCAAAAGCGCGCCGGCGCGCGCATGGAGAGCGTCGGCGCGAAGCCCGTGCCGGCGCCGCCAAGCGACGACGACGCCCGCGGCGCCCCGGCTCCGGAAGCGGCGCCCAAGGAGGCCTCGGCGGACGGCGGCATCCTCGGCAAGATCGGCGGCATGGTCGGAGGGTTGTTCACGCGCACAAACCCGAAGCGCATGTCGGCGGGCGAACTCGCGGCCCGCGCGGCGCTGCAATCGGCGGCGCGCTCGATCGGCACGCAGATCAGCCGCGAGGTGATGCGCAATATTTTTGGCGGGATGTCGCGCTGACGGGTGAAACTACCCCCGCCCCTCTCCTCGCCCCGGCCTCGCGATCAGCCAATAAATCCAACCCGGTCATCGCGCCGGTGAGGAAAAACAGCGTCGCGATGCGAAGTTCCAGCGGGCTGGCCCGATGCGCCTGCGCGAGACCTCGCGTCGCGCGGGCGATCCACGGCGAGGCGGCGGCCAGAAAGCCGCTGACGCCGACATACCAAACCCATTTGCGCGCGCCGGCGATCTCGCCGATGAGCGCGGCGACGGCCAGCGGCAGCCGCGCACACCGCGATCAATATCGACCAGAAAACAAAGCCAAGCGCCGCGAAGCCGGCCGTCGGATCGCCCTCGTCATCGAGCGCCGCGAATAAGCCGGACGCCGCCGCGTCGAAGCCGACCTCTCGCACGATCGGATCGAACAGCGCGGCGAACGGCAGGAACAACGCGCCGGCGCTCGCCGCGACGATGAAGCCGAACGACATAACGACGGTTCGGCGCAGCAAATTCGCGATCAAGGCTCCAGCACCGAATCCCAATAGAGATAATCCATCCAACTCTCATGCAGATAATTGGGCGGAAACAGCCGCCCGTTGCGATGGAGGTCGGCGACCGTCGGCGCGAATGGCTTTTGCGCCGGCGTCATGCGCGCTTCGTCGGGCAGGCGGTCGCTCTTGCGCAGATTGCATGGCGAGCAGGCCGCGACGACATTCTCCCAGGTCGTCGCGCCGCCCTTGGAGCGCGGAATGACGTGATCGAAGGTCAGTTCGTCGTGCTCGCCGCAATATTGGCAGGTGAAGCGGTCGCGCAAAAACACGTTAAAGCGCGTGAAGGCCGGGTGGCGCGTGGGCCGGACATAGGCTTTGAGCGACACCACGGAGGGCAGCCGCATTTCAAAGGATGGGCTTTTGACCACCTTGTCGTATTCGGAGACGATGTTGACCCGGTCGAGGAAGACCGCCTTGATCGCGTCCTGCCAGCCCCACAGCGACAGCGGGTAGTAGCTCAGCGGACGAAAGTCGGCGTTGAGCACCAGCGCCGGGCATGCCTGCGGCGAGACATTTTGGCTGCGAAAAGGAACGGTCACGCCGCGCGCCTCTCATCTGGACAAGAAGGGGCCGGTCCCGGATCGCTCGGGAATCCCCTTACGAATGTCTTGGGATAGTCTATAGCCAGGATGACGCCTTTGTGAAGGCGCCTAAATCCTCCGCGGGAAATTGGGCCAAGGCCCAATTCTTGCGCGTCTCGCCCAAGAAAAATCCGTTTACCTCAAATACATCGTTTCCGACGCCGCGGCGAGGCCCATTCCAGGCGCCATCGATCCGCTCGTTTTTAGCTAAATCTTAACCATTATTCGCCCGCGAGGGCCTCCGTCTTGCTGCATTGATCTACAAGACCGCTCAAACCTTCGGGTCTGTTCCAAATCGAGACGGTCTTGTGTCAATTGGAGGCTTCCTTGTCGCTCACGGCTGATCGAGTTCGGGTAAAGCCAGCGTCCGGCGAAGACGCGCCAAATACTCAGCTTCAAAAGGCGCCGCTTCGTCGCGGCGGCTGGGGCGAGAAACTCTCGCGCCGAAACACCGCCTTGGCGCGCGCCCTCTTGGCGGCGGCGGCGGCGCTGATCGAATTGTTCGTCGTGCTCTGCGCGGCCCTGATCGCCGAGACGTTCTATCACGGCTTCGCATATGGCTGGAGCGGGCTGACCTCTCCGAACATGCGGCTTTGCTCACTCGTCGCGCTGCTGTTCGTCCTCTCGAACGCGTCGCGCGGCGACTATCGCATCCCCGACTTTCTCGCGTCGCGCGTGAATGGCTGGCGGCTGTTCACCGTCTGGAGCACGAGCTTCCTGATCGCGCTGGCGTTTAGCTTCCTGACCAAATCGACCGGCGAATTCTCGCGCGCCGGCGTGGTGTTGTTCTATGCGACGGGTTACGTCGCGATCTATGCGACCCGTCTCGCCTTGCAACATATCGCGCAGGGGCGCGACGGCCGCGGGCGGCGTCGCCTCGCGGCGGGTGCTCCTTGTCGGCTTCGAGGAGAGCATCAAGACTTTCACTCAGCGTTATCAGCCCTCGGCCAGCGGCATGAACGTCGTGGCCGCCATCGGCTTGCGCGACGAACGCCGAATCCATCGATGACGATCTCGCCTTGGCCGCCGCGACGGCGCGCATGCTGCGACCGGACGACGTGTTCATTCTGGTTCCGTGGTCGCAAACGGATGTGATCGACAGCTGCGTCACAACTTTCTTGCGCGTGCCGGCGCAAATTCATCTCGGTCCCGAGCGCGTGCTCGATCGCTTCGTCGACGCGCGGATCGACAAGATTGGGACGATCTCCAGCCTGAGCCTTGGCGGTCACCCGCTCAATTTGGTCGAGGTCATCGTCAAGCGGCTGTTCGATATCGTCGTTTCGGTCGCGGCGCTGGTGATCCTGTCGCCGGTGCTGGCGCTGGTCGCGGCCCTGATTCGCCTGGACAGCAACGGTCCGGCGCTGTTCACGCAACGCCGCTATGGCTTTAATCAGGAGGCGTTCCGCATTTTCAAATTCCGCTCCATGACGACGATGGAGGACGGACGCGACATCGCCCAGGCGAAGGTTCAAGATCCGCGCATCACGCGCATCGGCCGCTTCATCCGCCGCTACAATGTGGATGAACTGCCGCAACTCATCAATGTGCTGCGCGGCGATATGTCTCTTGTCGGCCCGCGTCCGCACGCGCTCGTGCATGACCAGTTGTTCGAACGCAAGATCGCGCTTTACGCGCGCCGACATAATGTCAAGCCGGGCATCACCGGCTGGGCGCAGGTCAACGGCCTGCGCGGCGAGATCGACGGCCCGGAAAAAATCCGCCAGCGCGTCGAGCACGATCTCTATTACATCGACAATTGGTCGCTGCTGTTCGACGTGTGGATCATCTTCCTGACGGTGTTTTCGAAAAAAGCCTATCGCAACGCCGTCTGAGTCGCTCTGGTCGCCGCGAGCGCGACAAGGAGACTGACCGCGAGCAAGGCCGCCGCGAGGAAATAGCTGGCGCCCGGAAAAATCCGCGCGCCGATGCTGGCGGCGAAAATCTGCGTGAACAGCAGCGGGCCGATCATGCCGGAAACGCCGCGCAGGCTGGCGAGCGCGCCCTGCAGCCGGCCCTGCTCCGAGGCGCCCTTGAAGCGCGTGGCGAGGCCCTGAAAAGCTGGATTGGCCATCGCCCACAACGCGATCAGCGGCGGCGCCGACAAAAACAGCCAGTCGTTCGACGCGAAGGCGTAGACCGCGAAGCCCAGCGCGCCGAAAGCCAGCGCCACGACGAGGGTTTTGCGTTCGCCCAGCCGCGCCACGGCCGGCCGCACAAGCCCGCCGGAGACGATGGTTTGCGAAACGCCGACTATGGTCAGCGCCCAGCCGGTGGTTTTGGCGTCCCAGTGATAGCGGTAGTCGGTGTAGAGCACGAACAGGCTCGGCAGCGACTCATGAGCCAAGTAGGACAGGAACACCGCGCCCGCGAGCATGGCCAGCTCTCGCTGGGCGCCCAGCAGTTTCAGCGCGCCGAAAATATTGGCGCCGCGCCAGGCGATCCTTGGCGCGCGCTTTTCCTCGGAGAGCGACTCCGGCAGGATGAAGTAGCCGTAAAGCGCATTGAGGAGGCTTAACGCCGCCGCGGCGTAAAACGGCAGGCGCAACCCGTAATTGCCGAGCACGCCGCCGATCGCCGGTCCCAGAATGAAGCCAAAGCCGAAGGCCGCGCCAAGCATGCCGTAACGCCCGGCGCGCTTTTCCTCGGGCGTGATGTCGGCGACATAGGCGCTGGCGGTGGAGAAGCTCGCGGCGGTGACGCCGGAGATCAGCCGGCCGATAAACAGAAACGGCAGCGATGGCGCCAACGCCATGAAAATATAGTCGAGCCCAAGACCGAAATTGCTGGCCAACACGATCGGGCGGCGGCCGAACCGGTCGGACAAGGCGCCGAGCACGGGCTGAAACAGAAATTGCATCAAGGCCCAGGAGAAGCCGAATATACCGACGACGCCCGCCGCTCCCGAAATATCGCCGCCTTCGAATTCGGTGATGAGCTTGGGCAGCACGGGGATCATCACGCCGAGCGCCAGCATGTCCAGCGCGACCGTGATGAGAATGAAGATGAAAGCGGCCTGGCGCCGCCGCGTCGAGATTGTCAGCATATCCGCCCGCCGCCTTGTCCTTCACCATTGTCAGAGGCCCCGATAACAGGGAACGGGGCGCGGGCGCAATGTCGGGAGAGCCGCTTCGGCGCGGCGACGCTGGCCATTCCCGCCGCGACTGGTGTATTGTCTCTTTTAAGAGAGCCATTGAAATATGCGTCGGACGTCGATTATCTCCTCGCTCAAGCGACTGGCTCGAAGCATCACAGGCGGATTGCGCATGAACCGATTCGAACGACAACCCCAGCCGGCTGTCGAGGCCGAGGTCGAATATCGCGACGGCGATTACCGCGTGCGCAAGGCGGGAGCCTTCGTTCGTTGCGCGGTGACCGGCGAGGCTATACCGCTCGAAGAGCTGCGCTATTGGAACGTCGACCGGCAGGAAGCCTATAGCAGCCCCGAGGCGCGCTTAAAGCAGCTCGCGGGCAAACGGCCTTCATAACCGCGCGGTTCGCGCCCGCGCCAAAAAATCCGCGAGCAGGCTGTTCACCTCCTCGGGCCGCTCGAACAGCAATGTTATCGGCAAAATTTCGAGATCGATCCCCGAGACCCATCGAGATTCGTGCCGATCCGCGCGGCGTCCTTTTCCGTCGTGACGAGAACGGCGCGAAGGCGCTCCGCCTCCCGCGCCAGCGCCGCCAATTCGCGCGGCGAATAGCAATGATGATCGGGAAACCAGCGGAAGCCGGCCACGTCGGCGCCGATTTCGTCCAAGGTCGTCGGCGAATTTCGCCGGCCGGCCAATCCCCGCGAAGGCGAACACCCGCGCGCCCGCGAGACGCGCCGCGACGGCGGGATCGGGCGCGAGCCGCGCCCGTAACGCGGGCTTGGTCAACGGTTCGCGCAATCCCCTGCCCTCGCCGATCACGATAACGAGGTCGGCCGCCGCCAATTGCGCCGCCAGCGGCGCGCGCAGCGGCCCGGCGGGCGGGCAAAAGCCATTCCCAGCGGCGTAATCCGCGTCGACGACGAGAATGGCGAGGTCCGGGTCGAGGCGCCGGCTGTGCAGCCCGTCGTCCAGAATCAGCGCGCCGGCGCCGAGCGTCTCGGCGAGGCGCGCCGCCGCCGCGCGGTCGGCGCCGACGATGGTTGGCGCCACGCGCGCCAACAGCAGGGCTTCGTCTCCGACATCGCGCGCGTCGTGGCGCGCCGGATCGACGACGAAAGGGGCGACGCTCCCGTTCCGGCGGCCATGGCCGCGCGACAGAAAGAACGGCCGCTCGCCCCGTTCCAGCAGGATCGCGCCGAGCGCCAGCGCCGTCGGGGTCTTGCCGTCCCCGCCCAGCGTCAGCCCGCCAATCGCGATGGTCGGAAGATTCGCGCGGGGCGCGGGTCGGGCGAGCCGCGCGCGCGCCGCCGCGCCATAAATCGCTCCAAGGGGAGCGAGAGCCCTCGCGACAGGGCCAGCCGGCGCTCCCCAAAAATCAGGCGCGCGCATGTTCGCGACGAGCTCTCATCGACGTTCGGCGGCCATATGGGCCAAATAGGGTTCGATGGCCGCCATGATCTCCAGAGAGGCGCCGCCCATTCGCCGCACCGTCTCCGCTCCGGCCCGGCCCATTTTGCGCATTCGCGCGGGCTTTGAAAGAAGAGCGCGCGCGGCGCGGGCCAGTCCCGGCGCGTCCGGGACGCGGACGGCGCCCTCGGCGGCGTCCAGTTCGGCGTAAATTTCGGCGAAATCCTCGACGTTTGGGCCATGCAGAATCGCGCAGCCGAATTTCGCCGGTTCGATCGGGTTATGGCCGCCGCCGGGCGTGAGCGACCGGCCCATGAAGACGACCCCCGCGGTTCGGAAAATCAGGCCCAGCTCGCCAATCGTGTCGGCGACATAGATTTGCGTCTCGCGCCGGGGCAAGTCTCCCCGCGAACGCAGCCCGGCGCTCAGACCGCGCTCTCGCGCGAGGCCGGCGATCTCCTCCCCGCGCGCGGGATCGCGCGGCGCGACGATGGTCAGAAGATCGGGCAAGTCGCGCGTCAAATCGAGATGGGCGCTCAGCACGAAGCTCTCCTCTCCCGGATGAGTCGAGACGGCCGCGAAAACCGGGCGGGCGCCAAGCGCGCCCTGGAGGGCCGCGAGCTTTAGCGGATCGGCCGGCGGCGCCGGCACGTCGAATTTCAGATTGCCGGCGATTTTCGCCCGGCGCGCTCCAAGACCCAGAAACCGCGCGGCGTTTTCGGCGTCCTGCGCGAGGCAGAGGTCGATCTTGCCAAAGAGCTTCGCGCCGACGCCTGGCGCCGCGCGCCAGCGTTCGGCGGAAGCCAGGGAAATGCGCGCATTGACGAGCACCAGCGGCGCGCCGCGGGCGTGGACCGCGCAGATGAAATTGGGCCAAATTTCCGATTCGGCGAACAGCGCCAGATCGGGCCGCCAGTGGTCGAGAAAGCGCGCGACGAAGCGCGGCGCGTCCAGCGGCAGATATTGGTGAAACGCGCCCGCCGGCAGCCGCGCGCCGAGCAGCCGCGCGGAACCCGGCGTGCCGGTGGTGACGAGAACTTCGATCCCCCGTTGGATGAAGCGCTCGATCAGCGGCAGCAGCGACAGGCTCTCGCCCAAACTCGCGCCGTGCAGCCAAACGAGCTGTCCGTCCGGGCGCGGCAGACTGGGAAGGCCGAGCCGCTCGCCGAGCCGAGAAGAATCTTCTTTTCCGCGGCTGGCGCGCCAAGCGAGAAGTGGACGCGCGCAAGGGGTCAGCGCGATCGTCGCAAGCCGGTAAAGCCTCAAAAGCGGCATGGGGAATGGGTCCACCGCAAGATACAAGAACCGCGTCCTTGGTCTCCGACGCATGGAGGCCGAGTTCTTCTCTTCGCCGCCGCGCGGCGAGCGGCCATGAACCTCACTAGCACAAAGTCAGGCGCGAGGAACACGCAAGGCCGTCGGGACCTTTGTTGTCGCGGCGATCGATGGCGAAAAAACGGCCGTCGCATGGCGAGGGCCGCTGTTTGCCCCGGGATCGGGCGTTACCGGCGTTACGAAGCCGCGACTGGCAGCGCGACGAAGCGCGTTCCTTCCGACGACTTCACCCGCAGCAGCACGGATCTGTGTCCTTCCTTGCGGGCGGCTTCGAGCGCGGCGGCAAGATCGGCGCGATCGTTGACCGCCTGTCCGCCGACTTCGAGGATCACGTCGCCGCGGCGCAGACCCTTTTGCGCTGCTACGCCGTCGGGGTCGATGTTGGTGATGTAAAGCCCTTCGCCGCCGCCGCGCCGCGCTTGCGCCGCTGGCTGAACCTCCAATCCGAGCCCTTCGAGCGCATTGCTCTTGTCCAGGCCGCCGAGATCGGCGCGCAGCTCCTTTTCGGCCGGCAGCACGCCAAGCTTAATTCGCGCGGTCTTTTCGGCCCCGCCTCTAAGATATGTCAGCTCGACGGTCTTGCCCGGCCCCGCCGCCGCGATCTTTCGCGACAGTTCGCGCGGCGCCTCGATCTTCTCGCCGTCGACGGCGACAATGACATCGCCGGCCTTCAATCCGGCGCTTTCGGCGGGGCCGCCCTTGACCGGTTGGGCGACAAGCGCGCCCTTGGTCGACTTCAGCCCGAGACTGTCGGCCAAGTCCTGCGTCACGCCCTGGATCTGCACGCCGATCCAACCGCGCGAGACCGAGCCCTTCTCCTTGAGCGCGACGACCACGTCCTTGGCGACTTCCGTCGGAATCGCGAAGCCGATGCCGACCGAGCCGCCCGACGGCGAGTAAATCGCCGTGTTGACGCCGATCACGCCGCCATGGGTGTCGAAGGCCGGGCCGCCCGAATTGCCGCGGTTGACCGGAGCGTCGATTTGCAGAAAGTCGTCGTACGGCCCAGCGCCGATGTCGCGGCCTCGCGCGGAGACGATGCCCGCGGTCACCGTTCCGCCCAAACCGAAGGGATTGCCGACCGCGATCACCCAATCGCCGACGCGCGGCATGGCGTTCGACCATTCCACAAAGGGTAGATTGCCGCCGTCGTTGATCTTTAGCAAGGCGAGGTCGGTGCGCTTATCGGTTCCGATGATCTTGGCCGGCAGCGTCTTGCCGCTATCGAGCACGACCTCGACCTCGCTGGCGTGGTCGACCACGTGATTATTGGTCACGACATAGCCGTCAGCGCTGATGACGAAGCCCGAGCCTTGCGATTGGGTGACGTGCTTCTGCGGCATCCCGCCCCGCCCCTGGCCAAAGCGTTTGAAGAAATCGTAAAGCGGATCGTCGGGCGAAAGCTCGAGGCCGTCTTCGCTCTCATTGTTGGCGGTTTCGACCGCCTTGACCTTGATCGCGACGACCGCGCCCTTCACCCGCTCGACGACATCGGCGAAGGAGGCGGGGCCGGAAGCCGGCGCGAGCTGCGCGAGCGGCGCCTCGGCCAGAGCCGGGCGCGTGGGGGCGAGCCCAAACAGGGACGCGCCGAGCGCGACGGCGGCGACGGCGCCGAGTAGCGCCGCGCGCGAGGTGCGGGAATGACGCCGAAAGGCGAAGTTAGTCATGGGAAGCCATCTCCAAAGCAAGCTGCCAGAGCGTCGCGCGCTGGCCTACGACCGCAAAGATGGGGGATCGCCCCTTGCCCGCCAATGGCGGCGGGATGAAACTTTGGTAAGGCGGCAAGCCCGCTACTTCACGAACACATAGATGTCCACGTCGACATTGGCGTCTTCGGCGTCGGTGAGGTTCGTCAAATATTCCTCGATAAAGATATTGTTTGTGTCGAGGCCTTTTTCGTCGAGATAGGCGGTGATCGCCTCGTAGGTGGCGTCGATCTCGTCGTAGGAGCCGCGGTGCTCGAACTTCAAGGCCTTGCCCGCGGGCGAAGCGCCGATCTCGACGCCATCGGCGAGCTTGATCTTGCCCTCCGGCGCCTTGGCGATCGGCAGCATCGCCTCGTAATGGAAGCCGTTGTCGTCCGTGTCGGTGAAGACCGTGAGCGGGCGCCCGTTCGGCGCGAGGCCGGCCTTAGTCGCCGCGGCGGTCACCTTGGCGAGGGATTCGGTCAGGGTCTTGGCCGCGTCGTCCCATTTGGCCTGCCCCTTCAGCACAAGGGCCGGGCGCGCGGCGAACGTCGACAATCTGGCTGGAGACGCTTTCCACTGGCGTCTCGGCGCCAGCCGGCGGCTCGGTCTTGTCGGCGGCGCCGGTCTTATCGCCGCCCTTGCTGTCGGCGGGCGGGGCCTTTTCGGACCGCTCGGTCTTGTCGGCGGTCACCGCGGGCGGCGCCGAGGCGGGAGAAACCCTCTTTTGCAGATAGAGCGCGCCAAAGCCGATCAGCAGCGCCAGCGCGCCCAGCACGCGCCAATGGGCGGCGAGACGGCGCAGCGTCCCCCAAAAATCCTTAAGCTCGTCGAAGAAACTCATCGCTGCGTCCTCTTTGGCCTCCCCGCCGCGTCGCCGGAAGGTGGATGGCGCGAGATCGCCATTGTCAAAGACCGCCCCGACTCTGGCGCGCGACCGCCGCTTCTCCTATACAGGAGCGGCCCATCCTTTACACGGCCAAATCGCAAAACCCGCGACATGACACACAAACTCGCCCGGCGTCCCATCCTGCGCATGAACGGAATCGGCAACGAAATCCTCGTGCTGGATCTGCGCGGCTCGGACATCGTGCTGGCGCCGGAAGAAGCGCGCGCCATCGCCCGCCAGCCGGGGCTCAAATTCGACCAGTTGATGGCGCTGCACGACCCCCGCGCGGGCGGCGCCGACGCCGCGCTGCGCATCTACAACATCGACGGCTCGCTTTCGGCGGCCTGCGGCAACGGCACGCGCTGCGTGGCCTGGGCGTTGGCGCAGGGCGGCGGGCCGGAACATCTGCGCATCGAGACCGACGCCGGCCTCGTCGAGAGCTGGCGCGCCGGCGAGACGCTGTTCACCGTCGACATGGGCCGCCCGCGTCTGGCCTGGTCCGAGATTCCGCTGGCGCGCGACGTTGGCGACACAAGCGACATCGCGCTCGAGCCGCAAGTCGCGGGCGCGCCGGAGCGTTTTTGCGCCGTCGGCATGGGTAATCCGCACGCGGTGTTTTTCGTGGGCGAGGCCGGCGCGGTCAACCTCGAAAAGCTCGGCCCCGCGTTGGAGCATCATCCCCTCTTTCCCGAACGGGCGAACATCTCCTTCGCGCAAATTCTGACCCATGATGAAATCCTTCTGCGCGTCTGGGAGCGCGGGACGGGCGCGACCAAGGCTTGCGGCTCGGCGGCATGCGCGACGCTCGTCGCGGCGGCGCGAACATTTCGCACGGGGCGTCGCGCCAACATCAAACTTCCCGGCGGCGATCTACTCATTCACTGGCGCGACGACGATCACACGCACATGACAGGCCCGGTCGAATTCGAATTCGAGACGACGCTCGATCCCGCCATTTTCGAGGGGCTGGCGACGTGAGCGGCTCCGCGGTCGACACCATAACCTTCGGGTGCCGGCTCAACATCGTCGAATCGGAGGCGCTCGCGGGCGAGGCGCGCGGCGCCGGGGAAGAAAATCTCGTCATCGTCAACACCTGCGCCGTCACGGCGGAGTCGACGCGCCAGGCGCGTCAGGCCATCCGCCGCCTGCATCGCGAACGCCCCGACGCGCGCATCATCGTCACCGGCTGCGCGGCGACGATCGCGCCAACCGAATTTTCGGCCATGGAAGGCGTGACGCGCGTCGTCGGCAATGGCGACAAAAGCCTGTTCGCGCCGGCTGGGTCCAGCTTCGCCGCGCCAAAAGCGCTGGGCGCGAGCGAAGGCACGCGCGGCTTTCTCGCCGTGCAGAACGGGTGCGACCACCGCTGCACATTTTGCGTCATTCCGTTCGGGCGCGGACCGTCGCGCTCGGTCCCGCCGCGCGAGATCGTCGCGAGGGCGCGCGAGCTCGTGGCGTCGGGCAAGCGCGAGATCGTGCTGACCGGCGTCGATCTCACCTCCTACGGCGGCGATCTTGGCGGCGGCGAGACGCTGGGGCGCTTGGCGCGGCTGCTCCTCGCCGAACTCCCTGAGCTGGCGCGGCTGCGCATTTCCTCGATCGACTGCATCGAGGCCGACCCGACTTTGATCGAGGCGGTGGCGGAGGAGCCGAGGCTGGCGCCGCATCTGCATCTCTCCCTGCAGTCGGGCGACGACCTGATTCTGAAGCGGATGAAGCGCCGTCATTCGCGACGCGACGCGATAAAATTTTGCGAGGAGCTGCGTTTGTCGCGTCCCGATATTGTGTTCGGCGCCGATTTCATCGTCGGCTTCCCGACCGAAACGGAGGAAATGTTTTCGCGCACGCTCGATCTCGTGGAGGAATGCGGATTGACGCATCTGCATGTCTTTCCCTTTTCGCCGCGCCCGGAAACGCCCGCGGCGCGCATGCCGCAAGCCGCGCCGCATATCGTCAAGGCGCGCGCGCGAAAATTGCGGGCGCTCGGCGAGGCGCGGCTGGCGCGCCATCTCGCCAAGCAGCAGGGCAAGGCGCTGCGCGTGCTCGCCGAGCGCGGCGGCCTCGCCCGCGCGGCGGATTTCACGCTGGCGCGCACACCCGGCGCCATTGCCGGCGAAATGTTCGATATTCGCGTTTTGGGCCATGACGGCCGCGCGCTGCTGGCGGAACGGCCTTAAATGTCCGGCAATCTCGCGCTCGCCTGGGAAGTCTTCGAGATCGTCTGGATCAATATTCTGCTGTCCGGCGACAATGCGATCCTGATCGCGCTTGCCTGTCGGCGGTTGCCGGAGGAGCGGCGGCGTTGGGGCGTGCTGCTCGGCTCGCTCGGCGGCGTCGCCCTTCGCATCGGATTCACGCTGGCGATTGTCCAGCTTTTGCATGTGCCGCTGCTGAAGACCGCAGGCGCGCTGCTGCTGCTCTATGTCGCGATCAAATTGCCGCATGGCGACCACGACCGCGAGGACGTGGAGGCCAAGCCCAATCTTTGGGGCGCGGTGATGTCGATCATCGTCGCCGACGCGGTGATGTCGCTCGACAATGTGCTCGCCATCGCCGCCGCCGCGCATGGCTCGATGCGCCTCATCGTGTTCGGACTGGCGCTGTCGGCGCCGCTGGTGATGTTTGGCGCGGGGGTCTTGCTCAAATTGCTCGACCGTTTTCCGCTGCTGATCTGGGCCGGCGCGGGCGTCTTGGGCTGGGTCGCGGGCGGCATGGCGGCGACCGACCCCTTTTGGGCGCGCTTCCAGCTTCCGCTGGAGACGCCGCTGTCGGTCGCGAGCGCCGTCGCCGTGCTCGCGGGGGCGATGGCGCTGCGGAAACGCTGAGTTCGCCGCCCGTGCTCACAAAAAACTCTGCGGATCGACATCCACCTGCACGCGCACGCCGCCGCGCTCTGGCGGCCCCGCCGCCACCAGATCGCGCAAAAAACCTTGCAGATCGGCGCTGCGCGGCGCCTTGACCAGCAGGCGGAAACGAAAGCGCCCGCGCAGCAGCGCGATGGGCGCCTCGGCCGGGCCGAGCAGCATGATCTCGCCTTCTTCCGGCAGTCCGCCCAGCGCCGCGACGCGGTAGCGCTCGCTCGCCGGCAGGCCATGCGCCGCGCGGGCCAGCGCGCGCGCATGGGTCTCGGCGAGCGCGGCGTCCTTGGCCGAAACGATCAGCGCCGCGAGACGTCCGAACGGCGGCAGGCCGGCGCGCTGGCGCAGACTCGTTTCTTGCGCGTAAAACTCCTCGGCGTCGCCGGAAAGCAGCGCGGAAATCACGGGATGCTCGGGCCGATAGGTCTGGATCAGCGCCCTGCCCGGCTGGTCGCCGCGTCCGGCGCGCCCGGTCACCTGCGCCAGCAATTGAAACGTCCGCTCCGCCGCGCGCGGATCGCCGCTGCCTAAGCCAAGATCGGCGTCGACAACGCCGACCAGCGTCAGAAAGGGAAAATTATGGCCCTTGGCGACAAGCTGCGTGCCGATGACGAGATCGAAAGCGCCCTTGGCGATCTCGTCCAATTCGCGCCGCAGCCGCTCGGCGCCGCCGGGAAAATCCGACGACAGCACGAGCACGCGGGCGTCTGGGAAACAGCCCCGCCGCTTCTTCCGCGAGACGTTCGACGCCAGGGCCGCAGGCCGCCAGCGCGTCTTCGGCCTCGCATTCCGGGCAGACATGCGGGCGCGGCTCCATATGGCCGCAATGATGGCAAATCAACGCGCGGCGGAAGCGATGTTCGACCAGCCAGGCGTCGCAATCGGAGCAGCGGAATCTGTGGCCGCAATGGCGGCACAGCGTCAGCGGCGCATAGCCGCGCCGGTTGAGAAACAGCAGCGCCTGTTCGCCGCGCGCGATGGTCTCGCCCACCGCGAGAGCGAGGCGCGGCGCGATCCAGCGGTTTTTCGGCGGCCCCTCGACGCGCATGTCGATGGCCTCCAGCCGCGGCATTGTTCGCGCGCCGGCGCGCGCCTTTAGGCGCAGATACGCGTAGCGGCCGCTGGCGGCGTTGACGCGCGTCTCGATCGAGGGCGTAGCCGAGGCGAGCACGAGCGTCGCGCCCTCGATGCGCGCGCGCACCACCGCCATGTCGCGGGCGTGATAGTTGACGCCATCCTCCTGCTTATAGGCGCCCTCATGCTCCTCATCGACGACGATGAGACGCAAATCGCCAAACGGCAGGAACAAGGCCGAGCGCGCGCCGACGACGACCCGCGCCTCGCCCTCCGCCGCCGCGCGCCAGATGCGCGCGCGCTTCTTTTCCGAGACGCCGGAATGCCACTCGGCCGGCCGCGCGCCGAAACGCGCCGAGAAACGCTCCAGAAACTGACTGGTCAGCGCGATTTCCGGCATCAACACCAGCGCCTGTCCGCCGCTCCGCAAAGCCGCCGCGACAGCCTCGAAATAAACCTCGGTCTTGCCCGAGCCAGTGACGCCTTCCAGCAAAAAGGGGCGATAGCCGCGCGCCGTCACGGCGCCCAATAGCGCGGTCGCGGCGAGTTGTTGTTCGGCTTCGAGAACGGGCGGGCAAAATGAGGGATCGAGCGCGCCGCACACCGGCGGCGGCGGCGGCGGTCAGCGTCTCCAGCGCGCCTTCGTCGACCAGCGCGTCGATGACGGAAGCCCCGCAGCCGGCCGCCTCCATCAGCGCCTTTTTGGTGAAGGCCAGCCCGCCTTCCGCCGCCGCCAGCGCGCGGGCGCGCGTGGGCGTCATCCGCCGCGGCGGCGGACCCAGCGAGGCGATAGAGCAGGCGCGGCGCGGGCGGCCCCGCCTCTTCGCCGGCGCCCGTGGCGAGCCGCAGCGCCATGCCGCGCGGGGCGAGCGTCCAGCGCGCCAGCCAGTCCAGAAAGTCGCGTAAGTTTTGCGACAGTCTCGGCCGGTCGTAGCGCAAGATCACGCTCTTCAAGATTGCCGGGCGGGCCGCTGGCGGGCTTGACCGCCCAAACAACGCCAAACGCCTCGCGCCGCCCCAGCGGTATTTTCACGAAGTCGCCCGGCGCAAGCTCGAGGCCGGGCGGCGCGAAATAGCTATAGGTCTGGTCCACCGCCACGGGCGGCAGAACCTCGACAATCAGCTCCGCCGCCCTCACCGCCCTCGCCGCTCATGGGAGCGGTCTAGCATTTTGGCGAGGATCGCGCAGTGGAGGCGGGCGCCCCGTCACTCCGGGATCAATTCCAACCCGCCAGCGTAGCGGCGGGCGTTTTCGACATAGTGCTTCGCCAATTCGAGGTTTTGCGCGGCGGAGTCGTCGCCGAGCGTGCGTAGCGCCTTGGCGGGCGCGCCGACAATCAGGCTGATTGTCGGGAAACTCCTTGCCCGCGGTGACCAGCGCATTGGCGCCGACAAGGCAATTGCGGCCGATCTTCGCGCCGTTGAGGATGGTCGCGCCCATGCCGATCAGCGTGTTGTCGCCGATCGCGCAGCCATGCAAGATCACGCCGTGACCGATGGTGCAATCGGCGCCGATGTCGAGCGGATAGCCCATGTCGGTGTGAAGCACGCTGTTTTCCTGGATATTGGTGCGCGCGCCGACGGTGATCCATTCATTGTCGCCGCGCAGCACGCAGCCGAACCAGACATTGGCGTCCTCGTCCAGCGCCACGCGGCCGATCAGACAAGCGTTGGGCGCGATCCAGATAGCGCCCTTGCGCCGGCAGGCGCGGCGGGATTCCGTCGATCTTGTAAAGCGGCATGCGTCAATCTCCCCGATTCGCGCGAAACCTTGCCATTTTCGCGCCAAGACGCATAGCGGGGCCGCTTCGGCAAGAATAACTTCCTTTGTATTCAAATAGTTTAAAGCACGCTGGAGCGTGGCGTCAATCCGTTGTACTCCGCCTTGTCGCGGCTTTAAGCGCGCGATTCTTGGGCGTGGGGAGGCGGTTCTGGCCGGCGAGAAGATGCAAGATCGACTGCGCGACGTCTTGCGGTCGGCGGCGCGAGCCGCCGAAGGTTTGGCCATTCGCGCCGGAGCGCCGCGCCGCGCTCTGCTGACGCGGCGGATCGCCGCGCCTGATCGTCTGCGCATCGCGCCGCAGGACATCCGCACCGGCGACGCCACCGTCGCCGACGAAATTTACGCCGGCTATTTTTCTTTTTGCGGCAAGACCGTGAACGCGGGGGGATATTCGCCCTTCGCGCTGGAGCCGCCGTCGGCGAATTGGCGCCGCGCGCTCACCGGCTTTTCCTGGCTGCGGCATTTGCGCGCCGCCGGCGGCGCCCCGGCGCGCGACAATGCTCGGGCGCTGGTTCACGCGTTCATGGAACAGCGCGGCCAAGAGGCCGACGATCCGGCGTTCGAGCCGTCGGTGACGGCGCGCCGGATGCTATGCTTTCTCGCGCATTCTCCCATGCTGCTCGAAGGCGCGCCGCCGGAGTTTTACGATGGTTTCATGGCGGCGCTGGCTCAGGGCGCGAAAGCCCTCTCGCGCGCGCTCGACGGGCCGGCGCGGGGAACGGAGCGCCTGCTTTGCGCGCTGGCGCTGCTGGAGTTTTGCATTTGCGCCGAAGTCGGCGCCGATGTGCAATCGGAGGCGAAGAAGGCGTTCACGCGGGAACTGGAGCGCCAAATTTTAGGCGATGGCGGCCATATCGGGCGCAATCCCAAGACCATCCTCGACCTCGCGCTGGATCTGTTGCCATTGCGGCAACTTTACGCCGCGCGCGGCATGAAGCCGCCACAGCCGCTGCTCGGCGCGATTAACCGGATGATCCCGATGTTGCGCCTGTTGCAGCATGGCGACGGCTCGCTGGCTCTGTTCAACGGCATGTCGGCGACCGACCCTGGAGAGCTGGCGACGGTGTTCACCCATCGAGGCGCGAGGCGCCGCTCCGCCGCTCGACGCGCCCGACAGCGGCTATCGCCGCATGAGCGGCGCCGGGCGCGCTGGCGATCATCGACGTCGGCGCGCCGCCGCCGTTGGAGTTTTCCCGCGCGGCCCACGCCGGCGCGCTCGCCTTCGAATTTTCGCTGGGGTCCGAGCGCGTCGTGGTCAATTGCGGCGCGCCGCCCGCGCGGCAGGAAGCGGCGCGCGAGATCGCCCGCGCCAGCGCCGCCCATTCCACGCTCGTCGTAGACGACCAATCCTCAAGCCAGATCGAGCCGCTTTCCAGCAAGCCGAACTCCGGACTCATCGTCGCGGGTCCGCGCGAGATGCGCGCGGAGCGGCGGCGTTCGCGCAGGGGCGAAGTGATCGAGGCCGCGCACGACGGCTACAAGGAACGTTTTGGCCTTATCCACGAGCGCATTCTGGCGCTGACGCAAGATGGTTCGCGCTTTATCGGCCAGGATCGGCTGATCGCGGCGGAGAGCGCGAAAAAGAAGGGCGCGAAAAGCGAGGACGCGGCGCATGAATTCGCGGCGCGCTTCCATTTACACCCGAGCGTCGGCGCGGCGCCGCAAGCCGGCGGGCGCGGAATCGAACTGACGCTGCCGAGCGGCGCGCGGCTGCTGTTCGAAGCGGGCGGCTATACGCCAAGGCTGGAGGAAAGCATTTTTTTCGCCGCGCCCGAGGGCGCCCGCAAAACGACGCAGATCGTGGTGGCCGGACCCGCGACACCAGGCATGCGGCTGCGCTGGACATTTACGCGGGTGGAAGATTTCGAGGACCCCGCCCCGGTTCCGGCGCCGGAAGATTCATGATAGGTCAAGCGCGCCCGCCAAAACGTCAGCCAGAAGGAACTCCATGCCCGTCGATCTGCGTCCCGTCGCCCGCGCTCTGCTGTCCGTCTCCGACAAAACGGGCCTCGTCGAATTCGCGCGCGCGCTTAGCCTTCGCAACGTCGAGCTGGTTTCGACCGGCGGCACCCGCAAGGCGCTGGCGGAGGCGGGTCTCGCGGTCAAGGACATCGCCGATCTGACGTTGTTTCCGGAGATGATGGACGGGCGGCTCAAGACCTTGCATCCGAAGGTGCATGGCGGGCTATTGGCGATCCGCGAGAATCCCGAGCACGAAGCCGCGATGCTGGCGCACGACATCAAGCCGATCGATCTGCTCGTGGTCAATCTCTATCCTTTCGAAGCGACGCTGGCGAAGGGCGCGCCCGACGCCGAATGCGTCGAGAATATCGACATCGGCGGACCGGCGATGATTCGCGCGGCGGCCAAGAACCACGACGACGTGGCCGTGCTGGTCGATCCCGGCGATTACGCGGATTTCCTCGCCGAATTGAACGCAAACGACGGGCGCGTGAAGCTGGCGTCGCGCCGCCGCCTCGCGCAAAAAGCCTTCGCCCGCACGGCGGCGTACGACGCGGCGATCTCCAACTGGCTCGCCGCGTCGCTGGGCGAGACGACGCCTCCCTGGCGGGCGCTGGGAGGAAAGCTGGCGCAGCCGATGCGCTATGGCGAGAATCCGCATCAGTCCGCCGGCTTCTATGTCACCGGCGAGCAGCGCCCCGGCGTCGCCACGGCGCGACAGGTCCAGGGCAAGCAGCTCTCGTACAATAACATCAACGACACCGACGCGGCGTTCGAGTGCGTCGCGGAGTTCGATCCCGCCCGCGCGGCGGCGGTCGCGATCATCAAGCACGCCAACCCCTGCGGCGTCGCGGAAGGCGCCACGCTGGAGGAGGCCTATCTCAAGGCGCTGCGCTGCGATCCGGTTTCGGCCTTTGGCGGCATTGTCGCGCTGAACCGGAGACTCGACGCCGCGAGCGCGCGAAGAATCGTCGAGGTCTTCACCGAGGTCATCATCGCGCCGGACGCCGACGAGGACGCCATCGCGCTCGTGGCGGCGAAGAAGAATTTGCGGTTGCTCTTGACCGGCGGGCTGCCCGATCCGCGCGCGTCCGGGCCTCGACTCTGCGAACCGTGGCCGGCGGCTTTCTCGCGCAGGGCCGCGACAACGCCGTCGTCGACGATATGACGCTAAAGGTGGTGACCAAGCGCGCGCCGACGACGCAAGAGCTGGCCGATCTGAAATTCGCCTTTCGCGTCGCCAAGCACGTCAAATCCAACGCGATCGTCTACGTCAAGGACGGGGCCACGGTCGGCATCGGCGCCGGGCAGATGTCGCGCGTCGATTCCTCGCGCATCGCGGCGGTGAAGGCGGAGGAGGCGGCCGAGGCGCTGGGCCTTGCGGAGAGCCTCGCCAAGGGCTCGGCTGTCGCCTCGGACGCCTTCTTTCCCTTCCCCGACGGCCTGCTGGCGGCGGCGGCGGCGGGCGCCACGGCGGTGATTCAGCCGGGCGGATCGGTCAACGACAAGGACGTGATCGCGGCGGCGAACGAGGCCGGGCTCGCGATGGTGTTCACCGGCGTTCGGCATTTCCGGCATTGAGGCGACGGATTTCGCGGCGTCACTGCGTTTGCGAGAGCAGCTTCTGCTGATGGTCGCGCAGCAGCGCGTCGATGATTTCGTCGAGCGCTTCGCCCTCCATCACCTTGTCGAGCTTGTAGAGCGTCAGATTAATGCGGTGGTCGGTGACGCGCCCTTGCGGAAAATTATAGGTGCGGATGCGCTCGGAGCGGTCGCCCGAGCCCACCTGCTGGCGCCGATCCTCCGAGCGCGCGCTGTCGAGGCGTGAGCGTTCGGCGTCGTAAAGACGCGAGCGCAGCACGGCCATCGCCTTCGCCCTGTTGCGATGCTGCGATCGCTCCTCCTGCATCATCACCACGATGCCGGACGGGACATGGGTGATGCGGATCGCCGACTCGGTCTTGTTGACGTGCTGGCCGCCGGCGCCCTGCGAGCGCATCGTGTCGATCTGCAGATCCTTGTCGTCGATGACGAGATCGACCTCCTCGACCTGCGGCAGCACGGCGACGGTGGCGGCGGAGGTATGGATGCGTCCCTGCGTCTCGGTCGCCGGCACGCGCTGGACGCGATGCACGCCCGACTCGAATTTGAGCCGTCCATAGACGCCGCGTCCGCCGATCTCCGCGATGATTTCCTTATAGCCGCCAAGCGCCCCCTCGCTCGCCGAAACGATCTCCACGCTCCAGCCCTTGAGCGCCGCGTATTTCTGATAGGCGCGGAAGAGATCGCCGGCGAATAGCGACGCTTCGTCGCCGCCGGTTCCCGCGCGCACTTCCAGAATGACGCTCTTTTCGTCGGCGGCGTCCTTGGGCAATAGCGCGAGTTTCAGCGCCTCGCCGGTTTCTTCGAGCTTTTGTTCCGCGGCCGCGATCTCGCCCTTGGCCAAGGCGCGCATGTCCTCGTCGGTCGAAGGGTCCGCCAGCAGTTCGCGCAGTTCGTCGGCTTCCTTTCGCGCGGCGCGATAGGCGCCGATCGCCGCCGTCACCTCGTCGAGCGAGGCGAGTTCGCGCGAGAGCGCGACAAAACTCTGCGAGTCCGGACCGCCGCTGAGCTTTTCGCTGATTTCCTGGTGACGGCGTAAAATGAGATCGAGTTTATCTTGCGCGAACATTCTAAATCCATGCGTGGGGCGGGTTGGCGGCGCGAAAATTGAGCGTCGCTACAAGGGAACCCCGTTCGCGACGGCGTATTGGCGCAGATGCTCGCGCAAGGAGTGCCGCCCCTCGTCGCTGCCCATCAGCGACTCCAGGAACAACCGCGCCTGTTCGAGATCGAGCCCGAGGATCATCGCCTTGACCGGACCGATCGAGGCCGGCGACATCGATAGCGAACGATAGCCGATCGCCAGCAGCGCGAGCGCCTCCAAGGGCCGCCCGCCCATTTCGCCGCACAGCGTCACCGGCGTGCCCGCGCGGTCGCCGGCGTCGACGATGCTTTTGAAGGCGCGCAGCACTGGCGTCGAGAGATTGTCATAGCGCTTCGAGACGCGCGTATTATCGCGGTCGGCGGCGTAAAGATATTGCACGAGGTCGTTCGAGCCGACCGAAAGAAAATCGGCGCGTTCCGCGATCTGATCCAATTCCCACAGCAAGGCCGGCACCTCCACCATGGCGCCGAGTTCGAGCTTCGTCGGCGTCCCGTGGTCGTGCCGGCGGATCAACTCCATTTCCCGCAAGGTGATCGCCTTGGCGAGATCGAATTCCGCGACATTGGCGATCATCGGGAACATGATGCGCAGATCGCGCCCGGCGCCGGCCTTGAGCATGGCGCGCAATTGCAACCGCAACAATCCGGGCCGGTCGAGGCCGATCCGGATCGCCCGCCAGCCGAGCGCCGGGTTCTCCTCCTCGATCTTGGCCATGTAGGGCAGCACCTTGTCCGAGCCGATGTCGAGCGTGCGGAAGGTGACGGGCTTGTCGGGAACCGCGTCGAGCACGGTCTTGTAGAAGTGGTACTGCTCCTTCATGCGCGGGAAGCGAGGGGCCAGCATGAACTGCAGTTCGGTGCGGAACAGACCGATGGAGCTGGCGCCGGCCTCGCGGACGTGCGGCGCGTCGATGGTCAGGCCGGCGTTCATGTGCAACGCGATCGTCACGCCGTCCCGGGTGACGGCGGGAACGTCGCGCAGCCGCGCGTATTGCTCCTGCCGGCGCGCGCGCAGTCGCGCCTTTTCGGCGTAGGCGCCGCGCACGTCGGGCTGCGGGCGCACGTGCACGTCGCCGGTCGAGCCGTCGATTATCACCGCGTCGTTAGGTTCGACGAGGCCGGTGATGTTGGGAACAAGCCCGACCGTGGCGACTCCGAGCGCGCGCGCGACGATCGCCACATGGCTCGTCGGCCCGCCTTCCTCGAGGATCAGCCCGCGCAGTTTCGCGCGGTCATAATCGAGCAGCGCCGCCGGCCCCATGTTGCGGGCGACGATGATCGCGTTCTCCGGCACGCTGTCGCGGTCGGCGACATAGCTCTGGCCCGTCAACTGGTGCAGCAGGCGGTTGGCGAGATCGTCGAGATCGTGCAGTCGATCGCGCAGATAAGGATCGGTCTGGCGCTGCATTCGCGCCCTGGCGTCGTTCTGCACCCGCTCGACCGCGGCCTCCGCGGTAAGGCCGGTCATCGCCGCCTCGCGCAGCCTGCGCACCCATCCCTGGTCATTGGCGACCATGCGGACGGCTTCGAGAACCTCCCTATGCTCGCCGGCGCCCATGCGGTCTCCGTGAGCGACGAGTTCGTCGATCGACATCCGCATGGCGTCTATCGCCGTGTCGAGACGCCGCAATTCCCCCTGAACATCCTCGGCGAGCAGGTTCTTCACCACGACGCGCGGCTCGTGCAGCAACACATAGCCGAGCCCGACGCCTTCGCAGATCGCCGCGCCCTTGAGCGATAACGGACCGTTGAGCGCGAGCAATTCGGCCGACTTGGCGATGGACTGCAATTCGCCGGACGCGATCATTTCGGCGAGCAGCATCGCCGTGGTTTGCAGCGCCTCGACCTCCTCCTCGGAATAGGTGCGACGCACCTTGTTCTGCACGACCAGCACGCCGACCGTATTGCCGCCGCGCAGGATCGGCACGCCCAGGAAGGAGTGATAGACCTCCTCGCCGGTCTCCGGACGATAGGAGAAAGCCGGATGCTCATGCGCCTCGGACAAGGCGAGAGGCTCCGCGCTTTGCGCGATGAGGCCGACGAGGCCCTCGCCGGACTGCATGGTGGTCAGATGAACGGCCTCGCGGTTCAGGCCTTCGGTGGCGTAAAGTTCAAGCCGCTGGTCGGCGCGCAGGACATAGACCGAACACACCTCCGCCACCATATTGGCGGCGATCTGCATCACGATCTTGTCGAGCCGCGCCTGCGCGTTCACCGGCTCCGCGCTGATTTCGCGCAGCCGGCGCAGCAACAGGCGTGGTCCGCCGTGAGCGCTCCGCATCGGGTCTATTCCTATTCCACCGCCGCCTGGCGAAACCCGCCGACGCTCATCTACTATCATATCCAGGCGCGACCGCTCGCCACCCGTCCCTGGCCAGCGTATATTGCCGCCCTCCGCCCTTCGCAAGGGAGCGAAGTCGATGGAATCGCCTCGCAAGGACCATACCGGCTGGAGCCGCGCTGCGCTAATCGGCTTGCGAGACGGCGCCGAAGGCTCTACCAGTCTCGACTCGGCCCGTCTCGGCGCGGACCACAGACAGTCGGAATCATCGCAAGGAAGCCCGCGCGCCTCATGGCCGGGGCCCTTCGTGCTCGAGAAGTGACTTCGTGGGTTTCAACAAGTATCTGATCTCGTTGCTGCTGCTCGTCGTCTTCGCCCCCTCGGCCTGGGCGGTGGACAGCGTGCGCGTGCCGCACGACGCTCCGGCGATCGACCTCACCAACGCGGTCGAAAAACACGCTGCGGAAGGCGACCGGCTGCAGGTTTCGACCGCGCCGGGCTCGGACGGGATCACGCGCCGCATCGAGGTCGAGGCCAAGGAGCCGGGCACGCATCCGAGCTGGATCGTGTTCGCGCTCACCAACGACACCGACGAGCAAATCGAAAGATTGATCGTCGCGCCGCATTTTCGCTTGCAGGATTCGGGGCTGATCTGGCCGGATCTCGGCGCCACCCGCATTTCCACCATCACCGCGAGCCAGGGCTTTCCGCCCGAGCGCGAGGAGAGTTCCGACGCCGACGTGTTCCGCCTCACCCTCGACCCCGGCACGACCGTCACCTATGTCGCCGAACTGCGCACAACCCATTTGCCGCAGCTCTATCTGTGGGAGCCAGACGCCTATAAGGAAAAAGTCACCAGCCTGACCCTTTACAAGGGCATAGTGATCGGCATTTCCGGCCTGCTGGCGCTGTTCTTGACCATTGTGTTCGTCGTCAAGGGAGCCGTCATCTTCCCGGCGGCGGCGGCGCTGGCTTGGGCCGTGCTCGCGTATGTCTGTATCGATTTCGGCTTCTGGGACAAGATTTTCGGTTCCGACCCGGCCACCGACAGAATTTGGCGCGCCGGCGCCGAGACGGTGCTTTCGGCGACATTGGTGGTGTTTCTTTTCGCCTATCTCAACCTCAACCGCTGGCACGTGCGCGCCTGGCACATCGCGGTCGTCTGGCTGCTGATCCTGGCCGATCTCGCGGGCCTCGCGGTGTTCGACGCGCCGGTCGCGGCGGGCGTCGCGCGCATATCGCTCGTGCACCGTGGCCATCGTCGGCTTCGTTCTGATCCTCTATCTCGCCTCGCACGGGTTCGAGCGGGCGATCATGCTGATCCCGACGTGGTTCCTGCTCGTGCTTTGGGTCTGCGCGGCGGGCTTCACGGTCTTCGGCTGGCTGACCAACGACCTCGTTTCGCCGGCGTTGGTCGGCGGCCTGGTGCTGATCGTCATGCTGATTGGGTTCACGGTGATGCAAAACGCCTTCGCCGGCGGAGGGCTCGCCCAAGGGGCGATTTCCGACGTCGAGCGCAAGGCGCTGGCGCTGACCGGCGCTGGCGAGATCGTGTTCGACTGGGACGTGCCCTCGGATCATATATTCGTTAGCCCCGAGGCGGAGGCGCAATTGGGGCTCGATCGCGGCGGGCTGGAGGGAGCCGCCGCCTCCTGGCTCGACCTGCTGCATCCTTTCGAGCAGGACCGCTACCGCGCCTGTCTCGACGCGATACTGGAGCAGCGACGGGGCCGCATCGACCAGGAATTCCGGCTACGCGCCTCCGACGGCCACTATCTGTGTTTTCGCCTGCGCGCCCGCCCGGTGGTCGGACCGGACGGCGAGGTCATTCGCGTCGTCGGCACGCTCTCCGACGTGACCGAGGACCGAAACGCGCAGGAGCGGCTGCTGCACGACGCCGTCCACGACAATCTGACCGGGCTGCCCAATCGCGCATTGTTCTTCGACCGTCTCGAAGCGGCGCTGGAATTCGCCCGCATGGAGAAGGACGTGCGGCCTTCGGTCCTATGCATCGACATAGACCGTTTCAAGCAAATCAACGAGCAGGTCGGGGTCGCGACTGGCGACAGCATTTTGCTGACCGTCGCGCATCGGCTGACGCGGCTGTTGCAGCCGCAGGACACTTTGGCGCGCTTCGCCGGCGACGCTTTCGCGATCATTCTCGTTTCGGAAACCGGCGCCGACCCCGTGATCGCGATGGCCGACGCCGTGCGTCGCGCGCTGGCGACGCCGGTGCGGTTCAGCGACCGCGAAATCAGCCTGTTCGCCTCGATCGGCGTCGCCTTGTTCGATCCCGCGACGCACCCGGGAGCCGAGGACATGGTGGAGGACGCGGAGATCGCGATGCGCCACGCCAAGCGGCTCGGCGGCAATCGCATCGAAGTGTTTCGCCCGGCGCTGCGCGCCCAACGCTCCGACCGGCTGACGCTGGAGGCGGATTTGCGCCGCGCGCTGGAGCGTGGCGAGGTCAAGGCGTTTTTCCAGCCCATCGTTCGCCTGGAGGATCGCACCATCGCCGGGTTCGAGACGCTGCTGCGGTGGGACCATCCAAAGCTCGGCCGCCTCGACGCGGGCGAATTCATGCCGATCGCCGAGCAGACCGGTCTCGTCGTCGACTTCGGCCTTTTGGCGCTGGAGCGCACCGCGCGCGAACTCGCCGCCTGGCAGCGCGCGCTCGCGGTCGACCCGCCAATCTTCGCCTCGGTCAACATGTCGTCGCGCCAATTGCTGCGTCATGATCTGCTGCGCGACGTCAAAAGCGCGCTGATGCGCAACGACATCATCGCGGGCAGTCTGAAGCTTGAGATGACCGAGGGCCTCGTGATGGAGAACCCGGAATTCGCCGCGCAAATGCTCGCCCGCGTCAAGGAGCTCGGCGCCGGCCTGTCGCTCGGCGATTTCGGCAAGGGTTATTCCTCGCTCTCCTATCTCCAGCGTTTCCCCTTCGACATCCTCAAGATCGACCGCTCCTTCGTCAAGCAGACCGGCAAGCCGTCGCGCGCGGCGATCTTGCGCTCGATCATTTCGCTGGCGCAGGAACTGGGCCTCGACGTGGTCGCCGAAGGCGCCGAGACCGAGTCCGACGCGATCGAACTTTATCAGCTTGGCTGCGGCTATGCGCAGGGCTACGCCTTCGGCCGCCCAATCAGCGCGCAGGAAGCGCGCCGGCTGGTCGGCGCGGCGCCCGAGGCGGCGTAGCGGGGGCGCGTTCGCGATGAAAAAACCCCAGCCCATCGCGAATTTGTCCGCTCACGAAGCCCGCGCCGAACACGCCAGGCTCGGCGAGGAAATCGCCGCGCACGACCGCCGCTACTATCAAGACGACGCGCCGACGATTTCCGACGCCGATTACGACGCCTTGCGGCGCCGCTACGAGGCGCTGGAAGCCGCGTTTCCCGAGCTTGCGACGCGGGAGTCGCTCACCCGCAAGGTCGGCGCGGCGCCGGCGGAGAAATTCGCCAAGGTCAAGCACGCCGTGCCGATGCTCTCGCTCGGCAATGTGTTTTCCGAAGAGGAAGTCCGCGAATTCGTCGCGCGCGTGCGGCGCTTTCTGGGCCTCGCCGAAGACGCGCCGCTCACTTTCACGGCGGAGCCGAAAATCGACGGCCTCTCCTGTTCGCTGCGCTATGAAAATGGCCGGCTCGTCAGCGCGGCGACGCGCGGCGACGGTTTCGAAGGCGAGGACGTGACCGCCAACATCCGCACGATCGGCGAAATTCCGCATCGGCTGAAGGGCGAGGCGCCGGAGGTGATCGAGGCGCGCGGCGAGGTATATATGGCGCACGCCGATTTTGCCGCGCTCAACGAACGCCAGGCGCTGGCGAAAAAGCCGGTCTTCGCCAATCCGCGCAACGCCGCCGCCGGCTCGCTGCGTCAGCTCGACGCGAGCATAACGGCCGGGCGTCCCCTGCGCTTTTTCGCCTATGCCTGGGGCGAGGCGAGCGAGCTTCCGGCCAAGACGCAAATGGGCGTCATCGAGGCTTTCGCGCGCTTTGGACTGCCCGTCAATCCGCTGACGCGCCTGTGCTCCGACGCCGAGGAAATGCTGGCGCATTATCGCGCCATCGAAGCCCAGCGGGCGACGCTCGGCTACGACATCGACGGCGTGGTCTATAAGGTCGACGACATCGGTTTGCAGACGCGGCTCGGCTTCGTCTCGCGCGCGCCGCGCTGGGCCGTGGCGCATAAATTTCCCGCCGAGCGCGCGATGACGATTTTGCGGGGCATTGAGATTCAGGTCGGCCGCACCGGCGTGCTGACGCCAGTGGCGCGGCTGGAGCCCGTCACGGTCGGCGGCGTCGTCGTGTCCAACGCAACGCTGCACAATGAAGACGAAATCGCCCGAAAGGACATTCGCGTCGGCGACACCGTGGTCGTGCAGCGCGCGGGCGACGTGATTCCGCAGATCGTCGAGGTCGTCTTGGACAAGCGGCCGCATGGCGCGAAGCCTTACGAGTTTCCGCATGTCTGCCCGCGTTGCGGCTCGGCGGCGCTGCGGGAGATCGACGAAAAGACCGGCGAGGCCGATGTCGCGCGCCGCTGCACGGGATCGCTGATTTGCCCGGCGCAGGCGGTCGAGCGCCTAAAACACTTCGCCTCGCGCAATGCGATGGACATAGAGGGGCTCGGCGACAAGCAGATCGAATATTTTTACGAGCAGGGGCTGATCAAGACCGCCAGCGATATTTTCACGCTCGAGGAACGCGACGCGCGGAGCCTGACCAAGCTCAAGAACCGCGAGGGCTTTGGCGAGACTTCGGTGAGAAATCTTTTCAAAGCCATTGACGAGCGAAGACGCGTTCCGATCAATCGCTTTATTTACGCCCTTGGCGTGCGTCATGTCGGCGAGACCAATGCGCGCCGACTCGCGCGGCATTTCTCCGATTTCGAGCAACTGCGCGCCGCCGCCAGCGCCGCCGAGCCCGGCGGCGACGCCTATGCGGTTTTCGACGCCATCGACGGGCTCGGTCCCGTCGTGGTCGAGGCGCTGCACGATTTCTTCGCCGAGCCGCATAATGAGCGCGAGATCGACGCGCTGCTGCGCGAAGTGACGCTGGAGCCGATGCCGGCGATCGAATCCTCGTCGCCTGTCGCCGGCAAGACGGTCGTCTTCACCGGCGCGCTGGAGCGGCTGACGCGCGACGAGGCCAAGGCGCAGGCCGAACGCTTCGGCGCCAAGATCGCGGGCTCCGTGTCGAAGAAGACCGACCTCGTTGTCGCCGGTCCCGGCGCCGGCTCAAAGCTCACGAAAGCCCGCGAGCTTGGGATCGAGGTGATTTCCGAGGACGAGTGGTTCGCCCGCACCGGCCAAGCGTGACTTCAAACCGCCTTCGTTCCGGGCGTGTCGCCCTTGCGATACGCCGTGCCGAACACATAATCCCACCAGATCGCATGCACGCCAAAACCCTTGGTCGCGTCGCGGAAGTGATGCAGCATGTGCAGTCGGCGCACGAGATGGCCGAGCTTTGACTTCGGCTGGCCGTGATGCGTCCAGAAATGCACGCAGTCGTAGATCACATAGCCGCCGATGAATCCCGCCAGCACCGGCCAGCCGAATGTTGGCCCGAACAGCAGGCGGATGATTGAAAGCGCGATCAACATGATCGGCGCCGACAACAGCGGCGGCATCACGAGGCGCAGCGGGTCGCTGGGGTAGATGTGATGCACGCCGTGAATCAGAAACTGGAAGCGCGGCCCGAGCCCAAAGGGCAGCGCGAACACCGTATGGAACAGATAGCGATGGCCGAAATATTCGGTCAGCGTCCAGGCGATGTAACCGACGAAAAGGCCAAGCGCGACCGCGGCGGCGCCTTGCAGCGTCAGCGAATAGATCGTCAGCCCGAGAATGATCGGCGTGTAGATGATCACCGGCGTCAGATGATGCACGCGCGAGAGCTTGTCGAGCAGGTCGCTCTCGAACAGCCGCGGCGACGCGCTGAGTTGCTCCGGCGTCTCGCCGCCGATGTTCTTTGTTTCGAAAGTCATGACCTCACTCCGCCGGCTGCGCGGCGACATCCGCCGCGTGCGCCGCATGTTCGACATTCTCCGAACGCGTGTTCAGGGAATATCGGGGATCGAAAATAAAGGTGACGAGCAGCGCGAACCAGGAGCGATGACAGCCGAGCGTGTCATAGAACTCCGGCGCCATCGCTTTCAGCTCCGGTAGCCGCCTCCACGGGACCTCATGGAAATCATGGTGCTCGTTGTGATAGCCGATGTTCAGCGCCAGCGTGTTGAGCGGGCCGTAATAATCGAAGGTTCCCTGATCCGGGCCGAAGGCGAAATGCTCCTGCAGCCAGCGCGCGCTCAGGGGATGCAGGCCGCCGACCGAAAACCAGAACGAAAGGAAGAGATAGAGCAAGGCGTTAGGCCCGAAGGCCCACAGCACGAAGATGTCGAAGGCGACGATGACGGCGATGTTGATATAGGTCCATCTGCCCATGATCGGCACCGTGCCCTTCAGCCGCGACAGACGCGCCAGCTGAATCGCCGGGAAGAAAAACAGCCACAGCGCCTTGCGCCAGCCGCTGGCGCCGACCCACTCCACCTCCCAATGGCTCGGCACGTCGGCGTCGTAGTCATAGGCGGACAGATGCGAATGATGCTTGATGTGGTAGCAGCGAAAGCCCATCGCGGTCGGAAAGCCATTGGAGAGATCGGCGAGGATCGCCGTCCATTTGTTGAGGAGGTGGCTCTCGAACACGCAATTGTGGATGGCGTCGTGGATGATCACGAAATTGGCGTGATTGGCGAAGGCGCCGACGCAAATGGCGAGCAGCAGCGTCAGCGGCCAATAGGAGAGGCCAAGCCAGCCCAGAAACGCCGCGACGGCGATCTGACCAAGGAAAATCGCGACGGTGATCTTGAAGGTCGTCTCGTCGCGGCCGAACAATTCGCGCACTTGCGGATATTTCTCCAGGATCGCCTTGCGTCTTTCGATATGCGAGCGATCCGCGCCATTCGCCGTGACTGAGATGGTCATGGATTTCATTCCTTCTGTCTCGCGCCCCGGCCTATAGGCGCTTGTCGTAGATGCGGTGGATCTTTTCGAGCTTGCCGCCGAACATTTCGATCGGCCGGCGCATGGCCATGTTGTCTTCGAGCACCCAGCCGGCTTCAGATGTTCGAGGTTCGTCTCCTGGCCGCGCCGGCGCAGCTCCTCGATGATCGCCATCAAAATCGCGCCGCCGGTGGCGCTGTTTTGCAGCTCCTTGCGCGTGCCGAGCAAGAGCAGCTTGCCGCTCTTGTATTTGTGCTTGCGAAAGCGCGGAATGAGCCGCGCGAGACCGAAGGGGAACAGACGCCCGTCGAGATCGCCGATGATCTCGAACAGATTGGGCAGCGCGACGGCGAATGACACCGGCTTGCCGTCGAGTTCGACGACCATCGTGTATTCCGGCGGCGTGGCGAAACTGAGAGCGTCGGCGATGGAATTGAATTCGTCGAGCGTGAAGGGGACAAAACCCCAATTGTCGCGCCAGCCGTCGTTGAACAGGTCCGACATCAACTGCGTCTCGCCCTTTTTCATGCGGGAATAGTCGATCTGGCGGATTTTCAGCCGGTCTTTCCACTCGCGCCGGTCGAGATGCGGGCGGGCTGGTTAAGCTCCTCGGGCGACAGATCGAAGCGATAGGAGACGAGATCTCGCGCCTTCACATAGCCGAGCGCCTCGACATGGCGGGAGAGGTAAGGCGGATGCCAGGGCGTCAGGAACACCGGCGTCGATTCAAAGCCGGCGACGAGCATGCCGCATTCGCCGTTGATGGTCGGCGAGAACGGGCCGCTGACGCGATCGGCGCCCCGCGCTTTCAGCCAGTCTTCCGCCGCGCCGGTCAGAGCCCGCACGACCTCGATGTCGTCAACGGCGTCGAGCGAGCCGAACTGAAGCGCGAGGCGCCGACGGGGCGTGAACTCGGGCTTGTAGACCTGCGCCAGAATGCGTCCGACCCATTCGCCGTCCCGGCGGGCCAGAAACTCCTGCGCCTCGACCAGCTTGAAATGCGGGTTGAGCATATGGCCGTGCAGGGTCCAGCGTTCGACGTCGAGCGGCGGCGCGAATCCCTTCATCCCCGCGTATAGCAAACGCGGGAGCTTGTTATATGTCAAAAACCCGAAACAGGCCTTTGGCCGGGGCCACGTCGATTTGCGCCATGTCGAAACCTAACCCTGTTCCAGTGCCGATAAAAGCGTCATACGCGCGGCGAGCGTCCCTTATAGTTGTCTGCTTCAAAAAACGGAGTGGCGGCGCGCAATTACATGAGACTTCGAACCCGCTGGACCCGAATGAATTGGCCGGGCGCGCTCCCCACTCCCTCGCGAGAGAAGGCGCCGTTCCGACGCCTCTTGGCAGGGAGGAATTCGCGGTCCGCGCAAGCCGATTAAGCGGAAGCCGCGCGAGACCACAAACTCTCGTCATGCTCCGGCCATCGCCGCCGCGACGATCCGGTGCGCTTCCTCCGAGACCGGCGGCATGTCGCGCAACGCCGCGATCACGCCGAGAATCTCGGCCTCCGTGTGATTGGCGGAAATGAAAAATCGCAGGCGCGGTTGGTCCTTCGGCACGCCGATCTGCACGATCGGCGGCACGTAAAACCCCTGCTCCAGCAGATGTTGCGAGGCCCACATGGTTTCAACGCTGTCCTGAAACAGGATCGGCACCACGCCGCGGCCGATCGCCGGACCGGTGGAAAGCCCGCGGCATGAGCGAATCGCGAAAAAAGTCGGCGTTTTTCGCGAGTTTGCCGATTTGCCAGGTTTCCTCTTGCATGAGCCGCAGCGCGGTGCGGGCGGCGGCCAGAATCACCGGCGACAGTCCGACGCTGTAGACGAAACCGGGAAGCGTGTAGCGGAACCAGTCGATCACCTGCTTCCTCCCGCAAACATAGCCGCCGCAAGACGCCAGCGTCTTCGACATCGTGCCGACGACGAGATCGATCCGCGAAGGGTCGACGCCCTGAAACTCCGGCAGGCCGCGCCCGGTCTCGCCCAGAACGCCGAGCGAATGGGCCTCGTCCAGCATCAGCCAGATCTGGTGCTTGTCCTTTATCTCCAGCAGTCGCGGCAGGTCGGCGGTGTCGCCGTCCATGCTGTATATGCCCTCGACGACGATCAGCACATGGCGAAACTCCTCGCGCCGCTTGCGCAGCAGATGTTCGAGATGGTCATAGTCGTTGTGGCGGAATTGATGACCTCGGCGTCCGAGCCGTCCGCGCCGGCGACGATGCTGTCATGCGCGAGTTCGTCGATGAAAATCGCGTCCCCTGCCCATCAGCCAGGCGATCGTCGTGACATCGGCCAGATAGCCCGAGACCAGCGTCAGCGCGCCCTCGAAGCCAAGGAATCGGCGATCTCCGCCTCGAAGGGCTTATGCGTGCTGCGTTCGCCGCCAACCAGCCGCGAGGCCGCGCGCAAAACCGAGATTGTCTAGTTCGCGTTGGCCTCCTCGAAATGCGCGGGTGATTCGCGAGGCCGAGATAGTCGTAATTGGCGAAGCTGACGAAATGGTTGCCTCATTTTTCAAGATCGGTCTCAAACTGTCGATCTGCGCGAAGAACGGGTCGGAAAATTCGAGCAGCGCGTTGCCGGCGAAACGGAACCGCCGCGCCGCATAGTCCGAGAGGCTTCTGTGCTTCGTCACTTAAATATCCCGCCAGAAAGTCGCGGGCGCTCGAGGCTCCGGCGCGCCCCCGTGAAGAAGGCGCCTGCCCTCCGGCGCCGCCGAGTGACGATCGGGTCCCTTGACGTTTTCCGCGACCGCGCGCCAGTGCGCGAGAAAGCCCGGGGATACGCGCCCATGCGCGAAAATGCGCGCGCAAATCCTCACAAAATCGCATTTGCGCCCTTGCGGCCTCGCCGCGCGTCGACTATACAGCGCCCATCCCAGCGGCACGAGCCGCTGCGAAGCTCCCGCTTGTCCCAAAAGCTGGCGAGAACAATGTGGGGCCATAGCTCAGTTGGGAGAGCGCTTCAATGGCATTGAAGAGGTCGTCGGTTCGATCCCGTCTGGCTCCACCAATAAAA
>CAVZKF010000040.1:0-83696 GCA_963775775.1 uncultured Alphaproteobacteria bacterium
CCGGCGCCGCCGCGCCCGTTCGAGAGGCCGGCGCGCCGCTCGATCTGACGCCCCCGGCGCTCAAGGGAGAGGCGCAGCCCGCCGTGATTCCCGCGCCAGACGGCGCGCCGGCTCAGCCGACCGTCAAGGACGAGTATGATCAAGCCGTGGCGCTGGTGAGCTCGGGCCAATATGAGAGCGCGGAAAAGAGCCTGACGGTGTTTCTCGCCAAATATTCGAAGACCAAATATGCGCCGGCGGCGACCTACGGGCTCGGCGAGAGCTTTTTCCTGCGTGGGCGCCATCGCGAGGCGGCCGAGAAATATCTGGAGATCTCGACCAAATACCCGCAGTCCAAGCAGGCGCCCGACGCCATGTTGCGTTTGGGGCAATCGCTGGCCGCGCTCGGGGCGCGCGAACAGGCCTGCGCCTCCTTCGCGGAAATCGGCGTCAAATATCCCGGCTCCCCCGCGCGAACCCGGGAGGCCGCGCTGCGCGAGAGCAAAAAGCTTCAATGCTCCTAGGCGAAACGGCGCCAAGCGACCCGCTGGCGCCGCTCGCCCGCGAATCCGCGCTGCTGCTCGCCGTTTCCGGCGGACCGGACTCGGTGGCCCTGATGCTGCTGGCCGCGCGCTGGCCGCGGCGCGCGGCTGGCGTCAAGATCACGGTCGCGACCGTCGATCATGGGCTGCGTGAAAATTCGCGCGAGGAAGCGTTGCAAGTCGGGCGATGGGCCGGCGCGCTCGGTTTCGATCACCGCCTCCTGAGCTGGGAGGGGCCGAAACCGACGAGCCGGGTTCAGGAATCGGCGCGCGCGGCGCGGTATGCGCTTTTATGCGCCTGCGCGCGCGAAATCGCGCGAGAATGCGCTCTCGTGACCGCGCATCACGCCGACGATCAGGCCGAAACGATTTTGTTTCGCTTGACCCGCGGCAGCGGCGTCGCCGGCCTCTCGGGCATGGCGAGCGTTTCGACGCGCGACGGCGTGAGGCTGCTGCGGCCGCTGCTGGATGTCCCGAAAGCCGCGCTGGAAGCGATTTGCGACGAGGCGGGCCATCCCTTTTTCCGCGATCCCGCCAATGAAAACACCCGCTTCGCGAGGGCGCGGCTGCGCGCTTTGAGCGCGACGCTAAGCGCGCAAGGATTGGATCGGGGCGCGCTGCTGCGTCTTGGCGGACGCGCGGCGCGCGCCGAGTTCGGCGCTGAGATGGTGCGCTTTCAACGCGAGAAAGACGGCGGTTCTCGGCTTCGACGACGAGGAGACGCGGCTCGACGCAGCGGCGCTGCGCGACTTGCCGCCCGAGATTTCGCTGCGGTTGCTGGGAGGAGAGATACAGCGTCGCGGCGGCCCGGCGCCGCGATTGGATCGGCTCGAACGCGCGGTCGAAGTCGTCGCCCAAGCTCTCGCCGAGGGCGCGCCGAAGCGGATCACGCTGGCCGGCCTTTGCATTCGCGTCAGCGATCGCGAAGTGACGTTAACATCGGCCCCGCCGCGTTCGCGCGGCCGCGCCAAACCCGGGGCAGAGCCGCGGGCCAGCGAGGAAGACGTGTAAACTCAAGCGTGTCCGACACATTGAAGCCGAGCGGACTTCTTTGCGTCTCAATATGGAGTGCTCACTTGGCAAGCGACCCTCGCGCGCCTAAGTTACGTCAAACGAACGTTCCCGGGGATGGGCCCGCGAGCGAATATCAGATCACAGGCGCGATATGAACGCACACTTCAGGAACCTCGCCCTATGGGCAATCATCGGCCTGCTGGTCGTGGCGCTCGTCATGCTCTTTCAGCAGCCGGGACAACGCACGCCGATTCGCGATATTTCCTTCAGCGAGTTGTTGACGCAGATCGACCAGGGCCGCGTGCATGACGTGACAATCGCCGGCAACGAGATCACCGGTCATTTCTCCGACAATCGCCCGTTCCAGACCTATTCGCCGAACGACCCGTCGCTGGTTCAGCGCCTGCAGGCCAAGAACGTGCAGATCAGCGCCAAGCCGCTCAGCGACGGCAATAGCTGGATGATGACGCTGCTGCTCAACGGCCTGCCGTTGATCGCCTTCCTCGGCGTGTGGATTTTCCTGTCGCGCCAGATGCAGGGCGGCGCTGGCCGTGCGATGGGATTTGGCAAGTCGAAGGCCAAGCTTTTGACGGAGTTGCAGGGGCGGGTGACGTTCGAGGATGTCGCCGGCGTCGACGAGGCCAAGGAAGACCTCGAGGAGATCGTCGAATTCTTGCGCGATCCGCAAAAATTCCAGCGGCTCGGCGGGCGCATTCCGCGCGGCGTGCTGCTGGTCGGCCCGCCCGGCACCGGCAAGACGCTGCTGGCGCGCGCCATCGCCGGCGAGGCCAACGTGCCGTTCTTCACCATCTCGGGCTCCGATTTCGTCGAAATGTTCGTCGGCGTCGGCGCCTCGCGCGTGCGCGACATGTTCGAGCAGGCCAAGAAGAACGCGCCCTGCATCATCTTCGTCGACGAAATCGACGCGGTGGGCCGTCATCGCGGCGCGGGGCTCGGCGGCGGCAATGACGAGCGCGAGCAGACGCTCAACCAGTTGCTGGTCGAGATGGACGGCTTCGAGGCCAATGAAGGCATCATCCTGATCGCCGCGACCAACCGTCCCGACGTGCTCGACCCGGCCCTGATGCGCCCGGGCCGGTTCGATCGCCAAATTCAAGTGCCGAACCCCGATTTCATCGGGCGCGAGAAGATCCTGAAGGTTCACGCCCGCAAGGTGCCGCTGGCGCCGGACGTGGATTTGAAGGTCGTCGCGCGCGGGACGCCGGGCTTTTCGGGCGCCGATCTGATGAACCTCGTCAACGAGGCGGCCTTGCTGGCGGCGCGGCGTTCGAAGCGGATCGTGACGAAGGCCGAGTTCGAGGACGCGCGCGACAAGATCATGATGGGCGCGGAGCGGCGCACGCTGATGATGACCGACGAGGAGAAGCGCCTGACGGCCTATCACGAGGGCGGCCACGCGCTGGTGTCGATCAACATGAAGGGGTCGATCCCGATCCACAAGGCGACGATCATCCCGCGCGGCCGCGCGCTGGGCATGGTGCAGGGCCTGCCGGAGCGCGACCAGATTTCGCAGAGCTACGAGCAGCTGATCGCCATGCTGGCCATGGCGATGGGCGGGCGCGTCGCGGAGGAGCTGGTGTTCGGCCACGACAACGTGACCTCGGGCGCGGCGAGCGACATCCAGCAATGCACGCGCGTGGCCAAGGCGATGGTGACGCAGCTGGGGTTCTCGGACAAGCTCGGCACGGTGGCCTACGCGGACCCGCAGCAGGAGCAGTTCCTCGGCTATTCGATCGGGCCGTCAGCAGACCATCTCCGAGGCGACGCAGCAGACGATCGACTCCGAGGTGCGGCGCTTCGTTCAGGAGGGTTACGAGACCGCCAAGCGCATATTGACCGAAAAGCGCAAGGACCTCGACACGCTGGCCAAGGGGCTGCTCGAATACGAGACCCTGAGCGGCGAGGAGATCGTCAATCTGCTCAACGGCGTGCAGCCGGTCCGCGAGGACATCCCGCCCTCGACCCCGCAACCGCCGCGCGCCTCGCCGGTCCCCTCGACCGGACGAAAGCCCGAGCCCGACGTCGGGGGTTTGGAGCCGCGCCCGGTCTAACGCGGACGCGGTCACGAAACAGAGTAAGCCCGGCGCGAGCGCCGGGCTTAATTTTTGTCCCGCGGGCTCCAACTGAAGGGGGAGGAGGGGCGGCGTTTTAGCTGTTAAGACGAAGGTCCGTGTAACGGAGCTTTGCGTCCGACGCCTAAATCATGGTAACCAATGCTCCGGTTTCGTATACGCGAGCGCCGGCAAATGCGGTAGGTTCGTCCCACGCGCGAGGCGTCGCCGCGCGATTTTCGATGGCTTGAGGGATCTCAGTCGAATGACCCGCTCATATTTTGGAACAGACGGAATCCGCGGCAAGGCGAATGAGAAGATCACGCCGGAACTGGCGCTCAAGGTCGGACAAGCCGCGGGTCTTATTTTTCAGCGCGGAGAAGGCCGGCACCGCGTCGTGATCGGCAAGGACACCCGTCTCTCCGGCTATATGATCGAATATGCGCTGGTCGCCGGCTTCGCTTCGGTTGGCATGGACCCGCTGGTGCTCGGCCCCATGCCCACGCCCGCCGTCGCCATGCTGACGCGCTCGATGCGCGCCGATGTCGGCGTGATGATCTCGGCCTCGCACAACGCCTACGAGGACAATGGCATCAAGCTGTTTGGTCCCGACGGCCACAAATTATCCGACGAAATCGAGCTTGAGATCGAGCAATTGCTCGACAGCGATCTCACCCGCAGGCTCGCCCCGCCGCACGAGCTTGGACGCGCCCGGCGAATCGACGACGTGCGCGCCCGCTATATCGAATTCGCCAAGCGCACGCTGTCGCGCAACATGAGTTTCGAGGGCCTTCGCGTCGTTCTGGACTGCGCCAACGGCGCGGCTTACCGGGTCGCGCCCGAAGCCTTGTGGGAACTGGGCGCGGAGGTCATCGCGATCGGCGTGGAGCCGGACGGCTTCAACATCAATCGGGACTGCGGCTCGACCTCTCCTCAGGCGCTGCGCGAGAAGGTGCGGGAACTGCGCGCCGATGTCGGCATCGCGCTCGACGGCGACGCCGACCGCGTCATCATGGTCGACGAACATGGCCATGTGATCGACGGCGATCAGTTGATGGCCGTCGTCGCGGAGAGCTGGCGCGAGCAAAACCTGCTGACAAAGCCCGGCATCGTCGCGACGATCATGTCGAATCTCGGTCTCGAGCGCTACCTCGCCTCGCTAAAACTTTCGCTGGAACGCACGGCGGTCGGCGACCGGTATGTGTTGGAGCGGATGCGCGAGGGCGGATATAACGTCGGCGGCGAGCAATCCGGCCATGTCATTCTCTCCGACTATTCCACGACTGGCGACGGTCTCGTGACCGCCATGCAGGTGCTCGCGGTGGTGAAGCGCCGCGATCAGCCGGTCAGCGAAGTTTGCCGGCGTTTCGAACCCCTGCCGCAGGTGCTCAAAAACGTGCGCGCGCCGCGCCCCCGGCTCGAGGCGGAGGCCGTCGTCAGCGCCATCGACAAGGCGCGCCGCCGGCTTGGCGAACAGGGCCGGCTGGTGATTCGCCCATCCGGGACGGAGCCGGTCATTCGCGTGATGGGCGAGGGCGACAACCGCGCGCTGATCGAAGAGATCGTCGCCGACGTTTGCGACGCGCTCAGGGCTCCCGCCGAGGCGGCCTGACCGCCCGCCTTTCTCCAAGAAAATCTAAACAGGGCTCAGGGATGGCGCGCGGCCAGGGGCGCGCGATTTATTTGTTATCGCTTCGGTAAGCCTTTATTTTCCTTAAACTGTAAGGTTAACCTCACTTTAAACCTTTAACGTCATCTTCGCTGCATTGGCATCTTGCCGCGGGTCCGCGTTGCGACCCTTTTTGAGCGAAGGGAAGACAAACCATGGGCAGATCCAAAGCCCTTATTCTGGCGACGCTCGTCGCCACCGGCGCGAGTTCCGCCGCATTTGGCGCGGACCTGCTTCCTCCCCCTCCACAACTCGAGCCCCCGCCGCCGATGGATGTGGGCGGCGGCTGGTATCTGCGCGGCGACGTGGGCGTCGGCGCGCTTCAGATGAGTTCGTGGCGCTCGACGCTGCAGCCGATCGATGAAACCGGCCAATCCCTGGCCACCTCGGGCGATTATATCATCCCCGCTTTCGCCTCCATTGGCGATACGACCTTCGCCGGCGTCGGCGTCGGCTATCAGTTCAATCACTGGTTCCGCGCCGACATCACCGGCGAATACCGCACGGAGGCGACCTACCGGGCCGGCCTCGCCGGCGCCAACATCTATAGCGGCTGGAACGGATTCGACACCTACAATGGCGGCGTCAGCACCGCCCTGTTCATGGCGAACGGCTATTTCGACCTCGGCACATGGCATTGCATCACGCCCTTCATCGGCGGCGGCGTCGGCATCGCCGCCCATAAATTCGCCGGGCTGACCGACTCGGGCGGCGGCGTCGCCACCGACGCCACGCCCACCAACTTCGCCTGGGCGGTGATGGCGGGCCTGGCGCTCAACGTGTCGCCCAACCTCAAGATCGAGCTTGGCTATCGCTACCTCGACATGGGGACCGTCAAGAGCGGTCCGATCCAGTGCCTGCAACCTCAGGGATGCTGGCAGGAGGTCCACTCCTTCAACCTCGCCTCCCAGGACGTCCGGCTAGGCTTGCGCTACTCCTTCGGCGGCGGCGCGCCGGCCCCGATGGGTCCGCTCGTGACCAGATATTGAGCTTTCGCCAGCAAGGGCGGATAAGCGGCGCGCGGCCAAAAGCCCGCGCCGCTTTGTTATCGGGTTTCGCCATTTTCGCGCGGGGCCGCTCTCGCCTCGCCCCGAAAAATCCGGCATAGCTGGCCTAATGTCGCCACGCCGAACTCCCGTCGCCGATCAAGAGCCTTTGCCGCCAGGCGGCAACGCGCCCGAGCTTAGCGTCTCGGAACTCGCCAACGCGCTCAAGCGCACGGTCGAGGACCGTTTCGGCCTGGTGCGCGTGCGCGGCGAGGTCAGCAATTATCGCGGCCCTCACTCGTCCGGCCATGTCTATTTTTCGTTGAAGGACGCGACGGCGCGGCTTGACGCGGTAATTTGGAAGGGCGCTTTCGCCCGCCTCAGGATCAAGCCGGAGGAGGGCATGGAGGTCGTCGCGACCGGCAGGCTCACGACTTTTCCCGGCAAATCCTCATATCAGATCGTCATAGAGGCGCTTGAGCCGGCCGGCGTCGGCGCGCTGATGGCGCTGCTCGACGAACGCCGCCAGCGCCTCGCCGCCGAGGGCCTGTTCGACGCCGCGCGCAAGCGTCCCCTGCCCTTCCTGCCGCGAGTGATCGGCGTCATCACCTCGCCGACCGGCGCCGTGATTCGAGACATTTTGCATCGCCTGAGCGATCGTTTCCCGCGCCGCGTGCTGGTCTGGCCGGTGCGCGTGCAAGGCGAAACCAGCGCCGCGGAGGTCGCGGCGGCGATCGCCGGCTTCAACGCGCTGCAAGCGGACGGCGCCATCCCGCGTCCCGACGTGTTGATTGTCGCGCGCGGCGGCGGCTCGCTCGAAGATCTCTGGAGCTTTAACGAGGAAATCGTCGCGCGCGCGGCGGCGGCCAGCGCGATCCCGCTGATCGCCGCGATCGGTCACGAGACCGACACCACCTTGATCGACTTCGCCGCCGATCTGCGCGCGCCGACGCCGACGGCGGCGGCCGAAAAGGCCGTGCCGGTGCGCGTCGAGCTGATCGAACAGATCGCGACGCTCGCCCGCCGGCTCGCCGGGGCGGAGCGGCGACTGCTCGACAACCAGGCGTCGCGCCTCGCAAGCTTCCGGCGACTGCTGGCCTCGCCCGATCAGGCCCTCGCGACGCCACGCCAGCGCCGAGATCTCGCGCAGGAGCGAATGCGCGCCGCGCTGCGCCGCGGTCTCGACGGTCGGCGGCTGCGCCTGTCGCGCGCCGCGCAAGTGCTGGCGCGCCATTCGCCGCGGGCGGAGCTGGCGCGCGCCGGCGAGAAGCTCAAGGGCCTAGGGGCTCGCTTGCGCCAGGGCCTTTTCGCGCGGGTCGCCTTGGCGAAACAAGAGCGCGCCGGCGGCGAAGCAACGGCTGAACGCCGCGAGCGAAAGGCTGGCGCGGGCTTTTTCGGCGAACATGCGGGAAAGACGCGAGCGGTTGGCGCGGCTGGAGCAATTGCGCCAGTCGCTCGGCCACGCGGCGGTGCTGGCGCGCGGCTTCGCGCTGGTGCGGGATGAGGACAATCGACTGGTTCGGGCCGCCGCCGCCGTCGCGGCGGGCCAAAGGCTGCGGCTGCAATTCGCCGACGGCGAGATCGCCGCCAAGGCGCTTGGAGGGGCCGAGCCGCCTGACGGGGCCGAGCCGCCGCGAAGCCCCGCGCCGCCGCCCGAAAAGCCTCGCCCCGCGCCCGCGCGCAAACGCAAGAACGACGCTCAGGGATCGCTGTTTTGAGATCAGCCCCCGAGGCCGACCGCCTTGCCGATCGAATCGATCGGGTTCGACCACCAGGACGGCTTGGCGCTGGGGTCCTTCCAGTTCGACATGTCCTTGGTGGAGCGGCGGAAGCCTTCCGGCGGCTCGGTCAAGACCTTGCGCTGCGGTTCGTCCGCGTTCGCGCCGCCGCCGCTGTTGCTGTTGGCGGCGCGAGCGCCATGACGGTGGGCGCCTTCTTGATCGACCGGCCAGGAAGCGGGGCGGTCGGCGGTCGAGCGCGGCTCCGGCAAGGCCGACCGATTTGGAGGGACCACGATTTTCGGGCGCTCGCGGTAGTCGATTTTTTCGCCGCTTGAGTTCGTATCCACGCCGAACAGTCCGAGCAAGGCGCCCCCGACGGAGGCGTCGTCGCTGGCGCGCGCCGGCGCCGCGCCCAGCGCCGCGCTCACCGCGATGATCGCGGTCAATGTCGACCGTCTCGAATTGCGCACCAGCTTCATGGAACAAGACCCCCTGCGATCAATGAAGCGACATCCTTGGCGACGCCTCGCATGACTTCCAAATAGACTCGATTTCTTGGCCTTTTGGAGGCGAGCCAGCGGCTATTAACGCAAAAGCTCGAGATTTGCGAGTCGGCGGAGCAGGCTTCAACGCGCCGGCGCGTCGGATGGCCGCGCCGGAACGATCAGATTTTCGAACAACAACAACGCCACGCCAAAAGTGATCGCCACGTCGGCGAGATTGAATACGTAATTGGCCAAGGGGCCCACCGGCAGGCTGGTGTGAAGGAAGAAGAAGTCCGCCACCGCCCCGCGCAGCCAGCGGTCCGTCACATTGCCGAGCGCGCCGCCGATGATCAGCCCGAGCCCGAGCGCGACGATGCGCGCGCGCGATCTCCAAAGCCAGACAAACAGCCCGCCCACGATCGCCAGCTGAGCGCCCAGGAGCAAGCCGCGCGCCATGTCGTCGTGAACGGCGAACAGCGAATAGGAAACGCCATGATTCCAACTCAGCATCACGTCGAGAAATGGCGTCAGACGGATCGGCTGCCGCTCGTCGATGCCGAAGACGTTGAGCATCCAATATTTATGCGCCTGATCGATCGCCAGCGCGGCGGCGGCGGCGGCGAGCCCGAGCCAACGGGGCGCGTAATGGAATTTTTGTCCGTTCAACAGGGCCTCGCGAGGACGCGCCGCCGGCGAGATCGGGCGACCGCCCTCCTTTCGCGTAAGCTCGGCGGAGCGTCAAGCGCCGGCGCCTGCTCGCGAAACGGGCGCGCCCGAGAGTCGAATTGGCGCGAGCGGTGGTCTTGACAGGCATGGGCGGCGCAACTATCTACCCGGCAGCCTGCTGGCACTCACCTGTCACGAGTGCCAGCAGGCTTTCCCTTGCCCCTTTGCCGAGCGGCGCAACGGCGCGTTCGGCGTAATAAAGGAAGATTGCAACATGGCTTTCCGTCCCCTGCATGACCGGGTCGTGGTCAAGCGCCTCGAAGGCGAAGAGAAGACCAAGGGCGGGATCATTATTCCCGACAGCGCCAAGGAAAAACCCCAGGAAGGCAAAATCGTCGCGGTCGGCCCCGGCGCTCGCGACGAAAGCGGCAAGCTGGTTCCGCTCGACGTGAAGGCCGGCGACCGCATTCTGTTCGGCAAATGGTCCGGCACCGAGGTCAAGGTCGACGGCGACGACCTGCTGATCATGAAGGAAAGCGACGTTCTCGGCATCGTCGAGTGACGCGCCTTAGACCGCTAAACCGAAATCTCTCCCTCACGGAGCTCAAACACAATGGCCGCTAAAGACATTCGCTTCTCATCCGACGCGCGCGACCGCATCCTGCGCGGCGTCGAAATCCTCAACAACGCGGTGAAGGTGACGCTCGGCCCGAAGGGCCGCAACGTCGTCATCGAAAAATCCTTCGGCGCCCCGCGCATCACCAAGGACGGCGTGACCGTCGCCAAGGAAATCGAACTTTCCGACAAGTTCGAGAACCTCGGCGCCCAGCTGGTGCGCGAAGTCGCCTCCAAGCAGAATGACAACGCCGGCGACGGCACCACCACCGCGACCGTGCTCGCGGCCTCGATCGCCCGCGAAGGCGCCAAGGCCGTCGCCGCCGGTTTGAACCCGCTCGACCTGAAGCGCGGCATCGATCTCGCCGTCGAGGCGGTGGTCGCGCATTTGAAGACCAACTCCAAGAAGGTGACCTCCAACGACGAAATCGCCCAGGTCGGCACGATTTCGGCGAATGGCGACAGTCTTCATCGGCAAGGAAATCGCCAAGGCGATGGACAAGGTCGGCAAGGAAGGCGTCATCACGGTCGAGGAGGCCAAGAGCCTCGACACGGAGACCGTCATCGTCGAGGGCCTGCAATTCGATCGCGGCTATCTCTCGCCCTACTTCATCACCAACGCCGAGCGTCTGGTCGCCGAGCTCGACGAACCCTACATCCTGATCCACGAGAAGAAGCTCTCGACGCTGCAGCCGCTGCTGCCGATCCTCGAAGCCGTGGTGCAGACCGGCAAGCCGTTGCTGATCGTCGCCGAGGACGTGGAGGGCGAGGCCTTGGCCACGCTCGTCGTCAACAAGCTGCGCGGCGGCCTCAAGATCGCCGCCGTCAAGGCGCCGGGCTTCGGCGACCGCCGCAAGGCCATGCTTGAAGACATCGCCATCCTGACCGGCGGCGAATTGATCGCCGAGGACCTCGGCATCAAGCTGGAAAACGTGACGCTGGCCCAGCTCGGCCGCGCCAAGCGCGTGCGCATCGACAAGGAGACCACCACGGTCATCGACGGCGCCGGCGCCAAGGCGGACATCGAGGCCCGCGTCGGCCAGATCAAGGAGCAGATCAAGGAGACCACCTCGGACTATGACCGCGAGAAGCTGCAGGAGCGTCTCGCCAAGCTCGCGGGCGGCGTCGCGGTGATCCGCGTCGGCGGCGCGACCGAGGTCGAGGTCAAGGAGAAGAAGGACCGCGTCGACGACGCCCTCAACGCCACCCGCGCGGCGGTCGAGGAAGGCGTTTCGCCGGGCGGCGGCGTGGCGCTGCTGCGCGCCATCGCCTCGCTGGACGGCGTGCAGACCGCCAACACCGATCAGAAGACCGGCGTCGACATCGTGCGCAAGGCGATCCAGGCGCCGGCGCGCCAGATCGTCGAGAACGCCGGCGGCGACGGCGCCGTCGTGGTTGGCAAGCTGATGGAAGCCAAGGAATACGGCTATGGCTTCGACGCGCAGAACGGCGTCTACGGCGACCTCGTGAAGCTCGGCATCATCGATCCGACCAAGGTCGTGCGCACCGCGTTGCAGGACGCCGCGTCGATCGCCGGCCTGATCGTCACCACCGAGGCGACCATCACCGAGGCCCCCAAGAAGGACGCGCCGCAGCTCCCGGGCGGCCACGGCGGCATGGGCGGCATGGATTTCTAAATCCGCCTTCCGCTTCGCGACAATACAGGGGGCCCCGGTTATTCCGGGGCCTTTTGTTTTGTGACAACGGCCGCGGCGCCAGACGCGTTGCGCCGCGGCAAGACGAAACCCGCCCGCCGGCTCGGCTTGCGTTGGAAATTCTTGCAGGATCGGCCAAGCTCGTTTACCATCTGTCGCAAAAGACGCCTAAGCTATAGGCGTCCGAAAAAACGACGGGAGACGACGCGATGTCAGGTCAATTCGATCATGGCTACGAAAATGCCGATGGGGATTTCGGCGAGCATCTGAAGACCTATAAAGCCTTCCTGAATTTGCTGGTCTTCGGCACCGCCGCGTCGGTCGCGACCCTCCTTCTCCTGTATTTCTTCCTGGCGCGCTAAACGCGAGCATCCCGAGGCCAAGCCGTCATGGACGACCATCATGGGCTCCATGACGGGGCATGCGCCTTGGCGCTATTGGAGTCCCTAATGCGCATCGCTGTCCTCGCCGAAACCGATAAATCCGAACCCCGCGTCGCCGCGACGCCGGAGACCGTCAAGAAATTCTGCGGGCTCGGCGCGGAAATCGCCGTGCAGGCCGGGGCCGGACGAGCGTCGGGCTTTTCCGACGCCGATTACGCCGCCGCCGGAGCGAAAATCGGCGCCTCGGCGGCCGAGACGGCGACCGCGGCGGATGTGATCCTGCGCGTGCGACGCCCCTCGGGCGGCGAAATCAAAGGCGCGAAAAGCGGCGCGGCGGTCGTCGCCATCCTCGATCCGTTCGGCCACGAGGCCGCCCTCAAGGATCTGGCCGGCGCCGGCGCGACGGCTTTCGCGATGGAGTTGATGCCGCGCATCACCCGCGCGCAGTCGATGGATGTTTTGTCCTCGCAGGCCAATATCGCCGGCTATCGCGCCGTCATCGACGCGGCCGCCGAATATGGCCGCGTCCTCCCGATGATGATGACGCCGGCCGGCACGGTTCCGGCGGCGCGCGTCTTTATCATGGGCGTCGGCGTCGCGGGACTGCAGGCCATCGCCACGGCGCGCCGGCTCGGCGCGATCGTCACGGCGACCGACGTGCGTCCGGCCACCAAGGAGCAGGTCGAGTCGCTCGGCGCGAAGTTCATCGCGGTCGAAAACGAGGAATTCAAACAGGCCGAGACCGCGGGCGGCTACGCCAAGGAAATGTCCGCCGAATATCAAGCCGCGCAGGCGGAGCTGGTCGGCGCCCATATCGCCAAGCAGGACATCGTGATCACGACCGCGCTGATCCCGGGCCGCCCCGCGCCCAAGCTCATTTCGGCCGCGCAGGTTCACTCGATGCGCGCCGGTTCGGTGATCGTCGACCTCGCCGCCGAGCGCGGCGGCAATTGCGAATTGACCAAGCCCGGCGAGACGGTCGTCGTCGACGGCGTGAAGATTGTCGGCGCCCTCAACCTCGCGGGACGGCTGGCGTCGACGGCGTCGAGCCTCTACGCCAAAAACCTGCTGGCCTTTGTCGAGACGATGATCTCCAAGGAAACCAAGCAATTGGCGATCGATTGGGACGACGAGCTGGTGAAGGCCACCTGCCTTACACGCGACGGCGCCGTGATCGACCCGCGCTTTCAACCCAAAGCCTGAGCCGGCAAGAACATCCACCAGAGAAGGGCGCTAAGCGATGGCCAACGACTCAACGCAGCAATTGCTGGAAAAGGCGCAAGCCGCCGCGGAAGCCGCGCGGCATCTGGCGGACCAGGCGCAAGCATATTCCGAACAGCTTGCTCAGACGGCCGCCGCGGCGGCGGCGCATGGGCTCGGCGGCGGCGCGATCGACCCGGTTGTGTTCCGGCTGGCGATATTCGCGCTGGCGGTGTTCGTCGGCTATTACGTCGTCTGGTCGGTGACCCCCGCCCTGCATACGCCGCTGATGTCGGTGACCAACGCGATTTCCTCGGTGATCGTCGTCGGCGCGCTGCTGTCGGTGGGCGTCGAGGCCTCCTCGGCGGCCGATACCGGAGCCGGTTGGGCCCGATGGTTCGGCTTCATCGCGCTCACCCTCGCCAGCGTGAACATCTTCGGCGGCTTCCTCGTCACCGAACGCATGTTGTCAATGTATAAGAAGAAGGGCTAACGGCAATGAGCGCCAATCTCACGGCCCTTCTCTATCTCGCGTCGGGCGTTCTGTTCATTCTCGCGCTGCGCGGCCTCTCGTCGCCGGCGACCTCGCGGCAGGGCAATCAATACGGCATGATCGGCATGGCGATCGCCGTGGCGACGACGCTGCTGCTGCATGTTCCGAGCTTCACGAGCCTGCTGCTGATCGTCGTCGGCGTCGGGATCGGCGGCGGGATCGGCGCCACCGTCGCGCGCCGCATTCCGATGACGTCGATGCCCGAGCTCGTCGCCGGCTTTCACGCGCTGGTCGGCCTCGCGGCCGTGCTGGTCGCTGGGAGCGCGTTCTTCGCGCCGCACGCTTTCGGCATTGGCTCGCGCGGCGACATCGAGGGCGGCAGCCTGTTCGAGATGTCGCTGGGCGCGGCGATCGGCGCGATCACCTTCACCGGCTCGATCATCGCCTTTCTAAAACTCTCCGAACGCATGACCGGCAAGCCGATCCTGCTGCCCGAGCGTCATACGATCAACATTCTGCTGGGCGTGGGGATACTCGCCTGCATCGCGCTGTTCGTCGGCTCCGAGAGCGGAATTTGGCTGTTCCTGCTGATCGTGCTCTCGCTGGTGCTCGGCGTGACGCTGATCATCCCGATCGGCGGCGCCGACATGCCGGTGGTCGTGTCGATGCTCAACTCATACTCGGGCTGGGCGGCGGCGGGCATCGGCTTCACGCTGGGCAATCTGGCGTTGATCATCACCGGCGCGCTGGTGGGTTCGTCGGGCGCGATCCTCTCCTACATCATGTGCAAGGCGATGAACCGCTCCTTCATCTCCGTCATTCTCGGCGGATTTGGCGGCGAGGTGGCGGCCGTGGGCGGAGCCAAGGAAACGCGCCCGGTCAAGCAGGGTTCGGCCGAAGACGCCGCCTATATCATGAAGAACGCCGGCAAGGTCATTGTCGTGCCGGGCTATGGCATGGCGGTGGCGCAGGCGCAGCACGCGTTGCGCGAAATGGCGGACCTCCTCAAGAAAGAAGGCGTCGAGGTCACCTACGCCGTCCATCCCGTGGCGGGGCGCATGCCCGGCCATATGAACGTGCTGCTCGCCGAAGCCAATGTGCCCTATGACGAAGTGTTCGAACTCGAGGACATTAATTCCGAGTTCGCGCAGACCGACGTGGCCTTCGTCATCGGCGCCAATGACGTGACCAACCCCGCCGCGAAAACCGACAAGACCTCGGCGATCTACGGCATGCCGATCCTCGACGTGGAAAAGGCGAAAACCGTTCTGTTCCTCAAGCGCGGCATGGGTTCTGGCTACGCGGGCGTCGAGAACGAGTTGTTCTTTCGGCCCAACACCATGATGCTGTTCGGCGACGCCAAGAAAACCGTCGAATTGATCATCAAGGCGATGGCTCACTAACGATCGCGGACAAGCGCGAATTTGGCCCGGGATCGCCGCGAACGGCGCCCCGGGCCTTTTCTATTTAAGGGACGCCAGCATGGCGCGCCCCGCGCGAATTTCAGCTAACCGACCAGGCCGCGCCGGGTTAGACTGCGTCCCCGCCTTCAGGAACACAGCCATGGTCATGCCGATTTACGACGATGCGCCAATGCGCTTCATGCGCCGCCCTTGGGTGAATTGGACGTTGATCTTCGTGAATGTCGCCGTGTTTATCCTCGTGCAGAGCGAGATATTCGGCGATCCGCTGACCATCATGCGGGGTTTCGCGATCATTCCGCGGGTGTTGTTCGGCGAGGCGGCGCTCGCCAAATGGGTCGTGGGCCCGCCGGCGCCGCTCACCTTGCTGACGGCGCTGTTCTTTCATTCAAGCCTTCTGCATATTCTTGGCAATATGCTGTTCCTCTATGTGTTCGGCGACAACGTTGAAGACGCCATGGGCTCGCTTCATTATTTGTTGTTTTATCTCTCATGCGGCGTCGCCTCCGGCGTCGTCTTCGCCTATGCGTCTCCGCACGCGATTTCGCCGCTGGTCGGCGCTTCCGGCGCGATCTCCGGGGTTTGCGCGGCCTTTTTGCTGCTGCATCCGCGCTCGACGATTTTCGGCCTCGTGCTGGGCGTGCTGCCGATCCACGCTCCGGCTTGGATGTTCGTGGGAACCTGGATCGTGCTGCAGTTCATCAACGCGGCTTCGGGCGAAACCGGCCATGTCGCCTGGTTCGCGCATGTGGGCGGCATTTTGGCCGGTCTTGTTTTGACGCCGCTCTTCAAGCGGCGCGGCGTGCGGCTTTTTGACCGGCCGCCGCGCTGAACGTTTCCAACAACGGCAAAACGAAGCCCCGCCGCCGCGAAGAATGAGCGCCGCGCGGCGGCGCTTCGGGTTTGACTTGAGCCAATGCGCCCGTTACCACAGCGCCCTCAAGATTGTTTTCCGGCGAAGCGGCGTCGCTTCGCGCCACGGAAAACCACAATCGCCGAGAAAACTGGCGTCTTTTCGGTTTGGCCCGAAACCCCGAAGGACTCCAGCGCTTCGCTGCTTAACGCGACGCGAGGTCACGCTCGCTTAGGAGTTGCTCGATGAAAATTCTCGTCCCCGTTAAGCGGGTGGTCGATTACAACGTGAAGATCAGGGTCAAGGCCGACGGCTCGGGCGTCGATCTCGCCAATGTCAAGATGTCGATGAATCCATTCGACGAGATCGCCGTCGAGGAAGCCCTGCGCCTCAAGGAAGCCGGCAAGGCGACGGAAGTCGTCGTGGTGTCGATCGGACCGGCCAAGGCCGACGAAACCTTGCGCACCGGTCTCGCCATGGGCGCCGATCGCGGCATTCTGGTCAAGACCGACGACCCCGTCGAGCCGCTCGCCGTCGCCAAGATTCTCGCCAAGATCGTCGCCGAGGAGCAACCCGGCCTCGTCATTCTCGGCAAGCAGGCGATCGACGACGACAGCAACCAGACCGGCCAGAGCCTCGCGGCGCTGCTCGGCTGGGGACAAGGAACCTTCGCGTCGAAGGTCGAGATATCAGGCGATAGCGTCGACGTGACGCGGGAGATCGACGGCGGCCTGCAAACCGTGACGTTGAAGCTGCCGGCGATCGTCACCACCGATCTGCGCCTCAACGAGCCGCGCTACGCCAGCCTGCCCAATATCATCAAGGCGAAGAAGAAAGAGGTCGCCGCCAAGACGCCCGCCGATTACGGCGTCGACATCACGCCGCGCCTCGAAGTGCTCAAGACCGCCGAGCCGCCGACCCGCAAGGCCGGCGTCAAGGTCGGCTCCGTCCCGGAGCTGGTGGCCAAACTCAAGGAAGCGGGAGTTCTTTAATCATGACGACGCTCCTCCTCGCGGAAACAGCCGGCGGGACCCTCGCGCCCGCCACCGCCAAGGCGCTTACCGCCGCCAAGGAAATTGGCGGCGCCGTTCATATTCTCGTCGCGGGGTCGGGCCTGCGCGGAGCGGCCGAACAGGCGGCCAAGCTTGCCGGCGTCGAGAAAGTGCTGCTCGCCGACGCCGCCGCCTATGACCATTTCCTGGCGGAACCCGTCGCCGCGCTCATTCTGGGACTCGCCGGCGCCTATGACGTGATCATCGCGCCCTCGACCAGCGCGACTAAGAACGTGCTGCCACGCGTGGCGGCGCTGCTGGACGTGGCGCAGATTTCGGACATCATCAAGGTCGTCGCGCCCGACACTTTCGAACGCCCGATCTACGCCGGCAACGCCATTCAGACCGTGCGCTCGAAGGACGCCAAGAAGGTCATCACGGTCCGCACCACCGCCTTCGCGGCGACGGGCGAGGGCGGCGCGGCGCCGATCGAGACCGTCGCCGGCGCGGTCGACGCGCAGGGGCTGTCATCGTTCAAGAGCGAGGCGCTGGCCAAATCCGAGCGTCCCGAACTGACCGCCGCCAAGATCATCGTTTCGGGCGGCCGCGGCCTCGGCAGCGCCGAGAATTTCGGCAAATTCATCGAGCCGGTGGCCAATCGCCTCAACGCCGCGATCGGCGCGTCGCGCGCGGCGGTGGACGCGGGCTATGCGCCCAACGATCTGCAGGTCGGCCAGACCGGCAAGGCTGTCGCTCCGGATCTCTACATAGCCGTCGGCATTTCCGGAGCGATCCAGCATCTGGCCGGCATGAAGGACTCCAAGATCATCGTCGCCATCAACAAGGACGAGGAAGCCCCGATCTATCAGGTCGCCGACTTCGGCCTCGTGGCCGATCTCTTCAACGCGCTCCCCGAACTCGACGCCGAACTGGCCAAGAGCGGGCGCTGAACAAGACAGGCGGAAAACGCCTCGCGGGCGCTCCGGCATGGACCGGAAACGCCCGCGAACCCCGGAAAAGCCCGCCATTATCCGCTTGATCGACGAATGCCTTTCATTTCACCGACGTTTTTGCGAAATCGCGGTTTTCACGGGGAGCAAAGCCGCGCTATATTGCAGTGCATACAAATGTCCGAAATCTCGCTAAGGGCGCCGCAACCATGAGTCTCGAAATTCGCAAGATCGGTGTTATCGGCGCGGGGCAGATGGGCAAGGGCATTGCCCAGGTCTGCGCGCTCGCCGGACTGGATGTCGCGCTGAATGACGTGAGCGCCGAACGCATTACCGCCGGGATCAACGATATTGCGGCGCAACTGCAAAAGTCCGTCGATCGCGGACTGCTCGACGCGTCGGCGCGCGACGCCGCCGTCGCGCGGCTATCGTCAGCCCCCGCCCTGCCGGATTTCCGCGACGCCGACATGGTGATCGAGGCCGCCTCGGAGAGCGAGGAGATCAAGCGCAGGATATTGTCGGATATAGCGCTTGTCCTGAAGCCAGACGCCATTATCGGCACCAACACCTCCTCGATTTCGATCACCCGGCTCGCGGCCGTATCGGGACGGCCAGAGCGCTTCATCGGCATTCACTTCATGAATCCCGTGCCGAAGATGGCGCTCGTCGAGGTCATTCGCGGCATCGCGACGGACGACCGCACTTTCGAGGAGACGCGCGAATTCATAACGAAGCTCGGCAAGACGATCACCGTCTCGGAAGACTTCCCGGCCTTTATCGTCAACCGCATCCTGCTGCCGATGATCAACGAGGCGGTTTACACGCTCTATGAGGGCGTCGGATCGGTGGAGGCCATCGACACCGCGATGAAGCTCGGCGCCAATCACCCGATGGGGCCGCTCCAGCTCGCGGATTTCATCGGGCTCGACGTTTGCCTTTCCGTCATGCAGGTCCTGCATGAGGGGCTCGCGGACTCCAAATATCGGCCCTGCCCGCTCCTGGTGAAATATGTCGAGGCCGGCTGGCTCGGTCGCAAGACGCAGCGCGGCTTTTACGATTACCGCGGCGGCACGCCGGTTCCGACGCGCTGACGTTACGCCTTTATTAGGAAAAAGCGGCTCAAGCTCCCCGGACAAGCAATCTCGCCGGCGATCGGCGGCGGTTTCGATCCGAAGTCGTCACGTCCTGGAGCGCGCCAATGTTCGACGTCCTCATCACGATCGCGACCGGGCTGTTCTTCACCAAATACTGGTCGAAATGGCGCTATGGCTATTTCGACTTTTTTTGCGCGGGCGCGGCGATCGTCGGCGCCTTTTTGATGCCCGCGCTGGTGGAAAAATTCGTCCCGGAGTTTTCCGACCTCGGCGTGATAGCCTTCGACGCCGGCGGCGCCCTTTTGGGCTGCCTGCTTTACGACGCCGCGAGCTTCGGGTGGCGCTGAGAAAGATCCAGGCCTAATCCTTCAAATCCAGCTTCGCGATTAGATCGGGCCGGCGCGCGCGGGTGAGGCGCACCGATTCCTCCCGTCGCCAGCGCGCGATCTTGGCGTGATCGCCCGACAATAAAACCGGTGGAATCTCGCGTCCCTCGAACTCGCGCGGCCGCGTATATTGCGGATATTCCAGCAGACCGCCTTCGAAACTTTCCTCGGCGCCGGAAGCCTCTTCGCCCATTACGCCCGGCAAAAGCCGCACGCAGGCGTCCATCAGCGCGAGCGCCGCGATTTCGCCGCCCGAAAGGATGTAATCGCCGACGGAGACCTCCTCCAGTCCGCGCGCGGCGATCACCCGCTCGTCGACTCCCTCGAAGCGCGCGCACAGGATCAGCGCGCCCGGCCCACGCGCGAATTCGCGCACGCGCGCTTGGCTAAGGGGCGCGCCGCGCGGGCTCATCAGCAGACGCGGGCGCTCGTCGCCCGGCGCGGCCGCGGCGTCGATGGCGGCGCAAAGAACGTCGGCGCGCATCACCATGCCGGGTCCGCCGCCGGCCGGCGTATCGTCCACGGCGCGATGGCGCCCCAGGCCATGTTCGCGCAATTGCCGCGTCTCCAGTTCCCAAACGCCGCGCGCCAGCGCGTCGCCGGCCAGCGACAGGCCGAGCGGGCCCGGAAACATTTCGGGAAACAGGGTCAGAACGGTCGCGCGCCACATGGGGCGGTTATGGCATGGGGGACGGCGCGCCGGAAGGGCGAACCCCTATCCTTCGCCCTCGATCTCCACCGGCGGCGCGATCACGACGCGCCCGCCCGCGATGTCCACGATCGGAACCACCGCCTTGGTGAAGGGAAACATCAGGGTCTCGCCGCCTTGCGGCGGGCGAATCTCCAGAATGTCGCCGGCGCCGAAGTTGCGCACCGCCAGCACATGGCCAAGCGGCGCGCCCTCGACGGTCTCGGCGCGCAGCCCTTCGAGATCGGCGAGATAAAACTCGTCCTCGTCCGGCTCGGGCAATTTCGCGCGAGGCGCGTGGAGTTCAATCCGGGCCAGCCTTTCCGCGCCGGCCCTATCGGTCACGCCCTCGACGCGCGCCACCAGCATGTCCTTGCCTTGTGGCCGGACATGGGCGAGCACGAAGCTTGCGCGCGCCGCTCTTGTCGAATAGCGGCCCGTAACTCGCGATCGCCAGAGGGTCGGCGGTGAAGCTTTGCAGGCGGATTTCGCCGCGCACGCCATGCGGCGCGCCGAAACGCCCGAGCAACACCAGCTCCCGCCCCGGTTTGGAGGCGGGAGGCGCGTTGTCGCTCACTCGGCGGCGGGAGCGGCGGCGGCCGCCGCGGCGGCGCGCTCCTGCGCCTTCTTCTTCGGCAGGGCCTTTTCGGGATTATTGCGCTTTTCGCGCGTGCCGACGCCGACGCTCTCGAGCAGGCGGGCCACGCGGTCGGTCGGGGTCGCGCCCTTGCCGATCCACTCCTTGGCCTTTTCCGCGTCGAGCACGAGGCGGTCGGCGGCGTCCTTGGCCTTCAACGGATCGAAGGTGCCGAGACGCTCGATGAAGCGGCCGTCGCGCGGCGAGCGCGAATCGGCGACGACGACGCGATAGAAGGGGCGCTTCTTGGCGCCGCCGCGAGACAGTCTGATTTTAAGCGACATGAGATTTTCCTTTTTTGGATCTTACGAGAAACGCGATGCTTGAAGCGCCGCGCGCTATTTTTTCTTCCCGAACGGATTGAGCCCGCTCAGAAGACCTTTGCCGCCAAGCCCCGGCAGACCGGGCTTTGGCGAAAACAATTCCTTCGGCGGCGCCTCGGGCAGACCGCCGTTCGGCGAAGCCGCGCCGCCGGCTCCGGCGCCGAACTTTTTTTGCAGCTCGGCGATTTCCTGCTGCGATGGCATTTGCATGCCGCCCATGCCCATCATCTGCGCGGCCTTGCCCATCAGCCCGCCGCGCTTGCCGGCGCCCATCGACTTCATCAGATCGGCCATGCCGCGATGCTGCTTGAGGAGCTTATTGACCTCCTCGACCTTGACGCCCGAACCCGCCGCGATGCGGCGCTTGCGCGAGGCTTTCAATATGTCGGGGTTGCGCCGCTCCTTGGGGGTCATCGACAGAATGATCGCGCGCTGGCGCTTGATCACCTTCTCGTCGATATTGGCGGCGGCGAATTGCTCCTTCATCTTGGCGACGCCGGGCAAGAGTCCCATGATGCCGCCGATCCCGCCCATTTTTTCCGCCATGGCGAGCTGATCGCAAAGGTCCTGCAGATCGAATTTGCCCTTGGCCATGCGCTGCGCGGCGCGCTCGGCCTCCTGCGCGTCGATCGTCGCGGCGGCCTTTTCGACCAGCGCCACGATGTCGCCCATGCCGAGAATGCGGTCGGCGATGCGCTTGGGCGCGAATTCGTCGAGCGCGTCCATTTTTTCGCCAGTGGCGATCAGCTTGATCGGCTTGCCCGTGACGAAGCGCATCGACAGCGCGGCGCCGCCGCGTCCGTCGCCGTCCATGCGCGTCAGCACAATGCCGGTGATGCCCACCCGCGCGTCGAAGTTCTTGGCGAGATTGACCGCGTCCTGGCCGGTCAGCGCGTCGGCGACGAGCAGGATTTCATGCGGACTGGCGTAGGACTTGATGTCCGCCATCTCCTGCATCAACGGCTCGTCGATATGGGTGCGGCCGGCCGTGTCGAGCAGCACGACGTCGTAGCCCTCGAATCTCGCCGCCTCCATCGCCCGCCGGGTGATCTGCAACGGCGTCTGGTTCGGGACGATCTCCAGCGTGTCGACCCCAACCTGCCGGCCGAGAATGGCGAGTTGCTCCTGCGCCGCGGGCCGCTTCACGTCGAGCGAGGCCATCAGCACGCGCTTTTTCTCGCGCTCCTTGAGGCGCTTGGCGAGCTTGGCGGTCGTCGTGGTCTTGCCGGCGCCCTGCAGGCCGACCATCATGACGGTCACCGGCGGGCGGGCTTCCAGATCGATCGGCTCGGCCTTGTCGCCCAGGGTTTCGACGAGAACGTCGTTGACGATCTTGATGACCATCTGGCCGGGCGAAACCGACTTGACGACATTGGCGCCGACCGCGCGGGCTTGCACCTTTTCGGTGAAGGAGCGGACCACGTCGAGCGCCACGTCGGCGTCGAGCAAGGCCCGGCGCACCTCGCGCAACGCCTCGGCGACGTCGGCCTCGGAAAGCGCGCCGCGCCGCGTGAGCTTGTCGAAAATGCCGGAGAGCTTGTCGGAAAGGCTCTCGAACATGGGTTTTCTCCTTCGCCTTCCCTCTTGAGGAGAGGCATGGCCCCAAAGCAAAACGCGCCCGGGAGCGCGAAGCGCCGCCGGACGTGAGCCTGTCGTCCCTCGGGGCGAACAGGTTTGGTTGAACATCTCAGACGAGATTTGCGTGAGTTGTATGCAGGATGGGCGAGCGAGTCAACGCCGGGAAAAGCGCCTAGCATCTGGGCGCCGCGAATGCTGTTTAATAAATTGCCCATTTGTTGCGCGGCGAATGGACGCGCCTAACAAAGTTCTTGGCCGTCGCGGGAATTCCGGCTTCCCACGGGCCGAAAAGCGGGGTAGCAGTCTCATCTGACTTCGAGCACGGGAAAAAAGATGTCGCGAAAGAAAATCGCTCTCATCGGCGCCGGCCAAATCGGCGGCACCTTGGCCCATCTGGCGAGTCTCAAGGAGCTGGGCGACATCGTTCTGTTCGATATCGTAGGAGGCGTGCCGCGCGGCAAGGCGCTCGATCTCGCGCAAGCCGGCCCGATCTCCGGCTCCGATTCGCAATGTCTCGGGCGGCGATGACTACGCCATCATCGAGGGCGCGGACGTGGTGATCGTCACCGCCGGCGTGCCGCGCCAGCCCGGCATGAGCCGCGACGATCTGCTCACGGTCAATCTCAACGTCATCGCCAAGGTCGGCGCCGGCATCAAGCAATATGCGCCGAACGCCTTCGTCATTTGCATCACCAACCCGCTCGACGTGATCGTATGGGCGCTGCAAAAATGCTCCGGCCTTCCGGTCAACCGCGTGGTGGGAATGGCGGGGGCGCTCGATTCCTCGCGCTTTCGTTATTTCCTGGCGCAGGAATTCAACGTTTCGGTCGAGGATGTCTCGGCCTTCGTGCTCGGCGGCCATGGCGACGACATGGTGCCCTCCATTCGCTATTCGTCGGTCGCCGGCGTGCCTCTGCCCGACATGATCGAGATGGGCTGGACCACGCAGGAGCGCATCGACGCGATTGTCGACCGCACGCGCAAGGGCGGCGGCGAAATCGTCGGCCTGCTCAAGACGGGCTCCGCCTTCTACGCGCCCGCGACCTCGGCGATCGCCATGGCGGAAAGCTATCTGAAGGATAAGCGCCGGGTGATGCCCTGCGCCGCTTATCTCTCGGGCCAATATGGCGTCGACGGACTTTACGTCGGCGTCCCCGTGGTGATCGGCGCCGGCGGCGTCGAAAGAGTCCTGGAGATCAAGCTCGACGCCAGCGAAAAGCAGATGTTCGAGAAATCCGTGGCGTCGGTGCGCTCGCTGATCGCGGCGGCGGGCGCGCTTAATCCGGCGTTTTCCTAGAAGGTTTGACGCCGACGACAGCCGGCCGCTCGCGCCGCGGCCATATCGGAATTAATCAGGCAAAGGGGAGTCCGAAAGGACTAAGGGACGACATGAATATCCATGAATATCAAGCCAAGGCCATTTTGCGTGAATTCGGTGCCCCCGTCGCCGTCGGCGTCCCCGTTCTGAAGGCCGAGGACGCGGCCGCGGCGGCGAAGACCTTGCCCGGCCCGGTCTATGTCGTGAAGGCGCAGATCCACGCCGGCGGGCGCGGCAAGGGCTCGTTCAAGGAGGCCGCCGCAGGCGAGAAGGGCGGCGTGCGCATCGCCAAATCGATCGAGGAAGCCGAGACTTTCGCCAAGCAGATGCTCGGGAACACGCTCGTCACCGTGCAGACCGGCGAGGCCGGCAAGCAGGTCAACCGCCTTTACATCGAGGACGGCGCGGCGATCGACAAGGAGTTTTATCTGTCGATTCTGATCGACCGCGCCACGTCGCGGGTTTCCTTCGTCGTGTCGACCGAGGGCGGCATGGACATCGAAACGGTCGCGCACGACACGCCGGAGAAAATCGTCACCTTTTCGGTCGATCCCGCGACGGGAATCATGCCGCACCACGGGCGCCATGTCGCCGACGCGCTCGGCCTCAAGGGCGATCTCGTCAAGCAGGCGGGCAAGCTCACCGAGCAGCTTTACGCGGCCTTCATCGCCAAGGACATGGAGATGCTGGAGATCAACCCGCTGATCGTCACCAAGGACGGCAAGCTGCGTTGTCTCGACGCCAAGGTCTCCTTCGACGACAACGCGCTTTACCGCCATCCCGAAATCGTCGAATTGCGCGACAAGACCGAGGAAGACGAGAAGGAAATCGAGGCTTCCAAACATGATCTCGCCTATATCGCCCTCGACGGCAATATCGGCTGCATGGTCAACGGCGCCGGCCTCGCGATGGCGACGATGGACATCATCAAGCTCTATGGCGAATTCCCCGCCAACTTCCTCGATGTCGGCGGCGGCGCCACCACCGAAAAAGTGACCGCGGCGTTCAAGATCATCACCGCCGATCCGAAGGTGAAGGGCATTCTCGTCAACATCTTCGGCGGCATCATGAAATGCGACGTGATCGCCGAGGGCGTGATCGCCGCCGTCAAGGAAGTCGGGCTGGAAGTGCCGCTCGTGGTGCGCCTCGAGGGCACCAACGTCGATCTTGGCAAGAAGATCATCGACTCCTCCGGCCTTAACGTGATCGCCGCCGAGGATCTCGACGACGCCGCGCAGAAGATCGTGGCGGCCGTCAAGGTCGCTGCGTAAGGTTGGATCGCGGCCCCGGCTTCGCGCGAGAGCGGTGGCCGGGGACGGGGTTAAGGCGGATATTTTATTCCGCCGTTGTTTCAATTCGTTTGTCGCGGCGGATGGCGTGGGCGTCGCGGGAGCGCATTTCATGCTTGCGGTTGCAGCGCAAAACGGCCATCATTTCCTGTGATAGGCAGGCGCGCCGTTGCGCTGATTGCGCCGCCGCCCCCTTTGATCCGGCCAAGGTTGGGACTTCTCGTGCAGCTCTTCTCCAAGCCACTCCTGTCGACGTCCAACGCTTCGAATCGTTTCGTTTCCGCCGCCGGGGCGCTTGGCTGCGCCCTCGCGCTGACGCTTTCGAGCGGCTTCTTCGCCAAGGGGGCCGCCGCGGCCCATGCGAAGGATAGCCTCTCCGTGGCGCGGCCGTTCGAGGTCGGCTCCAGCCTCTCCGGCAATTTTCTCGCGGCGATCGTCGCCAATTCGGAGCGCGACACCTTCGCGGCCTCGACGTTTTTTCGCGAGGCGCTGCGCGACGATCCGCGCAATCGCGACCTCGCCGAACGGGCGCTGATCGCGGCCCTCGCCAATGGCAATATGCCGGAAGCCTACAGCCTCGCCGGAACCGTGCTCGCGCACGATCGCAAAAACGCGGTCGCTAATCTGACGCGCGGCGTTCAGGAGATGCAGGCGCATCAATATTCGAACGCGCGCGCCGCCTTCGGCAGGGACAGCGCCGACCGCCAGACGGACATCAAGAACATCCTGCTGACCGCCTGGACATACGCGGGCGCCAAGGACACGCGCCGGGCCCTGGCGACGCTGGACAAATTGCGCGGCGAGGGCTTCTCCGTGCTCCGCGACTATCACGCGGCGCTGATCGCCGATATCGGCGGGAACAAGGCCGAGGCGGAACGGCGCTTCAAATCGGTTTTGAGCGCCGAACATACGGTGCTGCGTCTCGTCGACGCCTATGCGCGCTTCCTGTCGAGCCACGGGGACAATGAGACCGCGCGCCGCCTGTATAAGGCATTCGACGAAGCGGTGCCGAATCACCCGCTCGTCGTCGCCGCGCTGGCCGATCTCGACGCCGGCAAGCCGCTCAATCCCTTCGTGCGCAACGCCGAGGAAGGCGCCGGCGAGGTCCTTTACGGACTGGTCGCGCTCGGCGGCGGACGCCAGGGCGACGAATTGGCGGCGCTGATCTATTTGCGTCTGTCGCTGGCGCTCGCGCCCAATAATACGCTGACCACCTTCACGCTCGCCGATATTTACGAACGGCTGAAGCAGGAAGAGGCCGCGATAGATCTTTACGACAGCGTGCCCGAAACGGACCCCTTGCGCGTCAACGCGGATGTGCAGGCGTCATTGCTGCTCGAAACGCTCGGCAAGACCAAGGAGGCCAGCGATCATTTGCAGGCGGTGGTCGACGCGCATCCCAAGGATGCGGACGCGCTGACCGCGCTGGCCAATCTTCAACGCTCGCGCAAGCTTTTCACGGAATCCGCCGCGACCTATTCGCGCGCGCTGGCCTTGCAGCAGCAGCCGGAGAAAAACCAGTGGCTGCTGTATTATTATCGCGGCATCGCCAATGAACGCGGTAAAAATTGGCCGGGCGCCGAACACGATCTCAAGAAGGCGCTGGAGCTCAACCCGGATCAGCCCTTGGTGCTGAATTATCTCGGCTATTCCTGGGTCGACCAGGGCGTCAATCTCGACGAGGCCTTCCGCATGTTGCGCCGGGCGGTCGATCTGAAGGGCCGCGACGGCTATATCGTGGACAGTCTGGGCTGGGCTTATTATCGCCTCGGCCGCTACGACGAAGCGGTCAACGAACTGGAAAAGGCCATCGACCTCAAGCCGTCGGACCCGGTGATCAACGATCACCTCGGCGACGCCTATTGGCATGTCGGGCGCAAGCTGGAGGCGCAATTCCAGTGGAACCACGCGCGCGACCTTGGCCCCGATCCGGAAGACCTGCCCCGCATTCTCGACAAGATCAAGAACGGGCTGAGCGACAAGCCGGCGGTCGCGGGAGATAAGGCGGCGAACAAGGGCGGGTGAGAGGCGGGCGGCCAAATCGCCGAGGCGCGTGGTCGCGGCGGCGGCGAAGTTTCATGATGCTTTAACGAACGCGCGCCTCACACATCCAGCAATTCCGTCGCGAAGGCCGCGTTCTCCTGAATAAACGCGAAGCGCGCCTCGGGCTTGTTGCCCATCAGCCGCTCGACGCAATCGGCCGTCTCCTCGCGTTCCTCGCTGTCGATGACGACCTTGAGCAGCGTGCGCTGCTTGGGGTCCATCGTGGTTTCCTTGAGCTGCTTGGCCATCATTTCGCCTAGGCCCTTGAAGCGGCTGGTTTCGATCTTGCCCTTGCCGGTCAACTGCGTGCGGATCAGCTCCTCCATATGCGCGTCGTCGCGCGCGTAAACGGTCTTGGAGCCTTGCGTGAGCTTATAGAGCGGCGGCACGGCGAGATAGAGATGGCCTTTTTCGATCAGCTTGGGCATCTGCCGATAAAAAAAGGTGATCAGCAGCGAGGCGATATGCGCGCCGTCGACATCGGCGTCGGTCATCACGATAATCTTATCATAACGCAGATCCTCGTCGCGATAATGCGCACCGAGGCCGCAGCCGAGCGCCTGCGCCAGATCCGAGAGCTGCTGATTGGCCGCGAGCTTGTCGCGCGTCGCCGAAGCGACGTTGAGAATTTTCCCGCGCAACGGCAACACCGCCTGATTCACGCGGTTTCGCCCTTCCTTGGCCGAGCCGCCGGCCGAATCGCCCTCGACGATGAACAGCTCCGACCCTTGCGCCGAATTATTGGTGCAGTCGACAAGCTTGCCGGGCAATCGCAATTTGCGCGTCGCGCTCTTGCGGGCGACATCCTTTTCGGCGCGGCGGCGCAGCCGTTCCTCGGCCCGTTCGACCGCGAAATCGAGAAGCTTCGTCGCCTGCGAAGGCGCGCCGGCGAGCCAATGGTCGAAGGCGTCACGCACGCTGGTCTCGACGACGCGCGCCGCCTCCACGCTCATCAACCGGCCCTTGTTCTGGCCCTGAAACTCCGGCTCGCGGATGAACACCGAAATCATCGCCGCCGACTGTCCCATCAGATCGTCGCCGGAGATGTCCTTGGCGCGCCGCGCCTGACCCACGCGTTCGGCGTGGTCCTTGAGGCCGCGCAGCAGCGCGAGACGGAAGCCGGCCTCATGCGTGCCGCCGTCGGGCGTTGGAATGGTGTTGCAATAGGAATGGACGAAGCCGTCGTCATTGGCGAGCCAGGACACGGCCCATTCGAGCGAACCATGCCCGCCCTCGCGCTCGATCTTGCCGGTGAAGGGCTGCTCGGTGACGGGCTCCTTGCCCTCGATCTCGCGCGCGAGATAATCCTTGAGGCCGCCGGGAAAGCGCAGCACCGCCTCGGCGGGAATATTCGAGCCCGGCTCGATAAGCTCGGGCGCGCAACGCCAGCGGATTTCGACGCCGCCGAACAGATAGGCCTTCGAGCGCGACATGCGAAACAGCCGCGCCGGCTTCCAATGCGCCGCCGGTCCAAAGATCTGCGCGTCCGGCTTGAATCTGATCTTCGTGCCGCGACGGTTGGAGATCTTGCCGAGGTTTTGCAGCTTGCCCAGCGGGAGCCCGCGCGAAAACTCCTGACGATAAAGTTGCTGGTCGATGGCGACCTCGACTTCGAGCTTTTCGGACAGAGCGTTGACGACCGACACGCCGACGCCGTGCAGCCCCCCCGAAGTCTGATAGGCGCCTGAATCAAATTTGCCGCCCGCGTGCAGAACGGTCATCACCACTTCCAGGGCGGTCTTGCCCTTGACCTTGGGGTGCATGCCCACGGGAATGCCGCGTCCATTGTCGATGACCGTGAGCCAGTTGTCGGGCTCCAGCGTGACGGAGATGAAGGTCGCGTGTCCGGCGACCGCCTCGTCCATCGAATTATCGAGCACCTCGGCGAAGAGGTGGTGCATGGCGGCTTCGTCCGTGCCGCCGATATACATGCCGGGACGTCGCCGCACCGGCTCCAATCCTTCGAGCACCTCGATGGAGTCGGCGTTGTATTCGACCGGTCCCGCGCTTTTGGCGGGTTTGGCGGCGGCCGCGCCGGCACCCTTGCCCGCCTTGGAAGAAGGCGAGCTTCCTCCAAATAAATCTTCATTGTTGGCCATGGCCCGATATTAACGCGATTTGCTTCGAAATGGCGCCCGAATGAGAGCGCTCTTTCGCGCTCTCGCGCGCGCCTTGTTCGGCGCTTGTTCTCGCTTGTGACGCATTCCGCACAAACATGATTCCCCTTTTTGCAAGCGCGATTTAGATTGGGGTGATTCGGACGCGCGCGGCCGAACGGGGTTTTGTTCGCAAGATTTAGATAGCCCGCTCGACTCAACTGGTTAACGCGTTTCCTTCGCGGCGGGTCCCGATGCGACCGCGCGAATGAAGGGCTCCGATGCGCGAACGGCTTACGGCGTTTGTTGAGATGTGCCCCGCAATCGACCGTGGAGACCGGTTCGCATGACACGACTGAGAGACGCGCCTTTTCGCTGGAGCCTCGCGCTGGCGAACCAACATCGGCGAAGGGCCGCGGCCGGCGGCGGTCCGCCTTCCCATCTCCGTCTCGCGCGCGTCGCCGGTCCCTTCGCGGGAACTTTCGCCGGAGCGGGTGGAGCGCACGCGGAAGCCATTCGACTCCTCCCGGATTTCGGCCCGGATATCGAAGTGTATGGCTTCGCGCTGAGCGGCGGCCTCGCCTTGTTCTCGACCTTCGTCGCGCTCGCATATATCGCGGAGCGCAAAGCTTGGCGCCGGCGCGAAACGGAGCTGGCGGCGAAGCTCGAGGCCAGCCGCGCGCAACGCGACCGCGCCGAAATTTTTCTTTCCAGCGAACAGCAGCTGTTCATTGCATGGGACGGCTCTTCCGGGGAGCCCGACGTCGAGGGCTCGCCGCAATTGGTCACGGACATGCCGACATCGCGGCGCGTTCTTGCCTTTGGCTCCTGGTTGACGCCCGACGCGGCGCGCGAACTCGAACAAAACGTCGATCGCTTGAGGCTTCGGGGCGAGGCGTTCCGTCTCTCGTTGGTCGGATCGACCGGACGGCACTTCGACGCCGAAGGCCGCGCGGTCGGCGGTCGGGCCGTTTTGAGGCTGCGCGAGGTCTCTGGCGACAAGCTAGAATTGATCAGTCTTCGCGAACGCTGCGCGGCGAGCAAGGGCGAGGTCGAGGGTCTGCGCGGCCTGCTCGAAGCCTTGCCATTCCCTGTATGGTTGCGAGACGCGAACGGGCGGCTTGATTTTGTCAACAGCGCCTATGCGCAGGCCGTCGAGGCCAAGGACGCCGAGGACGTGCTCATCAAGCAAATCGAATTGCTGGATCAATCGGCGCGCGCCGCGACCGCCGAGGCGCGGTCGAAGTCGCAGGTTTGGCGCGATCGGGTGACCGCCGTGGTCGCGGGCGCGCGGCATTTGCTCGACGTGATCCAGGCGCCGGCGGCGCGGTCGGCGGCCGCGATCGCGATCGACCGCCAGGAAATCGAGACGGTTCGCGCGGACCTCGAAACGCAAATGCTGTCGCATAGGCGCACGCTCGACCAAATGCCCAGCGCCGTCGCCATTTTCGATGGCTCGCAGCAATTGATTTATCGTAACGCGGCTTACGAAAAACTGTGGCAGCTCGACCCGGCTTTTCTCGACGGCCGCCCCTCCGACGGCGAAATACTCGATCGCCTGCGGCTCGAACAACGTTTGCCGCTGGAGCGGGACTTTCGCGCCTGGAAGGCGCATCTCATGGAAGCCTACCGCTCGACCGGCGAGCTTCCCGAGCATCTGTGGCGTCTGCCGGACGGCCGCATGATCTGCGTCAAGGTCACCCCCAACCCGAAGGGAGGCGTGACCTATCTCTATGACGACATGAGCGAGCATTACAAACTCGAATCGCGGTTCAACGCGCTTTATCGCATGCAGAATGAAACGCTGGAGACGCTGCATGAAGGCGTCGCCGTGTTCGGCGCCGACGGGCGCCTGCAATTTTGCAATCCCGCCTTCGCCAAGCTCTGGCGTCTCGACGGCGCCGCCCTGCCGGAAAAACCGCACTTCGAGACGATCGTCGAATTGTGCAAACCTCTACACGCCGACGAAGCCACCTGGAGCGATTTGCGACGCCTGGTGACCGGCTTGAACGACGCGCGCACGGGCTTCACGCGTCGTTTGGAGCGAAGCGACGGCGACGTGGTCGATCTCACGGCCCAACCGCTGCCGGAAGCCGCGACCTTGCTGACTTTCGTCGACGTGACGGCGGATGTGAATGTCGAACGCGCGTTGACCGACCGCAACAAGGCGCTGCTCGCCGCCGAAAAACTGCGAAACGATTTTATTCATCACGTTAGCTACGAGCTGCGCTCGCCGCTCACCAACATCAATGGATTTGTGCATCTGCTTGGCGAGGAAACGACCGGCGCCCTCAATCCGCGTCAGCTCGAATATCTTGGATATGTGCGTAAATCGTCCAACGCATTGCTCGCCATCATCGACGACATTCTCGATCTCGCGACGATCGACGAAGACGCGATGGAGCTCGAAATCGAGGATGTCGACGCCGAAAGCGCGATGAAAGGCGCGATCGAGGGATTGCAGGATCGTCTCGCCGAAAACAAGGTCGAGCTGCAAATCGTCGCGCCCGAGAAGATCGGCGCGTTCCGCGGCGAACTCGAAGCGAGTGCGCCAAATCCTCTTCAACCTGCTCTCGAACGCGATCGGTTTCTCCCGCCCCGGGCAGGTGGTTTCGCTCGCCGCGCTGCGCCGCGACGGCGACGTTGTATTCAAGGTCGTCGATCGCGGACGCGGCATCCCGCCCGAGATTCTCGAGCGCGTCTTCGATCGTTTCGAGTTCGAATACGACGGGGTCGCGTCACCGGGGCGTCGGCCTTGGGCTGTCCATCGTCAGGGCCTTCATGGAACTGCATGGCGGCAAAATTCTAATCGACTCGACGCCAGGCGAAGGCACTGTCGTGACTTGCATTTTTCCCGGACCGGCGACGAAGGCCGCGCCCCCTCCAATCGCCAATCCGGCTCCAACCAAACCCCGTGACGAACTCGATGCGAAAGAACTCATGCGCGAAGTCGCCGAGAGCCTGCGGGCGCAAGTCGATCACAAGGGCGTCAAGTTGCGGCTTCTGCCGACCAACAATTTCAACATGTTTCTCGCCAATGGCGAAGAGATCCGCCATGCGCTGAGCGATTTGCTGCTCGACGCGATCGACTCGACAGGCGCCGGGCAGGCCGTCACTTTCGCCGGATTCCAACGCGAGCGCGAAACCGTCTTCAAGATCACCGATCGAGGCGGCGGCGTTGACAAAAGGCGCGGCGAGGCGCGAAAATTCGTCGAGGGCAACGGCGGCGTCATGCATGTCGACGCTGTCCCCGGCGAAGGCGCGACGATCACTTGCATTTTTTCGTCCCCAGTCCCTGACGCCGAAAACCAGGGTGGAGATCGCGCATCATGACCGTCGAGGCGTCGGGGAAGACCGCTACGAAAACGATTTGGCGTCTCGACGTTGCGAAAGAGGAAGAAACCGTCGCCCTCGCCGTCGACATCGCGAAGCTGCTCGTCCCGGGCGACATCGTGACTTTGGCGGGTGATCTCGGCACCGGCAAGACCACTTTCGCGCGCGCGCTGATCCGCGCGGTCGCCCACGATCCCACGTTAGAGGCGCCGAGCCCCACCTTCACGCTGATGCAAATCTACGAAGGCGAGTTCGGCAAGATCGTTCACGCTGACTTCTATCGTATCGAGACGGTGGCCGACGTGGCGGAACTCGGTTGGGAAGACGCTTGCGAAGGCGCTCTTCTGCTAGTCGAATGGGCCGAGCGCGCGCGGGAATTGTTCAGCGGAGACCGACTCGACATTCGTCTAAGCTTCGCCGAGCCCGAGCGGCGCGACGCGCGCATGATCACGATTTCCGGTTACGGCGCCTTTGCGCCGCGCCTGGCGTCATTCAAGTCCTTGCACGAATTTTTACGCAAGGCGAACTGGTGGGACGCACGGCGCGCATTTCTGCAAGGCGACGCGTCGAGCCGCGCCTATGAGACGCTCACCAAGCCGACCGGAGAAAAGGCGATACTGATGATCTCGCCCCAGAGACCGGATGGTCCGCCGATCCGCTATGGGAAATCCTACAGCACCATCGCCCACTTGGCCGAAAACGTCAAAGCTTTCGTCGCCATTGCCGAAGGACTTTCCGCGCAAGGATTTTCCGCCCCAAAAGTGCTTGCGCGCGATCTCGACGCGGGACTGGTGATCGTCGAGGATTTCGGTCGCGAAGGCGTGGCGGACGAGAACGGCCCGATTCCCGACCGCTATCTCGAAGCCATCGGCGCGCTCGCCGAGCTCCATGCGCGCAAACTTCCCGACACGATCGAGATCATCGATGACGGCGTTTACCGCATCCCGCCTTACGACCTCGACGCCTTGCTGGTCGAAGTCGAGTTGCTGATCGATTGGTACGTCAGCCATATCGCAAGGTCCATCGTCGCCTCGGGCGCGCGCGCGATCTTCATCAATCTTTGGCGACAGGCGCTGATCGAGGTCGCGTCCGCCACGCCGACCTGGACGCTGCGCGACTATCATTCGCCCAATCTGATATGGTTGCCCGAGCGCGAGGGCGTTCGCCGCGTCGGCATCATCGACTTCCAGGATTGCGTGCTTGGGCATCCCGCCTACAACGTCGTGTCGCTGACGCAGGACGCGCGCGTCACGGTCGCCGACGAACTGGAAATGAAGCTGATCGCGCATTACGCGCGGATGCGGCGCAACGTCGACCCACGCTTCGACATGGCTGGCTTCGTTCGGGCCTACGCCGTGCTCGGCGCACAGCGGGCGACCAAGATCATGGGCATTTTCGCGCGGCTCGATCTGCGCGACGGCAAGCCGCATTATCTTGGTCACCTGCCGCGAGTCGAATATTATTTGAAGAAGAGCTTGCGCCATCCAGCGCTCGCCGAGCTCAAGGCATGGTATGAAACCAACCTCTCCGCGATCTTCGGTCCGGTCGCCTAGCGAGGCCGATTTTCCCAAGACGGCCATGGTCTTCGCCGCGGGTCTCGGCACGAGAATGCGGCCGTTGACCGACACTATTCCAAAGCCGCTCGTCCGCGTCGCGGGCAAGGCGTTGATCGACTATGCGCTTGACGATTTCGCCGCGGCGGGCGTCACGACCGCGATCGTCAATGTGCATCATCTCGCGGATCAAATCGAAAAGCATCTCTCAACGCGCGCGTCTCCGCGGATAATCCTTTCGGACGAGCGCGCGTCGCTGCTCGATCAGGGGGGAGGAATTAAAAAGGTTCTGCCGCGTTTCGAAGGAAGGCCATTCTTCATTTGCAACACCGATGCGTTCTGGAAGGACGACGGCCCGGCCAATTTCCTAGCGCTCGCGCGAGCCTGGGATGGCGATCGGATGGACGCGGCGTTGCTGCTGGCCGAGACCAAAGGCAGCGTGGGCGTCGATTGGGATGGCGATTTCGAGCTTCAACCGGATGGGCGCGTCACGCAGCCGCCCGGCGCGAGACGCTATGTTTATTCAGGCGTCGGCATCGTGAAGCCGCAGCTTTTCGACGGCGTCGCCGAGGATATTTTCAAGCTCGCCCCATTCTTCTTCAAGGCCGCGGAGCGAGGGCGACTGTTCGGCCTCGCCGCGCGATCGCTCTGGCTGCATGTCGGAACCATCGAGGCGATCGCGCGGGCCGAGCAAGCATTGGCGGCCTGACGATATGATCTCCCTTCGCGCCATAACGAGGATCCGTCGTGGGCCGCAACGTCTTCACCATCCCTCCTGGCGTTCCATTTCTCTCGACCTTCGTCGAAGCGCTTCTCGCTGGCGAAATCATCTCTAACGTGTCGCGCGCGAGCGCGCCGATCGATTTCGCGCGCATCACGATCTACGTCCCGACGCAACGCGCCGCGCGCGCCCTGGCGGCCGAATTCGCGCGCGCGATCGAGACGCCCGCGGCGCTGTTGCCGCGCATACTGCCGCTCGGCTCGCTGGAGGAGCAGGAAGACATCGCCCTCTTTTCGGGTTACGCGGATGAATTCGACGAAAGTTTTTTACCCGCGATCGACGAGATAGAACGCCGTTTGATTCTTGCGCAGCTGATTTTGAAGTGGGCGCACGCCTTGGGACACGCGATCGTTTCTTATGGTCCCGATGGCGCCCCCGTTGTGGACAAGCGCGAAACGTTGTTGGTTTCGCCGTCGCCGGCCAACGCCTGCGCGCTGGCCAAGGAGCTTGGCGCGCTGATCGACGAATTCATCATCGAGAATGTGGATCCATCCTCGATCGAAGGCCTGGCGGGCGAGTCCTTCGACCAATATTGGGCCATCACGACGCGATTTTTGAGCATCGCCCTGCGGCAATGGCCGCTCATTCTCGAACAGCGCGGCATGATCGACAGGGCCCAACGTCAAAAGGCGCTCCTCGCGGCGCAGATCGAACATTTGAAAAGTGCGGGCGAAGGCGATCCCGTCATCGCGCTTGGATCGACGGGCTCCAATCCGACGACGGCCCAGCTTCTCGACGCGATCTCGCGCGTGACGCAAGGCGCGGTCGTCCTACCCGGTCTCGATAGCGATCTCGACGATATCGCCTGGCGTCATATCGGCGAGGCCTCCGGCGAACACGGAGAGCCCTCATACACGCATCCGCAGTCCATTCTTAAGCGCCTTTCGCGGATCATGAACATCGACCGCGCGGAGGCGCGAGAAATCGGCGCCCCGACGCCGCCGCTCGCGGCGCGGCGCGAATTGGCCGCGCAGGCGTTGCGCCCTGCGGACAGCACGGAACATTGGCGCGAATATCGCGCGAGGCGAGGCTCGACTTTCTCCAGCGCGCTGGAAGGCGTCAGTCTGATCGAGACGCCGGACGAGCGGTTGGAGGCCGTGACCTTGGCGCTGTTCATGCGGCGCGCGTTGGAGACGCCAAACCGCACGGCGGCGTTGATCACGCCAGACCGAACAATCGCGCGCCGCGTGTCGGCCGAACTCGCGCGCTTTGATATAGAGATCGACAACTCCGGCGGCGAACCGCTAGGCGTTACGTCCATCGGCGCGCTCGCGAGACTGCTCGCGTCGACCGCTCCGCATGGAGCCTCGGCGGTGGATGTCGCGGCCCTGCTCGCGCATCCTCTCGCGACGTTCGGACTATCGCGCGAGCAAGTCGCGAAGCTCGCGCCGCTGATCGAGATCGCCGTGCTTCGAGTTGTCGCCGATGGGAGCGCGACTTGGGCGGCGCGCGTCGACGGAGCGCGCGCGTTGGCCGCGGATGCTCATGCTTTCCCGGCGGTGAAGCGGCTTGGCGACGACGACTGGCGCGCGATCCAGGATTTGCTTGCGCGTCTCGATGCCGCGCTGAGGCCGATGACGACGCCGCCGCGCGAAGCGCTTCTTGGCGCCCGCGTCGAAGCCTTGCGCGTGAGCCTCGAGGTCGTCACCGCGTCGCCCGGGGAATGCGAGGCGAAGGCGAGCGCTGGCATGGAAGAATTCCTCGCCTTGCTCGATCAGTTGGAGAACGCCAAAGCGCCGATCGACTTCGACGCCTCGAGCTTCGCGATCTTTCTCGACGCCTTGCTGTTCGAGACCAAGGTTCGCGGACCGCGCCGCGCCCATCCGCGCCTGAAGATTTTGGGGCCCCTCGAAGCGCGCCTCATCGACGCCGATCTTGTGTTGCTCGCCGGCCTCGACGAAGGCGTTTGGCCGCCGCGGACGGACGCCGGCGCCTTTCTCAATCGTTCGATGCGAGCCGCGCTTAACCTATCGCCGCCGGAGCGACGCATCGGGCAAAGCGCGCATGACTTCGCGATGGCGTTTGGCGCGCGCGAAGTGGTGATGAGCCGGGCGACGAAGCGTGGCGGCTCGCCGACCGTCGCCTCGCGTTTCGTCACGCGTCTCGACGCGCTGGCGGGCGAAACCTTCGCGGCCTGCAAGACGCGGGGCGCGGCGATGCTCGACATCGCGAACGCTCTCGACCGGCCGCCCTCGATCAAAGGCTGCGAGCGTCCGGAACCCACTCCACCCGTCGAGCTGAGGCCCACGCGATTAAGCGTGACGCGCATCGAGACATTGCGCCGCGATCCCTACGCGATTTACGCGGAGCGCATACTGGAACTCGTTCCTCTGGCGCCGCTCGGCGACGAACGCGGCGCGCGCGAGATGGGCACGGCGATTCACGAGGCCTTGGCTGAGTTCGTTCAATCGCACCCGCATGGTCCGCTTCAGGCCGACGCGCGAGAATCCCTACTGGCGTTGGCCCGGGATAAACTTGAAATATTCCTTTCCGATTCCGACTTCGAAGCCTTCAAATGGCCGCGCGTCGAAGCTGGTCTCGATGACGCGCTGGCGTTCGAGACGGCTCGCCGCCAATTGGGCGTTGAAATTCACGTCGAGGACAGAGGCGACTGGAGCTTCAAACTTCCCGACGGAAGCATGTTCCGCCTGACCGGCGTCGCCGACCGGATCGAAGTGAACAGCGACGGAACGGCGACGGTCTTCGACTATAAAACAGGCGCGCCGCCCAGCAACAAGCAGGTTCTGACCGGCTTCGCCCCGCAATTGACGCTCGAGGCGGCGATGATCGCGGCCGGCGCTTTCAGAACGGTCGGGCCCCGCGAGACGCAGGGCGCCGCTTATGTGCCGATTGGCGGCGCGGGCGCTGGCGAACCGCTCTGGATCAAACCAAAGGATATGAGTTTCGCCGATCTCGTCACCGATCATAAATCGCAATTGCTCACGCTGCTCGATCAGTTTCGTAACCCCAAGCGTTCCTATCCATCGCGCCCCTATGTCGCCTTCGCTTCGCGTCAGGGCGACTACGATCATCTCGCGCGCGTGAAGGAATGGTCGCGCGCCGGCGGTGGCGAAGGCGACGGAGGAACAGGCGAATGAGCGCCACGCGTTCGATTCCGCGACAAACGAAGCAGGATCAGTGGCGCGCCTCCGATCCGAAACTCTCCGCCTGGGTGTCCGCTCACGCGGGTTCGGGCAAGACGCATGTATTGTCGCAGCGCGTCGTGCGCTTGCTGCTGGCGCGCGTGCCGCCGTCGCGCATTCTATGCCTCACTTACACCAAGGCCGCCGCCGCCAATATGGCCGCGCGAATTTTCGACATTCTCGCCAAATGGACGCTGCTCGGCGACGACGCGCTCGACGACGCCGTCGAAAAGGCTTCGGGACGGCGGCTCGACCCCGCGGAGCGCGATTTCGCGCGCAGACTTTTCGCGCGCACTGTGGAGACGCCCGGCGGATTGAAGGTCCAGACGATCCACGCCTTCTGCGAAAGGATTTTGCATCTCTTTCCGTTCGAGGCCAACGTTCCCGCGGGTTTTCGCATCATCGACGATATCGAGCGCGGAGCGTTGCTGGCCGACGCGCGCAAGGAGACGCTGGATCACGCTCTTAACGAAGACAGCGACTTGCGCGACGCCTTGGCGACCGTCGCGCGAGACGCGAGCGAAGCGACGTTCGATGGATTGATCGGAGAGCTTCTGCATCATCGCGGCGCCTTGCGCGGCGTCGCGCAAGGGAGGGATTACGAGCGCGATCTGAGGCGTCGGCTGGGACTTGCCGAAGGCGAGACGCTCGCGGACATCGAAGCGCGGATGATGGACGGCGGCATAGCCTCGAAGGACTGGCTGGCTCTCGCCGCGAGACTGCGGCAAGGAAGCAAGAAAGACGCGGGACTCGCCGATCAGCTTACGCAAGCGGCGAGACTTCGCGCCCCATCCCGCCTGCATCGACGATTATCTCTTGGTGTTCTTCACTCAAAAGGGCGCGCCGCGCGGCGGCGACGGGGCAATCATCACCAATGGCCTTTGCAAAAAGGATCCAGAGCTTCTGGCCCGGCTCGAAGGAGAGCGCGAGCGTCTCGCCGCGCTGATCGACAAACGCAAGACGGCGGCGACCTGCGCGCGCTCGCTCGCACTGGCGCGAATCGGCGAAGCGATCGTCTCCTGCTATGAGCGGATGAAGAATCATCGCGGCTTGTTCGATTTCGACGATCTGATCGAGCGGACGCGCGAATTGCTGCGGCGCTCCAGCCCGTCCTGGGTGCTATACAAGCTCGATCAGCAGATCGATCACATTTTGCTCGACGAGGCGCAGGACACGAGCGCGCCGCAATGGGAGATTCTGCAAGTCATCGCCAATGAATTCGCGCAAGCGACGCGCCCGCGCAGCTTCTTCGCGGTCGGCGACGAAAAGCAGTCGATCTTCTCCTTCCAGGGCGCCGCGCCGGAGAAATTCGACGCGATGCGGCGCGGTTTCCAAGGTCGCTTCGGCGCGGCGAGGCTCCCTTTCGAACATGTGCGCCTCACTCTGTCCTTCCGCTCCGCGCCGACGATCCTCGCCAGCGTCGACGCGATCTTCAAATTCGGGGGCAACAGGCGGGGCCTATCCTTCGACCCGGCGGAACCCGCGCCCGAACACACCGCCTGGAAGAGCGATGCCGCCGGCCTCGTCGAGATTTGGGATCCCATCGGCCCGAACAAGCGCGAAGAATCCAAGGATTGGAAGCTCCCGCTCGATTTTGTCGGCCTCGACGATCCCGCCGCGCGGCTCGCCGGCAAGGTCGCGCGCAAGATCGCGTCTTTGCTGGATTTAAACAATGGCGAATGGGTCGAAGGCGAGAACGGGCCCCGCGCGATAGCGCCCGGCGACTTTCTGATTTTGGTGCGCAAGCGCGACGCTTTTTTCGAAGCGATGATTCGCGCGCTCAAGGAGCAACATATTCCAGTCGCCGGCGCCGATCGGCTCGATCTCACCAATCACATCGCCGTGATGGACCTCTGCGCGCTCGGCCGCGCGGCGCTGCTGCCCGAAGACGATCTGACGCTCGCCATCGTGTTGAAGTCGCCACTCGTTGGACTGGGCGACGACGATCTCATCGCGCTCGCGCCAAAACGCGTGGGCGCGCTTGTTCATGCGCTGGAGCAGTCGAAGGCGCCCGCTCACCAGGAGGCTGCGCTGCGGCTGAAAGACTGGAGCCACGACGCGCGGCGATTGACGCCCTTCGATTTTTACAGCCGCGTGCTCGGCGCCGGGCGGGGACGCGAAAAGCTCGTCGCGCGGCTGGGGCCGGAGGCGAACGACGCCATCGACGAATTTTTGCGCCTCGCTCTCGATTTCGAGCGCGACGAGCCGGGCTCGCTGACGAGCTTTCTCGCCGGCGTCGAGAAACTCGATGTGTCGATCAAGCGCGACATGGAAGCCGCCGGCGACGCGGTGCGCGTGATGACCGTCCACGCCGCGAAGGGTCTTGAAGCGAAGATCGTATTTTTGCCCGACACCTGCGGCGCGCCGACGGGCCGTCACGACCCGAAGGTTTTCGCGCTGACGGAGAACGAGGACGCGGACGACGCCAGCCTCGTCTGGTCGCCGAAAATGGACGCCGATCCGGAGCCCGTCGCGCGCGCGCGGGAAAAATTGCGCGAGGCCGCGCGAAACGAACATCGGCGCCTGCTTTATGTCGCGCTGACGCGGGCCGAGGAGCGGCTCTATATCGCGGGTTTTGTCGGCGAACGGGGAGCGGCGGAGGGGTGTTGGCACACTATGATCCGAGAGGCGCTCGAAGACGGCTTCGACGCGCTGCCCGACCCGGATGAAGCGGAAAAACAAATCCTGCGCAGCAAAAGCGCGCCGGCGACAATAAAGCTCGCGCGCGCCGCCGCGCCAAGGGAGCGCGTCGAGATTCCCTCATGGGCGCGCGCGCCCGCCGAGCCCGAAGCCGCGCCCATGCCGCCGCTACGGCCATCGAGCGCGCTCGCCGGCGCCGACGCCATCCCGGACTTTATTGCCGCGGCGCCCGCGAGGCGGGACGGCGGCCGGCTTCTGATCGGACGGCTCACGCATGCGCTGCTGCAACATCTGCCGCGATGCGCGGCGGAGCGCAGACCAACGGTGGCGCTGCGATTCTTGCGGGCTAACGCGCCTCGGCTGGACCCCGCGCGGAGCGAAGCGCTGGTCCGCTCCGTGCTGGACGTAATCGATCATTCATCCTTGGCGCCGTTGTTCGGCGCGGGTTCGGCGGCGGAGGTGGATATCGTCGCGCGCATCGAGACGCCGCGCGGACCGCGCGACATCGTGGGCCGGATAGATCGCATCGCCGAAACCGAAAGCGAGGTTTTCATCGCCGATTTCAAGACCGGCGCGCCTCGCCTTTCGCCCGGCGTCGCGCAACTGCGCCAGCTCGCGCTTTATCGCGCCGCCGCTTTGGCGCTGTATCCCGGCAAGAAGGTGCGCTGCGTGCTGATTTTCACGCAAGACGCGAGCGTCGTGGAGCCCGGCGAAGCGGCGCTGGAACAGGCGTTAGGGGAGGTCGACGCCCTCTAAAACTTGCATTCCTTCGGCAGTTTTTCGTCCGACCAATCGATCAGCCTGATCGCGCCGGATTTGATCTCGACCGGCTTGCCGTTGCGCACGCCCTTGCCGCTGAGGAAATTGAGATCGCAGGAGCCGCCGGCCTTGGGGTCGAAATTATCGTGGGATTCATAAGTGAGTCCCGCGACGAGAAATTCGTGGCTGCGATAAACGATCGTGAGCGTCTCGCTCCAGCGGTAACGGCCGATCGCATCGTTTTGCGATTTTACGACCAAGGAGTTTTTGGCGTTGGTGTCGAGCGAGGGCCGCAAGCCCCACATCGCGCCGTTCCAAGCGGCCGGCTTTTTCACGAGTGTCGGTTTCATTGGCGAATCGGGCTTGGCGTCCTCGATCGCGCGAAAAATATAGAGATCCGCGCCGGCGTCGAAATTATCGACGAGCACGGCGCGATCCGTGGAGCCATCATCCTCGAAGCTCAGCGTGACCGTGGAGATGACCCGCTCATAGCCGGGAGTCTCGGCCCGCGCGGGAGACGCGCCGGCGGCGCAGAGCATGAGAACGGCGAGTGTCGTCGAACGATAAATCATGGGCAAGAGCTCCGTAGGTCGGAATCCCCCGCAAGCTATATCAACATACGTCGAATTAAACCCCTCCTCCTCTCCCTCGCGGGAAAGGAGGAGGGGCCGCGCGTCACTCGCTCGCGGGAACGCCCGCGGCTTTCGCCTTGGCTTCGAGATCCTCGCCGGTGATCTGATCGACCACGCGCATGGAGAGGCGCACCTTGCCGCGATCGTCGAAGCCGAGCAGCTTCACTTTCACCTTGTCGCCTTCCTTCACCACATCGGTGGTCTTGTTCACGCGCGCGCTGGAGAGCTGCGAGATGTGAACGAGACCGTCCTTGGCGCCGAAGAAGTTCACGAAGGCGCCGAAATCGGCGGTCTTCACCACCGTACCCTCATAGATCTGGCCGACTTCCGGATCGGAGGCGATCGACTTGATCCAGGCGATCGCCGCCTTGATCGAATTGGCGTCGGAGGAAGCGACCTTCACCGTGCCGTCGTCCTCGATATTCACCTTGGCGCCGGTCTTTTCCACGATTTCGCGGATCACCTTGCCGCCCGTGCCGATCACTTCGCGAATCTTGTCGGTGGGAATCTTCAGCGTTTCGATGCGCGGAGCGAACTCGCCGAGCTCCGCGCGCGACGTGGCGATGGCCTTGGCCATCTCGCCGAGGATATGCAGACGGCCGTCGCGCGCCTGCGCCAGCGCGACCTTCATGATCTCCTCGGTGATGCCGGCGATCTTGATGTCCATTTGCAGCGAGGTCACGCCCTCTTCCGTGCCGGCCACCTTGAAGTCCATGTCGCCGAGATGGTCCTCGTCGCCAAGGATATCGGACAACACCGCGAAGCGCTCGCCTTCGAGGATGAGGCCCATGGCGATGCCCGCCGTCGGGCGCTTGAGCGGCACGCCTGCGTCCATCAAGGCGAGCGAGGAGCCGCAAACCGTCGCCATGGAGGACGAGCCGTTGGACTCGGTGATCTCGGAGACGACGCGCAGCGTATAGGGGAACTCCGCCGGAGCCGGCAGAATCGGGCGAATGGCGCGCCAGGCGAGCTTGCCATGGCCGATTTCGCGCCGGCCCGGCGAACCCATGCGGCCGGTCTCGCCGACCGAATAGGGAGGGAAGTTGTAGTGGAGCAGGAAGCGCTCCTTATAGGTTCCCTCGAGCGAATCGACGAATTGCTCGTCCTCGCCGGTGCCGAGCGTCGCCACCACCAGCGCCTGCGTCTCGCCGCGGGTGAACAGCGCCGAGCCATGCGCGCGCGGCAGCACGCCGACTTCCGAGGAAATCGGCCGCACGGTCTTCACGTCGCGGCCGTCGATGCGAACGCCGTCGTCGAGAATGTTCCAGCGCACGACCTTGGCCTGCAGATCGTGGAACGCCTCGGCGACCTGCTCCTTGGTGAATTTTGCTTCCCCGTCCTCGGGGAACAGCGCGGCGGTCACCTTCGCCTTCACGGCGTCGACGGCGGCGTAGCGCTGCTGCTTGACGGTGATCTTATAGGCGGCGCGCAACTCGCTCTCGGCGATCTGGTCGACGGCGGCGAAGACAGCGGCTTTATCGGGAGCCTCGAAGTCGCGCGGGTCCTTGGCGGCGCGCTCCGCGAGCCGGATGATCGCGTCGATCACCGGTTGGAAACCGCGATGGCCGGCCATGACGGCTTCGAGCATCGTGTCCTCGGAAAGTTCCTTGGCCTCCGATTCGACCATCAGCACGGCGTCGCCAGTGCCCGCGACGACGAGATCGAGGATAGAGTTCTTCATTTCCTCGATGGTCGGATTAAACTTCAGCGCGCCGTTGATATGGCCGACGCGGGCGGCGCCGATGGGGCCCATGAAGGGCACGCCCGAAAGCGTTAGCGCGGCGGAAGCGGCGACCAAGGCGAGAATGTCGGGATCGTTTTCGAGGTCGTGCGACAGCACGGTGACGATCACTTGCGTCTCGTTGCGGTAGCCGTCGGCGAACAGCGGACGGATCGGACGATCGATCAGACGCGAAACCAACGTCTCGCGCTCCGACGGGCGCCCTTCGCGCTTGAAATAGCCGCCGGGGATGCGGCCCGCGGCAAAGGCTTTTTCCTGATAATTGACGGTGAGCGGGAAGAAGTCCTGACCGGGCTTCGGCGCCTTGGCGGCGACGACGGTGGCCAGCACGGTGGTTTCGCCCCAGCTGGCGAACACCGCCCCGTCGGCTTGCCTGGCGATCTTGCCGGTCTCGATCACGAGCTTGCGCCCGGCCCAATCAAGTTCTTCTCGGTGGATTTGAAACATATGTCATCTTTCTCTCATGAGGCGAGCCAGTGGATCGTCATGAGCAAGACGGCGAGACGCCGCGCGATTAAGAATAAAACCCCGATTGGGACTTAACGCTCGGCGTCCGGCGATCCTGCCCTGACGCGGTTCCGGCTCTCGATTGGTCGAACGGCCCATGCCGCCCTTCCAAGTTTGGAAGCTGGCTCTTGCCGGCGGCGCTTCCCCCTCCGCCATCAGCCGATCGCGAGTCCTTTGGAAAAAGACTCGCGACCGTGAAACGAATCCTGACTGGGATTCCCCAAAGTCAGAAGGTCAGCGGCGGATGCCGAGACGCTCGATGAGGCTGCGATAGCGAGGCTCGTCGCGCGTCTTGACGTAATCAAGCAGCTGACGACGCTGCGAAACCAGCTTCAACAGGCCGCGACGCGAATGATTGTCCTTCGCGTGCGTCTTGAAATGCTCGGTCAGATTGGAGATGCGTTCGGTGAGAATCGCGACCTGAACCTCGGGAGAACCGGTATCGTCGGGCTTTGGTCGCATATTCCTTGATGAGCGCCTGTTTGCGCTCGGCGGTGATCGACATCGGGAGATCCTTCTCTTTTTAAGGGGTTTTCCAAGCGAAGCGGCCACAAGCCGGGATGTCGTCCAGCGAGGTCGCGAGGCTAGGCCGCGCCCGGCGGGATATCGAGCGCAGCCGGCTTATAGCATAACCCCCAAGATTGAACAGAGGCCGCGAGCCCGGAGACGGAGGCCGCCGGGCTAGGCCAAGCTCCAGGCCTCGTTTATGCGATCGCCTAAGATTTCTCTCGCCGCGACGCTGGACATGGCGCCCGCCATTTGTTATCCCCGCCCTCGTTCCGACGGCGGCGCGATCGACGCGCCTCCGACGATGGACGGGCGCATAGCTCAGTTGGTAGAGCAGCTGACTCTTAATCAGCGGGTCCAAGGTTCGAGCCCTTGTGCGCCCACCATTTTTCCGGCATTCGTCGGACGGACGAAAGAAGCGTCGCTTCGAGCCGCCATAGCTCAGTTGGTTAGAGCGCTAGATTGTGGATCTAGAGGTCCCCCGTTCAAGCCGGGGTGGCGGTACCACTTTATAGTCGCCTCGCGGTTTATGGTCGCCTCGCGGCTCAATCCGGCGACATCTCCGAAAGCAGGCCTTCCGCGAGATTAGCTTCCCGCTAATGTTCGAACGGGCTAACGCCGCTGGCCGGCGCCGCTCGCGCGAACGCGGCCGACGAAAGCTCTCGCGCCCTCGTTCAGCGTCTCCCAGTTTTCGAGCTGCGCCGGCGGGAAACGCAACTCCACGTCGAGTCCGCCGACGCGAAACACAAAGAAGCACAACTCCGCGGACGCGGAGTCGTCGCTCGCCGGCTTCGGGCAGCGGGCGAAGAAATCCCGTCCGTCAGGCGGCGCGACGTAAAGCTGTTCGAGATCGTAAGGCGAGCCTTGCTCGAAACGCCGCATCACCAGACCGCCGGGACCGGCGACCGCCTCGGCTTCCAGAAAACGGGCGTAAAGCTGCATGGGGCGGTCCGCCGGATCGGCGCCGTCGTCTTTCGGCGACAGCGTGATGAAAGCATTGTCGCGCGCGCGCTCCTTCAGCGCCTTGGGCGACAGCGCCCTCGCCGCCGGCCGCGGCGGCGAGAAATCGGGAAGGACCGCGATAAAGGCGAGACGATCCTGGAAGCCGCCGGCGGCCGTGGCCTCGTCGCGGGCATAGGCCGGCGGGAATACGAAGCGCGCGTCGCCAATATTGGCTTCGACCGTCGCGGCGGGCGAGTCGGCGCCCGCTCGCAGCAGGCAATAGGCGCCGAGGCCAAGACAGGCGAGCAACGCGAGGCAGGCGAGGAAAAGGCGCATCTATCTGATCGTTTCGCAGCTCATGGACATTTCAGCCGCGCGTCAACTTGTGACGCGCCAAACATCGCCCGTCTTGCAGGCCTGACCCTTCGCTTCCTTGGGACGCCCATTGATGAAGATTTTGTGGGTGTAGTCGCGGCAGCCGCCGGCGCCGTTTTCCGGTCCCGGCACGATGAAGCCATAGGCGCCGTGGTCGCCCTTCCAGCTCTTGCGGGTTCCCGAATTCACCGCCTCGCTTTGCGCGGCGATGGCGATGGCCTTGTCTTTTTCGTCGAGATCGCGGCCAATCGCCGCGCCGACCACGCCGGGCGCCGGAGGCTCGGGGGCGACGGCCACGGGCGCGCTCACAACCGGCGGGGGTTTCGAGGCGTTGCAGGCCGCGAGGAAAAGCGTCGCCGCGACCACGCAGGCGGCGATCAGTCTAACGCTCGGCATATTCGTTCCCTTAACGATTAACCATCGCATTCACGCGCCGTCATGCCGGATCGAAAGGCGCATGTCAAAACCCCGGCAGCCGCAACTGCGCCCGCAGCCCACCCTTGGGACTGTCGGCGAGCCGCAGCGATCCGCCATAGGCGGCGGCGAGATCGGTCACGATCGAGAGGCCAAGTCCCGAGCCGGGCTTGGTTTCGTCCAGGCGGCGGCCGCGCTGCGTCGCCGCCGCGCGCAATTGCGGGGCAAGTCCAGGGCCGTCGTCCTCGATGGTGAACAGCAACAGGGCTCGCCCCGGCGCGCTCGGCTCGGCCTCGCGGGTCACGGCGATGGAGACGGCGCCGCTCGCCCATTTGCCGGCGTTGTCGAGCAGATTCCCGACCATCTCCTCGAGATCCTGGCGCTCGCCCAGAAACCATAACTCCTTCGCCGCCTCGCCGGAAAACGTCACGCCGCGCTCGGCGCAGATCTTCGCGAAAGTGCGCAATAATGCGGCGACCACGGGCTCCACCTGCGTCGTCGAGCCGATCGCGCCGGCCCGCGCCGCCGCGCGCGCGCGATCGAGGTAAAAGGTGATCTGATCGCGCATGACCGCCGCCTGCTCGCTCACCTTTTCGGCGAGCGGCGAAGGCGCGGCGTCGGCCTCGTTGACGATCACGCTGAGCGGCGTCTTGAGCGCGTGGGCGAGATTGCCGACCTGCGTGCGGGCGCGCTCGACAATGTCGCGATTGGCGCCGATCAGCAGGTTCAGCTCGTCGACCAGCGGCGCGACTTCGACGGGATAGCGCTCCGAGATGCGTTCGCGCGCGCCGCGCCTGATCTCGCCGAGCTCGCTCTGCAACATGCGCAACGGGCGCAGACCAAATCTCACCTGGAACGCGGCGGCGATGGCGAGCGCGATGGCGAGCAGCGCGAAGGCGACGGTGAGGGCGAAGCGAAAACGGTCGATGTCGTGCTCGACCTCTTCGGCGTTGCCGGCGACCTGCACCAGATAAACACCCGGTGTCGCCCACGTCGATCACGCGCTCGACGATGCGCAGCAGCCGGCCGTCGGGCCCCGGCGCTGTCCCGCGCCGCGCGCCGCCAGTCTCGGGAATGACCCCAAAATCCGCCAGTTTGGGCAGTTGCGACGCGAACAGCGAGCGCGACGCCAGGATTTCGCGCTCTTCGTCGTCGGTCCGCGTGATCTGCCAATACCAGCCGGAATTCGGCAGTTCGAATTGCGGTTCGCCGAGCTGGCCGGGGCCGCGACCTTCCTCGCCCGGTTGCGACACATGGGCGACGATGGCGCGCAGATAGACCTCGAGCCTGCGTTCGAACACGTCTTCCGCGTTGCGCCGATAATATTGCGTCAGCAACAGGGAGGCGACCAGCAACAGCAGGAAACTCAGCGCCGCGGCGGTGAAAAAGAGCCGCCGCGCGATCGATCTGGTCGCGAAATCGAGAACGGGCATGGGCGCCGCCTATCCTTTCCCGCCCTCCTCCGGCGGCGCGGCGATATACCCGAGTCCACGCACGGTCTGGATCACCTCGACGCCCAGCTTTTTGCGCAGACGGCCGACAAAGACCTCGATCGTATTCGAGTCGCGGTCGAAATCCTGATCGTAGAGATGCTCGATGATTTCGCTGCGCGAAATCACGCGCCCGCCGTGGTGCAAGAGATAGGCGAGCAGCCTATATTCATGCGAGGTCAGCTTTATCGGAGCGCCATCGACGACGACGCGCCCGGACTTGGTGTCGAGCCGCACCGGCCCGCACACGATCTCATTGGTGGCGTGCCCGACGGCGCGGCGCAGCAACGCGCGGATGCGGGCCAGAACCTCCTCCATGTGGAAGGGCTTCGCCACGTAGTCATCGGCGCCGGCGTCGAAACCCTGCACCTTGTCGCTCCATCGGTCGCGCGCGGTCAGGATCAATACCGGCATGACCTTCCCGGCGCGGCGCCATTCCTCGAGCACGGCCACGCCGTCCTTTTTCGGCAGGCCGATGTCGAGCACGATGGCGTCGTAAGGCTCGGTGTCGCCAAGAAATTGCCCCTCCTCGCCGTCAAAGGCGCGATCGACCGCATAGCCCGCCTGCTGCAGAGCCGTGACGATCTGGCGGTTCAAATCCTTGTCGTCCTCCACCACAAGCAGCCGCAATGGATTCTCCTCCTTGGCGTTCGCCGCGTCAGTGTTCCGGATGGTAAGGGGTCGGCTTGCCGCTCACGGCGTCGATGAAAACCCTTATGACACGTCCGTCCCGCCGCAGCAGATTGATCTCGTAAAGGAACAGCTCGCCGTTACGACAGAGCCGCGTCGACAGCGCGTCGGCCTGGTTGGCGCTGCTTTCGGCGCGCATCAGTGGAAAAGGTTCGGCGAGCCGATGCTGGGCGATTTTCTGCCGCGTCTGGGCGACCGAAAAACATTCGAGCCCCGGCGGGCCGCCCTCCTTGGCGCGGCTGTCGGGCGGGAGCGTGGGCGCCTCTTCCCTGCCGCGCCCGAAAGGCGCGAAGGCGGGACCGCCCTCCCTGGCGTAAGCGAGCGAAGCGAAAGCCAGCGCGAAGGCCACGCCCAAGATTTTCGCCGTCCGCCGGACCATTCCCGCGCCTCCCAGAGCCCAATGTCGAGCATATCGGCTGAACGCGAAATGAATAGGGCGAAAATTGGCGCGGTTAGCGCGCCCTCTTCGGCCATCGTTTGGGCCACAGCCGGATAAATTCGGGCAGATCGTCGGTGTCGACCTCGTCCTCGCCCGCCTCGACCCGCCCCCTGACCGACACACCGGCGCGGTGCACGCTATCGGGGTCGCCGGTCAGCAGCGGATGCCAGGACGGCAGGCTCTTGCCCTCGAAGCGCAGCCGGTAGGCGCAGCTCGGCGGCAGCCATTTGATTTTGGAAAGCTTCTCGAGCGTCAGCCGCACGCAATCCGGCACGATCTTCTTACGCCCGGCGTAATCGCCGCAGCGGCAGCTCCCTTGATCCAAAAGCTTACAGGCGACGCTGGTGTGGTGAATGGCGCCCGTGTCTTCATCCTCGAGCTTGATCAGGCAACAACGTCCGCAGCCGTCGCAGAGCTTCTCCCATTGCGCCCGGGTCAAATCTTCAAGCGGCTTTTCCCAAAAGGGCGTGGCGGCCCCTCCCTTGGGACTGGCGTCGGCCGATCGCGCCGCGGCGCCGCTCTTTCGCCTCATATCCACAGTTTCTTTCATACCGCTCCTTGCTGGAAACCATAACCGCAATGAAGCGCGCCGGAGCCATCGTCAAGATGGTTTAAAAAATGCTAACATCGCGCGCGCGAGGAGTAATGGGCGGTCGCGCGGGAGTTTTTGGCCTTGTGGAAGCGTCTGGGTTCGCTGCCGATCGTTAAGCGCGTTTCGCGCATTCTGCTGGCCGTCGACGCCTTGATCGACTCCAGCATGTTCGACAGCGGCCGCAGATCGCGCGAGACATACGAGAATTTCTCGGCCTTCATGGCGCGTTTCCATGTGTCGGGCGTGAGCCGGATCGGAGTCGAAATCGCCTGCGAGGCGCTCACGATGTCGCTTGGAGGCGGGATTTTGGCGCTGACGCTGGCCTCCTCGGCGTTTCACATGACCAGCGAGAAGGACTGGCTCAAGCGGGCCGACCTCGCGGTGACTTTTTTGGACCGCTACGGCGTCGAGGTCGGACAGCGCGGCATCAAGCACGACGACGCCGTGCCGCTCGAAGAGTATCCCGACTATCTGGTGAAGGCCGTGCTCGCCACCGAGGATCGGCGCTTTTACGAGCATTTCGGCATCGACGTGATCGGCACCGCTCGGGCGCTGACCGTCAACGCGCGCTCCTCGGGCGTCGTGCAGGGCGGCTCCTCGATCACCCAGCAGCTCGCCAAAAATCTGTTTCTCTCCAACGAGCGGACGGTGACGCGCAAGATCAACGAGGCCTTTCTGGCGCTTTGGCTCGAGCATCATTTGACCAAGCGGGAGATTCTCAAGCTCTATCTCGACCGCGTTTATATGGGCGGCGGCACCTTCGGCATTCAGGCGGCCGCGGAGTTCTATTTCGGCAAATCGGTGAAGGACGTGACGCTGGCCGAGGCGGCGATGCTGGCCGGCCTGTTCAAGGCGCCGACCAAATACGCCCCGCACGTCAATCTTCCCGCCGCGCGCGCGCGCGCGAACGACGTGCTGAACAATCTCGTCGACGCCGGCTTCATGACCGCCAGCCAGATCGTTCCGGCGCAGCGCAATCCGGCCACTCCGGTGGCGCGCAAACAGAGACTCGAGCCCCGACTGGTATCTCGATTACGCCTACGCGGAAGTGCAGAAACTCGCCGACGCGGGCAAGCTTGGCGATGATCGCGTGCTGAACGTGCGGCTGGCGCTCGACTCCAACGTGCAGAAGCGCGCCGACGACGGTGATCGAGGACAATCTGCGCGAGAGCGGTCGCGCCTATCACGTCAAGCAAGCGGCTATGGTGGTGATGGAGCCGGACGGGGCGCTTCGCGCCATCGTCGGGGGGCGCGACTATGGCGCGAGCCAGTTCAACCGCGCGACCGAGGCGATGCGCCAGCCGGGCTCTTCGTTCAAGCCTTATGTCTATCTGACGGCCTTGATGACCGGCAAGTTCAAGCCCACCACCATCGTCGTCGACTCGCCGGTCTGCATCGGCAATTGGTGTCCGCACAATTACGGCAACTCCTACGCCGGCTCGCTGCCGCTGGCCAATGCGCTGGCGCGCTCGCTGAACACCGTCGCGGTGAAGCTTTCCATCGCCATCGGCAACGGCAATCCCAAGGCTGGGCGCGCGAAAATCGTCCAGACCGCGCGGCGTCTCGGCATCACGGCGCCGTTGGAGGATACGCCGTCGTTGCCGATCGGCGCCGACGAGGTGGTCTTGCTCGAACATGCCGCCGCCTACGCCGCCTTCGTGAATGGCGGCAAGAAGACGCTCGCATACACCGCCATGGAAATCGACAATCGTCACGGCGACCTCCTGTACAGGCATGACCGGGACGCGCCGCCGCAAGAGCAGGCGGTTCCGTTCGACAAGGTGGTGGAACTCGGCTCGATGATGCGAAAGGTGGTCGAGGAAGGCACCGGCAGGGCGGCGCAGCTTGGCGAGGGCATAGAGGTGATCGGCAAGACCGGAACCACCAACGGCTTCAAGGACGCTTGGTTCTGCGGCTATTCGGGCGTCATGGGCGGCTGCGTGTGGTATGGCAACGACGACGGCGAATCCATGAACAATATGACCGGCGGTTCGCTGCCGGCCCGCACATGGCACGATATCATGGCCTACGCCCATCAGGGCGTGCCGCTCAAGCACATCGTCGGCATGGCCCCGACGCCCGCGGAGGAAGCCGCGGTGAACGCGGGGACGCCGATCAAACCGCTGGAGCTAGGCGCGCCACAACGCCCCGCCATGCTATCGAAGGGCGCGGTGGACGCGTTGGGCTCGATCGAGACTAAAATAAAGACTCTTTCGCTTGGCAAGCGAGGCGACGCCTTCCAAGAGTTGGCGCCCTTAAGCCCGGCCCGTTCGCACAGCGCGGCGGGAGGTTCCCGGACGCTCGGCGGCGCTGTAGAATGAAGCCCGGCGCGCCCCTTGGCGCTCCCTAGAAATATCGAGATATTCATACCCTTGCGAGCGCCCTTCGATAAATATATGCGCGCCTTTTGGACGATGCTCTGCGGCCTCGCGCTCGGTTTCGGCGTCACGGCGGCGACGCTCAAGAGCGGCTGCGGCTTCGGCGCGTTTCGCGTCGGACCCTGGACCGCGTGGCCGCGCGTCGGCGGCCCGGAGATCGACCCTTACGCGCGCGCCGTTCTCGCCCGCCGCGGCGAGGCGCCGCTGGGCCGCGACGAGGGATTGGTGTTTGTCGCGAGCGCGGATTCGGCTGGCGGGCCACTCGACGGCCGCTGCGACTATCGCGTCGCGGACCCGCTGCCCGCCGCGCGCTATTGGACGCTTGGCCTCGCGACCGCCTCGGGCGCGCCGCTGGCCAATCCCACCGGGCGACTTGGTTACACCTCGGCCGACATTGTTCGCCGCGAGGGCGGAGCCTTCGAACTCGCCATCTCTCGTCATGCGCGTCCGGGCAATTGGCTGTCGCCAGGCGACGCGAATTCCTTCGTGCTGGTGCTGCGCCTCTATGAAACGCCGCTCGACACCGCCGCGCGCCTCGATCCGGCGCGCTTTCTGAAAATCGTCAAACTGGGCTGCGAATGAAGCTCGTGGATCGCGCGATAGGTCTTCTGCCTTGGGCCATTGCGGCGCTGCTGATCGCCGGCGTGGTGCATATTGTCTCGGTGCTGCTGATGCCCCTGGTCGCGCCGCGCCACGCATACGCCCGCCTGGTGGAGGCCGCCAAATCGGACCGGCCGGCGAACGCCGAGACCGCGCGAAACGGCGTGATGTTGTTCGACCCGCCCTCGCCGGGCCCGCAGCTCCTGCCTTTCGAGGACCCGGCGATGGCGGAGGGCGTCTGTCTGTTCGATCTCGCCAAAGGCCCGCTGCGCCTGCGCGCCGACATCGACAGCGAGGATTATCTCGGCCTGTCCTTCCACGACCCTTCCGGAGCGATTTTCCACTCGATGACCGACCGCGCGTCGAACAAGGGAAAGATCGACATTATCGTCGGCGACGCGCGCCAGATCGAAGAAATGGAAACAAGCGATTACGACGAGTCGCCGCCCCAGGAAACCCGCCTCACCGCGCCGTCGGCGCTGGGATTCGTGCTGATCCGGGCGCTCGCCAAGCGCCCTTCGGACTATGAGCGCGCGCGCGCCAGCGTGGAGGCGGTCAGCTGCGAGATCGAGGCGGAGCGCTAGAGGCCGCCGCCGCCGCGGCGGCGTCACTCCTTCGCGAAAGCCCTGGGCAGCGTCACGCGCGCGATCAGCCCGCGCGGCTCGTGATCGAGCAATTGCAACCCTCCGCCAACGTCTTCCACGAGCGAGCGCACGATCGACAGACCAAGCCCAAAGCCGCTGTGATCGTTCATATTGCGAGCCGGCTCGCCACGCACGAACGGTTCGAGCACGCGCTGCTTGTTTTCGGCCCCGATGCCCGGCCCGTCGTCGGCCACGTCGACGCGAATGATTTCGGGCGAGGGCTGGTCGAGCGTGATGACGACCTTTTTGGCGTAGGTCACCGCGTTCTCCACGAGATTGTTGAAAACGCGCTGCATTTCGGTGAGCGAGCCGAGGATGATCTGATGTTGCCCGCCGCGGTAGGTGACATCGTGGCCAAGATCGACGAATTGATCCGAAACCGTCTGGAGCACGCTGTCGAGATCGATGAGACCGCGATCCGGCGCGCTTTTCGCGTCGCGCAAGTGCTGAAGATTTTTGTAAAGCATCGAATCCATCAGATCGGCGTCGTGCAGCATTTTCTCTTTCAGTTCGACGTCGGCGATGAATTCGGACCTGAGCCTTACCCTGGTGATGATGGTGCGCAGGTCGTGACTGATCGCGGCGAGCGCATGACTGCGCGCTTCGATCATCGCCTCGATCCGACTCTGCATTCTATTGAGCGCGCGCGTCAGATCGCGCACCTCGCGCGGTCCGGCCTCGGCGATCGGCCGCAGATGCGCGTTTTCGGCCGGATAGCGCTCGGCTTCGCGCGCCAGCTTGACCAGCGGCGCGACGACGGCGCTCGATATCCACACCGTCAGAATGCTCGCGCAAAGAAAAAAGAACAGCGCCGAGCGCTCCAGCAGCCGCATGGGCAGACTGGGCGCGCCATAATGCCTCGACGACATCGCCCCCCAAGGGGAGAGCCTCGGCTCCAGCGTCGTGGCCACGGCGTATCCGCCCTTTCGCAAAGCGACGACGATAGCCTCCCCACGCTTATCGGTCGCTTTCGACGCCGCCACGACCCGCGCGCCCGCCCATAGGCGTGACCGCAGTTCGTCGAGATCGGGGCTGGCCGCGCTGACGGCGGGAATATCGCCCGGTTGGTCCCGCACCGCGAAATTCGCCCAGGGCGCCGCCTTGCCGAGCGCCGCGAGGACATAGCTTCGCTCCGAAACGGGAGCGGCGTCGATCGCCAAAAGCGCGCTGGCGATGAATTCGCTGGGCTCGACGATCGGCGGGCGTCCGTCGGGATTGGTGAAATGTTGAATGGTCGTCAGCGTCAGATGAAACATGACGATCGCCGCCAGAATCAGCAGCGCGATCTGTCCCGCGAGATGATCGGGGCGCAACCGACGTAAAAATGCTTTCATGATCGGGTCACCGGCGTCGTGAACATATATCCCTCCGACCGCACCGTCTGGATCAGCTTGGGGTTTTTCACGTCCGCCTCGATTTTTTGACGCAGACGACTGATGAGCGTGTCGATGCTGCGTTCGAACGGCCCCGCCGTCGGGCCATGCGTCAAGCTGATCAACTGGTCGCGCGTCAGCACGCGGTTCGGATGTTCGCACAGCGCGTGCAAAAGATCGAATTCGGCGCCCGTCATCGCGACCTTCATGCCGACCGGCGCCATGACCTCGCGCGCCGCGAGATCGACGCTCCAGCCGGAGAATTGATAAACCTGCCGCGCCGAACCGGCCTCGATCGGGTCCGCCGCGCCCGCGCGCCGCAGCACCGAGCGGATTTGCGCCAGCAATTCGCGCGGATTGAACGGCTTGGCGAGATAATCGTCGGCGCCCATTTCGAGGCCGACGATCTTGTCGACATCCTCGCTCTGCGCCGTGACGATAATGATCGGCAGATCTCTCGTCGGCCCGCAATCTGCGGCAAATCGACAGTCCGTCCTCGCCGGGAAGATTTAGATCCAGGATCAGAAGATCGAAGTCGCGCTCCGCCAGCGCGGCGTCCATCGCCGCCCCGTCCCTGACCACGACGACGTCGAACTGATTGGCCTTGAGATAGCGTGAAATCAAATCGCCGATCTCGGCGTCGTCCTCCACCAGAAGGGTCGAAGCGGAATATTTCACGTCTCGTTCCTGATCGGCGCGTCCTTCCTGGACGGTAGGTTTGCCCCGCGGTTGTCTCTCCGCGGTTTCCGGCTCAAGGCGCGTCATTGCATCCACCAGATAAAATAAAACAGCGACCCGTAAACTAAAAGCGCCAAAAACATCACGAGGCAGTCGCTCATCACCGTCTCCATTCGCGCCGCGAACTCGTCGCGACAACCGGCCGGCCGCTTCGGGACGCTGGCCCGCGAGGTTAGATCTCTTTAAGGAATGAGCATTTCCTGGGTTTGTCTCGACCAGCCAAAATGTTGCTGGAATGTTTCCGAATTGGCGAAATTTGGCTGAAATATGGCGCGAGGGCGCCGGCGGGTAAAATTTAATCGTGGCGAGACAAACTATGGAAACATAAAAGCGACATATGAATACGGCGTTAATCGGAGCAGATAAGGAGCTATCGAAATGAAGCATGTTGTATCGGCTTTGGCCATTTGCGCCGCGTTTGTTGGCGGGCCGGCTTTGGCCGCCGATCTGCCCGTTCGAAATGCGCCGCCGCCGACCTATTATGAGCCGGCGCCCATAGCCATTTGGACAGGCTTTTATGTCGGTCTCAACGCCGGTGGAACCTTTGGCGGCAGCGACAACATCAACGTGACGACCGCCTCGCTCGGCCCAGGCTTCAGCCCGGCTTACGGAGCGGCCGGGACGGGAACCGGCAACAGCAACTTCGGCGGCTTCATCGGCGGCGGCCAGATCGGATACAACTACCAGTTTTCCCCGGCTGTCGTCGCCGGTGTCGAGGCGGACTTTCAGGGCCTCGCCGGCGGCGGCGGTTCGTCGTCATTCTCGAACGCCTCGCCCGGCGTCCTTACCCCGTCCCATATTTACGGCGGCACCGTGGCCTCCTCGCAGAGCCTCGACTATCTCGGCACCGTGCGCGGCCGCGTCGGCTATTTGTTCACGCCGGCCTTCCTCGTTTATGCGACGGGCGGTCTCGCCTATGGTGGAACCAATCTGAGCTCCACCTTCTCGGGAAACGCGGTTAACGCCACCGGCATGGTGATCAACAGCGCCTTTGGCGGCGCGAGCTCCTCGAGCACCAATATCGGCTGGACGGTCGGCGGCGGCCTGGAGTGGATGTTCTTGCGTAACTGGAGCGCCAAGGTGGAATATCTTTATTACAATCTCGGCTCCAACACCGTCGGAGGCGCCGTGCAGTCGGTCTATACGCCCTCCGGCGTCGCCGGTCTCGGCGCGAACCAGACCAGCGGTCAATTCAACGGCCACATTATCCGCGCCGGCGTGAACTACCACTTCAACTGGGGCGCGCCGGCTCCGGTCGTGGCTAAATATTAATTGGCGGCTCCCCCGCGAGCCGGACGCTCAGGCCTCCGGCTCGCGCCCGTCTCGGTCACGGACGCTCCTTCAGTCGGGCGAGATCGAAGCCTTCCAGATCGCGCAGCAGTTCGATGAAGGCCGTGGCCCAATAATCCGCCGCCGCCGCGCCTTTTTCCGCCGTGGCCTTGGCGGCGTCGCCCATCGCGCCGGCGGGCGAGAGATCCTGCGCCATCCAGCCGAATCCCGCCGGGCGGTCGGCGCGCAGCCAGGCGAAGTCGCGCTCGAAGTCGCGGCTCGCCGGCAGGAAATTCTTCGCCCGCGCCATCTCCACGAGTTCGGGCCGAAAGGCCAGCATCAGCGAAGTCTCGACCTCGCCGCCGTGAATGCCGTGCTTCAGTTCGTCGGCGCCGAACAGCCCGTCGGGATAGCCAAAGCGGGAGAAGGAGCAGGTCGCGGCGAGGACGCCGTGACGCGCGCGCAGCTCCAGCGCCGCCTGTGCGATCAGCGGCGAATTGCCGCCATGCGAATTGAGCAGCAGTAATTTCCGCGCTCCGGCCGCGATGGCGCCTTCGACGACCTCCGTCAGCATTGCGAAGGCGGTGGACGGAGAAAAACTCAGCGTGCCCGGAAAATCGCGATGTTCGACCGAGACGCCGACGCTCTGAATTGGCAGGAACAACACGTCGATGTCGCCTGGCAGGCGCGGGACGATGCGGTCGATGCAGCCCTGCATGATCTGCGCGTCGACCCCGACCGGCAGATGCGGCCCATGCTGCTCCACCGCCGCGATCGGCGCGACCACGATGACGCGCTCCCAGTCGAGAGTTGCGAATTCGCGGGTGGTGAGGTCGATCCAGAAGGGTGATTGCGGCATGAAGCCGTTCTAGCGGGTTTGCGCGCGAAGCGCCAAATATTCGAAGCGGCCGCGCTGGCCGGGCGCCGCGCGGCGGGCTAAACATGCGCGCCCAAAGCCAAGAGGTCGCCCATGTCCGCGCAAGATCCGACGCAAGACCCCGACGCCCGCGCCTTGCTGTTCGCCGGGCTCTGCGTCGCGGCGGGGGCCATCGCGATGGAGGTCTTCGCGCGCGGCGCCATAGAGGCGCGGGTCAAGAACGACTCAAGCCCGGTCACCGAGGCGGACGAGCGGATCGAGGCGTTTTTGCTGGCCGAATTGTCCCGCCGCCTGCCCGGCCTCCCGCTCATCGCCGAGGAGCGCGCCGCGCGCGGCGAGACGCCCGCGCAAACCGGCGCCTTTCTGCTGATCGACCCGCTCGACGGCACGCGCGAATTTCTCGCGCGCCGGCCCGAGTTCACGGTCAACATCGCGCTCATCGAGAACGGCGCGCCCAAGGCCGGCGCCGTCTACGCCCCGGCGCTCGGCGCGCTTTGGTTCGCGGGCGACGACGGCCTTTTTCGTCGCGGCGGCGCCGGGCGGCCCCCTGCCCCCGCGCGAAAACTGGCGTCCCCTGCATACGCGCCCGCGCCCTGACGATGGCATGACGGCGCTGGTCAGCCGCTCGCATTTCGACGCGCGAACGGAAGATTTTCTCGCGCGCAAAAAAATCAAGGAACGGATCGAGGCCGGCTCGTCGCTAAAATTCTGCCGGCTGGCGGAGGGCGTCGCCGATATATATCCGCGCTTTGGGCCGACGATGGAATGGGACACGGCGGCCGGCGACGCGGTGCTGCGCGCCGCCGGCGGCATGGCGGTGACGCCGGAGGGCGGGCCCTTTCTTTACGGCAAGGCGGCGCAAAATTACCGCAACGGCCCGTTTATCGCCTATGGCGACCCTGCCGCCGCAACCCTTTCTTAACTACGTCGCGCGAAGCTGTTCCCCGATATCCGCATCGCCACAATCGCGACGCAGCGGCGCCGCGCCGGCGGCGATATTCTCACGGATTTTTCCGGCTTGTTCCGTTCGCGCCAGGGGAGAACGCCAATATGTTCGACGCCGACACCAGCGCAATTTTTTCGCGCCGCGCCCTATTGCGGCTGGCCGCCGGCTCCGGCGTCGCGCTGACGACGCAAGCGGCGCTGGCGCGCGAGACGCCCTCGCGCGAGACGCCCCCGCCCGAGGGCTATTCGGACAATGACGTCGTGGCCAGCGGCCACAGGTTTTTCGGCACTGTCTCGCGCGACCTCGCCGAGGGGATCGAATCGGCGACCCGGCAATGGGGCCGACCCAACGCTTACGTGCTCGGCCAGGAGGCGGGCGGCGCATTCATCGGCGGCCTGCGTTACGGCGAAGGCGAGATGTACACCCGCAACGCGGGTCGGCGCCGCATCTTCTGGCAGGGTCCGTCGCTCGGGTTCGACGCCGGCGCCGACGGCGACCGCACGATGATGCTGGTCTATGGCCTGCCGGCGGTCGACGCGCTTTATCAGCGTTTTGGCGGCTTGGACGGCTCAGCCTATCTGATCGGCGGCTTTGGCTTCACCGCGCTTTCCGCCGGCGACGTGGTGGTGGTGCCGATCCGTTCCGGGGTCGGCGCGCGGCTCGGGCTCAACCTCGGCTATCTGAAGTTCACGCCCCAGGCCACCTGGAACCCGTTTTGACCTTGCGCCACTTCCTTTCGGCGATGTTTTCCGGCAAGCGCCCCGGCAAACGCGTGCAAATCGGCGACCGGCAGGTCGTCGTCGAGGGTCTGCCGCGCAATTTTTGGACCGATCTGCACCATTACGCGATGACGGCCAGTTGGTCGATATTCTTCGCGGCTTTGGCTCTGGCGTTCACAACGGTCAATCTCGTCTTCGCGGGATTTTATACGCTCGCCGCATATTTTGGCGACGATCCGGTCGCCAATGCGCCGCCCGGCTCCTTCCTCGATTACTTCTTTTTTAGCGTCGAAACGCTCGCGACGGTCGGCTATGGCGACATGCATCCGCAATCGCCGATCGGCCATGCGATCGCGACTTTGACAATCTTTATCGGGCTTTCCTCGGTCGCCATCACCGCCGGGGTGACCTTCGCGCGCTTCGCCCAGCCGCGCGCGCGGCTGCTTTTCGCGCGCAATCCGGTGATCGGCGTGCATGACGGCGCGCGCACGCTGATGCTGCGCTTCGCCAACGAGCGCCACAACGCCATCACCGCCGCGAGCGCCCAGATGTGGTTCATTCGCAACGAGCGCACGATGGAGGGCGCGACCTTCCGCAAGTTCTATCCGTTGAAGCTGACCCGCGACGAAAATCCGATATTCGCCTTCACCTGGACGTTGATGCATGTGATCGGCGAGGACAGCCCGCTGCATGGCTACGCGGCGGCCGACTTCGAAGACCCCTTCACAAGTCTCGTCATCATCTTCGGCGGGCACGACGAAACATCGGCGCAATTGGTGCGCGGGCGCCGTATTTATTCCGCTAGCGACATTCTGCTCGACCAGGAATATGTCGATATCGTCGAAACAGACGAAACCGGCGCGGCGACCTTCGATTACGAGAAGTTTCACGACACCAGGCCCGCCCCGACGCCCTGAGGCGATAGCGGCGGTTTTTGATTTCCTAATGCCCCTGTTTTAGAAGGATCGTGGCGACGACCGCATTCCAAGGGCGCGGGCGGAAACGCGCTATAGCAGGCAAGGACGAACGCGTGTTGATTGAACAGGCGATGTATTTCGCGCTCGGACTCCTGGTCGCCGGGCTTGGCATGCTGATGTTCCTGCCCGCCTTTTGGCGGCGGGCGATGCGCCTGTCGATGCGCCGGCTGCAAATGCTGGCGCCGCTCTCGCGCGAGCAGGCTATCGCCGAGCGCGATCTGCTGCGCGCGGAATTCGCCCTTCGCGAGCGCCGGCTCGAACAGGAAATGGACGCGATCAAAGGCTCGAAGGCGGGGGATCTCGTCGACATCGGCCGCCACGCCGCGCGCATCGCCGATCTCGACGACCGCCTGAGTAAATCCGAGGCCAATGGCCGCGAACTGGAGCACCGGCTGAGCGAAACGCTCAAAACGCTGGCGGAACGGACGGACCTGCTCGGCTCGACCGAAATGGCGTTGCATGAGGTTACGGAAGGCGCGGAGCGCATGGTCGCCAGCATGCGCTTGCTGACCTCATACAGCGAGGAACTCGGTCGCGAGAAGGAGGTCGTGCTGACCCGCGTCGCCGCGCATGAAGCGATGATCGGCGATATGCACCAGCGGAACACCGATCTACAACACGAACTGGCGCAATTGCGCGACGATTTCGCCAAACTGAAGATCGAGGCGGAGCGTCTTGGCGGCGTCAACGCCGTCCTGGGCGCCGTCGTCGGCGAACTCGAAGCGGCCAAGACGGCGAAAGAAGCGCTCGAACAAACGCTTGAGGCGGTGCGCGCCCGCGCGCGCGAGGACGAAGAGCGGTTCACGAACGAGATCGCCCATCTCGAAACCGCGCTGCGACAGACCCGCGGAGAAGCGCGCGAACAAGCCGACCGGCTGGAGACCGCGCGCGCCGACAATTCCATGCTGCAAGGCGCGGTCGAGGCGCTCCGCAAGGATCACGCGCGTCTGCGCGACGCGGCCGCCCACGGCGTGGCGGACGCGGCGCCGCTCGACGCGCGTGATCTCGCGGCGCTGCGGCGGGAAATCGCCGACCTCGCCGCGCGCTTGATCGAAACGCCCGACGTCCCGCCGCGGGAACGCGACGCGGCGGGCGCGAAGCGCGCGCTTTGAGCCGGAACAACTCCGCCCAAATTCCATCGCCCGCTTGACCGCGCGCCCGCGCTTTGGGACAAAGGTTCGGCGGAATAAAAATCTCGCGAGGTTCGTCTTGCTGTTCGCCGCCATTTGTCTGGACAAGCCCGACCATGCTCGAGCTGCGCCTTTCCACGCGCGCCGCGCACCTCGCTTTCCTCGAGGCCAATGCGCCCAGCATCAAGCTCGGCGGACCCTTTCTCGACGACCACGACAAGCCGGTCGGCTCGATGCTGATCCTCGATTGCGCCGACGCGGCGGCGGCGCGGGCGTTGCTGGACGGCGATCCCTACGCCAAGGCGGGACTGTTCGAGAGCGTCGCCCTGCGGCCGTGGCGGCGCGTCGTCGGCGCGGCGCTGTAACATGGCTCATTGGCTGTTCAAGAGCGAGCCCACAACATGGTCCTTCGACCAGCAGATCGCGGCCGGAGAAAAGGGCACTTTCTGGAACGGCGTGCGCAACCATCTGGCCAAAAAGCATCTTATGGCGATGCAGGTCGGCGATCACGGATTTTTTTATCATTCCAAACGAGGACAAGGCCATCGTCGGCATTGTCGAAGTGATCAAGCCCTATTACCCTGACCACACCGACGAAACTGGCAAATTCGGAATGGTTGACGTGCGCGCGGTGAAGGCGCTCAAAAACAAGGTGACGTTGGCGCGAATCAAGGCCGAGCCGCGCCTCGCGGGCATGACGCTCGTCAATAACTCGCGCCTTTCCGTGCAGCCCGTCAGCGACGAGGAATGGCGCATCGTGCTGGAGCTTGCCGGCGAGCGCGGGTAAACTCGGCGCGGGGCGTCCACGAGACGCCTGTCATTCAGAGGGCATAGGGCGTCCACGAGACGCCCGTCGTTCCGACGGGCCATAGGGCGTCCACGAGACGCCCGTCGTTCCGACGGGCTATGCCGCGCGGCCTTGACCAAGGATGGTCTCAAGTGACGGATGCTGATCTTTCGCCTGACCCGCCGTCGCAGCCCGGCTGCGACTTCATTCGCGAACAGGCTTTTACGCTCGAACGCATGAAACTCGCGCTCGACGCCGGGCGCACCGGCATCTGGGACTGGAACCTCGTCACCGGCGAGGTGGTGCTCGACGCGCGGGTGCGCACGCTGTGGGGGCTGTCCGAGGATGCGCCGGCCAATCTCGACGTTTTTCGCAGCGCTCTGCATCCGCAAGACAAGAGGCGCACCAAGGAAGCCATCGAACAGGCGCTCGACCCGAACAACCAGGACGACTACGAAAGCGAATATCGCGTCATTGGCCAGATCGACCGCGTTGAACGCTGGGTTTCGGTGCGCGGCCGCACTTTCTTCGAAAACGGGCGCGCCCGTCCGGATCGTCGGCACGGCGCGCGACATCACCCCCCGCAAGCACCGCGAGCAGCATGTGCGCACGCTGCTGCGCGAACTCGTTCACCGCTCGAAAAACCTGCTCGCGGTGGTGCAGGCGATGTCGCGCCAGACCGCGACGGGATCGGGCTCGATCGAGGACTTCCAGCGCAAATTTTCGGCGCGGCTGCAAGCGCTGTCGATGGCGCACGACCTGCTGATCTCCCAGGACTGGCGCGGCGCATCGATGCACGATCTCGTTCGCGCGCAAATGGCTTATTGTCTCGACATCGGCGCGAGCGAAGTCGGCGAGCACGCGAGCATCGACGGCCCAAAGGTGATGCTCAAACCCGAGGCCGCGCAGAATATCGGGCTGGCTCTGCACGAACTCGCGACCAACGCCCTGGCCCATGGCGCGCTGTCGCGCGCCGGGGGCAATGTCGCGCTCAACTGGCGGCTCGAGGACGGCCGCTTTTTCGTGGATTGGCGCGAAAGCGGCGGGCCGCGGGTGGCGCCGCCGCCGCGCGAGGGCTTCGGCCATAAGGTGATCAAGCGACTGGTCGCTCTGGCGCTAGACGGTTCGACGACGCTCGATTTCCCGCCCGAGGGCTTCGCCTGGACACTGTCCGTGCCAGCTAGCTCCATCGTCGCGAAAATTGCCTAGACCAGCGCTTTGCGCAGGCGCGCGATTGTTGACAAAGGGCTGTAATGGGAGCGTCGTCGCGGGGCGGCGGCCGTTGTCCCTCGCGGAAAAGGCGCGGCGGCGAGACTTCGGCGCGACTGGTCTCTGTCCAGTCTTGGATTAATCAAGACGCCATGCGCTCCAAAGGAGACGCGGCATGTTGGGGATATTCGGCCTGAGACTGCCTCGCCTGGCCACGCTGCTGCTCGCCGGCGCTATCCTGGTCGCCGTTTGCGCGGCCGGCATATTATATGTCTGGTCGCCGAAGGCCACCCTGCGCATCACCACCGGCCCCGCCGGCGGAATAGCGCAACGCTTCATTTCCGCCTTCATCGGCGTGACGACGGCGGCGCATCCGCACATCCGTTTTGAAACGGTGACGGTGACCGATCTGCGGGCGAGTTCCAAGGCGCTGGAAGACCGCAAGGTCGACATCGCGCTCGTGCGCAGCGATGTCGCGCCGCCAGTCAATGGACAATCCCTGGTCATCCTGCGTCGAGATGTGATCGCGCTGGTCGTTCCCTCCGGCTCGCCGATCAAAAATTTCTCCCAACTCTCGGGCAAGACCGTCGCCATCCCGACCGGTCCCCTGCAAGAGGAAAATTCGCGCGCGCTCGACCTCATTCTCAATTACTTCAACGTGCAGGCGGACGCGGTGAAACGCGCCTTCCTTCCCGTCGCGGAAATCGGTCCCGCGATCCGCGCCAAGCGCGCCGTCGCTGCTCTGGCCGTCGGTCCCATCGCGCCGGGGGAAGCGGTCAACGTCGTCTCGAGCATTGCGCGGGCGACAAAAGGAGCTCCGGAAATTCTGGCGCTCGACGACAACGACGCCATCGCCAAAAGATTCCCGGGTCTCGAGTCCGTCGATATTCCCGAAGGGGCGTTTAAAGCCCGTCCGCCGACGCCGGACGACAGCGTGAAAGGCGTCGCCGTCACCTATCGCTTCGTCGTCCCGTTGACGATGCTCGACGCCGTCGCCGGCGTGATCGCAAGGTCGACCCTGAAGACAAAAGCCAATCTGATGGCGGTGACGTCGCACGCCAATCAGATCGAGGCGCCCGATCCCGACGAAAAAAATTCCGCGCTGCCGATCCATCCCGGCGTCGCCGCCTATTTGTCCAGCGGCGACCAGAGCTTTATCGACGAGGCGCAAAAATACTTCTACGCGATCGGCATTCCTCTGAGCATCATCGGTTCGGCGCTCGCGATCGTTTCCGGAATGCTGCGCAACAAGCAACTGCAAGGCGATCAGCAGAGGATTTTTCGACTGCTCGTGATCGCCGACGAGGCCGGCGACGCCAATCTTGGCGAGCTCGACACATTGGAGAAGGAATTCAAGGCGAGCGTCGCCGCCTGCGTTGGCAAACTCATCGAGGGATCGAACGCAACCGAACAGGCGCCGGTGTCCTTGGCGATCGAACACGCGCGGCGCGCGATCGAAGCGCGGCGATCAATGATCGGGACCCGCGCGGCTCCCGAACCCGCGAGAGCTGGAAAGGACGAGGCCCGCGCCCAGGGAGAGACAGGCGCCGCCGCTCTCGGGCGCGACAGCGCGTCATGAGAAGTGGAGCTTCGCGCCGCAAGCGCTCCATGGATTCGCGCGGCGACGAATCGTAAAGCCTGCTTAAGCTAGCCGTGGAATATTTGAAGTGATAGTATCGACGAACATATGGGGAGCCTCTCCGACCTCAAGCTTCATCGCGGGCGGCGCCCTAGACAATTTATCGATCTCTTCTAATTTTGGAACCGTTCATCATCCCGACACGTTTCGAGGCGTAGCTTCGAAAGCGCAACCTTTGAAGAGGAGCAGCAGATAATGAAAACGTTACACACGGTGCTGTTGGCGGCGAGTCTTATGACTGGACTCGCCTTCGAAAATTCGGAAGCGTTCGCGGCCGTGCCGATGATGGCGCAAGGGACGCTTGCGACCAACGGTGGAGCGAATATCGAGAAGACTGTCGTTGTCGTGCGGCGACATGCCGTGGTTCGCAGGCCTGTCGTCGTGCACAGGCGTGTTGTGCGCTAACGGCGTTGTCGAGTTAAGCCATGACGACGCGGACGAAATGATTGGTCGGCGGTTCCGCTGACCAATCCTAGCTCGGGCGCCTGGAGCAATAGACCCATCTTTGAGCAAGCGTCGAAGGCGGCGGCGAGCGCCCCGAATGGGATCGCCGATCCATCGCCCCGCCAGGGAACTCGCAGCGGCGTATGTTCCGTAAAATTCTGTCGCGGAAGTCGCTCTCCTTCAGCTCGGGCCAAACGACCGTCGGCTGATAACGATCAACTCGACATAGGTGCGCATTTCAATTTTTCAGCGTCCGGCCGCCTTTGTCTTCCCGGCAATTTTTCTAACGCGGGCGATCGACCAGATCGCGACGCGGAGAAGCAGCGGCTCGCGAAACCTCACCGATTAGATCATTGATCTCCGTTGCGGAATTGGATAACACCAAGCCGACGCGGAAACGGGCCTAAATCTTGACGCAATCCGCGATCGCATCATCCTCTTTGATCGACTGGCCCCGCGCCGCTCGCTCTCGACAGCCGAACGGATATTTCCATGATCAATCGACGAACCATGACAGTTCTCGCCGCGTGCTTCCTCGCGACGGCGCCCGCGTTGGCTCAAGAGAAACCCAAGGGCCCGCCATCGGCATCTGTCGCGATTGAGCAAATTCAGGTGGCCTTCATCGGATCCGGCGCGGTGGGCGGCGGAACGCTGAATTACCGCGGCGAGTCCTTTCCCATTACCGTCGGCGGTCTGGGCGTCGGCGGCATTGGCGCGTCGAAACTGACAGCTTCGGGGAGCGTGTATGGTCTCGAGCGGCGCGAAGATTTCGCCGGCGCCTATGTTCAGATCCGCAAAGGATGGGCCTTGGGCGATCATGGAAAAGGGACTCTGTGGCTGCGCAACAGAAATGGCGTCACCATGAAACTGGATACGCGGCGCAAGGGATTGCAACTGTCGCTTGGCGCGGATGGCGTGGTGATCGCTTTCAAATAAACGGAAGCGCGTGAAAGCGGACGGACCAAGATCGCGGGCTTGGTCCGAGCGCCCTTGTGCTTGAGCAAAGTTTTGGAGTCATTGGCCCAATCAAAACAGTACGGATGCACGCGCGCGGTTTCGAGTTGAGCGTCCGCGCTCCTTCCGAACTCCACGCCGGCGACATCGCCTCCGCATGAGGCGGATCGGGCCACATGGTCGGCGGTCGTCGCGAAGGAGGGCGCGTCAAGCGGCTCCCCTTCGCGACTAAGTTCGGCGCTTCCACTCGGCCATTGTCGACCCGAAAAAGGCCTCGCTCCTTGGCCTCTAGTTCAGGCCGCGTTACGCTCGAAAACGCATTACCTATGAACTTCGACGCCCTTTTTCTCTCTGTATTCTTCGATAATGCGGCCAAGGACCTTGATCACTTTCTCGTCGCCGGGATGCGCCTTGCAATAGACAATCGTTTCGTGCTCAGCCTCTTTGCTGCGCGGGATATTGGCGAAATGCTTCTTCGCAAGCCCATTGTACCAGCCGCTATACCATGCCGTCAGATAATTGGCGTCTTCCTGAAAGGTGTCGGCCAGTTGCGCGCAGGTCAGGGCCTGCACGTCGAGATAGCCTTCCCCATCAGCGTAAGTGTTCAATTCCACCGCGGCGAACGCGCCGGTTCCGAGGGACGCGGCAATCACCGCGGTCGCAAGCAAGGTCTTTCTCATTAGATAGCACTCCCAATCCATAACGAATCGATGCGGAATTGTTCTCGAACATCCGGGCGTTCCGCCGCAGATCGGAAAACGCCGACGCGGCGTTTTATCGCAAAGCGCGAGCTCAAAACAAGCTCTGGATCACGGTTGCAATTCGCCCGGTCATGGCGCCGGCCTCGAAATGGTCCACCGAGAAACGTCATAGCCGCGCCCGATTTCGGGGAGCGCCGCCTTCGCCGCCACCATCCAGCCGCAGGCGCTTTTTAGCCGTTGAAGCGAACCGTCCCGAATCCCGAAACGTCATAACCGCCCAAAGCCGTGGCTTTGTCGCGAAACGTTTCCGAACGGCACAGAGCTATGAGCTTCTGGAACGGCGGGTCGAAATATGCTTTGCGCCACACCAGAAGATCGAAGCGTTCCTCGATCAGCGGCGCGAAGTCGAGTTTAAACTGACGCGCCGCCGCCGCGATGCCAAGGCCGACGTCGGCGCGGCCATTGGCGATGGCCATCGCCAAATCCGTCTCCGATCGCTCGACCGCTTCGACAAGGCGCAAATCCGCGCGTTTCATTTTTTCGGCCGCCAGCAATTGTTCGAGGACCAGTTCGCTGCCCGCTTCGGTCTGCCGCGTCTGGAAACGCAGGCCCCGCGCGGCCTTTAGACAATCGGGACGCCTGGCGAGATCGGGCCGCATGATCAGCCCGCGCGCGCGCCGGGCCCATTCAATTAGAACCCACGGCTCATCCGTGAACCTCGCCGCAACCGCCGCGACGTTCCATTCTCCCCCTTCGGGAATATGAAGACCCGCCGCGACGCAATCGCCCGCCTGCGCCCGCCGCAACCCATCGAGCGCGCCGTCGAAGAAGCCAGCGATGCCGGAGCGCGATTCTCGCAGGGCCCATTCGAGCAAGGGATCATGCCCACCGGCGGCGACCAGCGGTCTTTGCGCTTCTGACGACCGCGGCGGCCTCGGCGCGGCCCGCGCGTCGTCGCCGGCCACGCCATTCACCTGCAGCCATTGCGCGATTTCGTCACGCGGAAACAGCAGCTTGCCCGTCACCCGGCGGAACGGAAGCGTCTCCTTGGCGACGAGGTCATAGACCTTGCGTTCCTTGACCCGCAAAAGGGCGGCTAGTTCGTGCGTGGTGTAAAATTCCGACATTCCATCGCCGCGTTCTTTTTTCCGCCGTCGCGGAGAAAATGACACGAAAAGTCATGAATGACATCAAAATTCGCGGTGAACGGGAACGAGAGCCCGCTTCGGAAAATGACGACGATGGGCTTGAGCTGTTCCGCGATGATCCTTCGATCCGAACGAATATCTTCGCCTGTTTGGAACTTGCTCGCCAGAGCTTCGGGCAATTCGCAAGGCGCCTGGCTACCGCATTGCTTTCCAAGTTCGTGAGTTCCTCGAAAGCCGCCTCGCGATTGCGCGCAGTTCCAGCAGCTTAGCATCGGACACGCTGAAATCCTCGACGGCTTCGAGTAACGCGCGCCGAGCCTCGACAATTTTCGATTGCTCTTCGGCTTCGTCAACTTGACCTCGGGCGGCAATTGATGGGGCCGGATGCGGCCTTCAGACCGAAAACCGCCGCGATGACAGCTCCAAAGACGAGAAACACCATCAGAAGCGGCACGACGCCGCCAAAAATCTCGCTTCCAGTCAAAACGACGGGCGTTGACTGGTTGATTTCGCTTGCATCGACAATCGCCGCCTGGGGCGTTTTCAGAGGTGTCCGATAACGGCGAATTCTCCTCGGCGCTTCTTACGAATTTGCCGCCGCTCCATTCGCCGTCTTCTTTCCGGCCGTCGGGATATGTGCGGAACTCCACGGCCATCGAAATCCCCATTCCGCCATTCGCCGACGTATCTTCGCCCGTCGGGATAAGCATAGGCTCCCCGGCCGCTCGGCCAGCCGTCGCGAAACTCGCCGACGTATTCCCCGAGGTGACGGTACGTGAGCGTCCCCAGCCCATTCGGTTTGCCGTCGCGAAACTCCCCGACGTATGATCCGCCATTGGGATATGCGGAGGCTCCCTGGCAGTTGGTCCACGAAGCCATGTCGCCGGCTTGGCATGAAGGCAGGCCGCTCTCGCCAATAGCGACTGGCGGAGACAAAACAGCGCCAAAGGCGATCAAACACATAATTGCTGATAACAGGAGCCCTAGCTTTGGCGCTCTCGTCACTTGGCGGACCATCGTCTTCAACCCAAAATCTCCCGATCACGGCTCGTTTTCGCTCATCTTTGCGACAGAAAGCGCCTCGGTTGGGGCTCGCATCCGACGCTTTCGGCGAAATATGCGCATCAACCCATAAACCACCCGAAGGACGCCGACAAACCAGAGCCCTGGCCAAACAGCGTCGCGCTTCCTTCCGTCGGCGGCGGCAGGCCGGCGAGCATCTTGCTTTCCGAAACATACTAAATTAGTAGGAAACAAAGATTGGCAGTGCGCAATGCATATCGCCGCGCGAACCAAGGGAGATCGATCATGCCCGACGAATGGGAATATCAGGTGCGGATCAATGTCAGCGAGGATTACGCGGAAATCCTGCGTCGCGATCTTGGCGACCCGGCTGTCAAACCCATCGCGGATATTCTGTCGAAGCATCGCGCGACGCTGAAAAGCCAGTTCGACGCCTTCGCGGATTATGTCCTGGAGGCGGAAAAGCATGGCGTTGAACAATATCCGCTCTACAAATGGACCAAGGTGACGATCGAAGACCCGGTTAAAAAGGCGAAGCACCTTAAATCCTTCACCTTTTATGTCGAGGGCAAAGAGGTTTACGCCAAGGCGGAAGCCGACGCGCTCGAGGCGGATTTATTGCCTCTCGTCGGCGGCGGAGCGATCACGAAAGTGTCGAAACACGACACCAATCCCGCGAACAACCCTCAAGCGCCGGCGCATCTTCGCTGAACATATGTGGACGGCCCCATGGCAAGCGTTTTCTTCGCGTTGAACGATTTGGTCGGCTGCGGTCATATGTCCGGCCTTTCGGTGCGGCACATACGTCCGCTGGCCTTGATGAAGTCCGACGCACTGGATCCCTATCATTGGAGCGAGCTTTGTGCTCATGCTCAGCGTCAGGGTGTTCCAGGCATTCGGTCACGACCGTGTCGTCCATCACGTTTCGATGCGCTTGCCAAACTCGAAGCTCAGGCCCCCTAGCTTGTAGCGATGGCGGCCTTTTCCTTATGCCTTTGCGAACATCTCGGCGCGAAAGCATTCGCCAGTTTTCATCATCGCCCAGACGATCCGGGCCAGCTTATTGGCCAAGGCCACCGTGACCAGTCGCGCCGGCTTCTTCGCCAGCAACGCGACGATCCAGTCGCGCAAGGCGCCTTTGCGTTTGCCTACGACGCGCAACAGCGAGGTTGCCCCCAAGACAAGCGATTTCCTGATGTATCGGTTGCCCTGCTTGGTGATGCCCCCGAGCGTCTGCTTGCCGCCGCTCGAATTCTGGCGCGGGGTGAGACCGAGCCAGGCGGCAAAATCGCGGCCCGATTTGAACACACTCGGGTCGGGCACGCTAGCCGAGATCACCGAGGCGATGATTTTCCCGACGCCGGGAACCTGGTCGAGCAACCGGCTCATTTCGCTTTGTGCATGGACGCGGCCGATTTGCTTCTCCAGATCGTCGATCGATTTGTCGAGCCCTTCGAGATGTTGGGCTAGAATCTTCACGGCTGCCTTGGCGACCTCGGGAAGGGTCGTATCGCTTTCGGCCAGTTCGAGCAGTTCGTCGACGCGGCCAATTCCCTTGGCGACAACAATGCCAAACTCCTGAAAGATGGCTGCGCAGGGCGTTGACACTCATCGTTTGCTGTTTAACCAGCAATTCTCGTGTCTTGTGCAGCATCAGCGTCGCTTGTTGCTCGGCGCTCTTGATCGGAACGAAGCGCATTCCAGGGCGGGACGCCGCCTCGCAGATCGCTTCCGCATCGACCGCGTCGTTCTTGCCGCGTTTGACATAGGGCTTGGTATAAGCCGGCGGCATCAGCAGAACTTCGTGGCCCATCGTCTCGAGTTCGCGCGCCCAATAATGCGCCGAGCCGCAGGCTTCCATGCCGATGAGGCAGGGCTCGATCTGCGCAAAGAACTCGTGCATCTTCGAGCGCTTTAATTTGCGCGTCACCGCGGGCCCGCCTTCATTCGCCACCGCGTGAACTTGAAAATAGTTCTTAGCCAGATCAACGCCGATTCTGATAAACTGTTTCACGGACGGCCTCCCTCTTTGTGGCGCTCCTGCGACCACGCCTTGGCACTATGATGCCGTTGAGGAGAGGCCGTCCACATCATCATCGGAGCCTCGCGGCGGCGGGATCGGCATTATTGCGTTTCGTGCCGACCTCGCCTGTTCGATCAAGGGCGCCGATGATGTCGCCTTCATCCGCGTCGCGATGGAACGAAATGGTTAAGCGCGGTGATCGACAGGAAGCCGCCCAACCATGAGCCCACGGCCGCGAAAACGACATAAGCCCAATTCGACGTGTAGCTGATGACGGCGAAAGCGGACAGCAAATACCAAAGGCTACTCCAGTTGGCCGCTGCAAATCGTCTGCGAGACGAAACGGCCGCGTTGAACATCACATAGACCGCGTCCGTGACGGCGGTTGAAAGAACGACGCCCATCGCGATTAGCGGGTCGATTGGGGGTAACGCCATTTGTATCCTCCATCAGGACGCCGCGCTTTCAGACGACGAAGGCGCCTTTCAGCCGCGGCCGCTTCTGGTTATTCTGGCGCGCTTTTTTCGCGAACGGGAATGCGAATCCGACGCCGCCAAAAGTTGTTGGGCGGAGAAAGAATATGATGCTTCGATCCGTCCTCGCGCGGGTGATTGTCTCAATGGCTGGAGCCATGCCGATGGCGCTCACCGCGACAGCGCGCGCGCAGGACCTTAACGCCTATTGCGCGAAAGTAGGTAATGACGATCGCGTGAAACCCATGCCGGCGGCGCTGGTTCCAGCGGCGCGCCGGCTTTTCAACCTAGAGTCGGCAACCGACGCCGACTTTGTGCTTAGGAGCACCGTTTATCGCTGTATGAGCGGCTCGGTCTGGCTGTGCAACCACGGGGCGAATATCCCATGCGCCAAAGCCGACTTGAGACCAATGCCGCCGAGCGTCGCCACCTATTGCAAGGAAAATCCCAACGAAGCTTTCGTGCCCATGATCGTGACTGGTCACGATGCTATCCACTCGTGGGAATGCTTGGGAGGCAAGCCGCGCATCAAACAGTCCCAAAAAGTCGATCCTCGCGGCTTCGCCGCCGGCCAGTGGCGGCGCCTTCAATAAACGGCGCCGGGTTGTGAACCCGCATCAAATTCGCCGGCCGATGCGATGCGCGCCGTGACGCTTCGGCGGAACCTGTAATTCGAATAAACAGCAACGCTGTCGCCAGAATTTACGTATAAATACTTGGAGGCCGAGCGGAGACGTAGCCGCGGTGGCGGGCGGAACGCGTATCCAGGCGGCGCCGAGGCGAATTTATGACGGAAACGACCAGCGGAGCTTCGAAAATTAGGCCGAGCGAGACCTGGCGATCGCCATGAATTAGACGCTTTTCAACCATTATCTGTGACATATCGGCCACACAAATTCGAATTCTTATCCCACCACAAAAAATGCACGAGATTTTCACGCGCATCCGAGTAGACTTGCGCCGGTGTCCTTCTCCTCCTTGGGCACTCCTCCCAGACTTGGGCCGCTGGTGTTTCCGGCGGCCTCTTTTTGTGTGACGCCGGGCTGGACCAGAAGATGGTCATGGACAACGTGACCGAAAAAACGAGGACGCGCGCGTCTTGGCGCGGGGCGCGTCGCGGAAGGCCGCTTACCGCCATATGAGCGGCCAGAGCAAAAAGGCGCTCGCAACTGGAGTGGCCCGCCTAATTCCGCGGGAACAAAGCCAGGGCTTCAGCGGAGAGCACGCCGCCCGTAATGGCGATGTCGGCAAAAGGCGCCGCATCGGCGACTTCGCGGCTCGACAACATGATTTGCCCCAATCGCGTCGCGAGTTCATCGATAGAGGCGGCATAGACCACCCGGCGAAATCGGCACCACAAAATCGCGCTCATGCACATCGGACAAGGTTCCCCCGAGGTATAGATTGTCGCGCCCTCAAGTTCCGCGGCGGGCCTTTCGGCGACAAAATGGCGTATAGCCTCCATCTCTGCGTGCGCCGTCGGATCATTGTTTGTTTTGCCGAGATTGCGGCCCGTGGAAAAAACCTTGCCGTCGCGCACGATAACGGCTCCGAAAGGAAGATCGGCCTTGGCGGCCTCCGCGATCGCCAAGCGCATGAAGCTTTCATCCTCAGGGCGAGTTGGCGCTCGCACCGCCTTGGCGAAGGCTGGCGCGGCATTAAAAATCACCCCTCCGATTCCTGCGCGGATCAGCAGTGAAATCGCTCTCCGACGACCGAGGATACGCGCTTGACCGCAACAGCAGATATAATCGCTCATCTTTCGCTCCAACGTTCAAAACCATTCAACACAGAAAGTCACAGCTCCGAATCAGAAGCGCGGGCAAAGCAAAGGTCGCATCGATTGAAATTGGCGACCTCCACAATCCAGTTACGCGGCCCGTTGTCGCAATCTCGCGAAAACTGTAAATCACGAATGAGATGGTGATGACAATGGCTCCTGCCCCTTGCCACGCGACGGACGAGCTTTGGGCCTTGCGGCGCCCGTCCGCAAGGGATTTCGCGTTCCCGCCCAGTCAGGCTGCTACAACCTATTCGGCCCTGGGCCAGCGATCCGGTTAACCGCACGAAGCCAGGAGTAAACATGATCGGCGCTCTGATCAAAACAGACACAACGGTTTCTGACGAAATCCTCAACGCCATTGCCCATATTCTCACTCCTAGTCTTGCATCTGTCGTTGAAGATGGATTTTTAGAGAAATTGAGCGACCGCGATTTCATGAGAATTGCCGTCTGTCTGGCGCAAAAGAGCTATGATGAGGGTGGATGCCCAATCGGGGCGGTGATCGTCGACAACGAAACGCGCCAAATCATAGGCAAGGGGCACAATACGCTGGTGCAGGGCAACGATCCTTATAATCACGGCGAAACCTCGGCGATCAGGGATTCGGGAAGGCAGGATTTCAGCCGAACGACCCTTTACACGACGCTTAGCCCCTGTGACGTGTGCGCCGCGCTTCTTCACATGCGACAGTTTAATCGGGTGGTTGTCGGCAACGTCACAAGCGCGAGCGGCAATGAGGACTTCTTGCGGGCGAGAGGCGTGAAGGTGGACATCCTCGAGGATCAGCTAGGCATCGCGCTATATGACAAATATCGGGAGCGAAGCCCGGACCTTGATCTCGAAGACTGGAAAGGGCTGGCGGCGGTCCGCGCCGCCAAAGCGGCGAAAAACCAAGTTGTTTAGGCTGGCGTCGCGGCGCGCTCCGCCGGTAAGCGGAACTTCTGGCCCTCGTCATTGATTACCGCCGCAACGCCGAATCCCAATTGATGAAAAAGCCGAGGTCAAGCATGACTACTGACTACGATCCCATCGCCGAGCAATATAAGCGGTCAAAACAGCAGCCGTGGAGAACTTACATTGAGGCCTTCACTTTAATGGACCTGATTGGCGATCCTTCGGGCAAGGAAGTCATCGATATCGCCTGCGGCGAGGGCTTTTACACTCGGCTTCTCCGCCAACGAGGCGCGGCAAAGGTCACCGGCGTCGATCTTTCCGAGCGCATGGTTGAGTTAGCAAAAGCGCAGGAAGCGGACCAGCGTTTGGGCATCGATTATGTTGTGGGTGACGGAAGGGATCTGGAGCTGGGGGTGAAATACGATCTCGCCGTAGCCGCTTATCTACTCAATTATGCTCGAGACCGCGACGAATTGGACGACATGTGCAAAGGAATCGCACGGTGCTTGCGGCCGGGCGGCCGTTTCGTCACGGTCAATAGTAGCCCAAGTCTGGACTTCCGAGTCGCACCCTCCTTTCGCAAGTATGGATTTGAAACGAGCATCGTCGGCGAGCTTCGCGAGGGAGCGCCAATTACCTGGACTTTCTTTCTTGAAGACGGTTCCTTTGAAATCGAAAATTACTTTCTCGACACCTCAGTGCATGAGGAGGCGTTCCGATCAGCCGGATTTCGAGAAATCCGCTGGCATGAGCCTCGCCTATCTCCCCAAGGGGAAACGGCCTGTGGTCGAGACTTCTGGAGCAGCTTTCTCCACCGCTCTCCCGTGACCTTCATCGAGTGCCTGAAATGAAAAATCATGCGCGCCGTCTCGATGCGCAAGCATCAATAAAGTTAAATAGCTCTAATTCGGCACGCGGTCGAAATATATGGCCACAACTGTCCGCGTAAACTCGTGTTTTTCAGCGTGTTTTCAGGCGCTTGACGGGTGGTCCGCCGCCTATGTGCCTTGACGATTGGCGGGCGTGCGCGGCGGGCTGTCGCCACCAATGCACTGTGATGCTTCAAAGGGCGCCGCGACCTCCTTTGTGATTCTTGGGCTAGAGCTGGCCCCGGTTGTCTGAACAGCGCCCCGCGGAAGTTAAGTGGATTCGCGCCGGGCCAGCGCGAGCGGCCGCGCAACTTCAGCCGGCTCCGCCGATCACGCTGGCGGCGCGGCCAACGATGCACTAATATTGGATTGGCGCCCGTCACTGGGGGCCGATCACGCTCAACCCATCCTTTTTTGTAAGCTCTCAGTCGCCGCGGGAAAGGATAATCTGGTTTCCGCGGTTCAGGGAGACAAAATCTCCCCTTTAACGACCCTGAAGCGCCACGCTACTCCTGCGTCGAGGGAGCGGTATCGCGCAAGTTAGAGAGAACCTATGGCTGGGATCCCGGAGATGTACTTTATCACCGGCACTCCTCCCGACGTTCACCCGATGTTGGAGGACGTTAATAGCGCGCGTGTCGCCTGGGTGGCCCTTCCGTTCTCAAAGATGCATCGTTTTGTCTCCATTCTCATTAGCCAGGCGCGCTTCATACCCACTTCTAGCGGCCTTGCTGGAATGGCGACCGCCTCTCGAACACGCGGCGACGCCAGCAGCCTTGTTGGACCGAGGAAAGAGGAACTGGTCCTCAAATGGCGGTCCGATCCGCGGGGCCCTGACTCCGTCTCTGCTTGCTTGGAAAGTCGAAGTCAGCGAAGGCTTCGACCGCGGCCGAATCTCGGCCGCGGGAATGAAGGATGTCGAAAATGCGATCGAACCGACGCGTCGAACCTTTGCGGCAATAAGCGAAGGCACCGCTTGGCGACGTGATCCGGTTGTTCCTCCCGGCGGTGTTTTGGATGAACCTTGGGAAGGTCGAATTCTCGACTATAGCGGATGCGCGACAGTAACGGAGTTATGCGACCCGGAACGCCCTTGCTGTCTTTTGGAAGGAACGCTGCCGCTTGGACGATGGGCGTTCGGAAAACGATTTGGCGAGGCGCGAGGCGAAATGCCCGCGGTCACGTATGGTCCGCCGCTATTTGTCGGATACGACGCTTACGGAAAGCCTCTAGAATTCAAGGGAACCCTGATCTGCGCACCCCCTGGGGCAGGCAAGACGGAATTGACGCTTCGCTGGGCCGTTGCTGCTATTCGCAACGGATACTCGATCCTGATCGTCGATGTGAAAGGAGGCGTCCTCAACAGGAAGCTAACCGAGCGACTGGCGAAGGGAGGCCTGCCGACTTCGTGCGCAATGTTCCACTTTTCGACCGATCCGAATGAGCTGGAGTTTGACCGCGTGAACCTTCTGGCCGGCTTCTCGCTCTTTGAAAAGAACGGTCCTCAGGAATGCGAGCGGATGGCTTACGCGATTTTGCCGCGCGGCTCGTTTTCAGGCGATGAGGGCGTTTATTACGCCAACCGCGTCGCATGGCTGACCGGCCTGATTGGAATCCTCAAATTGCACGAGCTTTCCGCCGAGTTGCCCGGCAAACGCCAACACGATCTTTCCGACCTTTGCAGGCTCGCCAGTGAGGAGCGGCTCTTGCTCGACTGGATCGCCGAGATCGACGCGTGGGAGGAGCGCGCGAAAACTGACGGCGACGATACACCGGCCTGCGGACTTGATTACTGGCTTCCCCAGATCATCGATTTGCTGCCGGACGTCGAAATACCGCGTGTCGACCCCAACGCGCGGAAGATATTTGGTCAACGCGAGCGCGGGATGGAATACGTGCGTTACACGCGCAATTTGCTCACCCCAATTCTTCCCTTCCGCTCCCCCGGCGTTCTTTCACAGCGGATCCAATGCCCATTCGGCGCCGAAGGTCAGCCCGGGCAATTCAAAATCGACGACCTCTACGGTGAGCGCCAGGTCGCTATCGTCCTGTCGGTTCCCGATGAGGGCATGCAGACCGGCGACTCCATTCTGTCGCTTGTTATCGGCCGTGTATCGCGCCTCATGCGGAACCGTTTCAACAGTGAGAAGAAACGTCCAATTCTCTTGCTGCTCGATGAGACGCGTCGCATCCACGGATTTAACGCGGCGGAATTCGTGAGCTTCGCGCGCGAGTCCGAGGTCGGCGTCGTTTTGGTTTATCAAGACCTCGACCAAATCACCGAAAGGAAAAGCGAGCTATTAGGTATCGTGGGAATACAAATTTATCTCAAACTTATAAACGAAGCGACATTCAATCACTTCCAAACTCTGTTCGAAAAGCGTACGCGAAAAAAAGTCTCAAGAAGCGATACGCCGGGCGTTGGCGGATCGAGCGAGTCGTTTCAATATCATGAGGAAACGGTCGATTTCCTCGAGCGCTCCGCCGTGGCGGATCTACCAGCGGGAGAATACCCTGCTATCGTTTACGTCCGCGATCATCCGTCTCGCAAGCCCTTCTTGGTCGATCTCGCGGAGTCCGACGAGGCCCGTGAATTTGCCGGGCACGTCGACGCGGTGACGGCGATAGCGGTTTCATCGGATGGACAAACGCTGTTGTCAGGCTCGGCCGACAACACCGCTCGATTGTGGAGCCTCGATGACGGCAGGGCGCGCCAGGTCTTGCTCGGCCATGAGGAACCCCTCGTTAGCGTGGCGCTCAGCGGCGACGGCCTAACAGCAGCGACGCTTTCGACGGATTCATATTCGATCCAGTCGACTCTGTGCCTATGGCGGGTCAATGACGGAGCGAAGACTTGCACCCTCGCCGGCCATCGCGGTCCCCGGCGCGCGATCAATGCAATCGCATTCTCCCCCGACAGTTCCCTGCTGGCTTCGGCTTCGGACGACGCGACGATTTGTTTGTGGCGGGTCGCGAATGGAGCTCTGGAGCGCAAGCTCCAGGGGCACGCCGGCCGCATTACGCGGATCGATTTCGCGCCGGACGGCCAAACTCTCGCTTCCACCTCGGACGAGGACGCAACGATAAAGGTCTGGCAAGTTGAAAGCGGAAAACTGTTGCATTCGATAGCAACCAGCACGATAGTTCTGAGCATTGTTTTTTCTCCCGATGGGAGCATGTTGGCCGCGCGCCATGAGGATAGTTATGTCTCTTTATGGCGTGTCTCTGACGCGAAGTCGTTGGGTAAATACGGATCCGGCGTGTGGGCGCTAAGTTGCATGGCTTTCGCGCCCGATGGCCGGACTTTCGCGACCGGAGACGTTGAAGGGATCGTTCGTCTATGGGACGTCGCAAGCGGAAAATTGCAACAGTCCCTCGGCAAAGGGTTGGAGCTCGACAAACGGCCGTCGCTTGGCTCGAGGGATGGTCTTGAAGAGCTTGAGCATCTCGGAGTTTTGGCGTTATGCTACTCGCCTGACGGCCAATTGTTGGCGACCAGTCACGCTGACCGAAAAATCTGCTTCTGGCTTTCGGCGGAAGGCCGTTTGTTGAAGTCGCTGGAGGAATTTGTCCACGGCGCAGTACAGCTGGCGTTTACGCCGAATGGCCGTTTTTTGCTCTCCGCGACCCGAGGTAGGTTGATTTGATTGTGGAAAGCCCCATTTGAGGCGGCGCCTTGAAACAATAGAATTTAGTCAACTGGGGGGCCTTATGACCGATCATAAAACCGCTCGCGAGCTTCTCGTTTCAGCAATTCGTCCGGCGCTCAAAGCTTTGGGAAAGGATGATCGCGCCCATGAAGAGCTTCTCCTTGGCAGCGCCTTGCAGGAGAGCGAAGGCCTTGCCACGCGTGTGCAAGGCCGCGGCGGCCCGGCTCTAAGCTATTTTCAAATGGAGCCATTTACGCACGACGACATTTGGAAAACCTATCTCGAGTACCATCCTGCGTTGAAGGAATCCGTGACGAAGCTGATGTCCGATCCAAAAGCTGACAAAATTCACGAGCTGCAATACAACGATAAGTATGCAGCGGCGATGGCCTGTATTAAGTATTTGCGATGCGACGAACCCGTTCCGAAAGCGGGCGACATCAAGGCGCAGGCGGAGTATTGGAAAGATCACTACAACTCCCCGGATGGCGCGGGAAAGCCCAGCCAGTACATTGAACACTGGAAAAGGTTCAAAGGCGATGATGCGTTTCAGGCCCCCCCGGTAGCGCAAACAGACCGGCCGACGAATAAGCCGGAAGACCCAAAGCCGAAACACCCCGACATCTCTATAGAGGATCCAGATGATCCCCTCGGCGACAAGAAGAAACAACGTCACGCGCGAGGAGAGCGGCCTCAATAGCGTGTCGGAAGCGCTTCGCGAACGCCCCAGGAGGCGCGGAGATCGCGCCTCGCCGACCATTCGTTGCGTTTTGACTTTTCAAGTCAACGGCGGATTTCGCCTGACAACCGTCCAATAGTATCCGACAAGGTAGAGCTGATATGTTTTTTCGTATCTCCACTTGCCGTAAACGCAATTCCACTCGATGTCCGTTTGAAGCTTCGCCGCTCGGCCATTAAGGGCGGCGAGGTTAAGGAGGAAATTCGCCACCCAGTCTTCGGCCCGCTCGTAACTCCACCATTGATCATCACTGAAAGTCAAATATAGGCTCGTGCCCGATTCTCGGCGGACTATAGCGCATTCGATCGCGATCGAACCATTGACGGGAACGACGGTGTCAAAAGCGCTGGCCGGATTGAAAACCTTTGTTGACGACTGGTAGGTTCCTTGGGCCAGGAACCCAATCGCGGGCGCGTCAAACCGATAAATCTCTATCGCGCCAGTGCTCACCTGGACGCCAAGTTGCGGCATCAAGCTGGCCATCAGGTTCAGCATGTCCTCCGCTGAGTTTGACGGATCGAGGATAGCCTCAAATCTTTTTGGCTCGACGGGTGAGCCCAGCGGGCTTCCGAGCAATCCGATGGGTGGCAGCCCTTCCGCCATGTCGGTCATTTTGATCCCCCGCGCACGCCGCGAAATTGCTTCACTATAACCGGTAAGTTGAAGGCGACAAGGTTTGGTGTCGTCGTTTAATCCCCATGCGCTTCATCAACGTCGCGACATGACGGCGGCCGATCTCGACGCCTTCCCGGTTCAGCATGTGCCGGACGATGGGAAGATCGTGATCGCGGTCGATCACCGCTTTGCGCTCAATATGCCGGCCTTGGTGAGCGCGCCTTCCAAAAAATCATTCTCCAGCGTCACCTCCCCGATCTTGGCGCGCGGAGCCTTCAAATCCCACCGGCGCGGCGCCAGCCTCGCTCTTCTCCTGGCCGAAAACGCCAGCCGCCCCTTCGAGAAGCTGGCCTTTCCATTGCGTGATCTGATCGGGATGAACATCGAACCGCCGAGCCAATTCGGCCAGCGTCTTCTCGCTCTCAGGGCCGCCAGCGCCACTTTCGCCTTGAAAGCCGGTCGCGGCGATCATGCTCGCCGCTGTCAGGCAGTAAATCCGCTTAACGATCTGTCCAGATTCGCGAGGCCAACTCTCTCAGGCGAATGGCTTTCTAACTCAAAAAGGCGATTTTTTATAGCCTATTGATTTTAATGGTGCCCGGGGGCGGAATCGAACCACCGACACTGCGATTTTCAGTCGCATGCTCTACCAACTGAGCTACCCGGGCGCGCGCTGTTCGCGCGGCAAGCCCGGCTTATAGAAAGCGCTTGCCGGCTTGTCCAGACCCGCTGCGCATTCTTTTTTGTAGCTGTAGCGCGCAAAATCGAATGGCGCGGCGCGCAAGATCGAATGGCGCCCCGCCCCTGGCGCTCGCGGGGGGCTATTTTTTACCCCGCTGGCCGGGAGCGTTATCGGTTCGTGCGCCGCGCGGGGCCTGCTTGCCGGCTGTCCCGCGTCCGGGGCGACGCGGCCCCGCCAACTTGGCCCTCACGTCCCCTTCGACTCGCACGCGCGCCTGATGAAATTGCCCTTCGGGCCGAACTCGAACACGCGCGTCTTGATCGCCCAGGCCATATCGTCGCCGTCGCCAAATCCCATTTATGCCAAGCCAATCCCGTCTGCGCCATACGATCTTGCGGGTTGCAGGGGCCTTGGCTTGCCCGCGGCCTCGGCTTCGCCTAAACCGCGTTCAAATCATTCCAAGGAGAGCTTAAATGTCCAAGATCAAGCGGATCGGAGCCGGCGCGCGCATGAGCAAGGCCGTCGTTCACGGCGACACGGTTTACACGGCCGGCCAGGTCGCCGACCGGACAAAGGGCGGCTCGGTCAAGGAGCAAACACGGGAAATCCTCGGCTTGATCGACGCCATCCTCGCCGAGACCGGCGGCGACAAGAGCAAAATCCTCTCCGCGACGATCTATCTTTCCGACATCGCGACTTTCGCCGAGATGAATGGCGTTTGGGACGAATGGGTCGATAAAACCAATCCGCCCGCCCGCGCCACGGTCGAAGCCAAGCTCGTCGCGCCCGATTACAAGGTCGAGATCGCCGTCGTCGCTGCGGTGTAACCGCTTGTTATCGCGCTGATTCAGCGCGCCACAACGGATTGTCTGGGTCATGGGCGTAGCGAATCGTCTCGAACCGCATCGCGCGGGAGTTGATGAGCAGCAGCCGCCCCACCAGCCCCTCGCCGAAGCCGACGATCTCGCGCACCACTTCCAGCGCCATCATCGCGCCGACGATTCCCGTCAGCGCGCCGAGCACGCCGGCCTCCTCGCAGGCCGGCACGCTCCCCGGCGGCGGCGGAGCCGGGAAAAGGCAACGATAACTGGGGTTTGGGCGCCCATCTGGGCCGGTTTCGAACGGCCGCAGCGTCGTCAGCGAGGCGTCGAAGCCGCCGACCGCCGCGGTCACCAGCGGACGCCTGGCGTAAAAGCAGGCGTCCGACACAATGTAGCGCGTCGCGAAATTATCCGAGCCGTCCGCGACGATATCGTAAGCGGAAACAAGCTCTTGCGCATTGCTGGCGTCGAGCCGCAGCCGGTGCGCCTCGACGCCCACATGCGGATTGAGCCGCTCGATAAACCTTTGAGCGCTCTCGACCTTCGGGCGGCCGACATCGCCAACGCCATGAATCACTTGGCGTTGCAGGTTGGACAGCGCCACCACGTCGTCATCGACGACTCCGAGCGCGCCGACTCCCGCCGCCGCGAGATATTGCAGCAGCGGCGCGCCGAGGCCGCCGGCGCCAACCACTAACACACGGGATTTACGCAGCTTTTGCTGGCCGGGACCGCCCACGTCGCGCAGCACGAGATGGCGGGCGTAGCGTTCGATTTCGTCGTCCGAGAAGGTCATGGCGCGCTGTTCTAGCGCATTTTCGCGCATCGCCGCGCATTTTTCGGCGCCGGACGCGCATGAACACGCATCCTCCGCGCTCCCTCTTCCGGCCCACGACCGAGAGATGCAAATCTACCACATCTCTCGGCCCGCGAGAATCAGAATTTGAGCTTCACGCCGACATAGAGCGCCCTCGGCGATCCCGGAATGACGGCGTCGCCGGTCCCGCTATTGGCCAACACGGCCGCGGGGTTCTGCAACCACGTATGCGTGATGAACGAGTTGGCGACGACCGTGATTGAAGACACTGTACGTTCGATCGAAGATGTTCTTCACGTCGAAATAAACCGTGAACTTCTTGATGAACGAGTCTTCGATGTCGCGGGTATAATGGATATCCGCGTTGACGACGCCGTAACCGGGCGCCCAAAGCAGATTGGCGTTGTCCATCGGAACGTCGCTACGGAACTGGTATTCGACGAAGGCGCCCAATCCCTTGAGGTCGCCAAACGGCTGGTCATAGGCGATCTCGACCGGTGAACTGGTGCTGGGGAACGCCGGGAAGCCTGTCGCCGCTGCGCTGGATGCCGACGGAGTAACTGGCGCCTTTGACGGGGGTCGCGGCGAGCGTGTCGTCCAGGTTTTTGAAGAACTGGTCGTTAAAGGTGTAATTGCCGATGGCGCGCCAACCTTCATAAAACTTCCAGTCGATCGTCGCCTCGACGCCGCGATGAATTGAGGCGGGAATATTGGAGGTGTACGTCGTCGCGGCGGGCGTGAGCTGCGACAGAAACTCGTCGTGCCACCACTCGTTGAACAGCGTGACCTTGGCGATCAGATTCGTGCCGGCCGGCGTCAAGTCGAAGCCGAAATCGACGCCCTGGCTGGTTTGCGGCTTCAGCGAGGTGTTGAGGCCGGGATTGCCCGTGTTGTCTATAAAGAGAGCGGACGCCGTTGGCGTCGCGTAAGCGGTCTCGTAGCGGGCGCGAAACAGCATTTCCGGAGAGGCGCGATAGGTCAGCGTCGCTTCCGGCGCGTAGTTCCAATAGCTGTGCGCGGCGCTGATGTCCTTGGGTTGCGACTGGAGGACGGGACTGGTGTAGTTCAACGTGTCGCTGAAGCCGTAA
>CAVZKF010000041.1:0-29998 GCA_963775775.1 uncultured Alphaproteobacteria bacterium
TTCCGCCCGACACGAAAGCCGGACGCGCCTTCTCCTCGCCGGCGCGGCGGGCGCGGCGGCGGCTTGTTTGCGCGCGCGGGGGGCCGGCTGCTCCGCTTCGTCTTCGCTCGAAGCGGCGTTGCTCTCGACCTCTCGTTCGGCGACGGGCGCGGGCGCGGGCGCGGGTTCGATCTCGGCGACTCGCTCCGCCGGCTGGTCCTCGGTGATCGCGGCGGCCGTGCGCACGCCGGCGCCGTCGTCGATGTGATCCTCGATCAGACTGGCCATATAGCGGTCGCGGGCGCCGGCGGTCGCGCCGCCGAGCACGACGGCCACGATATGATGTCCTCCGCGGCGGACCGAGGTGAGCAGATTGAAGCCGGACGCGGCGGTGTAGCCGGTCTTGATTCCGTCCATGCCCTCGACACGGCCAAGCAAATGATTGTGGTTTTGCATCACCGCGCCGCGATAGGCGAAGGTGTGGGTCGAGAAATAGCGGTAGTAGTGGGGGAAGCGGTCTTGGATCGCGCGGCCCAGCACGGCCAGGTCGTGCGCGGTGGTGATCTGCTCGCTGTTCGGCAGGCCCGAGGCGTTGGCGAAATGCGTGGAGTGCATGCCCAGCGCATGGGCCTTGCTCGTCATCATCCGCGCGAAGCTGTCTTCGTCGCCGCCGATGTTTTCGGCGATGGCGACGGCGATGTCGTTGGCGGATTTCGTGACCACGGCCTTGATCGCGTGTTCGACCTCGATCGTCTCGCCCGGTTGCAGGCCGAGCTTCGAGGGGGCCTGCGCGGCGGCGTGCTGCGAGATCATCAGCGGCGAGTCGAGACGCAAGCGGCCCTTTTCAAGCTGTTCGAACAGAAGATAGAGAGTCATGACCTTGGTGACGGAGGCGGGGTGCCGCGGCTGATTCTCGTTCACCGCGAACAGCGTGCGCCCGCTGTTGCCGTCGACGACGATGGCGGCCACGCCGCGCGGGGAGGTCATCTCGCCGCCGGAGGACTCGGCCCGCGTATAATGATGGCGTCCATGGCGGCGCTGATAGGCTTGACGCGCGCCGCGATGATGATGGTGCGAAACGTAAATGGTTATGGAGCGCCGATGATCGTGCGCGTGCCGTCCATGATGCCCGCGGGCTTGGGAATTGGTCGCTAGCCCCAGGCAGAGCGCGACGCCGACAAGAAGCGCGAGGGAGACGGATGGAAGACGCCACAAGCGCACGCTGAAACGCAAATTGGTCATTTTTACTCGTCCGTCAACAGACCTACGCCCGGTCTCGGCGACAAATCCAGCGCGGGAAGCGTCACCAAAACATCACAGTCCAGCAAGTTACGGGAACTCGGTTACTCCGGGGTTAAGGCGCGCGAACGGATTTTCGCGATGTTTTGCAACGCAACATCGCGCTTGACTATTTATTGTGCGTTGCGGTATAGATAATGCGTGAACAGTGCGCGCCTGTCGTCCGCCAAGTGACGGCTTCTGTCCAAGGATCGCGCCGCAAATACAAGGACGTTCCACATGGTCGCCAATTTCGAAAGCGTTCAGCAGCTCAGCAAGGATCAATTCGAAGCGGTTTCCGCGGCTACGGCCGCGTTTACCAAGGGCTTGCAGGGCATCGCCACCGAGACGACTGACTACTCCAAGAAGTCCTTCGAGAAAACTCGCGAACTGGCCGAGAAGCTGGTTGGCGTCAAGAAAATCGACGAAGCGGTCGCGCTTCAGTCCGAGTTCGCCAAGTCCTCCTACGAGGATTTCGTCGCCGAGGCCACCAAGCTCGGCGAGTTGTATACCGCGCTTGCGAAGGAAGTTTTCAAGCCGTACGAGACCGCCGCGAAGGCCTTCACGCCGGCCGCCTAAGGCGTTTGGTTCCTTCGCGAGCGAATAGGAACGCCCGTTCGGCCGAGAGATACGACAGCGCGCTGGCGTCGGGATCTTTCCGTTTCGACAAGAAATGGAAAGTCCGACGCGGCGGCTTTTAGATAATTGAAGGCAAGCCCGGTCGAGATTTTCGCGGCGGGGCTTGCTATCTTCGCCACGAGGGCCGCGCCGCCAAGCACGAGGGCGGAATTCCGCCAATTCACCGAATTATATTGTGAGTTAAATAGATCAAAGCCATTTCCGCCGGGCATGGCCGGAGCGGGCCTCGGTCCATCGGGCGAGGCCGGACCGGCGCGGCTCGACAGCCCCTTCGCGCCGTCCTATATGCTGCGAGGCCGCGCCTCCCGGGGCCGTCGGCCGCGAAACATAATCCGCCTTGAAGAGCCATCGGTTCGGATCGAGCCACGCGATCCGGAAAGCTTGCTCGTTACCGACAATCGCGTCTCGCCATTTTGGCGCGACGGATCGGAGAAACGCTCAGTGTCCGAATTTCCCGGTCCCGGCCAGAATCCGCCCTCGCCAGACGATCCGCTGGAACGGCTTTACTACCTGCACGACGGCGTGGGCGTCATTGGCCCGATAAAAGGGCTCAAGCTCAAGGAAATGATCGAGAGCGGCGCGGTCGGACGCGGCTCGAACCTCAATCTGGTCGGCGCGCCGAACTGGACGCCGATAATGGAATTCGCGCCTTTCCCGGGCTTCTTCAAGTCGGGCGATGCCGGTCCCGACTATGGCGCGCCGCGTCCCGCCTCGGCGCCCGGGCCGGGAAATTTCGCCAGCTTCTGGATCCGATTGGGCGCGCATCTCATCGACAACGTTCTGACCTTGTTGCTGCTGACTGTCGTGGCGCTGATTTTCTCCATTGTGATCGTGGCGATTTATGGGGACGGCGCCGAGGACTGGGCGCGCGCCAATTCGAACGTCATCGGCGTCATCGAATTCGTTCCCATCATCGCCTATTACGCTTATTTTTCCGCCGGCCCCTGGCAGGCGACGCCAGGCAAGCAAATCTGCGGGATTTACGTGATCCGAACCAATGGCGCGCGGCTCGACGCGGCCTTCGGGGCGCTGCGTTATTTAAGTTATTTTCTGTCGGCCCTGCCGCTGGGCCTGGGCTTTCTGATGCCGCTTTGGACCAAGGAACGCAAAGCCTTGCACGACATCGTTTGCGGAACCCGCGTCGTTTACGGCAGGCTGTAGCAAACGACGCCGGACTCGCGAAGCGCGCATCACTCGCGTTAATATGGCCGCATGATCGCGGACCCCGGCTTCATCCATCTTCACGCCCACACCGCCTTTTCGCTGCGCGAGGGCGCGCTGACGCTCGGCCGGCTCATTGCAGCTGGCCGAGAAGGACGCGCAGCCCGCGCTCGCCGTGACGGACACCAATAATCTGTTCGCGGCGCTGGAGTTTTCGGAGAAAGCCGAAAAAGTCGGCGTGCAGGCGATTCCCGGCGTGCAGCTCGCGGTGGATTTCGGGGACGCCAATTCCCGCGATTCCAAGGGCGGCGCGCAAGGGCACGCGGAGGCCGCGCGCGCCAATCTCGTGCTGCTGGCCAAGACCCAGACCGGCTATCGCAATCTGATGCGGCTGTGCTCGCGCGCCTATCTCGGCGCCGCGCCGGGCAATTCGCCCTGCGTCACCCTGGCGGATCTCTCCAGCGACGGCGCCGATCTGATCGTTCTCACGGGCGGCCCCGACGGCGCGCTCGACATTTTGCTCGGCGAGTCGCGCGTCGACGCGGCCTTGGCGCGGCTCGAGGCGTTGGAGCGGCTTTTCGGCGACCGGCTGTATATCGAACTGCAGCGCCACGGCCTCGCGCAGGAGCGCGCGGCCGAGGCGCAACTGCTGGATTTCGCCTATCGGCGCGGCTTGCCGCTGGTCGCGACCAACGAGCCGTTTTTCGCGAGCGCGGAGGATTTCGAGGCCCATGACGCGCTGCTTTGCGTCGCCGAAGGCACGGTGACCAGCGCCGCCGAGCGCCGGCGCCTGACGCCCACCCATTATTTCAGGACCAGGGCGGAGATGCTCGCCCTGTTCGCCGATCTGCCCGAGGCGACGCAAAACAGCGTCGAGATCGCGCGGCGCTGCTGCTTCCGTCCGCGCACGCGCACGCCGATCATGCCGCGTTTCATCCGCGAGGCGCCGGCGGACTCCGCGCTGACGCTCGACGAGATCGAGGCGGTGGAGCTGCGCCGTCAGGCCGAGGAGGGGCTGGAGGCCCGGCTGGAGGCGACCGGCCCGGCGCCCGGCCTGACGCGGGACGATTATGTCGCGCGGCTGGACTTCGAGCTGAACGTGATCGTGAAGATGCGTTTCCCCGGCTATTTTTTGATCGTTTCGGACTTCATCAAATACGCGAAGTCGAAGGGGATTCCGGTGGGGCCGGGGCGCGGCTCGGGCGCTGGATCCCTTGTGGCGTATGCACTTACGATCACCGACCTCGACCCCCTGCGCTTCGGTTTGTTCTTCGAGCGGTTTCTTAACCCCGAGCGAATTTCGATGCCGGATTTCGACATCGACTTTTGCCAGACGCGGCGCGGCGAGGTCATCGATTATGTGCGCGAGCGCTATGGCGCGGACCGCGTCGCGCAAATCATCACCTTCGGCTCCTTTCTCGCGCGAGGGGTGTTGAGGGGGGTTGGCCGGGTGCTGGAAATGCCGCTGGGGCAGGTGGACAAGCTGGCCAAGCTCGTCCCGCAAAACCCGGCGAAGCCCATCACGCTCAAGGAGGCGTTGGCCAGCGAGCAGAAGCTGCGCGAGGCCGTGGAGCAGGACGAGCGCGTCGCCCGGCTGTTCAAGATCGCCGGTTCGCTGGAGGGACTTTATTCCAACGCGTCGACCCACGCCGCCGGCATCGTCATCGCGGACCAGCCCCTCGACGAAGTGACGCCGCTCTACCGCGACCCCAAATCCGATATGCCCGTGACCCAGTTCAACATGAAATGGGTCGAACCGGCGGGACTGATCAAATTCGACTTCCTGGGCCTCAAGACGCTCACGGTGCTCGCCGAGGCGTCCGAACTGACCCGCCGCCGCGTCCCCGAGTTCGATCTCGGCAAGGTTCCGCTCGACGACGCGAAGACATACGAGATGCTCGGACGCGGCGAAACGGTCGGGGTGTTCCAGCTCGAAAGCGCCGGCATGCGCAAGGCGCTGGTCGAGATGCACGCCGACCGCTTCGAGGACATCATCGCGCTGGTCGCCCTTTATCGCCCCGGCCCGATGGCCAACATCCCCACCTATTGCGCGGTCAAGCTCGGCGACGAGGAGCCCGACTATCTGCATCCGCGCATCGAGCCGATCCTGAAGGAGACCTTCGGCGTCATCATCTACCAGGAGCAGGTGATGCAGATCGCCCAGGAGCTTTCCGGCTATTCGCTTGGGGAGGCCGACAATCTGCGCCGCGCGATGGGCAAGAAGATCAAGTCGGAGATGGACGCGCAGCGCGACCGCTTCGTCGGCGGCGCGATGGAGCGCGGCCTCACGCGCGACAAGGCCAATGAAATTTTCGACCTGCTGGCGAAATTCGCCGACTATGGCTTCAATAAGAGCCATGCCGCCGCCTATGCGCTGATCGCCTATCAGACCGCCTGGTTCAAGGCGCATTACCCGGTCGAATTCATCGCGGCGTCGATGACTTTCGAGAAAAGCAACACCGACAAGCTGGCGGAGTTTCGCCACGAGGCGCGCCGGCTCGGCATCGTCGTCGAGCCGCCGTCGATATGCCGCTCGGGCGCCGATTTCGACGTGGCGCCCGGCGAGGACGGAAAGCTGGCGATCCGTTACGCGCTTGGCGCGATCAAGGGGGTCGGCGACGGGCAGGCGGCCTCGATCGTTTTTTCGCGAGGGGATAGGCCTTTCGCCAGCCTCGCCGATTTCGCCCGGCGGATCAGCCCGCGCGAGGTCAATAAGAAGGTGCTCGAAAACCTCGCCTGCTGCGGCGCCTTCGACGAGCTTGAGTCCGACCGCGCCCGCGTGTTCGCCGGCGCCGAGACCATCCTCGCCTGCGCCAACCGCTGCGCCGACGAGCGGCAGATGGGCCAAAACGCGCTGTTCGGCGAGGAGCAGGACGAGAGCCTCGCGCTGCCCAAGACGGTTCCCTGGACCGCCGCCGAGCTGTTGCGGCGCGAGTTCGACGCGGCCGGGTTTTTCCTTTCCGGTCACCCGCTCGACGCCTATCGCGGCGTCTTGAAGCGTCTGCGGCTTACCCGCTGGAGCGAGTTCGTCGCGTCGGTCAAGCGCGGCGCCTCGGCGGGGCGGGTCGCGGCGATCGTGCTCGACCGCGCCGAGCGGCGCACGAAATCCGGCTCCAAAATGGGCATCGTGCAGTTCTCCGACGAAGTCCGGGCAATATGAGGCGATCATGTTCCAGGAGGGGCTCGACCAATACCGTGACCTCCTGGAAAAGGGCGCGGCGGTGCTCGTCACGCTCTCGGGGAGCCTCGAGGGCGACGAGGTGCGGGCGCGCGTCGTCGCGGCGGAATCGCTCGCCGTCGCGGCCGCGCGCGCGCAAAAGGGGCTGCGGATTTTCGTCCGCGACGCCGGGCCGCTCGATGGCATCAAGACCCGACTCTCCGCCAAGGGTGAGGGCGAGGTTTCCCTTGTCGTGATGCGCGACGCCTTGGGCGAGGAAATCGAGATCAAGCTGCCCGGCGGCTATCCGGTCGGCGCGGAGGTCGCGGCCGCCTTGAAGGCGATTCCGGGCGTGATCGCGGTGGAGCATCTATGAGGCGGGACTTGATTTACTTGCGCAGGTCCAGATGTCGCGCGGGCCATCATTGCGAGAGCCGTAGGGCGTGCGAAGGACGCCCGTCCGGGGGACGGGTATGGCGACGAAGCAATCCAGGGGTCGCCCAGTCCTCCCGGAGAGCTTCGCTCCGCTCGCAATGATGCGAAAGCCCATTCCGCGCCATTAACTAATTGAAAATAAATGTTCATATGAATTTGCCATAAATGCGGCGCATCAGGGCGCGCGCCTTGCTTTTGCTCTCGGGAATAATGTGGTTTTATAACATCCACCATTTCCATCGCTTTCCGCGTCGTATTAGTGTGTGATTTATTAACCATAATGCGTGTGGTTTTTTAATCAGGCGAATGTTTAGCGCCAACATTGCTCCGCCACGCTTCGCGGCTTACCTAAGCGCATAGCCTCGCCACTGGGAGCCCCATGCCAAAAACCCTCGATCTCCTCCACGACGATCCGCGCCGCCAAAGCGAGCCGCGCGAGCGCCATCCCGAGAAGGCGCATCGGCCGGATAATCCCGTGTCGCGCAAGCCGGCATGGATCAGGGTCAAGGCGCCGGGCTCGGCGCCGTGGCGCGAGACCAGCGCGCTGCTCGAGGGGAGGGGGCTTTCCACCGTCTGCCAAGAGGCGGCCTGCCCCAACATCGGCGAATGCTGGGAGCACAAGCACGCGACCTTCATGATCATGGGCGAGGTCTGCACAAGGGCCTGCGCCTTCTGCAATGTCGCGACCGGGCTGCCGGCCCCGCTCGATCCCAGCGAACCCGAGCGCGTCGCGTTGGCAACGCGCGATCTAAAGCTCGCGCATGTCGTCGTCACATCGGTCGACCGCGACGATCTTCCCGACGGCGGCGCCGCGCATTTCGCGCGGACGGTCGAGGCGATCCGCGCCCATTGCGCGGGCGCGACGATCGAAATCCTGACCCCGGATTTTCTGCGAAAATCCGGGGCGTTGGAGACGGTCGTCGCGTCGCGCCCGGATGTCTTCAACCACAATCTCGAAACCGTGCCCGGCCTTTACCCCGGCGTGCGGCCCGGGGCGCGCTATTTCCATTCGCTGCGGCTGTTGCAGCGGGTCAAGGAGCTCGACCCGGCGATCTTCACCAAATCCGGGCTTATGGTCGGCTTTGGCGAGACGCGGAGCGAGGTCGCCCAGGTGATGGACGATCTGCGCACCGCCGATGTGGACTTCCTGACGCTCGGCCAATATTTGCAGCCGACGCGCAAGCATCACGAGGTCGTCGAATTCGTGACCCCCGAGGCATTCAAGGCGTATGAGACGCTCGCCTACGCCAAGGGCTTCGAGATGGTCGCGGCCTCGCCGCTGACGCGCTCGTCGCATCATGCCGGCGCGGATTTCGAACGCCTGCGCCAAAAGCGCGCCGCCAAAAAAAACCCGCCGCCGGCGGCCTGACCGACGGCGGCTTGAACTCGCGAAGATTGGCGTCAGACGCCTAGCACGCCATGAATCTCGGCGAGCGTCGCCTTTTCATTGTCGCTGACCTGGACCCCGCCAAAGCCCAGGAATCCGCTCCCCGCGGCTTCCGCGACGAGCTGGGAGATGTGTCCGAGCCAGGTCTTGAAGGCCGCGGCGTCGGCAGGCGCCTTGGCGTCGACGATCGCCGCCGCGCGCTTCAATCCGCCGAGCGCCCGGTCCTTGAGTTCGCCGATCTGAGCGCCGGCGACGAGAGCCTGCACGCCGTCGCGGGCGGCGGCGCGCCCCTCCGATGTCAGCAAATCCTCCGCCACCGCCTTGATCAATTCGTCGCTGGCGGTGGTTTTCGCGGCCGCCAGCTCCTTGGCCTCGGCCCAGCCTTCCCTGATCGTCGTGAAGAAGCCGATGGGATCGGCGGCGGTGATGGCGAACCCCGCCAAAAGCGGGCTCTCCAGCAAGGTCTTCCACTCGTCGGCGGTAAAATCGCTCTTGGTCGCCATATCTAGTCTCCACTGTCGAAACGATCCCGGCGCGACATCGCGCCGAAGCCATTGTCTGCCGCCCATGTGAAAAACATTCGGGCGCGGCCAATCTGAAGCGCGGGGAGGGGGAATGCAAGGCGGCGCGGGGCGGCGAGCCGATTGGCATTTCCGTGAAGGGCCAAAACGCCTCCGGCGAACCAGCACGGGAGCGGAACGCGGCAATTCATGCGTCCCGCTTCTCCATCCAAATCCATGCGACCGGCGTTGCGTCGATCGCCCGCCGAGTCGACATGGAGCAGGACGCTCATCCCATGTCGCCTCGCCGCGGCTCGCTCATTCGCTCATATGGTTGTTGCGCTGCGCGTCCATCAGTTTCTTCACGTCCTCGGGCGAAAGCTTCGGCCGATCGATCGTCAGCGTCAGCTTGTCGAGCTTGCCGGTGAAGCGGAAGGGAACCTGATAGTCGTGATCGTCCACTGGCGTGCCGGTGTCGGCGCCGACGTCGAAGTTTTCGTCCCACTGCAAAATGAGCGGTATCGTCCGTTCCATTGTCTGGCGCGCCACTTCTTGGCCGTCCACCTTGAGCACGCCGGTTCCGCCGCGCCCGATGCCGCTCATGCTGTTGAACGCCAGCGTGCCGATGCCGAGCCCGTCATATTTGAAGTCGAACTCCAGCGTGTGCTTGCCGGCCGAGAGCGCCTGCGGTCCCTCCCAACGGATGCGCTTGTAGTCGACGAGGTTCCAGAGGAACACCGGCTTGCCCTTCAGAAGGTAGAAGCCATAGCCGGCGAAGCGGCCGCCCTGCGTCACGATCATGCCTTCCGCGCCGCCTTGCGGAATTTCCACCTCCGCCTTGAAGTTATAGGAGGAGTCGAGAAGGTTCGGCGCGTCGCCGTTCGGCGTGCCTGTCATTTCCCCGGAGTAAGTGAACACGGTGCGCCCGGCGGTGAGGCTGGGCTTAGGCGTAATGACTCGCGCCGCCACTGACGCGTCCAGCGGCAGAACCTGGTATTTGGCGGCCTCGGTCCAGAAGAGCTTTTCGAGTTCTTTCAGCTTCGCGGGATACTTGTCGGCGACGTTCTCGTACTGCGTCCAATCCTTGCTGAGATCGTAGAGCTCATAGGGGAAGTTCGACGGGTCCTGGCTGACCGCGCCGACGACTTGCCACGGCGGCCGCTGGACCTTGGTGCTGGCGATCCAGCCGTCGTGATAGATGGCGTGGTCGCCCATCATCTCGAAATATTGCGTATGGTGGCGCGACGGCGCGTCGGCGTTGGCCTTGTCGAAGGTGTACATCATGCTGACGCCTTCGATCGGCTTCTGCTTGATGCCGTCGACGACCTGCGGCGCCTTGATTCCCGTCGCCTCGAGCAGCGTCGGCACGATATCGATCACGTGATGGAACTGGGTGCGGATTCCGCCCTTGTCCTTGATGACCTTCGGCCAGGAAATGGCCACGCCTTGGCGCGTGCCGCCGAAATGCGAAGCGATCTGCTTGGTCCAGGAGAAGGGCGTGTCGAAGGCCCAGGTCCACGGCACCGCCATGTGATTATAGGTCTGGTCAGAGCCCCAGACGTCGTAGAAATATTTGAGCTGGGCCTCGACCGGCAGTTCGACGCCCTGGATTGAAGCGACCTCGTTTGGCGTGCCGATCAGCGTCCCTTCCGCGGAAGAGCCGTTGTCGCCGCTGATGTAGATGATCACCGTGTTGTCGAGCTTGCCCATATCCTCGACCGCCTGGATCACGCGGCCGATTTCGTTGTCGTCATAGGCGAGATAGGCGGCGTAGACCTCGACCTGTTTGATGAACAGTTTCTTCTCGTCCGCCGTCAGTTCGTCCCAGTTCTTCAGCAGATCATGCGGCCAGGGCGTCATTTTCGCGTCTTGCGGGATCACGCCGAGCTTTTTCTGGTTCTCGAAGATCTGGTCGCGCAGCGCGTTCCAGCCCTTGTCGAACAGATGCATGTCGCCGATCTTCTTGATCCATTCCGGCGTCGCGTGATGCGGCGCATGCGTCGCGCCCGGCACGTAATAGAGGAAGAACGGCTGTTCCGGGTCCAGCGCGTTGATGCGCTTCATATAGGAGATGGCGTCGTCGGCCTGCGCGGTGATCAGATTCCAGCCGGGCTTGCCGACATAAGGGTAAATCGCCGTCGTATTGCGGAACAGGTTCGGTTGCCACTGGTTGGCGTCGCCGCCGATGAAGCCGTAAAAATACTCGAAGCCCATGCCGATCGGCCATTGATCGAAGGGACCGTCCTGACTCGCCTGGAATTCCGGCGTGTTGTGGTCCTTGCCGAACCAGGAGGTGCGATAGCCGTTGTCCTTCAGAATGCGCCCGATCGTGGCCTTGTCGCGGGTGATGATCGAAGTCATAGCCGGGATAGCCGGTCGCCTGCTCGGACACCACGCCGAAGCCGACCGAATGATGATTGCGGCCTGTAATGAGCGCCGCGCGGGTCGGCGAGCAAAGCGCCGTCGAATGGAAATTGGTGTAACGAAGGCCGTCCCTGGCGATCCGGTCGAGATTCGGCGTCGGAACGACGCCGCCAAAAGTCGACGGCGCGCCAAAACCCGTGTCGTCCGTCATGATGAGTAGAATGTTGGGCGCGCCCTTCGGCGGCACGACGCGCGCCGGCCAATAGGGCTTCGATTGCGCGGCGTTGCGCTCGATCTTGCCTTGGAATTTTTGTGGGTTGGGCGGAATCTGCTCGCCGTTGATCGTCGTCGTCGCGCTCGGCGATCCCGGCGCGCCGGCCGCTTGCTGCGCGGCCGCCGGTTCCGGCGGCCACGCGACCAGGAAAGCGGCGAATATTCCAGACACTAAGAAAGCGGATCGAACGAGCCCCATCACGATCTCCAATCCCAACGAAAATTAGGCGCGGAATACGTTAGTCTTGGGCAATCTAGCTGACGTTGCTTCGAGAGGCGAGTCCGGAGGAGGAAACCGGCTAATTCGACGGGAGCGCCAAAGTGTCGCGGCGTTTATTTTCGGTTTCGGCGTGAAGCCGGCGCCGGGGCCGAGGACGCGCTTTGGGCCGCAAGAAGAGAAATTCAAATTGATCCACGTCTCGCGCCATTGGCGGAGCGCCGCATTACGTAGCGGCGCCCCGCTGAGCTTTCGCGCGATCCGCGGCCATTCGATCATGAAGACTAAACTATTCGTGTTGCGAGCGTTCAGATGAAAACGAAAAGACTGGCGCGCCGTCCCGCCGGACGCTTTCACCTTTCGGCGGACGGCGCGCCTTCGGGCAAGAGAGAACTTCCTTTTAACCGTCTTCAGCGGCGGCCAAGGCCGCCCATGCCAGGGCCAAAAGGCCCCGGGCTTAGAGGCCCAACAATCGGCCCGACAATGATCGGCGGGACGATCGGCGCCGGGTGACCGATGATTGGCTGCGGACCGCCGCAACCGAAACACCGAACCGGCCCGCCGCGAATGGTCACGGGCACTTCCGCGCTGACGGAAGTCGTGCAAATTAAAACGGCTCCCGCGGCGAATAAAACCGCTAATACTACAATATTCGTCATGGCGTTCCTCCCACCATCACTTGATTGATACTAGGATAGCGCCGAAACAATATTTTGGATAGTCGCCATTTAGGATTACGTCGAAAGCGGCGTTCGCCGCGGCGCGGAGCGCTTTCGAATGAAGCCGGCGGTTGCTGGCGAAAAATGATAATCTAGACCAGATAGTTGGTTCTCAAGCTCCGGACCAGAAGGCGCCGCCTGGCGTTAAGCCGGAAGTTTATGGATGGGAGACAACAAAAACCAAACAATGCGCCGGCCGGCGCCGAACATTTGGCGCGACGCCGATAGCGAATAAATCGCCAAGACCAATTCGCTCGCATTATCGCGACTACCTCCATTAATGGCATGAAGCTGCATCATGTTCGTCTCGCGAGCGGTTAACGATTTTTTTTCCGCCTCTAACGCCCCGCGAAAAATTGCTCTATGAGATTTCGCATGAAGAGCTTTCGCAACCGCCGCCAGGTCGGCCACTCCGCCGCCGAAATGTTCGCCCTCGTATCCGACGTCAACTCCTACCCCAAATTCGTGCCGCTGTGCGAGGGGATGCGGGTGCGCCGCCGCACGCCGATGGGCGAGGGGATCGAGGTCATCGTCGCGGAAATGCAGGTGGGCTTTCGCGCGATCTGCGAACGTTATACGAGCCGCGTCACCTGCAACGCGCATAAGCTCGAAATACTCGTCGAATATATCGACGGTCCGTTCAAAAAGCTCGACAATCGCTGGTCTTTCCGCGACGAGCCGCCGGGGCCAAGGGGCGAGGCGCGCTCGGTCGTCGAATTCTTCATCGCCTATGAGTTCAAGAGCGCCGCGCTCGGCCTGCTGATGGGCGCGATGTTCGACGCCGCCTTCCAAAAATACAGCGACGCCTTTGTCAAGCGCGCCGATCAGGTCTATGGCCGCGGCTGAGCGGAATCTATCAGCATTTCCAAGGCTTGAGCGACGGCCGCCGCGCGGATTTCGTCGCGCGAGAGCGGACCGAAGCGCCGCTCGACATGCCGCGCGCCATCCGGCCCCGCGCAGGCGAAATGGACCAGGCCGACCGGCTTTTCGGCCGAGCCGCCATCGGGGCCGGCGATTCCGGTGATGGAAACGGCGAGCGTCGCGCGCGAAAATTTTAGCGCGCCTTCGGCCATCTCGATGGCGGTCTCGCGGCTGACGGCGCCGCGGGCGTCGAGCGTCTCGGTTCGCACGCCAAGCATCTCGACTTTTGCCGCATTGGAATAGGTGACGAAGCCGCGATCAAAAATTTCCGAGGCGCCGGGGAGGTCGGTGATGGCGCCGGCGACGAGCCCGCCGGTGCAGGACTCGGCGGTGGCGATCATATGCGCGCCCTTGCGCGCCAGATCCAATAATTCGCGCGCCAATGCGCGTTTTTGCGCGTCGCGCATGAGCCTATCCCGGCAGCCGGACGGTGGCGAGCGCCAGCGCCGCCATGCCCTCCTGGCGCCCGGTGAACCCAAGCCGCTCCGAGGTTGTCGCCTTGACGGCGACGCGGTCGATGTCGACGCCGACGATCTCGGCGAGACTGGCGCGGATCGCCTCGCGATGCGGCCCGATTTTGGGAGCCTCGCAGACGATTGTGGCGTCGATATGGGCGATCATCCCGCCGCGCGCGCGCACGAGATCGGCCGCATGCGCCAGAAAAATCGAGGACTTAGCGCCTCTCCATTGAGGATCGGAAGGCGGGAAATGCGAGCCGATGTCGCCCTCGGCGATGGCCCCGAGAATGGCGTCGGTGATGGCGTGAGCGAGCACATCGGCGTCGGAGTGGCCGGCGAGCCCGTGATCATGGGGAATTGAGACGCCGCCGAGCCAGACATGATCGCCCGCCGAGAAGGCGTGGACGTCGTAGCCCTGTCCGGTGCGAATATCCGGCAAGTCATTGAGCAACAAGGATTCCGCGCGCAAAAAATCCTCCCTGGAGGTGAGTTTGAAATTGCTCGGATCGCCCTCGAATATGTGCACGGCGCAGCCGGAGCTTTCCGCGATCATGGCGTCGTCTGTGAACTCCAGCGCCTGCGACGCCGCCGCGCGATGCGCCTTTAAAATTAAGTCGAAATCGAAGGCCTGCGGCGTCTGCACGGCGCGCAGCCGCGCCCGCTCGGGCGTCGCGACCACCGTGCCGGCGGCGTCGATCTCCTTAATCGTGTCGGCGAGCGGCACGCCCGGCGCCGCCGCTCCGTGCGCCCGCGCCGCGTCGATCGCGCGGGCGATCAGCGTCGCATCGGCGAAGGGTCGGGCGGCGTCGTGGATCAGCACGATTTCCGGCGGTTTTTCTATCGCTTGCAGCGCCTCCAACCCGTTGCGGACGCTCGTTTGCCGCGAGGCGCCGCCGATGACCGGCGGCGGCAATTTTTCGCGCAAATCGGCGGAAAGCCCGGCGACGCTGGCGTCGTAAAGCACGCGGTCGTCGGCGTGAATGACCGTCAGCAACATCGCTTGCGGCGCAGCGGCGTGCAGGGCTTTTAGCGTGCGGGCGAGCAGGGTTTCGCCGAGCAAGGACCGGTACTGCTTGGGTATTCCCTCGCCGGCGCGCGAGCCGCGTCCGCCGGCGACGGTGAGGATGGCGAGGGGAAACAACGCTGTCATGGCGCTGCTGTGTCGCGTTTTGGCGGCGGCGTCAATTTGACTCCGCGCCCATCCGGCGACAAACATTGCCAACCCGCCAAAAATTGCTTATAGTCTAGGCACGATGACAACTGCCGAAACTTTGGGCGACGCCCGCGCCAACCCGCCGCTGACAATTGGCGGGCTCGCGATCTCTGGCCGCGCCTTCCTCGCGCCGATGGCCGGCGTCACCGACGCGGCCATGCGGCGGATCGCCGAGCGTCATGGCGCCGGCGCGACGTTTAGCGAAATGATCACCGCCGCGGGCGTTTCCCGCGACGACCGGGAGACACGGCTGCGGCTCGCCGGCGCGCGGGAACGCCAGACGGCTCCCCGCGTCGTTCAGATCGCCGCGCGCGACCCGGAAGGGATCGCTCTCGCGGCGCGCCACGCCGAAAACGCCGGCGCGGGCTGGATCGACATCAATATGGGCTGTCCATGCAAAAGGGTCACTGGCGGGCTCGCCGGCTCCGCCTTGATGCGAGATCTGGACCAGGCCAGCCGGCTGATCGCCGCGACCGTCAGCGCGGTCAAAATTCCCGTGAGCGTGAAAATGCGGCTCGGCTGGGATCACGCCTCGCTCAACGCGCCGGAACTGGCGCGACGGGCGGAGGCCGAGGGCGCTCACCTCGTCACCGTGCACGGCCGCACGCGCCAGCAGTTTTACAACGGCGCCGCCGATTGGGCGGCGATTAGGGCCGTCAAGGACGCCGTAGCGCATTCCCGTGGTCGCCAATGGCGATTGCGACAGCCCACGCGCCGCGCGCGAGATGCTGCGGCTCTCAAACGCGGATGCGGTCATGGTCGGGCGCGCGGCGATTGGCCGCCCGTGGCTGGTCGGCGACATCTCGCATTTTCTCGTCACTGGGCGGCTCCGCCCGCCGCCGTCCCGCGAGGAGCGCGGCGCGCTGGCGCTGGAGCATTTGGAAAGTCTAATCGCGGCGATGGGGCAGGGGCCGGGGCTCCGTCACGCGCGAAAGCATCTCGCCGCCTACGCCGACCATGCTGGCGTTGGAAGGCGAGAAGAAGAACGGGCGCCGCGCCGCGCCCTGGTCGTCAGCGACGAACCGCGAGAGGTCCGCCGGTTGATCGAGCGCCTGTTTGCAATCCCCGAACGCGAGGAAGCCGCATGAACGCCAAGCCGGATCGGGCCGAGAAATCCACCATGCCGCCGCTGGCCGCCCGTCTGCGGGTGATCGGCGGCGATGACCGCTCTTGCATCCTGGAGACCTTGCCGCATGTCATCATCGCGCTGCGCAAGGATGGCGTCATCGTCGACGCCAACGCCGCCGCCGAGTTCTTTTTTCGAGATCGGCAAGCCTCTGCTAATCGGCCAGACGCTGGAGCGTCTGCTGCCATTCGGCTCCTCGCTTTTGACGCTTGTCGGCCAAGTGCGCGAGCGCGGCGCCGCGATCAACGAATATAAAATCGACCTGGGGCGGCCCGGTCCGAGTGGCGACCGGAGGGTCGACGTGCATTGCGCGCCGCTGGCTCAAAGCGACGGCGCCGTGCTGGTTGTGCTGCAAGAACGCACAATTGCCGATAAAATAGACAGGCAACTGACCCATCAGGGCGCGGCGCGCTCTGTTTCCGGGCTCGCCGCGATGTTGGCGCATGAGATCAAGAACCCGCTGTCGGGGATTCGCGGCGCCGCGCAATTGCTTGAGACCGGCCTTGGCGACGAGGACCGCGCGCTGACGCGGCTGATCTGCGAGGAGACGGACCGGATCGTGCGGCTCGTCGACCGCATGGAGGTTTTCTCCGATCAACGGCCGCTGCGACGCGATAAAGTCAATATCCACACCGTGCTCGACCATGTGAAGCAGGTCGCCCGCAATGGTTTCGCGCGGCATATCCGCTTCACCGAGAACTACGACCCCTCGCTTCCGCCTCTCGCGGGAAACCGCGACCAGCTGGTGCAGGCATTCCTGAACCTCGTCAAAAACGCCTCCGAGGCGATTGGCGACGCGGTGGACGGCGAGATCGAACTGTCCACGGCCTTCCGCCCCGGCGTCAGTCTTCGCGCCCATGGCTCGAAGCGCCCGGTCGGGCTGCCGCTGGAGTTTCGGGTCTGCGACAATGGCCCCGGCGTGCCCGACGACATCGCCGGACATTTGTTCGAACCCTTCGTCACCACTAAGTCTTCCGGAACTGGCCTCGGACTTGCACTAGTGGCCAAGATCGTCAACGACCACGGCGGCGTCATAGAATGCGAATCACATCCAAGAAGAACAACCTTTCGAATACTCATGCCCATGTATCGTTAAGAGCGTCGATGACAGGTCGGAGAGTAACAGTTATCGCTGCGTCGCCAAGAGCCGATCAACCACCGTTCGTGTTGTTTGCGTTTGAGGGAGCAGGCGGAATCGGCGTTTTCGCGACGGAGTTCCGGCCGGGGCTGGGGACAATGCTCATGAACCGTGGTGAAATACTCGTCGCCGACGACGACGCCGCGATCCGCACGGTCGTGGCGCAAGCGTTGTCGCGCGCGGGATACGAGGTTCGCACCACCGGCACGGCGGCGACGCTTTGGCGCTGGGTGCAATCGGGCGAGGGCGATCTGGTCGTCACCGACGTCGTGATGCCGGACGAAAACGCCTTCGAATTGCTGCCGCGCATCAAGAAGCTGCGGCCCGAGCTGCCGATCATCGTCATGAGCGCGCAAAACACCTTCATGACCGCGATCCGCGCCTCGGAGCGGGGCGCCTATGACTATCTGCCAAAGCCCTTCGACCTCAAGGAACTGGTCGGCATCGTCGGCCGCGCGATGGCCGAGCCGCGCAAGAACGGCGACACTGGCCCGGCCGAGGAGATCGAGGGCATGCCGCTCGTCGGGCGCTCGCCGGCGATGCAGGAAATTTATCGCTCGCTCGCGCGGCTGATGCAGACCGACCTCACCGTGCTGATCAACGGCGAGTCCGGCACCGGCAAGGAATTGGTGGCCCGCGCGCTGCACGATTACGGCAAGCGCAAGAAGGGCCCCTTCGTCGCCATCAACATGGCGGCCATTCCGCGCGACCTCATCGAGAGCGAATTATTCGGCCACGAGAAGGGGGCCTTCACCGGCGCCGCGCAACGCTCCGCCGGGCGCTTCGAACAGGCCGAGGGCGGCACGCTGTTTCTCGACGAAATCGGCGACATGCCGATGGAGGCGCAAACCCGTTTGCTGCGCGTGTTGCAGCAGGGCGAATATACGACGGTCGGCGGGCGCACGCCGATCAAGACCAATGTCCGCATCGTCGCCGCCACCAACAAGGATCTGCGGATACTCATCCAGCAGGGCCTGTTCCGCGAGGATCTTTATTTCCGGCTCAATGTCGTGCCGCTGCGGCTGCCGCCGCTGCGCGAGCGCGCAGAGGACATCCCGGACCTCGTCAATCACTTCTTCAAGGTCGCGGTCAGCGAGGGCCTGCCGCAAAAATATATCGAACAGGCGGCGCTTGACCGGATGAAGCGCTATCGCTGGCCCGGCAATATCCGCGAATTGGAGAATCTGATCCGCCGCCTGACGGCGCTGCATCCGCAGGAGGTCGTCTCCGAACAGCTCATCGAGGCCGAACTCGATCAGGATAGCCCGCGCGCGCCCGAAAAGCTCGCGACGGGCAGTCGGCCGGCGCCGGACACGGAGCTGGAAAGCGGGATGACTCTTTCCGCCTCGGTCGAACAACATCTCGCCAAGCTGTTTCGCGATTGCGGCGACAGCCTGCCGCCGCCGGGGCTCTATCACCGCATCATCAGAGAGATCGAAATTCCGCTGATCTCGGCGGCTCTATCGGCGACGCGCGGCAACCAGATCAAGGCGGCGGAACTGCTCGGCCTCAACCGCAACACCTTGCGCAAGAAGGTCAACGATCTCGAAATCAGGCTGATGCGGCTGCCGAGGTAGGAGCGCGAGCGACTGCTGACGTGAAACGGCGGTCGCGACCGCCGCGGCGCCGTATACAAATTGTCAATCCGGGTCTTTTAGCTTGCGGATCGGCAAGGCGCGCCCGCGCCTTTGCGCGCGACGAAGACTGGCTCATGAATTTGCTGAAAAACCCCGTCGCGCCATCTCCTTCCCCGCCGGCGGCTCCCTTGCGAGCGGCGCTGGCGCGCGCGAACCCTCTCGGCCTTGTCGTCCTCGCCGCCGTCGCGGCGGGGCTTTGCCTGCGTATCGTCGCGGCGAAAGGCGATTTGTGGCTAGACGAAATCTGGACCTTGCGGCTGCTCGAGCCGGTCAAATCGCTCGGCGACGTGTTTTTCAAAGTCCATCACGACAACAATCATTTTTTTAATTCCGCCTGGATCTGGCTCATTGGTCCCGACGCGCCCATTCCTGCTGATGCGGCTGCCGGCGATTTTGCTGGGGACATTGGGCATTCTCGCGGCGAGCGCCGTCGGCCGGCGCTTTAGCGACGCCTCCGGCGCCATCGCCGCGCTGCTCATGGCCATCGGCTATTTCTTCGTGCACTATGGCTCCGAGGCGCGCGGCTATGCCGGCATGATCCTCGCCGTCCTCGTCGCCTATGACGCGCTGCTGGCGATCCTCGACGGCGAAGCCAGGACGAGGAACACCATTGTCTTCGCCGCGGCGATTTGCGTCGGAACCTTCTTCCATCTCACCATGGTCGAGGCGACCGCCGCGCTTTGCGCGAGCTTTTTCGCGCGATCCTGGTCGCGCGGCGAGGGATTGGCGGCGGCGCTGCGGCGCTCCCTGCCTATTGGCCTCGCGGCGGCGGCCGCGACGCTTCCGGCGGTCGGCCTGTTCGTGCATGGCGCCTTCGCCCCCGATTTCCGCGTCGGCGCGATGGAGCCCTTCAGCTTCGCCTTGCTCGGCCAAGGACTTTCCGGCATGGCGCGGACCGTGCTCGGCCTTCCCCAGGCGATGGACGACGCGGCCGTCGTCGCCGTCGCCGCCGCTTTCGCCCTGGCGATGCTGGCGCTCGTTCCCGCGGGGCGGCGCTGGTTTCCGGCGATCGCCGTTTTCGGGCTGCCGCTGGCGCATGTCGCGCTGCGCCTGCCCAGCCAGTTTTATCCGCGCTTTCATTTGACCGCGGCGGTCGGCCTGCTGCTGCTGACCAGCGACGGCCTCGCCGCGCTATGGAGCCGCAAGGGCGCCGCTCGCGCCGCGTCGATCGCGGTTCTCGCGCTGATCGTGGCGGGACAGGCGTCCAATCTGGCGAGCTTCTTTTCCTTGGGGCGCGGCGAATATGTCGCGGCTTTCAAGCGAATGAGCGAGCGCGGCCCGGTGACCTACGCCGCCGATTTCGCCAAGGGCGAAACGAGGGCGGTCGTGGAATATGAGGCGGATCGCGCCGGAATCGCCCGCGACGCGCGTTCTCGACCAGGACTGGTGCGCCAAGCCGCCGGATTGGCTCATCTCGGTCGCGATGCCGAACACGCCGTTGGATCTCCCCGCGCGAAAGACCGCCGGCCCCGCCGCTTGCCCGACGATGTTCCAACGCGATGAAAGCTTTCCGGCCTGGGGACTTTCGGGCTTCGCCTGGACGCTCTACCGCCGCGAGGAATAAGCCGGGAAAAAGCGAAGTCACGGCCTTTATTGCCGCCGCTCGCGGCCCGGCATATAGAGACCTATGTCCGTTTCCGGAGAAACAAGCGAAGGGGGGACGCCGCCCCGGCAGAAGCGATCGTTCAGGCCGTGGATCGGCCCGATCGTGGTGGTGATCGCGGTCGCCTGCGCCTTGGCGACATTTCTGGTCATGGCCGAGTTGGGGCCGGTCGCGCCGACCAGCGACAGGCTGCTGATGCTTTACGGCGTCGACGGCGCCGCGCTGGTGCTGCTCGCCGGCATGGTGTTCCGTCAGTCGTGGACCCTGTTCAAGGCTTGGCGCGCCGGGGAGGCCGCCGCGCGCCTGCATGTGCGCACCGTGGCCTTCTTCTCGGTCATCGCGCTCGTTCCCGCCTTGGTGCTGGCGGTGGTCGGCTCGGTCAGCCTGGAGCGCGCGCTCAATCCCGCCTTCATGTCCAACGTCAAGGGCTTCGTGCACAACACGGCCGAGGCGGCGCGCGTGTTCCGGGAGACGCAATGCGGCGCGCTGCTGCAGGAGGCGCAGCTTTCGGCCTACGACCTCGATCGCGCGCTGACCTTCATGCTCGACCGCTCGAAGTTCCACGAGTTTTTCGCCTCGCGGGCGAAGTTTCTGGATTTCTCGGCGGCGGCGCTGATCAAGCCAAGCGGTGAGATTCTCGACCGAGTCGATGTATCCGGCGCTTCCGCCGCCATCATCATCGCGCCGCCCTTGTCGGAATTCGAGAACGCGCGCCGCGGCGAACGCCTGTGTCTGCTGATCGACGACGACAAGACTTTCGTCGCGCTGCGCGCGCTCAGTTCCTTTCCCGACACTTTTCTTTACGTCACGCGCGCGATAGACCCCTTCGCGGTCGAATTTCCGCAGCAGGCGGAAATACTCATCAATAATTACGACGCCTATGAAGCCTACGGGGTCACGGTGAAACGCGCCTTCGTCACGATGTACGCGCTGCTCACGACGATCATGCTGCTGTCGTCGATCTGGGTCGGACTGGATTTCGCCAACCGCCTCGTCGCGCCAATTCGCACATTGATCGCCGCGACCGATCAGGTCTCCGCGGGAAATCTCGACACGCGCGTCGACGTGGATCGCTCGCACGGCGATCTGGCGCGCCTCGGCGACGTGTTCAACAAGATGACGACCGAGCTGGATTTGCAAAAAAGCCGGCTGCTGGAGGCCAATCGTATCAACGACGAGCGGCGCGTATTCACCGAGGCGGTGCTGGCCGGCGTGCCCGCGGGGGTGATCGGCGTCGACGCCAATGGCGCGATCAATGTCGTCAACCGCTCGGCCGCGGAATTGCTGCGCGCGACCGGGCAGGGCGCCGCGGCCGGCGAGCAGGCGCTGGCGGCGATGCCCGAACTCGCGCCGATCCTCAAGGACGCGGCGGAAGCCTTTCCGCGCGCCGTGCAACGCCAGCTGACAATCAAGCGCGGCGTGAGCGAGCGCACCTACAATGTCCGCGTCACTTCCGCGAGAGCCGTCGAAGGGCGTCCGAATTTCGTGGTGACGCTGGACGACATCACCGATCTCGTCACCGCGCAGCGCAGTTCCGCCTGGGCCGACGTGGCGAGGCGCATCGCCCATGAGATTAAAAATCCGCTGACGCCGATCCAGCTTTCGGCGGAACGGCTGAAGCGCAAATATGGCAAGCTGATTTCCGCGGATCGCGATGTCTTCGACCAATGCATCGACACGATCGTCCGGCAGGTCGACGTCATCAAGCGCATGGTGGACGAATTCTCGTCCTTCGCGCGCATGCCCAAGGCGCGTCTCGAACCGGACGACCTGTGCGAATGCGTGCGGCAAGTCGCCTTCTTGATGCGGGTCGGCAACTCGGATGTGGATATTTTGGAGGATCTGCCGCAGCCCGCGCTTCACGCCATGTTCGACCGTCGGCTATTATCCCAGGGGCTGCAGAATATCGTGAAGAACGCGATCGAGGGGATTTCCGCGCGAGACCAAGCGCAGGCCGCCGATAAGGGCGTCGTGCGAATATCCTTGCGCCAGCGCGATCAATGGGCCGAACTGGATGTGATCGACAATGGCAAGGGATTTCCCGCCGTCAACCGTCAACTATTGCTGGAGCCGTATATGACGACGCGCGCCGAGGGGACCGGATTGGGGTTGCCCATTGTCGCCAAGATCATCGAAGATCATGGCGGCAAGCTGGAACTGCTCGACGCGCCCGACGGGAGGGGCGCGCGCGTGCGCATGCTTCTGCCGATGGCCCCGGCGCGCGCGGCGGGGTCGGCGCCCGCGGTCGTGGCGGAGAATGGGTCGAGAAGCGAGCAGCCCTCGCGTATCGAAAAGAGTGGGGCGTGATGGCGAGCGATATTCTGATCGTCGACGACGAGGCGGACATAAGGGAGCTGGTCGCCGGCATTTTGAGCGACGAAGGCCACAGAACCCGCGTGGCCAAGGACGCCGACGAGGCCCTGGCCGCCATCGCCACGCGGCGGCCGCATCTCGTTTTTCTCGATATTTGGCTGCAGGGTTCACGTCTCGACGGATTGCAGGCGCTGGAAGCTATTCAGAAGCTGCATCGCACATTGCCGGTCGTGATGATTTCCGGCCACGGCAATATCGAGACGGCGGTGACGGCCATTCGCATGGGCGCATACGACTTCATCGAGAAACCGTTCAAGGCCGACCGTCTCGTGCTGGTGGCCGAGCGGGCGCTGGAAGCCTATCAGCTGCGCCGCGAGGTCTCGGCCTTGCGGATGCGCTCCGGCGCGCATGACCGTATCGTCGGCAGCTCCCTGCCGGCCGTCCAACTGCAGCAAATGGTCGCGAAAGTCGCGCCCGTCAATTCGCGGGTGTTGATCACGGGCTCGCCGGGCGTCGGCAAGGAACTCGCGGCGCGCTGCATCCACGAGGCGTCGCCGCGGGCGGGAGCCCCCTTCGTCGTCATCAACTCCGCGACGATCACCCCGGAAAACATGGAGGCCGAGCTTTTCGGGCTCGAAGATCGCGCCGACGGCAGTAGAGTCGGCGCGCTCGAGGAAGCGCATGGCGGCACGCTGTTTCTCGACGAGATCGCCGACATGCCGAAGGACACGCAGGCCAAGATCCTGCGCGTGCTGATCGACCAGACTTTCCTGCGCGTCGGCGGCACGAAGCGGGTCGAGGTGGACGTGCGGATCATTTCGTCGTCGGCGCGCGATCTCGGGTCGGCGATAGAAGAGGGGACTCTCCGCGAGGATCTGTTCCATCGTCTCGCCGTGACGACGATGCGCGTGCCCTCGCTGATCGAGCGGCGCGAGGATATTCCGGAATTGATCAACTATTTCATGGAGAGCATGTCCGTCGCCTCGGGCATCCCGCGCCGGCGCGTCAGGGAGGACGCGATGGCCGTGCTGCAGATGTACGATTGGCCCGGCAATATTCGCCAATTGCGCAACAATGTCGAAAGGCTGATGATTTTGTCGCCCGGCGAAGCCGGAACGGAAATAACCGCCGAGATGCTGCCGGCGGATGTCGGCGAACTGGTTCCGGCGACGCCCGCCGGCGTGCGCGGCGAAAAGCTGATGAGCCTGCCGCTGCGCGAGGCGCGCGAAGTGTTCGAGCGGGAATATCTGATCGCGCAGTTGAACCGTTTTTCGAGCAATATTTCGCGCACGGCGGAATTCATCGGCATGGAGCGCTCGGCGCTGCACCGCAAGCTGAAATCGCTGGAGATCGAATGACGGGGGCGTTTCGCGGCGCGCGCGACCGCCCTAAGCTCCTTTGCGTCAACCGAAATTCGGCCGGATCGGCCGCATTTTCACCGCAATTCCGCGCTTCGCGGACGAGTTGCGGCTTGCGCCTTTCCGGCAGTCGCGCTCTAATGCAAGATTATGGCTTAGAGTCGAGGCAACGAACTCGAGGCGGCGCCGTTTGGCGCCGCTCAACGAAAAGAACAGGATAGCGAATGTCGGAGCGCGCGCAGAACCTGCAGGATACTTTTTTGAACTTCGTTCGGAAAAACAAAGTCCCGCTCACTATATTCCTTGTCAATGGCGTGAAGCTCCAGGGCATCGTGACCTGGTTCGACAATTTCTGCCTGCTGCTGCGGCGCGACGGGCATTCGCAGCTGGTCTATAAGCATGCGATCTCCACCATCATGCCCGGCCACCCGATACATATGTTCGAGCCCGGCGAGGAGGGCGAGGGCGGCGTTGGCGAAAAGCGATAGCAGGCGCGTTTTGACGAAACCAGAGGTCAAGGAAAGGCATAGGACCGGTTGAGCGACGAAAAATCAGGACGTTTGGAGACGTCCGAAGCCGCCCAGGGCGCCAAGACGCGCGCCTTGGTGCTGGGGCCCTATCCGACGCGGCCTTCCAAGGATATGTCCGTCCGCGATCCCAAGGCGCGTCTCGCCGAGGCCGTCGGCCTCGCCCTGGCGATCGACCTCGATATCGTCGACGCGATCGGCGTCTCGCTGAACGAGGTGCGGCCCGCGACTTACCTTGGCAAGGGCAAGGTCGAGGAAATCGGCGAGATCGTCAAGGAGCGCGAGATCGCGCTCGTCTCGATGGATTGCGCGCTCTCGCCGGTGCAGCAGCGCAATCTCGAAAAGGCCTGGGACGCGAAGGTCATCGACCGCACCGGGCTTATCCTCGAAATTTTCGGGCGCCGCGCGCGCACCAAGGAGGGCGCGCTGCAGGTGGAGCTGGCGCATCTCGAATATCAAAAATCGCGGCTGGTGCGCAGCTGGACCCATCTTGAACGCCAGCGCGGCGGCTTCGGCTTTCTTGGCGGCCCCGGCGAAACGCAGATCGAAACCGACCGCCGGTTGATCGAGGAGCGGATGCGCCGCATCGAGAACGAGCTCGATAAGGTCAAGCGCACGCGCGGCCTGCATCGCAAGACGCGGCGCGACGTGCCCTATCCGGTGATCGCGCTGGTCGGCTACACCAACGCCGGCAAATCGACGCTGTTCAACCGCCTCACCAAGGCGAGCGTCTTCGCCGAAAACCTGCTGTTCGCGACGCTGGACCCGACTTTGCGCGAAATCCGGCTGCCGCATGGGGGCAGGGCGCTGCTGTCCGACACCGTGGGCTTTATCTCCGACCTGCCGACCATGCTGATCTCCGCCTTCCGCGCGACGCTGGAGGAGGTAACGCAGGCCGACGTGGTGCTGCATGTGCGCGACGTCTCTCATGAAGACTGGGAGGCGCAGGGGCGCGATGTCGAGAAGATCATCGAGGAGCTCGGCCTCGCCGGCGAAAACCGCAAGCCGACCATCGAAGTGTGGAACAAGATCGACGCGCTCGACCCGGAACGGCTGGAGGGCATGCGGCTCTCCGCGCGGCGGGACGACGACGCCGAGCGGCCGATGCTGGTCTCGGCGCTGACCGGGGAGGGGATCGAGGCGCTGTTGCTGCGGGTCGAGACGCTGCTCGCCGCCGGCCGCGTGACGCTGGCGCTGACGCTAGACCGCGCCGACGGCGAAGGCCTCGCCTGGGCCTACAGCCATGCGGAAGTGCTGGAGCGCGAGCCGCTGCCCGAGGGCGACGTGCGACTGCTGCTGCGCGTCGCGCCGGAGAGGTACGGCGAGTTGGCGCGGAGGTTTCCGGCGGCGGAGCGGGTGGCTTAGCGGGTTCTCCGGTAATCGCCGCCCGCCCGGGCGCTGCTTCACTCCGCGATCCATCGCGGCAGCATCCGTCTCAGCACGCCGTCGCGCAGCCGGAAGTGATGCGCGAGCGCCACGCTTGCGTGAAGCGCCGCGAGGACGATCAGCCCGTTGGCCAGCCACTCGTGCACTTCCTTGGCGGAATGTTCGAACGCCTTGTCCTTGGCCCAGGGGGAAGCGATTTCCCAAAGGCCGAACAACGGCAGCGGCTTGCCGTCGGCGAACAGCGTCACCACGCCCGCCGCCGGCGCGGCGATCAAAAGGACATAAAGAAGGATATGCGCGGATTTGGCGGCGCGATCGGCCCAGAGGCCGGCTGGGCTCGCCTCTGGCGACGGCGGATCGATAAAGCGCCATATGATGCGCAGCGCCAGCAGAGCGACGATCAATTGGCCGGACGACACATGGACAAAATCGACGATCCGGCGCGGCGAGCCGCGCTCGAAATCATCGCGCAACTGGCCTAGAAGCCAGGCGATCCCAACCAAAAACGCCGACAGCCAGTGAAAAAATTGCGCGCTGGCGCTGTAACGGCTGCGCATAGCTTCCGGTTTCATGAACTCAACCCTCGCTTTATGGGGCAAAGCCCCCTATTTCCCCTCCAACCCCTTCGCCTCCACCCACAGCGCCTCCATCTCGTCCAGCGTCGCCTCCGCCGGCGAGCGCCCCGCTTGCTCCAGCCTCGCTTCGATGTGATGAAACCGCCGCTCGAATTTGGCGTTGGCGGCGCGTAGGGCCTGTTCGGGGTCCACCTTGGCGTGGCGCGCCAGATTGGCGACGACGAACAGCAGATCGCCAATTTCTTCGCTGAGCGCCTTCGTCGGCGCCGCGCCCGGCTCGTTTGACAGTTCCGCCTCGACCTCCAGCGTCTCCTCGCGCAGCTTGTCGAGCACCAGGCGCGCGTCGGCCCAGTCGAAGCCGACCTTCGCGGCTTTTTCCTGCAGCTTTATCGCGCGCGTCAGCGCGGGCAGGGGCCTTGGCACGCCGTCCAACACGCTCTCGCGCGGCGGCGTCTCGCCGCTGGCCGCCCGCCGCGCGGCGCGGGCGGCCTTCTCGAGGGCTTTAATCTCGCTCCACCGCGCCGCGACGCCGTTGGGGCTGAGTTCGTTCGCCCCGCCGAAAACATGGGGATGGCGGCGGATCAGCTTTTCGCAGATCGCGCCCGCCACGTCGTCGAAGGCGAAGACGCCCGCCTCGTCGGCCATGCGCGCGTGAAACACGACTTGGAGCAGAAGGTCGCCCAATTCGTCCTTCAGATCGTCCAGGTCGCCGCGCTCGATCGCGTCGGCGACCTCATAGGCTTCCTCGATCGTATAGGGCGCGATCGAGCTAAAGTCCTGCTCGAGATCCCACGGACAGCCGGTTCCCGGCGTGCGCAGGGCCGCCATGATCTCGATCAAGCGCGCGATGTTCATCGTGAAGTCGCCTCAGTTTTGCCGCGGAAGGCGGACGCGCCAATAAAAAACGCCGCGAGGCTCGTTGGAGCGTCGCGGCGCTGAATTGCTGCGTCGAGGATTAGTCGAGCGTGATCGACAGCGCCTCGCGCCCCTTTTGCGTGTCGACGACCTGCATCGTCACCGGCTGGCCTTCGGCGAGGCGGCTGACGCCGGAGGGCGACAGAATGGAAATATGGACGAAGACGTCCTTGCCGCCGTCGTTGGACTGCACGAAGCCAAAGCCCTTGGTTTCGTCGAACCATTTGACCTTGCCGTTAACGGTCACTGCGGTGGACGGGTCGGGCGCGGCGCGGCGCGGACGCGGGCTGTCGAAGCCGCCGCCGCCAAAGCCGCCACTACGGGGCGGGGGCGGGGGCGCCCGCTCGGCGGCGCCCGCGAGATCGACTTCCAGAACGCGCGCGACCTGCTGACCCTTGACCGAATTGGTCACCTGAACCTTTAGTTTCGCGCCCGGCGGGAGCGTCTCATATCCCGCCGCCTGCACGGCGCCGATATGCAGAAAGGCGTCGCCGGTGCCATTGCCGAGTTCGACAAAGCCGAAGCCCTTGTCGTTCTTGAACCATTTCACCACGGCGTCGATCGAGGGCTCGTTCGAGGACATGGGAGGCGCCTCGGGAAATCCGCCCCCTCCGAAGGGTGTTCGCGGCGGCCGGCTGGGTCGCTGGGAATCGTAATTGTAGGGACCGTCGTCATCGAACCCGCGCTTCCTGGGCCCCCGGAAATCCTTACCTTTGCTCATGTTACCTGCTCGTCTCCGCCATAAACGGCAAGACCGCTATGCCATACGCAATGCGCCCAAGCATAACCGCGCCGGCTGGATGAAGCCGCCGGCTGGTATGAAAGGGGATGTGCCAGTTGAATGCCATATAGTCCCGCGCCGTTACAGGTCTAGCAGATATCCGCCTGGTTTGGCCAGAGTTTTTCGCGGCAATTTCCCGCCCCAAGCGAAAAAAGCGAGCCTGCTCATCGGCTAGCGGCGGCCAACCCTGACAAATCCCCAGACGTCTTTTCGGTTTCCGATTGACGCCGGCTTTTGAACGTGGCAGCTTTTTCGAAGGGCTGATACGGCCTGCTGCTTGCGCCTCAGGGTATGGCGAACGTATCGCGGTAACCGCCCCCTTTGCGGAAGCGGACGCGTCAGCAACGCAAGCGCCTGATCATCTCGTCCGCCAAGCAGAGGTGATCCCATGCGTGACTTTCGCGATGCGAAGGCGATGGCGCAAACCCTACGATCGGCCATCGCCCCCAAAGGCCTAACGCTTACTCACTCCGAGTGCCTGGAGATAACCGCTCGAATTCTCGGCGCGAAGGACTGGAATGTCCTCGCGGCGTTGATCGAGAACAGTGCGACGCCGATCCCCGAGGCCTCCGGGCGCGTCGCCTCCGACCGCTGGGCCGGGCCGCTCTTGCACGCCCGTGACGTCGTGCTCTTCCCCAAGGAAACCGTGCCGCTGTACATCGCTCGAGATATGTCCAAGCAGGCGGTGGCCGAGGCGGGTCGAGGCGGGCTCGAGGTTCTGGTTGTCGCCCAGAAAAACTATAGCTACGAGAATCCGGGGCGCGAGGGCATATTCGACGTAGGCGTCGTCGCCGACGTACTCGACATGGCGCAATTTACGCCCGTGGGCGCGCCGCCCAACAGCGCGATCAAGTTGACCCTGCGCGGTCGTCAGCGCGCGCGGTTGATTGAGGTTGTCGATGAAGGAGGGGGCCTGCGAGCCGAGGCTCGGCTTATCCGCAACGAGCCCGGGGACGTGGCCGCCGCCGCGGAAAAAGTGCGCGCGGCCATTGAGGCGTTCCAGGCTTCCGCCGATGGGTTGCCGCATCTCCCCAGCCACGACCTGGAGCGACGGTCGCGTGTGATGGCCCGCATGGGAAGCATCACGCGGCCAGACGCGCTGGCCGACATGATCGCGCAATGGGCGCCAGGCTCCGTCGCCCAGAAACAGCAAGTCCTCGAAACGCTCGAGCCACTGGCGCGGTTGGATGCAGCTGTGGCTCTCCTTCGATTGGCGAGCGCGCCGGCGGCGTAGGAGAAACGTCGGACCACGAATCTCTCGCAGGCTTTTCGCCCTTATCGCGCCGGGCGTCCTCTGGGATGCTCGCGGCGCGATCGGGGGAGAGCATTGAACTTTCGGACGGGGGTCCATATCTCGGATTCGCATAATCTGTATTATGGAACTAAATACCACGGCTTGGGCGCTGGCGCGGTTTTCGCGATAAGCTACGGTTCCCATTCGCGTTTGGCGCTTTGGGACGCCGCATGAAGGCTATCACGCGGAGGGCGCTCGGCGCCGAGGAGTTCCTCGGCGTGGCTAATGGACGACTTAAATTCTCGGCTAAGAAAGCTTCAAACGGCCAGCCGCATCCCGTCGAAGGCCGGCGTCACATTGGGCGGACAAAGCGCCGTCAGCGCCGCGTAATCGAGATCGACATGGAGGTCGGTCAGCACCGCGCGGCGCGGTTTCAGGCGGTCGATCCATTCGAAGGCCTGGCCGACCGAGAAGTGCGAACCGTGCCGCTGGTGGCGCAGCGCGTCGACGATCCACAGATCGAGGTCTTCGAGATATTGGACGCTCTCGGGCGGGATCGCATTGAGATCGGGCGTATAGGCCAGGGAGCCGCTCCTACTGTCGATGCGAAAGCCGAGCGCGTCCATGTCGCCGTGATCCAGCCGAAACGGCGTCGCGCGGATCGGTCCGCCCGGCCCCTCCAGCGACACGGCGACGCCTCTATC
>CAVZKF010000042.1:0-52774 GCA_963775775.1 uncultured Alphaproteobacteria bacterium
CGACCTGAAATCATTGATGGCGAAAGCCACGCCGTTGCGCTCCGGCGATTGCCTCGCGGGCGTCGCGGCCGCGAGCGCCGCGGAGCGCGTCGCCGCGCAAATGACGCTCGCGGATTTGCCTTTGTCGACCTTTTTGCGCGAGGCGCTCGTGCCCTATGAGGAAGACGAGGTGACACGGGCGATCGTCGATGGTCACGACGCCGGGGCCTTCGCGCCCGTCGCCAGCCTCACGGTTGGGGAGTTGCGGGACTGGCTGCTCTCGGACGCAGCGACCGACGAAACGCTCAAAGCCCTGGCGCCGGGGCTAACGCCGGAAATGGTCGCCGCGGTCGCCAAGATTTCGCGCAATCAGGATCTAATGGCGATCGCCGCGAAGCGCCGCGTCGTGACGCGGTTTCGCGACACATTGGGGCTCTCCGGCCGGCTGTCCTCCCGCATCCAGCCGAACCATCCGACCGACGATCCCAAGGGCATTCTCGCAAGCGCGATTGACGGCCTGCTGCTCGGCAATGGCGACGCGGTGATCGGGATCAATCCGGCGTCCGACGATCCGCGGCGATGCCACGAGCTTTTGCGTCTCATCGACGAATTGCGCGAGACGCTGTGCATACCGACGCAATCCTGCGTGCTGGCTCACGTGACGACGACGCTTCAACTAATGCGGCGCGGCTCGCCGGTCGACCTCGTGTTTCAATCGATCGCCGGAACGCAAAGCGCCAATCGCGGCTTTGGCGTCGATCTCGCGCTGCTGCGCGAAGCCAATGAAGCGGCACTGGCGCTGCGGCGGGGAACCATCGGCGACAATGTGATGTATTTCGAAACCGGCCAGGGCAGCGCGCTGTCGGCTGGCGCGCATCACGGCTGCGATCAGCAGACGCTGGAAGCTCGCGCCTATGGCGTCGCGCGGCTGTTCAGGCCGTTGCTGGTCAACACCGTCGTCGGCTTCATCGGCCCGGAATATCTCTTCGATGGCAAGCAGATTATCAGAGCCGGCCTCGAGGATCATTTTTGCGGCAAACTCCTGGGCCTGCCCATGGGATGCGACGCTTGCTACACCAATCACGCCGAGGCGGATCAGAACGACATCGACGATCTCTTGACTTTGCTCGCCGTCGCCGGCGTCAATTATGTCATGGGCGTTCCCGGCGCGGACGACATCATGCTCAATTACCAAAGCACGTCCTATCATGACGTGCTCGCGGTTCGCCGCATGTTGGGATTGGCGCCGGCGCCGGAATTCGCGCGATGGCTTGACAGCATGGGCGCGATGGACGAGCACGGTTCGCCAAAACCCCAGGCGCTGCCCGCCGCCCTCCTGCCGCTGCTCGCAAAGGCGTGAACGATGACCGAGAATCTCCCGGAGAGCGGCGACAAACTGGCGAGTTTACGCGCCGCGACGCCAGCGCGCATTTTTCTGCCGCGCGCCGGCCTGGCGCTGGCGACGCAAGCCAATCTGCAATTTCAACTCGATCACGCCGAAGCCCGCGACGCCGTGCACGAGCGCCTGGACGTCGAGACGCTCATCGAGGCGTTACGGTCGCGCGGTCTCGAAATCCTTCGCCTCGCCAGCGCCGCGCGGGATCACCGAACTTATCTGCTGCGGCCCGATCTTGGCCGCGAACTCGATGAAGCGTCGCGCGAGCGTCTCGCGCCTTTGGCTGGCGACTACAACATTGTCTTCGTTGTCGCCGATGGCCTTTCGGCGCGCGCTGTCTCGTCCCACGCGATCGCTTTGCTGGACGAGGCGACGCCAGCGTTTCAACAGGGTTCATGGAAGCTCGCGCCCGTCGTCGTCGTCGAACAGGGCCGCGTGGCGATCGGCGATCAAATCGGCGAAATTCTCGGCGCTAAACTCGTCGCCGTGTTGATCGGCGAACGTCCCGGTCTTTCCTCTCCCGACAGTCTTGGCGTCTATCTCACCTTCGCGCCCCGCGTCGGCCGCAACGACGCCGAGCGCAATTGCCTGTCCAATATTCGCTCGCGGGGAATGTCCTATTCGGAAGCCGCGCAACGGTTATTCTATCTATGCAACGAAGCGCGTCGCCGGAACCTGACCGGCGTCGAATTGAAGGACGAGACGCCTCTCGCGAGTCGCGACGGCCAATCGCCACGACTGAGCGCCCCGGAACGATAAATTAATCGCGAAGGCGGCGCCACGCTTGGCGCGGAGCGTCAACGTTCCAAGGCGCGGCGTCATTCCGAGCCAACATTGAAGAGATTCAGGAGCGCATCATTGTTTTCCCTCAACCGCTCCAGATGCACCGCGGCGAGCTGCGCGAGGCGCCGATCGCCCGACGGCGTCATGATCACGAGCGATCGACGACGGTCGGATGGATCGGTCTTGCGTTTGACCAATTTGGCGTGAACGAGACGCGAGACCAGCTCCGCGGCGCTGTGATCGCGGATCATTAGTTGCGCGGCCAATTCACCGACGCTGATGTGGTCGCCGAAGCGGAAGGTCTTGATGACGAGCAACGCCTGATACCATTGCATTGTCAAACCAATTTCGGCCGCCGCCTGTTCGCTGAAAGCCAAGAACCGTCGCAACGCGACGCGAAATCGAGCGAGAGCTTCCAGTTCCTCTTGCGTCGGCTCCATACCGATGGATTCGGGGCCCTCGCTGGTCGAGTTCGTAGAAATCGTCACTAACCCCCACAATGTCGTCCATGGCCATGTAGCCGCCACGACCCGCAAGCAGCCACGCCGTCCTCCAAAAAGGGCGGCGCCTATCTTTCCGACACGGCGCCTGTTCCCAGCCTGTTGAAATGCGCGAGGCGACCTGTATTAGGCGTTGGCCGCGATCATACCGCTAATCGAGCGGCTTGCAATATATCGGCTGACGATCGATAAACATATCGCGTCACGATGGATATGCCGTTGTCGTGGCTGTTTCGCGTGATGCTTGCTTGGGTTCACGTTTTCCGGCCGGGGCTGCCCTGTTCCAGAGGTATATTCGGCACGGAAAGAGGGGGCGCGACGCGAGGCGAAGGCGACGCCGGGCCGCCAACACCGAAACTTACGTCGCTCCCAAGAAATACAAGACCGGCACTTTGAATTTCGACTATGACTTCAAGCAACAGGGCAACTTCATTGGTCTTGTGAAAGCCCGTAGCGACGACGGGACGAAGGAATATGTCTCGCGCTTTCCTTTCGCGGTCGGGGAAACGGCGAGCAAGAACTTTTATACCGCCCTTGTTCTTGCCGCCGCCGGTCTCGTCGGTTTCGGCTTGTATTACAAGCACGCCTTCATCGACAAGAAAAAGCCTTCGGCGTAACGCGCGCCACTCCATCGACCAGGCGATTTCGCCGTGAGCGCGATGGCGCCGCGGTTAGGGTTCTGGCGGCGCCGCTCACCAGAAACCGAAAGAGCGTTCGACATGATTAACTTGAAAGTCATCGCATTGGCGTTGTTCGCGACGATGCTCGCCGCGGCGCCCGCGAAGGCCTTTTGTTTATTTGCTTGCGAGCCCACCGCCGAAGACACGCGCAAGGTGTTCGAGAATCTCGTCAGGAAGAAGTTCGATGTCGACGCGATTATTCAAGATTTTCCGGCAAATAAGTGATGTAATGTTTTCCACTCGATCATGGATCGTGGAATCGCAAGGAATCCGTTTGCGCCGCGCGAGCAGAGGCCATTTGCCGTAAAGCTTAACGTAACTATTTGATATTGAAGCAGTAGTTTTCGCTCGATCATGGTTAGCCGAAACACAAGGAACATTGCTGAAGTAAACTTTTTCTTTCGCGCCGCTCGCGGTCGCTCGAGAGCCGCGCTACACATTCGCGACGCGCTGTTCTATAGGACAGCGAACTCGCAAACCCCGAAGGCCGCGCCGATGTTCGACTCCCTCAAAACCTTTCTCGGCGACCTCGCGCGCGGCGCGCCGCGCGAGACTCCTTTCGAGGCCTCCGACTATCAGCTCGCCGCCGCCGCCCTGCTGGTCCATCTCGCCTCCGTCGACGGCGAGTTCGACGACAAGGAGCGCGCGCGCCTGCAAAGCATCGTCGAGACTCGCTTTGGCCTGGATAAGGCGCAGGCCCGCGAACTTATCGCCCATGCGGCGGAGAGCGAGCGCGACTCGGTGGACCTTTTCCGCTTCACCAGCGTGTTGAAGCGCACGCTGGACGAAGATGGCCGTCGTCAAGTCGTCGCCATGCTCTGGGACATGGCCTATGCCGACGGGACGATCCACGAGTTCGAGGAAAATGTCGTCTGGCGAGTCGCCGAACTGCTCGGCGTTTCGTCGCGAGAACGCATGAACCTGAAGCATGACGCCCGCGCGGAGGCCGAGGAACAGGGCAAGGAGGAGCCCTCGCCCAAGTCGCCGCCGCCGGGACCCTGGTCGAAACCCTAAACCGAGGCGACTTACAGGAGCCGTTAATGACTTCATCCACAAACCCGCGCAAGGCGACCATCGTCACCGGCGCTTCCGAGGGCATCGGCGCGGAACTGGCCCGCGTTTTCGCGGCCAAGGGGCACGTGGTCGTGTTGGTGGCGCGTCGCCGCGACCGGCTCGACGCCTTGAGCGCGGAGATCGCCGCGAATGGCGCGCAAAAGCCGGTCGTCGTCGCGCTGGACCTTTGCGCCGTCGGCGCCGCCGACGCCTTGGAGCAGGCGCTGCGCGAGGCCGGGCTTACCGTGGAAATTCTGGTCAATAACGCGGGCTTCGGGCTCATCGGTCCCGCCATCGGCCTGGGCGTCGCCGAACAATTGGCGATGGTCGATCTCAATGTGCGGGCGCTAACCGAGCTGACGCTGCGTTTTCAAAGAGAAATCGCGGCGGCGCGGGGAGCTGTTCTCAACGTCGCGTCGATCGCCGCCTTCATGCCGGGGCCGAATTTCGCAATCTATTACGCCACCAAGGCCTATGTGCGCTCCTTCAGCGAGGCGCTGGCGCAGGAGATGGCGCCGCTGGGCGTGAAGGTCTCGTGCCTTTGTCCCGGACCGGTGGAGACGGGTTTCCAGGCGCGCGCGGGGTTCGGTTTTACGGGGGCGATGTCGTCGATGAAGCCCGCGCTTGTTCCGGCCTCCGAGGTCGCGCGGCAGGGTTACGAGGGGCTGATGGCCGGGCGCGGCGTCGTCGTGCCGGGATTGATGAACAAGATCATGCTGATCTTCGTCCGCCTGACGCCGCGCGCGCTGCTGATGCCGATGCTCGCCCATGCGCAGGCGGGCCGCTGACTGGGCATAAAAAAGCGACGCCTCTCGCGGGGGCGCCGCTTTTTTGGTCAAGAGTTCTAGCCGGCTTTAGACTTCCGCCGACTTGACCTTCAGCACCTGGCGACCGCGATACATGCCGGTCTTGAGGTCGATGTGATGCGGGCGGCGCAACTCGCCGGAATCCTTGTCCTCGACATAGGTCGGCGCCTTGAGCGCGTCGGCGGAACGGCGGAACCCGCGCTTCATCGGCGAGGTTTTTCTTTTCGGAACGGCCATTTATCTCATTCTCCGGGATGCGCCTCGCCCTCCAGGGGCGCAAGCAGCGAAAACTCATGCTGGGCGCATACAACATATTTGGCGGCGTGGCTAGCCTTGGCTATGCTCGAGGGAGGCGATTAGGCTATGGGAGCGGTGGCGTTTCCCGTGAGCTGAGGCGGGTTATGGTTGCAAAGGTTCCCGGATCGCTGACTGTCGGGGTTATGCTCCTGTCGAGCCTCGCGCTGGCTCAGGAGAAGCAAGCCGGCTCCAATGTGGATTCCGAGCACATCTTCGGCTTCACGGAAGGCGCCGATATTGGCGACAAAGGCGAAAGCGAGCTGGAAAGCATCACCATCGGACGTTTGGGCAAGCAGGGCGATTTCGCGGATCTGACCAATGAAATCGTCCTTCCGCTATGGCGTCGAGCAATCTTTCCGGGCGTCGGTCGGAATAGTGACTGACTATTACAGTGTCCACGACACGCCTGGTTACCTCGACCGGACGGGATTGCGACAGGGCGGATTGACCAGCGAATTCCGGTGGCAATTCTCCGAGCATGACTGCGCCCCTATTGGGCTAACCTTGTCGCTTGCCCCGACGTGGCGGCGCGTCAACGATCCGACGCCGGGGCAGGGGCAGGCCTTTACGCTGCCGGTTAGTTTGCTGGCCGATCACATGTTTATCCCAAACCAGCTTTACGCCGCCGTCAATGCCACCGTCGCCCCAACCTTCAGCACTGTCGCGGGGTTGTGGCAGAGCGCCCAGCCGTTCGAAATCTCGGCGGCGCTCGCCGGGGCGCTGGGCGATCGGATTTTTCTTGGCGGCGAGTTTCGTTGGGCCGCGCAAAACCTGACCGCGCGGTCGGGCGACCGCGCCCTCTATATCGGTCCAAGCCTCTATGTGAAGCTCCAGGAGAACCTGACCGTCAAGGCGGCGTGGTCCGCGCAAGTCCCTGAACTGTTCACCGGCCGCATGAATCTCGCGAACTACGAGCGCCACCAGGTTCTCTTGCAATTCGCTTACGGTTTTTGAGCATTCCGCTCATCCCCGCGTCTGTTCCTTCAGCCAGGCTTGCCACTGCTCCTGGGTGCCGTGAAAGGTGTTCTGGTCGACGGAGCCAGGGATGCCCGGCACGCTGCCGTCGGAGCGATATTGCCAGAAAGTCCATTTGCGGTCGCCGTAGCGCACGGTCGGGTGATATTTGGTGGAGCGCACCCAAATCGGATATTCCGCCAACGCGTTCGAGTGCAGGATCGACTGATAGAAATCGACCGACGAATAGATGATCGGCTTCTTGCCGTAATGACGCTCCATTTCCTCCAGCATCTTGCGCATGTCGGCGAGGACTTCCTCGCGGTAAAGCGTGCGCTTGCAGGTTCTGGAGGTTGGCGTCGCCTCGACGTCCAGCACGGGCGGCAGGGCGTCCGCCTCCACCGGCACGACGCTCTCGAAATTGCCGATTTCCTCATGCGGCTGCCGGCACCAATAGACGAAATGATAGGCGCCGCGGGGAATCCCGGCGGCCTTGGCGCCAGCCCAGTTGCGCAGGAACTTCGAGTCCGCGGCGTCGCCGCCCTCGGTCGCCTTGATAAAGGCGAAGGCGACGCCCGCGTCCTTGGCCGCCTCCCAATCGATATTGCCCTGATATTTGGAAACATCGACGCCATGAACGGCATATTCGGCGCTACGCGTCGCGGGATATTGATGGAGATCGGACTCCGGCACCGCATAGGCCAGGAAATCCGGGTCCTTTTTCGCGTGGGTGAGCGGGGCGCTGGTCGAAAATCTCGCCGCGCGCGGGCTGTAGGAGGGATCAAGCCCTCCGCCGCAGCCGGCCAGGAAGGAGAAGAGGAGAAGCAACGCGGCCGTCACGGCGCGCTTGCGTGCGGGGAAAGCTAAAGCGTACATTGCATCAAATTACCCCCTAAGCGGTAACGGAACGTTAAAGCGTGGGCGATGGCCACTTTGGCTCAAAAAAGATGGAACCAGAAAGTGGCGATAGAGAGGAACGCCCCATAGCCTACAACATCCGTCACGGTCGTGACAAAGGCCGAGGAGGAAACCGCGGGGTCGATCTTCCAGCGGTCGAGCACGAGGGGCACGAGAATGCCGCCGAGCGCCCCGGCAATGAGATTGGTGAGCATGGCGAGCCCCATGACGGGCGCTATGCCAATGTTTTGAAACCAGTCCGCTGCCACGACGCCGGTGATGACGCCAAACCCCAAGCCGTTCACCGCGCCCGCCGCGAGTTCGCGCAGGATCACGCGCGTCGCGTTGGAGCGCGACAATTCGCGCGTCGCCAGCGCTCGAACCGCCACGGTCATGGTTTGCGTCGCCGAATTGCCGCCCTGGCTGGCGACGATGGGCGCCAGCACCGCGAGCGCCACCATCTGCTGCAATTGGCTTTCGAACAGCCACAAAACAGAGGAAGCGACGAAGGCGGTGCCCAGATTGACCAAGAGCCACAGAAAGCGGCTTTTGGCGGTCTGCCAGAAGTCGTCGGAAAGCTCTTCCTCCGGATTGACGCCGCCAAGCGCCTTGATCTCCTCGGAGGCCGCTTCCTGCAGCACGTCGACGATATCGTCGATGGTGATGACGCCGACCAGCCTTTCGGCCTCGTCGACGACCGGAACCGAGACCAGATTGTAGCGCTCGAACATCCGCGCCACTTCGGCGCTTTGCTCGGTCGCGGTCACCCGGCGGCGGTCCGCCTCCATGATCTCGTCGACGCGTCGGTTGGGCCGGGCGCGCACCAGCGCGTCGAGAAACACCGTGCCGAGCAGACGATAGCCGGGATCGACGACGAAAACCTCGAAAAAACTGTCGGGCAGAATATCGGGATCGGTTTCCCGGAAGAAATCGAGCACTTGACCAGCGGTCCAGAAAGTCGGGATGGCGATCAGCGTCGTCTGCATCAGGCGGCCGGCGCTGTCCTCGGGGTAGTTAAGCGAGCGGCGCAGCACGACACGCTCATGTGCCGGCAGCGCCTCCAAAACCTCCGCCTGCTCGTCGGGCTCGAGCGTTTCCAGAATGGCTACGGCGTCGTCGCTCTCCAGATCGCGCACGCCCTCGACAAGCGTCTCGACCGGGAGTTCCTCAAGAATATCCTCGCGGGTCGTTTCTCCGACCTCGGTGAGCGCGGCGAAATCGAAGTCCGCGCCCATCAGCTCGATCAGCTTGGGCCGCGTTTCGTGATCGAGCAACTCCAGCAGCGCGCCGACATCGGCTTCGTGCAGCGCGCCCACGAGGTCGTGCGCGCGGGCGGCGTCCCCGCCGGCGACGGCCTTTTCGACGCTCGCCACGAAATCCGTGCGAGGCTCGCCGGCCTCGTCCCGGAAAATCTCGGCGCCGGTCTCCAATTCTTCACGATCGAGGGCCATATCGGAATCCGTCTGCCGTCCGCACGGGTGCATAACCCGCTCTAGCCCGAACTCAAAACAGTAAAGCGCCCTAATGTCGTCCAATCGGATTTGTTTTCTCTCGATCCTCGCCGCTCTCGCCGGGATGCCGGCCGCCGCGGCGCCGCTCGCCTCTTGCGGCCCAGAGAAACTGGGCACGGCGCGGGAAATCGCCGTTGATGGCGGCGAGGGCTTGGCGCTCGGGCTGCAAAGCTACCCGCGCACGCTGGCGCTTGGCGATCACGAAGTGGTGCTGACCTTCGACGACGGCCCCGCGCCAACGACGCCGCTCGTGTTGAGCGCGCTCAAGGACCAATGCGTCCGAGCCACCTTTTTCATCATAGGCAATAATGCGAGCGCCAATCCAGCCTTGGTGAAACGCGAGGTGACGGAGGGGCATAGCGTCGGCTATCATTCCAACAGCCATCCGGCTCGCACGTTGCGGCTGATGTCGCCGGAGGCGGCCAAGGCCGACATAGATGCGGGGATCGTCGCCGTCGACAAGGCGGCCTATGGCGATGCTCCCGGAAAGCCGCGCACGCCGTTTTTCCGCTTTCCCGGTTTCGCCGATTCGCCCGTGCTGCTCGACTATTTGCGCGGGCGTGGCATGACGGTGTTCGGCTCGGATCTCTGGGCGTCGGACTGGCGGACGATGACGCCGCAAGCCGAGCTCGATTTGGTGATGGGTCGGCTGGAACAGGCGGGCAAGGGAATCATCCTGTTCCACGATTCCAAGGCGAGCACCGCCAAAATGCTCCCCGATTTCCTGCGCGCGCTGAAAGTCAAGGGGTTTAAGGTCGTGCACATGGTCGCCGGCGCCGGCCCGACGCCGGTCGAGAAAGCGGGGCCGGACTGGAAATCGACGACCGAGCCGATCATCGCCAAAACGCTGGGCGGGAAGGGGCCAGCGAACGAGCATGGCGACGGAGGATCGGAGGAACGCTGAAAACCGCGCGCATTTCCGACAGAATCGCGGCTAAGGCAACTACCGCATCCAGAGTTTTCCGCCAAACGTTCCAGATCGTCAGATTTGGTGCGGTCGAGAGGACTCGAACCTCCACTGGTTGCCCAACTAGCACCTCAAGCTAGCGCGTCTACCAATTCCGCCACGACCGCATGGGCGCTTCGCGAAGCGCCGGCGGCTCAGCGTCTAACAAATCGGCCGCGCAATGACAAGCGGCCCTCCATCGCTATTGAGCAACTTGCGCCGGATAGCCCGCGTCGGTGATCGCCTTGGCGATGGTGGCGGGATCCTTTGGGGCGGGCGTCACGGTGACCTTGCCAGTGGCGAGATCCGCGTTGACCTCGGCGCCCGGCTGCACAGCCTGCACGGCCTTGGTCACATGCTTCACGCAATTGCCGCAGGTCATTTCCTTCACGTCGAAAACCGTGCTCATCTTGCTCTCCTCTGGTGGCGGCGTGGGCGTGGGCCGCGCCGCCGCGGCCAAAACATTTGGCGGCTCGAATCGGCGTAGCCGCAGCGCATTGGTCAATACGAAAATGCTCGACAGCGCCATGGCGCCGGCGCCAAGCATCGGCGACAGCAATGTTCCATTAACCGGATACAGCGCGCCGGCGGCGACCGGGATCAACACCGCATTATAGGCGAAGGCCCAAAAGAGGTTTTGCGCGATGTTGCGCATCGTCGCGCGCGAGAGCGCGAGCGCCGCCGGAACCTTGGCGAGGTCTCCCGACATCAGCACCACATCCGCCGCCTCGATGGCGACATCGGTCCCGGTGCCGATGGCGATGCCGGCGTCGGCGGCGGCCAGCGCCGGCGCGTCATTGACGCCGTCTCCCGACGAAAGCGATTTTTTGCGCCCCCTTGAGCCGCTCCAGCGCCGCGACCTTGCCTCCCGGCAACACGCCGGCGATCACCTCATCGATGCCCGCTTGCGCGGCGATGGCCCGCGCGGAGGACTCCGTGTCGCCGGTGATCATCACGGTCTTGACGCCCATGCCGTGCAGCGCTTTGAGCGCCGCCGCGCTGGTCGGCTTGATCGCGTCGGAAACGCTCAAAACCGCCGCGACGCGCCGGCCGCCCGAAGGATGCCAGCGCCAAAGGGCGGGCTTTGCGTCGATCGCCACATACAGCGGCGTCTTGCCCTCGCCCGCGAGTCGCGCCGACCCTTGCGCGAAGGCGCTCACGTCAAGGCCGAGCGAGGCCATGTAACGCTCCGCGCCGACGGCGACTTTTTTGTCCTCCACCAGCCCGCTCACGCCCATGCCGGGAATCGAGGCGAAGTCCGCGCATGGGGCGGGGGCCAGCCCACGCGCCCTGGCGCCTTCGACCAGCGCGCGCGCGACCGGGTGCTCGGACAGGGCCTCGACGCTCGCGGCGAGCCGCAGCGCGTCGTTGGCGTCGAAGCCGGGCGCGGCGAAAAGATCGGTCAGTCGCGGTTTTCCGACCGTAAGAGTCCCGGTCTTGTCGAAGGCGATCAAGGTCACGTCGCGCAGCGTCTGCAGGGCCTCGCCCTTGCGAAACAGCACGCCAAGCTCCGCCGCGCGGCCCGTGCCGGTCATGATCGCGGCGGGCGTCGCAAGTCCCATCGCGCAGGGACAGGCGATGATGAGCACGCTCACCGCATTGACCAGCGCGAAGGTGAGCCGCGGCTCGGGTCCGATCAGCATCCACACCGCGAAGGTCAGCAAGGCGACGCCCAGCACGACTGGCACGAAGACGCCCGTGACGCGATCGACCAGCGCCTGAATCGGCAATTTGGCGCCTTGCGCCTGCTCGACCATGCGGATCACGCCGGCCAAGAACGTGTCGGCGCCGACTCGGGTCGCGCGGAAGGCGAAGGCTCCCGTCGTATTGACGGTCGCGCCAGTGACGGCCGCGCCCTCGGATTTCTTCACTGGCGCCGGCTCGCCCGTGATCATCGATTCGTCGACATAGGATTCGCCCCGGGTGACCACGCCGTCGGTCGGGATTTTTTCGCCGGGCCGCACCAGCACGATATCGCCGACGCCAACTTCGTCGGTCGCTATGTCGAGCGCCGCGCCATGGCGTTCGACATGGGCGACGCGCGGCTGCAACTTCGCCAGCGTTCGAATAGCGTCAGAGGCGCGGCCCTTGGCGCGCGCTTCTAAAAAGCGCCCGAATAGGATCAGCGTGACGATGACGCAGGCGGATTCGTAATAGACATTCGCCGCGCTGGCGGGCAGCAGCGTCGGCGCGAAGGTGGCGACGACGGAATAAAGATAGGCGCTGCTCGTGCCGGTCGCGACCAGCGAATTCATGTCGGGCGTTCCGCGCGCCAGAGCGGCGAATCCCTTGGTGTAGAAGGCGCGGCCGGGACCGGCGAGCAACAGGCTGGTCAGGACGAACGAGATGTATTGCACGGCGTCATGGCCGATATGCGCCATGATCCATTCATGCGCGGCGGGGACCATATGACCGCCCATTTCCAGCGCGAACACTGGCGCGGTCAAAACGGCGGCGACTATTAACCGGCGTGACAGCGCTTCGGATTCCTCCGCGCGCGCGTCCCGCTCGCTGGCGCCCGCGACCTCGGCGGGTTCATAGCCGGCCTCGGTGATGGCGTGGCGGAGGTTCTCGATCGTCGCCGGCCCCTTAAGCACGCGCACGCTGGCGCGTTCGGTCGCGAGATTGACGCTCGCCGACAGCACGCCGGGCGTCGCCAGCAGCGCTTTTTCAACATGGGCGACGCAGGACGCGCAGGTCATGCCGCGCACCCCCAGCTCCAGTGTCTCGACGACGGGCTCATAGCCGGCGTCGGTCACCGCTCGCGCGATTTTCTCCGCTCGCGCGTCCGGCGATAACGCCACATCGACCCGCTCGGCGGCGAGATTGACGTTAGCGGAGCGGACGCCTTCGGTCGCAAGGAGGGCCTTTTCGACATGGGCGACGCAAGAGGCGCAGCTCATCCCGCGCACCTCGAAGGCGAGAGGCGTCGTCACAGAAGAGTTCTTCGCGGATTCCAACATGGATCAACTCTACTCCCACGGCGCCGTCACAGCCAGCGCGGCGTCCGTGCGGCGTATTGCTCGAACTCGAGCCCGAATTTCGCGTGCAAATGCCGCTCCTCGGGCTCGATCGCCAGTTTTGTCAGCGCGAAAAACAGCGCCGGAATGAACAAGACTATGGCGGGCGAGCGAAGCAGCAGGCCGCACCCCAGCGTTATCACCAGCTCGGAAATGTAAATCGGGTTGCGCGAGTAGCGGTAGGGGCCGCTGGTGACAAGCGTCGTGACCGCGCGATGCGGCAAGATCGTGGTGTCGTGCCGCCGCAGCGTCAGCGCGCACCAGACGTTGTTGGCGAGCCCCAGCACTATCAGCATGGTTCCGACCGGATGCGCGAGATCGGCCGGGATCCAGGGCGTGGGCAGCCAATGATCGAGCATCCGCCCGCCAATAATGACGGCGATCAACAGCAGCGGCGGCCAAGGGATAGGGGAGGGCGGACGTTCGTCTTTGGTCGAGAGGGTCACGCGGGGCTCCTTGTGGGAAGTAGATCGGCTCTTGGAGTCGCGATTGCAAGAGGGCGGAGCCCGAGCCGGCTGAAGGCCACGCCCCGGCACAATATTCCGCCCCGCTTTGACCTTCGCGCCTCGCCCGGTTAGGACTCAGCGCGCCCCTCTTGAGCCGTCAAGCCAGAATGCCCTCGCCGCGCCCCGATTTTCTCGCTCCATACCAAGCCGATCTCGATGCCCTGCGCGGGCGCGACCGGTTTCGCGCGCTCAGCGGAAGGCGCGGGTTCGATTTCGCCTCCAATGATTATCTCGGCCTCGCCGAATCCGAGGAATATCGAGAGGCGGCGCGCGCGGCGCTGGCGCGCGGCGTTCCGCTGGGGGCCGGAGGCTCCCGACTTTTGCGCGGAAATCATCCCGAGCATGAGGCGCTGGAGGAAGAGGCGGCGCGGTTTTTCGGAGCGGAAAGCGCGCTGTTTTTCGGCGCGGGATTTTCAGCCAATGAGGCGCTGCTGGCGACTCTGCCGCAACGCGGCGATGTCATTCTTTACGACGAGCTGATCCACGCCAGCGCGCACGAGGGGATGCGCCTCTCTCGCGCGACAAGCCGCGCAATCGCGCATAATAACACCGGCGCCTTCGAGGACGCGGTCCGCGCCGCCAGCGGGGCGGGCCGGGTTTGGATCGTCGTCGAGAGCCTCTATAGCATGGACGGCGACATCGCGCCGCTCGAAACCCTGGCCGGAATTGCAGGGCGTCATGGCGCTTTTTTGCTGATCGACGAAGCCCATGCGACTGGCGTGCTGGGGTCGGGCGGGCGCGGGCTGGCGCATGGGCTGGAAGGGCGGGACAATGTCGTCACCCTACATACTTGCGGCAAGGCGCTCGGTCTTTCCGGCGCGCTGGTCTGTCTGCCGCGCGTGCTGCGTGAGTTTTTGATCAATCGCTGCCGAAACTTCATCTTCGCGACGGCGCCGTCGCCCTTGCTCGCCGCCGCGATCCGCGCCGCGCTTGGCGTTGTCGAGCGCGCGCACGACCGCCGCGCCGCGCTGGCCGAACGGGTGGGGCGCGTGGGCGAGGCCCTGCGGCGCCTGGCGGGCGCCGAGCCTTCGGGCACGCATATCCAGCCGGTGATCGTCGGTTCCGACAGAAGGGCGCTGGCTCTTGCGGAGCGGATGCAAGCCCATGGCCACGACATTCGCGCCATACGCCCGCCGACGGTGCCGGAGGGCACGGCGCGATTGCGCATTTCGCTGACGCTGAACGTGAGCGACGCGCAAACCGACGCGATGATCGCGTTGCTTGCGCAAGAGCTGGCGGCATTGCCGGCATCAGCCCGCCCCGAAGGGACGGACGCGCTATGAGCATGCGTTTCGTCATCGTCGGGACCGACACCGGGGTCGGGAAGACTGTCTTCTCCGCCGCGCTCGTCGGCGCGCTCGGCGCCTTTTACTGGAAGCCGGTGCAGGCCGGCCTGGAGGAGGAGACGGACTCGCGCTGCGTCATGCGCCTCTCCGGTCTTTCGTCCGAGCGGATTTTGCCGGAAGCTTATCGCCTCGAGACGCCGGCTTCGCCGCATCTCGCGGCGCGGCTCGACGGGCTCGCCATCGATCCCTCGCGGCTCGATCCGCCGGACACGGCCGGACCACTCATCATCGAGACCGCGGGCGGCGTGATGACGCCGCTGACAATCGAGACGCCGACGATCGACGTCTTGGCGCGCTGGCGCTTCCCCGCGATAATCGTCGCGCGCACCACGCTTGGAACGATCAATCACAGCCTACTGACCATAGAGGCGCTGCGACGTCGCGACATTCCGTTGCGCGGAGTCGCCTTTGTCGGCGACGCGAACGTAGACACGCAAAACACAATCGTGCGCATGGGGCGCGTCGCCATGCTCGGGCGCTTGCCGCACCTTAACCCGCTAAGTCCCGAGACTTTGCGGCGCACCTTCGCCGAGGCTTTCTCCGTCGCGGATTTCGCTGGAACGAAGCCATGACTCTCGTCACGAACTCGCCTGTCTGGCGCCCTTACACGCAGCACGCCCTGCAACCCGGCGCGATAAAAATCGCCCGCGCCGAGGGTTGCTGGCTGGAGGCGGAGGACGGCGCGCGCTTTCTCGACGCGATCTCGTCCTGGTGGGTGATCACCCATGGCCATCGCCGTCCGGAGATCACGCGGGCGATCAAGGATCAGGCGGATCTGCTCGATCAGATTATCTTCGCTGGCTTCACCCATGAGCCAGCCGAACGTCTGGCGCGGCGGCTCGTCGAGATCACGCCCGAAGGTCTCGACTATGTGTTTTATTCCGACAGCGGCTCCACCTGCGTCGAGGTCGCGATCAAAATGGCGCTGGGTTATTGGCGCAATCGCGGGGAGGCGCGCGCGCGCATTGTCGCGCTGGAGCATGGCTATCACGGCGACACGATCGGCACGATGTCGACGGGCGCGCGTTCGCCATTCAACGCCAGCTATGAGCCGCTGCTGTTCGATGTCGCGCGCATACCCTTTCCGGACGAGGGGCGCGAGCAGCAATGTTTCGACGCGCTGGAGGCGGCCTGCGGGGCCGGCGCGGCGGCCTTTGTCGCCGAACCGCTGATTTTGGGCGCGGGCGGCATGCTGATCTACTCGGCGTCGACTCTGCGCGAAATGAAAAATATTTGCGCGCGCCATGGCGTGCTGTTCATCGCCGACGAGGTGATGACTGGCTTCGGCCGAACCGGAACGCTGTTCGCCTGCGAACAGGCGGGAATTGTCCCGGATATCGCCTGTTACGCCAAGGGCGTCACGGGGGGCGCGCTGCCGCTCGCGGTGACGATGTGCGGCAAGGAGATTTTCGACGCGCATCTTTCGGACGATCGCGCGCGCGCGTTCTTTCATTCAAGCTCCTATACCGCCAACCCGATAGCCTGCGCCGCGGCGCTGGCCAATCTCGACATTTGGGAACGCGGCGGCGCGCGCGAGGCGGTCGCGAAACTGTGCGCGATGCAGGCCGAGCGCCTCGCCCGTTTCGAGAGCGATCCGCGCTTTATTAATGTTCGGCGCCTCGGGACGATCACGGCGCTCGATCTCGCGACGCCCGGGCGCGGCTATCTCGCTTCGATCGGGCTCGACCTGCTGCGTTTTTTCAACGCGCGCGGCCTGCTGCTGCGACCGCTCGGACAAACGATTTACGTGCTGCCGCCCTATTGTATCGAGGCGGAGGAACTCGATCTCGTTTACGCTGGCGTAGACGAGGCGGCGGCGGAATTTCCCGTGTGAGGGCGGCGCGGCGCGGCTCTCATCCGGCGTCGGGCTCGTTCACCGGACGCCCCACATATTCGTCGCGCAGCACGCGGCGCAGAATTTTTCCGACCGTGCTCTTTGGCAGGCTCTCGCGGAATTCGTAATGTCTCGGCCTCTTATAGCCGGTCAGATTTTCATGCACGAAGGCGGAGAGCTCGCCGACGGTAAGGCTATTGTCGCGCGGGACGATGAAGGCGATTGGCGTTTCGCCGGAATGGCGGTCCGGCGCGCCGATGACCGCGACTTCCTTGACCTTGGGATGATGCGCGAGAACGTCTTCGACCTCGTTTGGATAGACATTGAATCCTGAGACGAGGATCATCTCTTTCAGACGATCGACGATTTTGATCTGGCCGTCGGGCAGCATGATCGCTACGTCGCCGGTGCGGAAAAAGCCGTCCTCGGTCATGGCTTCCCGGGTTTCCTTCGGTTTCATCCAATAGCCGGGCATCACCTGCGGACCCTTCACGCATAACTCGCCGCGCTCGCCGAAGGGCGCGGGACTGCCGTCTTCAAGGCGGATGGATATATGCGTGGAAGGATAGGGATAGCCGATGGAGCCCGAAAATTCGTCGAGATCCACGAGATTCGACGTGACGATCGGAGAGGTTTCGGAAAGTCCGTAGCCTTCGACGATGGCTTTCCCGGTGACCTCTTTCCAGCGGCGCGCAACCGCGCCTTGCGTGGCCATGCCGCCGGAGATGCAAAAGACCAGACGCGAAAAATCGACGCTCGCGAAATCCTTATTGTCGGCGAGCGCCGCATAGAGCGTGTTCACTCCGGAAAACATCGTAAATTGCGATTTCCGCAGGGTCTTGACGAAACCTCGGATGTCGCGCGGATTGGCGATCATCAGACAGCAGCCGCCAATGCGCGTCACCAGCAAACAGCAGGCGGTGAGGCCGAATATATGATAGAGCGGCAGAGCCGTGACCATGACGTGCTTGCCGACGACGAGCGGCCGGACCCAGGCGATCGCTTGCGCGACATTGGCGGCGACGTTGCGATGCAACAGCACGGCGCCCTTGGCGACGCCGGTCGTTCCCCCGGTGTATTGCAGAAAGGCGATGTCGTCGCGCGATACGTCGACCGGCCGAAACGGGCGCTTGCGTCCCTCACGGAACACGTTGGCGAATCGGGTCGACGCCGGCAGCGCATAGGGGCGCACCGCGCGCTTGACCCAGCGCGACACGGCGTTGACGAGGATGCCCTTGACGCCGAGGAGATCGCCGGGAGCGGTGACGACGGCCTGTTCGACACGCATATTTGGCCAAGCGTGCGCGACCACGTGCGCGAAATTCTCCAGGACGAAGATGAAACGCGCGCCGGCGTCGTTGATCTGATGTTCGAGTTCGTGCGGCGTGTAGAGCGGATTGACGTTCACGACGACGCCGCCGGCCAGCAAAGTGCCGAAAACCAGAGCGGGATAGGTCGCGAGATTGGGCGACATGATCGCGACGCGTTGGCCCTTTTCGAGCCCACGCGCCTGCAGCCAGGAAGCGACGGCCTCCGCGGCGCGGGAGAGTTCCGCGTAGGTCACTGTGGCGCCAAAACTCTCGATGGCCGGTCGATCGCCATAATCCGCCACGGTGTCGCGGAACATCGCGTTGAGCGTCGAGTAGCTCGCTTCGTCAATGTCGGCGGGGGCATAAGGCGGATAGCACGCCAGCCAGGGGCGCGAGGCATAAGGATCGTCCGCGATCTTTGGACCGGTCATGAGAGTATCGCCTTTCGCCGTGTAACGCTTCAATCGATAGAGAATCACTTCTCGTAAAGATAGCGTATGTAGCGAAGCAAACAGTCGGTGCGCGAAAGACTTTGACGCCGCACCGCAGCAATCCAGAGTAAGTCAGGCGCCCGCGTTGAGGCTCGCGCCAACGAGAAGCGCTAGGCCCAGTCCCATGACCAGCGCCGCCGCGAGCAATTCGGCTCCGCGGCCGGCGAGCGAGATCCAGCGCCGACTGGGGCCGCTCCATCGCCGCGCCGTTTGCCGCGCGAACACCGCGCAAGCCGCCAGAAGCCCTGTCGTGACGGCCGTGCCGGCCGACATCAGCAGCACGGCGCTCGCGCCGGCCCAGAACATGCCTTGCGCGAGGGTGAAGACGAGAATCAGAATGGCGCCGGAACAAGGGCGCAGCCCGGCGGCGACGACCGCGCCGAGCGCGCCAGACCAAGAGAAATCGCGCTCCAACGTCGTCGGGTCGACCGCGTGGAGGTGACCGCAATTGGCCGAATGGACATGCGAGGGATCGTTCACGGCCTCGCAGTAAAAGCCGCCGCGGCTCGCGGCGATTTCGGGCGGCGCCCGCGCCGCGGCGAGAAAAGCCCAGCCCTTTTTCCAAACGAGGCCGGCGCCGAGCAGCGCGATGGCGCCGTAACTCGCGAGTTCGATCGAGTTCGCCGCGCTTTTCATTTGCGTCGCGGTGGCGCCCAAAATCGCCGCCGCCGCTCCGACCAAGACTATCGCGACGCAGCCCTGGAGGAGAGCGGCCAGCGCCGCGAGGATCATGCCGCGCCGCAGCGCGGTTTCGCTGGCGATCATATAGGAGGCCAGCACGGCCTTGCCGTGGCCCGGACCCGCGGCGTGAAACACGCCATAGGCGAAGCTCGCCCCCGCCAGCGTCCAGAAGGCGGAGCCGCTGGTTTTGAGGGCCTTGGCGGCGGTTTGCAGTTCAATGTGAAATTTGTTCTGCCAGGCGAGAATGGCTCCCGCCAAGCCTGTCGCGGCGCCCGCGGCCTCGCCTCCGGCGATGGCGAAGGGGTTGCGGCCTGCCTGGGCCATCGCCACGCAGTCGGCGCAGCCGAGCGCCAAAAGGGCGAGCAACAGCGAGAGCGCCAGACGGCCGTTCGCCGTCGTCACGGGCAGGCCACGATGACGCGGGTCGCGAGCTTTATCCCGAAATCCGCGCCGGGCGAAAAATTCTGGAAAAACGCCTCGCTTAGCTTTTTATTTTCGTCCGCGACGAGCGGCTTTGGCTCGACGGCGCTGACCGAACAACCGATCGGCGGCTTCGCCAACGTGACCGGATTTTGCTTTTCGAAGTTGAAGGACACGAAGTAGGTCGGATCATAGACCTGGAAAGAAAAAGGCTTTTGCGCGGAGACCGGCGCTTCCAGCGGCAGCAGAAAGCGCAAGGTGACGATCTTTTTCTCGTCCGACTCCAGCGTGACCTCGGTCGGCTCCAAAAACTTGAGCTTGGCGCCGCCCTGTTTAGCGAAGGTGAAGAACTCGAATTCGGCCAGCGACTCGACATTGGTCTTGGCGAGCGGCGCCAGTTCCTCGCGCGTCGGCGCTTTGCCGTCCTTGCCAAGACCCTGCACCGCGAAAGCCGAGTACATTTCGTCGAATTCCCAGGCGTGGCGCAGTCCGATGATTTTCCCGTCGGGGGCGAACACCACCTCGCTACGCACGGCGACCCAGACATGCGGATGCGCGGTCGCCGAGCCGCTGCCCGCCAACGACGCGGCCGTCAGCGCGCGCCAAAACACGCCGCGCGCGAATAGATTGAACTTATCTCTGAATTGGAAGGTCATCGACTCCTGACGACTATGTGGCGAAGGGGGCAAAATAAGGGCGCTGACGGCGCCCTTTACCCCGGAGCGCTATAGTAGCATAAGCGTCCTTGAAAGGGTTAGCGCGGCCGACATACAATATGACGGCGTAATTGCCGCGTCTTGGGCGCTTGGGCCGGCTGGCGCGATGAGGCGCGACGGGCATGGGGCGAGATTGTCCCGGACGCTACTTAATAGTTTCGTGGAACTCGAGGGGTCCGCCAAACAAAACGCCATGACAGAGCCCGCGCGGGATCGCGCCGACGGTCGCCGCGTCTTCTGGTGGGCGAAGGGCTGGCGCCGATGGGCTTTGGGCGACGATGCGCTCAATCGCAGGAGAGATCAGGAATGGCGGACAGTCTCGCGGGCGCCTTGAACAACGAAGTCGCCACTGACGAGTCGACGCTCGCGGATAAATACGATCTTGGCAAGACGCGCGCGTTGATGACCGGGACGCAAGCGGTCGTGCGTCTTCTGCTGATGCAAAAGGAGATGGATCGCCGCGCCGGCCTCAACACCGCCGGTCTGGTCACGGGCTATCGCGGCTCGCCGCTCGGCGGCGTGGACGCGCAAATGCACCGCGCCAAGCCCTATTTCGAAAAGAATGACATCTTGTTCATGCCGGGCCTCAACGAGGATCTGGCCGCGACCGCGATCTGGGGCGCGCAGCAGGCGGAGATGCGCGGCGAAGGCAAATATGACGGCGTGTTCTCGCTTTGGTATGGCAAGGGTCCAGGCGTCGATCGCAGCGGCGACGTGCTGCGCCATGTCAATCTCGCGGGCTCCTCGCACTTTGGCGGCGCGCTGGCGTTAATGGGCGACGATCACACGGCGGAGTCGTCCACCACGGCGCATCAGTCCGACTTTCATTTCGTCGACGTGATGATGCCCATACTCTCTCCCGCCGGGGTGCAGGAGATCCTGGATTACGGGCTTTATGGCTATGCGCTGTCGCGTTACGCGGGCGTTTGGGTCGGGCTCAAATGTCTCAAGGACACGGTTGAATCCACGGCTTCCATCGATGCTTCGCTTGGCCGCGTGACAGTCGTGACTCCCACCGATTTCCTCATGCCGCTGGGCGGGTTGAACATTAGGCCGGCCGACCCCGTGCTGGCGCAAGAGGCGCGGCTTCAAGAGAGCAAGCTCGACGCGACGCTCGCGTTTATCCGCGCCAATCGTCTCAATAAGATCATCACCACGGGCGGGCCCAACGCGAAGATTGGCGTTATCACGGTCGGCAAGTCCTATCTCGACGTGCGTCAGGCCTTCGACGATCTCGGGATCGACGAGGTCAAGGCCAATGATCTCGGACTTCGGCTTTACAAGATCGCCTGTCCCTGGCCGCTGGAGCCGCAAGGCTTGCGCGACTTCGCCCGTGGGCTCGATCTCATCATCGTCGTCGAGGAAAAGCGTTCGCTGATCGAGACGCAGCTGCGCGAGCAACTCTACGGCGCGCCCAATCAGCCGCTGTGCATCGGCAAGAAGGACGAGAACGGCCAATGGCTGTTTCCGGTCAAGGGCGCGCTCGACGCCAATGACGTCGCCATAGCCATCGGCCGCAGGCTGTTGAAATATCAGCAAGGCGAGGAGCTGGAGCGTCGCGTCGCGCGGCTCGAGGCCTTGCAGCAAAAGCGCGCTGGCATCACCGAGGTGACGGTGCGCGTTCCGCATTTTTGCGCGGGCTGTCCGCATAGCACCTCGACCCATGTTCCGCGGGGCGCGCGCGCCTACACCGGCATCGGTTGCCATTACATGGCGCAGTGGATGGGGCGCTCGACCGAGGGCTACACACATATGGGCGGAGAGGGCGCCAATTGGATCGGCGAGGCGCCTTTCTCGACGCGCGCCCATGTGTTCCAAAATCTCGGCGACGGCACCTATAATCATTCGGGGTCGCTCGCCATACGTTTCGCGGTGGCCACCAAAACGCACATCACCTTCAAGATTCTCTTCAATGGCGTCGTCGCGATGACCGGCGGCCAGAAGCATGAAGGCGAACTCACAGTCGAGGCGATCGCGCATCAGGTCGCCGCCGAAGGCGTGAAGAAAATCGCGCTGGTCACCGACGAGCCGGATAAATACCCCGCGACGATCGCTTGGCCGCCAGGTCTTAAAATCCACCACCGCAACATCCTCAACGAGGTGCAGCGCGATCTGGCGCAAACCGAGGGCGTCACGGTTCTGATCTACGATCAGACCTGCGCCGCCGAAAAGCGTCGCGGGCGCAAGCGCGGGCAATATCCCGACCCGGACGCGCGCGTCATCATCAACGAACTCGTGTGCGAAGGCTGCGGCGACTGCGGGACAGCGTCGAACTGCGTCGCGGTGCAACCGCTGGAGACTGAGTTTGGACGCAAGCGCCGTATCGACCAATCGGCCTGTAACAAGGACTTTTCCTGTCTCGAAGGCTTTTGCCCGAGCTTTGTGACCGTGCATGGCGCGCGCATGAAAAAGGCCGCGCTTCCGAGCGCCGCGGACGCCGCCGGTCAGCCGTTATTGCCAGAGCCGAACTCTGGCCCAAATCGGCCCCACGCCTTACGGCGTGCTGATCGCGGGCTTGGGCGGCACCGGAGTCGTGACGATCTCGGCTCTGCTGGGGTTCGCCGCTCACCTCGAAGGCAAGGGCGTGGGCGTCATCGACATGGCTGGCCTCGCGCAAAAGGGCGGCGCGGTCTATTGCCATGTGAAGATCGGCCGCGCGCCCGCCGATGTCCACGCCATTCGCATCGCGGCTGGCGAGGCTGACCTTATGCTGGGCTGCGATCTTGTCGTCGCGGGCGCGAAGCTGGTGCTTTCCGCCATCAATTCCAATCGCACGGCGGTCGTCGTCAACAGCGCCGAGGTTTTTCCGGGCGACATCGAGCGCAATCCGGATTTCGTCCTGCCGGCCGAGGAAATCAAACAGGCCATCCGCGGCGTCAGCGGCGCGCGGATCGACTTCTTGGATGTGACGGCGCTGGCGTTGGCGCTGCTTGGCGACTCCATCGCCGCCAATATCTTCATGCTCGGTTTCGCCTGGCAAAAGGGCTATCTGCCGCTCTCCGACAAATCGATCTTGCGGGCCATCGAATTGAACGGCGAATCGGTGCCGATGAATCATCAGGCGTTCAAATGGGGACGGCAGGCCGCGCATGATCTCGCCAGCGTCGAAGCCGTGGCTCGTTCGCTCCGCGCGAAGAACGAGACGCGCGAGAAGTCGAAGACGCTGGAGGAAGTAATCGAGCGCCGCGCGACTTTTCTCGTCGACTATCAGAACGCGGCCTATGCGCGGCGTTACCAGGCGCGCGTCGAACAGATCCGCCAAGCCGAGACGGCGTGCATGGGAGAAGCGCGGGAATTGACGGACGCGGCCGCGCGCTACCTCTTTAAGGTCATGTCGGCCAAGGACGAATATGAAGTCGCGCGGCTCTATACGAACGGCGCCTTTCAGCGCCAGCTCGACGAAAATTTCGAAGGAGAGTTGCGGCTCGAACTGCATCTCGCGCCGCCAATCCCGTTTCTGCAGCCCAAGAACGATTTTGGCGGCTCACGAAAAATGACCTTCGGTCCTTGGATGTTCTCGGCGATGAAAATCCTGGCGCGGCTTAAATGGCTGCGCGGCTCTTGGTTCGACATCACGCGGTTTAATAACGACCGCGTCGTTGAGCGAAAGATTTTGGCCGATTACGAGGCGTTGATCGACGAAATCGTCACGCGCCTCACGCCGCGAAATCACGCGACGGCGGTCGCGCTCGCCCGGGTTCCGGAAAAAATCCGCGGCTTCGGCCATATCAAGGCTCGGCATATCGCTCTCGCTCAAGCCGAGGAAGCGCGTTTGCTCCTGGAGTTTCGGGCGACCGAGGCGCCGGCCAAGGTCGCGGCCGAATAATGCGGGCGGAAATGTTACGCCGGGGCGAAGCGTCCTTCCGGGACGTGTTTTAGCGCTGCCGCGTCCACTGGTCCTCGCCGCAAATATTGGTGTCTTGCACGCAGCCTTCGAGCGTGACCACGGTCTCGCTCTTCTGGCTCAACCGCGCAGAATAGTTTTGACCGTCCTTGGCGTTATAGATCGTGCCGGACCACAGATTGTCGCCGCTCTTCTGGAGGCTCAGGATTGGCAATCCGAGCAGGGCGCGCGAGCGTTGAGCGGGGTTGGGATTGTTTTCGTCCTTGGCGTTGCGATCGGGAATCGAATCGATCGAACCGCACAGGCCGGCGCCGCAGTTGTGAATGTTGATAACAGCCGTTCCGTCACCGACGCGCCACTTGCCGGCGGGACCGGCAAGGGCGGCGACGGGCGGCAGAAGCGTCAAGGCCGTTGTTAATGCGATGCGCGGCAATCCCTTCATTCCTAAGCCTCCATTTCGAATCCGTGGGCGGCGGAGTATAGAGCATGAATCCCGCTCGGGGGAAACGCTCGCGCGCGCAAGATTTGCGCTCGTGAAGGACTAGAAGGACCGCATGCCGATAATCGCCCCGCTCGAAACAAGTGTTCCGCCGGCTGAGTTCAAGCCATTGCGCGTGCTTGTTCTGGGCGGGACGAGCGAAGGACGCCAGCTTGCCGGACGTCTCGCGCGGGAACCCGAGATTTACGCGGTGATGTCGCTCGCGGGGCGCACTCATGCGCCGTTGGACGTTGGTCTGCCCATGCGCGTTGGCGGTTTTGGCGGCGTCGATGGACTGATTCGCTATCTGACCGAAGCCAGAATTGACCGCGTGATCGACGCGACGCATCCGTTCGCCGCGCGCATTTCTGCCAATGCGCGGGCGGCTTGCGCCGCCGTTGGCGTGCCGCTCGCGGTGTTTTCGCGCCCGCCCTGGCGCGCCCGCGAGGGCGACCGCTGGACCGAGGTCGCCGACAACGAGAGCGCGGCGCGGGCGCTGGGCGAGGCGAGGCGCCGGGTGTTCCTCACCATTGGGCGCCTCGGCGTAGCCGCTTTTCGCGCCAGTCCCCAGCACGAATATCTGATCCGCGCCATCGAATCGCCGGACGCCGATGAACTGCCGCCGCTTTCCACGGTGATTCTGGCGCGCGGGCCATTCGAACGCGAAGATGAAATCGCGCTGATGCGCGAACAACAAATCGAACGTCGTGGTAACGAAGAACAGCGGCGGCGCTTCGACTTACGCCAAGATCGAGGCGGCGCGCGCGCTAAATATCGAAGTCGTCGTGATCGCGCCGCCGAAGTATGGCGACATTCCGCGACTAGCCGATCTCGACGCCGCGATGGCCTTTCTTGGCGCAAGCGCCGCGCCATGAGCAAAATCCTGATGATTCAGGGGACGGGCTCGGACGTCGGGAAATCGCTGGTCGTCGCCGCTCTCGCCCGCGCCTTCGCGAATCGCGGCCTCAAGGTCGCGCCGTTCAAGCCGCAAAATATGTCGAATAACGCCGCCGTGACGGCGGAGGGCGGCGAGATCGGCCGCGCCCAGGCGCTTCAGGCGCGCGCGGCCCGGCTCGCGCCCAGCGTCGACATGAATCCGGTGCTGCTCAAGCCGCAGGGCGCCGCCGGCTCGCAGGTGATCGTTCAGGGCGAGGTGATCGGGCAGGCGCTGGCGCGCGATTACCAAGGCTGGAAGCCGCGCCTCATGCCCCGCGTTTTGGAGAGTTTCGCCCGGCTGCGCTCTCGCGCCGATCTCGTCCTGATCGAGGGCGCCGGGAGCGCGGCGGAAGTCAATTTGCGCGCGGACGACATCGCCAATATGGGGTTCGCGCGCGCCGTGGACGCGCCGGTCGTGCTCGTTGGCGACATCGACCGGGGCGGGGTGATCGCTCAGCTTGTCGGCTGTCAGGCGGTGATCGAGCCGTCCGACGCGGCGCTGATCAAAGGCTTCATTGTCAATAAATTTCGCGGCGACCCGTCGCTGTTCGAGGATGGAATGGCCTTTGTCGCGCGCCGCACAGGCTGGCGGGCGCTCGGGCTTCTGCCCTTTTTCGAGGGCGCCGCGAGGCTCCCGGCCGAGGATGCCTTCGGCCTGCGCGGCCAGAGCGAAAGCGGGCGGGGGGGCGTCAAGATCGCCGTGCCGATATTGCCCAACATCGCCAATTTCGACGATCTCGATCCCTTGAAGGCGGAACCCGGAGTCCACGTGATTTTCATTCCGCCCGGCGCGCCCTTGCCTGGGGACGCGCGGCTCGTCATTCTGCCAGGGTCGAAGGCGACCATCGCCGACCTTATGGCCTTTCGAGCCGAGGGCTGGCATATCGACCTCGCCGCCCATCTGCGTCGGGGCGGGCGTGTGCTGGGCGTTTGCGGAGGCTATCAAATGTTGGGACGAAACATCGCCGACCCCTCCGGCGTCGAAGGTCCGGCGGGCGAGACGGAAGGGTTGGGATTGCTCGATGTCGCGACAATGCTCGGGGCGCGAAAAAAGCTGAGCCAGGCGAGAGGCGAGAGCGTCCCTGAGCGCGCGCCGTTCGACGGCTATGAAATGCACATGGGCGAGACCACTGGACCCGACTGCGCCCGGCCCGCGCTGCGCTTCGATGACGGTAGGCTCGACGGAGCCGTCTCGCGCGACGGACTCGTCAGCGGCGTTTACGTGCATGGGCTGTTCGCTCGGGAGGAGCAGCGCGCCGTCTGGCTGCGCCGGCTCGAAGCCGAGCCTTCGTCGCTGCGCTACGAGGCGCAAATCGACGAGACGCTGGACGCGCTGGCGGAACATATCGCTGATCATGTCGACCTCGACCAATTGCTGGAGCTCGCCAGATGAATCCGGCGCTGAGCATCGTTGGTCGCGACGCCGCGCTTCCGCTTGCCGCGACTATCCGCCACGGCGGCGGCTTGGACGCGGCGCGGCGGCGTTTTCCCTCAGCGCCGGAGCCCTGGATCGATCTTTCGACGGGCGTCGGCCCGCGCGCCTATCCGCTTCCCGCCATCGCGCCGGAAGCCTGGACCCGGCTCCCCGACGAGAATGCGCTGGCGGTTCTCGAAGCCGCGGCCGCCAAGGCCTATCGGGCTCCGGGGCGGATCGAAGTCGTCGCCGGCGCGGGCACGCAGGCCTTCATTCAATGTTTGCCGCGGCTTTTTCCGGCGCGCCGCGTCGCGACGCTGGGCTTCACTTACGCCGAACACGCGGCGAGTTGGCGCGCGAGCGGCGCTCGCGCGATCGTCGCGGCGACGCTCGACGAACTCGCGGACCTCGACGTGGCGATCGTCGTCAATCCCAACAATCCCGATGGCCGGCTCGTCCCGCCGGAATGCCTAGTCGAATTGGCGCGCCGCATGGCCCCGCGCGGCGGCGTGCTGATCGTCGACGAGGCCTTTGTCGATTTCACCCCGGAGGCGAGCGTCGCGTCGGCGGCGGGCGGCAATCTCATTGTGCTGCGCTCCTTTGGCAAGGCCTACGGACTGCCCGGCGTGCGACTGGGCTTCGCTCTGTGCGAGCCCACGAGCGCCGCGCGGCTGCGCGCGGCGCTCGGGCCCTGGAGCGTCAGCGGTCCCGCGCTCGCCGTCGGCGCCGCCGCGCTGGCCGACTCCGCCTGGCTCGAAGGAGAACGCGGCGTTGCTCGAATGTTCGGCGCGGCGTCTCGACGCCTTGCTGGCGGCGGCGGGCTTCGCCATCATCGGCGGCGCGGGCCTGTTCCGGCTTGCGCAACATGACGACGCGGCGAACTGGTTCGAACGGCTCTGCGAGGCCGGGATTTTGACGCGTAGCTTCGTGGAGCGCCCAAAATGGTTGCGTTTTGGCCTACCCGCCGCGCCTTACGACTGGGAGCGACTGGCGTTGGCCTTGAGGTTAGGGCCTGATGTCCAGGGATAAGCGAGCCGATTGGGAGGAGTCCTTGGGGCCGGCGGGGACGTTCTCGCGGGCCGAGCGCGACGCCGTTTATCGCGCGATTTACGAACGCCGCGACGTTCGCGACGAGTTTCTCGACGCCGAGGTGCCGCGCGAAACGGTCATGCGAATCCTCGACGCGGCGCACCACGCGCCGTCGGTCGGTTTCATGCAGCCCTGGAATTTCATCCTGGTGCGCGACCGCGAGGTTAGAGGGCGCGTGGCCGCGGCCTTCGCGCAAGGGGTGCGCGCCGAGGAGCAGGTGATCGCGCCGGAGCGGCGCGAGCTCTACCGCGCCCTGAAATTGCAGGGCATTCTCAAGGCGCCGCTCAACATATGCGTCACTTGCGACCGCGCTCGCCATGGGACGACCGGCTTGGGGCGATCCTTGCAGCCCAATACGGACTTGCTCAGCACGGCCTGCGCGGTACAAAATCTATGGCTCGCCGCGCGAGTCGAAGGCGTGGGCGTGGGTTGGGTGAGCATCATGCGCGAGAGCGAGCTGCGCGCAATTCTGGGCATTCCCGAGGAAATCGCCGTGGTCGCCTATCTGTGCGTCGGTTATATCGAACGCGCCTATTCCCGTCCCGAACTCGAGGCGAAGCGATGGGCGCGGCGGCTTGCCTTGGACGACCTCGTCTTCGACGATCGCTGGGGGGCGCGCTCGACTTCTCCCCCGCTTTAGGCGAAAGCGTTAACCGCGTCGTCGTCCCACGTCGCCGCCGCGGAGGTATATCTTCCTGTTAAACATCCGGCTAAACGAAATGAAAAAGCATTTTAGCCACGATGCGTGGATGCTAAGACATCCCGGTTAGCGAGGCGAAAAAATTAAACGTCGGAGCTACCCGCGTTTAAGCTTTCGAGGGTTTTCGATTCGCTCGCCGGGAACTAATGCGTAAACGTCTGTCTCGAAGGTTGGTTTGGACTCCTGGAGAAACACATGGCGGCTGCGAATTTCGAGAAGGTCTTCGACAGGGCGTCAAAGCTCGCCAACCACACAATGCTGACGGTGACCGAAGCTCCGGAACACGAGCAGGAATTGCTTGGACTGCTCGAACGCGCGCTGATGCGCGGCTTGCGCAACCATGCGCAGCTCACCAAGATCCATTTGCCGTTCGAACGTTTTCCCGACATGGATTCGAAGTTCTGGCATGTTCCCGTCGAGGACAGCGGCGACGCCGGGGTTTTGCGCTTTTTCTTCGAAACGTCGAACCCGTCGGCGGATCAATCGCATTGATGAGAGCGCCGAGCGGGCCTTCTCCGCGCGGAGGCTGAAAACCGCAAGGTCCGCTTTGCCGAAAAAGACCGTTATTGCGCCGGTTCGGCGCCGGGCGTCTTCTTCTCAGCGCCGGGCGTCTTCTTGTCCGCGCCGGGCGTGGGCTTGGCGGCGCTGGGCGCGGTCTTGGTGGCGCTAGGCGCGGTCTTGGTGGCGCTAGGCGCGGTCTTGGTGGCGCTAGGCGCGGTCTTGGTGGCGCTAGGCGCGGTCTTGGTGGCGCTAGGCGCGGTCTTGGTGGCGCTAGGCGCGGCTTTGTCTGGGGCGGGCGAGGGACCTTTATCAGGCGCGGCGCTGACCTCGCGCGTCCACGTTTCGCTTTGACACAAGAACGCGATCAGGCAGCCCTTCAGCGTGAATTGATTGGGCTTGTCGAGCGTGATCGTGCCAGTGTACAGTTTGCCGTTGTCCGGGTCGAATAATGGGCCCTTCCATTGGTTGGGCGCGATCTTCGCCGCATGACGCAAAATCACAATCGCTGGCGAGCCGTCCGGAGGAAGCACGGTTTCCTTGGCGCAAAGCTGACCGTCGCAATCGTAGAATTCCAGCTTTTCATCTTCATGGCCGCCGCGAACCCAAACGCCATAAATGGCTTCGCCCGCGTAAGCCGGTGACGCCAACAACAGCAAAAGCGCGACTTTGCCGATCGATCTGGTCATCATATTTAAATCCTAACACGAAGTCGGAGCACAGCGAAGATTGGCGTCAGGGCGCCGCGCCGCCTTCTTCTCCACCACGCGACGGCGGCGGGCCGAGAAAGGCCGGAACGACGATAAACGCGGCGAGCAAGGTGAAGAAAAGCGAGATCGCGAGCAGCGCGCCCATGCTCGCGGTGCCGGGATGACTCGACAGAATCAGGCTGCCGAACGCCGTGCCGGTGGTCAGCGAGCTAAAGAAAATCGCCCGCGTCAGGCTCGAGGACAACACGTCCACGATGCCCTTGCGCCATGCGATCACATAATAAATGTGAAACGCGACGCCGACCGCGAACATCAGCGGCAGCGCGATGATATTGGCGAAATTCAGCGACATGCCCAGAAGGTCGGCGGCTTCGAGGCTCAATACGCCCGCCAGCAACAATGGGCCCAGCGTCAGGGCGACGTGGGTCGCGTTGCGCAAGGCGACCGCCAGAATCCCGAAGATGGCGATGAACGAATAGAGCCCCGCGAGTTGGAAGGCGCGCACCACCGTATTGCCGGCCTCCGCGACGACGATCGGCGGACCGCTGGCGTCGGGAGCGATTGTTTGCGCCTGCCGCGCGAAAGCGGTCATGACTTCGCGGTCGTTGCTGTCGCCCTTGGGGAACGCCTCGACGCGATATTTGCCGGACGGCGAAATCCAGTCGCTTGCAAGATCGGCGGGGAGAACGTCGGGGGTCACGCGCTTGGCCGACAGCGCTTGCCGCATTTCGCCGATGAGTCGGTCGAAATCCGCGAAGGCCGCGACGCGCGCCGCGTCCAGCGTTTTCGCGTCGGAACGGGCGAGGGCGTCCAGAACCTCGGCGAAGCGGCTCACCGATGGCGGCGCGTTGCGGCCGCCGGCGCGCTCGAGCAGCGCTTTAGCGGCGGAGTCGAGCGACTTGACAGTCTCGGCGACGTTGGGCGCCGGCTTCACCTTGGGGGCGAGCAAATTGCGTAATTGATAAGCCGCGTTTTCGATCAACGGCAGTTTTTCGTCCTGATCGGCGGGTATCAACGTGTCCACGGTCACGACGTGATCGACTTCCGGCAATGCGGCGACCTTCTTGGCGATGTCGCGCGCGGCGTCCAGCGAAGGCGCGAGGATCTCGATCGTGTTGGGCGCCGTGCGTGGATTTTTCGCCAGGTCCAGGAAAGTGGCGACCGACTCGACCTTCTGATTGCGCAGGTCCATCGGGTTGGAGTTGAAGCTCAAATGGCGCAGATGGGGCGATCCCAAGAGGGTAATCCCCACGGCGCCGAGGATCACCAGAGCGCGGTGGCCAAGGATCCAGCGATCGACATGCGCCAGCACGGCGGTCTGGACCGGGAGTTTTTCCGCGCGCGGATGGAGCAGTTTGATCGCCGCCGGCAAAAAAGTCAACGTGGTCAAATATGCGATGATCATGCCGAAACCGGCGATCAGCCCGAGTTCCGACACGCCGCGAAAATCGGTCGGCAGAAAGCAGAAAAAACCCGCCAACAGGGACACCGCCGCCAGTGTCAGCGAGCCGCCGATGCCGCGCGTCGCGGCGAGCAGCGACTCGTCGAGATGATCTCCGATCGCCAAGGTCTTGTATCGTTCCTCGCGATAACGGGTGGCGAATTGAATGCCGAAATCGACGCCGAGGCCGATGAATAGCGCCGCGAAGGCGACCGAGATTAGATTGAAGCGTCCGATCAGGATGATGCCGAGACCCGCCGTGAGCGCGAGGCCGGCGATCAATGTCGCCAGCACGGCGAGGATAAGCTTGGGAGAGCGCAGCGCCGCGAACAAAATCAAAGCCACGATCCCCAACGTCACGGAGAGATTGACCTCCATATTTTCGGAAATCGTGCCAAATTCCTCATCCGCCAGGGGCACTTGTCCAGTCAGCCGCAGCGTGACCCCCTGGTCCTTGGCGAGCTTTAGCTCGGCAGCGGTCTTGCGCACCAGTTCGATCGCGTCGGCTCCCGGTTGCAGCGCCGAATAGTCGATGATCGGCTTGATCAGGACGATGCGCCGCAAGTCGGGCGTCGCCGGAGAAGGGTCCACCGGTTGCGCCGAGCCGGCGGAAAGCAGCTTCTCCCAGGAGACGCGGGCCGGTTCTCCGGCCAGAACCAGTTCGAAGGCGTCCGACATTTCATCGAGCCCGGCGGTGAACATGGCGAGACCGCGTTGGCTGCCGCCGATCTGCCGCTGATTGTTCAGCACGACGCCGGCGAGGCCGCGCAGGCTGGGATCCTCCGCGACCGACTGCAAAACGTCGCGCTCTGCGATCAACGTTCCGACGATGCGCCGGACCTCCGGCGTGGTCAGAAACAACAGGCCGTTGGAGCGGAAAAATTCGTTGTCGTCGGGGCGCCAGGCGCGCGAGATCATCGGCGCGCCTTGCAACGCCGCGTTGAGCCGTTTGGCGGCGTCTTCGGCTTTTTCCGGCGTCGCGCCGTCGATCACCGCGACAATGAGGTCGTCGAGCCGAGGAAAGGCTTTGTAAAGCGCGGCTTCATTCTGGCGCCATGGAATGGTGGGAGAAAACAAATGTGCGGTGTCTGTGTCGATCGCAAATCGCGTCGCCGTGAAATATGCTCCGCCGCCAGTCAGCGCCAAGGTCGACAGCACGACGAGCCACGGCCAGCGCAGACAAAACCCCACCAATTTTTCAAGCATCAAGCTTTTCCCCAAACGCGGCGGTGCAACTCTGACTCGCCGTTTCCTAGCGGTTTCGCGAGAGAAGCCAAGCCAGCCCTTATACAAGCGTCGCCGTTCGTCTCCAAGCCGCGCTTGGTCCCCAGCCGTCGCAAGAGATCGATCCGCGCGCCGACTAAGCAACGTCCGCGCGGATCGACCGTAATGCTTCATCAACGGACCTGCTTTCGACCAATTGCCGAGATAGCGGTCGCCGCGGCTCTGAAGGCGACTATTCTCTGTTAATACTAAAAAATGGGCGTTTCTTTTTCGTTTCTTGATCGCGAAGGAGAGACTGGCGTTCTCCACGCAAAATCTTAAAGTCTATTTCCTGATCAAGAGAGTGTTCCGCCATAACTTGCTTGATAAGTTGTACAAATCGTGAATGTGTCCATTCAGTCAAGCTGTTTAGATCAATAAGATCGTATTCAGTTACTCTAGAAATCCCTGGTATAACCGTTTTAATTACGGCTGGTGATCCCAATTTTGGATCGTAACCTGAGTCAAGCGCTGCCTCCACCCATTGACCATAATTTAAGTGCGCGTCCCAGCCGATGTATAGATCCTCTCCATAAGGATATACATGACAAAAAACGGTTCCGCGTCCCTGTGAAAGCACAAGTTGCTTTCGCTCCTGCTTTCCATCGGGTGTGAGGTAAGAAATATCCTCCAGTCGCGATTGGATATTCACCGCGACGCCCTCGCTTAGTCGGTGAAACAGCCGATCGCGAACCTCCTCCCAATAGTCGCCCAAGCCATTGGCCATCGTCGACCAATTGTCCACGAGGCGGAGCGTGCGCGGTTCCGCGCTTGGGCGGCCGGCATTGACCGTTACCGTTCGTCTATGGTGCGCGATTGCAAGGCACGCCGCCCAGGTCACGAGGCCAATCACGCCGGCGATCGGCGCGGCCGGCGCGATCTCGCCGGCTTGGGCGAGCACGATGCCTGCGACAAGGGCGGTGTTCGCCCCGTAAATGAGGCTGTCGCCTCCCAAGCCGACGATTTTGTTCTTCGGAAGCCAAAACTGCCAAGCGTGCTTGCGGATCCGATCCTCGCCCGTGGCGGGCTTCGGTTTCGCATCGAGCATGTATTGGGTCCATTCGGCGACCTTGCTCGTGGTTAACCGCGAATAAGGACCGAATGTTCCTTCTTTGCCGTCGCGGCGACAAAAAACCGTTATCTCGAACTCAAATCGGGAATAAGGCTTTGGCGCAATCGAAAACGAGCAAAAATGGCGGTGCGTGGCGCCGGGCGCGCCCGCGGGGAGCCAAGTCTCCAAAGACACCCATGCGGGATAAGTGAAATCGATGGATCGATTGACTAGCGCCTTTATTTTGGATTCCGTGCAGGCGGTTTCCACCACTTGATATAATATATCACGAAGATTAGTCGCCCTCATCCAGACGTTGTCCGGATTGCGCTGCAAAAATGGCATCGCGGATATAACGTCCTGATCGGACTGCGGAGAAATTTTTATTTTACGTGTGGTGGCATCGAGAGTTGAAGACATGTTACCGCTCCTCATCTAGTCACGATATAAACTTGACCATCTGTTCGAGAAAGCGCCGATTGTCATGAATACATTGTGATGGCGCATCGGGTCCGGCCCGAACCGTATTCCGATTTCAACAGCTCAATCCTCCAATTGTTTTCATTCCTCCGACGCTTACTTGGGGACAAGCAATTTTTTGATCGATCGAGTAAGAATAGTTTCGAATTCGTGGTCATGCGCACTGATCATCTGTAATTGCTGAAGCATAAACTTCAATCCATGACTCAATTGAACGGTCTCCAACGTCACTGCCATCAGCGGTATGTTGATCGCATCCGCGAATTTGATTTCGCGCCGACAATATTTCAATTCGACAGCGGCTTGGCTGAGGAAAATCAGCAACAAGCCGGCCTCCTCGATTTTGCGCTCGAGAACTTCGTCCCATTCCTCGCCCCCCGCGATGCCGCGATCATACCAAATTGGAAGGCCTTGATCGCAAAGCCGACGCATGATTGGCGCGATGCGACGCAGGTCGAGGCGGCGATAGCTAATAAAAACGTGGCCCCGCCCCTCGAATGGCGGCGGAAGATCAACGTCCGGAGGAAAAGGCGTCGGCGGCGGCTCTGGCGGATGATCGCCTTCCGATCCCGGCGTTTCGCGCTTGGCTTTCGGATCGAGCGCGGGGCGAAGGCTAAGCAGACCTTTACGGAAGGACCCGTCCTCCGCTTGCGAGCAGAATAAATCGTCGCCAGTCCAATCGTCGAAGAGCAGGCTGGAGTGCATCATTAACGCGGCGTCTGTCTCGCGCTCCACGGCGCCGAACTCGATCGTGGGCGGGTCGAGGCGACCGCGGGCGGGGTCGTCCCGAAATGAGCGGGCCAACGCCCCGACAAGCCAGTTGCCGCCCTCCATATCGTCCACGTAAATAATCTCCTCGATCTGAAAGGTCGCTTTCGAAAATCGATCGACTTGCCTCTTTTGGTCGCGAAGGATTTCGCTCGGGGCGCGCGAAGAGTTTTGCAGCGCGAGAAGATTTCGCCCTACCCGCCGTCGCATGTCGGGATCTGGCGCGAAAGGTCGAAAGTGTGCTTGATAGGCGAATGAAAAGCCGAGAGTTTGCGCCTCGCTAATGAGAGATGCGAGGTATGCCGCGACGCGAAAATCACAAGCGAGCCAGAAGTTTTCAGATGTTTGTAATATCGGTGGCATCATCTTGTGTCTAAACTTCGGTAAATCGCCCGCCCAAGCCTCGAAATCCGCCGCCTCCTCGGGTAGCTCCACGCTGTCTTCGTCCAAACTTTCGAGGAATATGAACGACGCGAAGAACCTTCGGGCCATTTTTTCCTGTCGCGGATCAAAAACCGCGCTGAACATGCGTTCGACACTGCCGTCCTCGCGAAGACGAAGCCGATATGCGCTGCTTAATTCCCGCAGGGCTGGCGCGGCTGATATGCGACGTTCGTAAGATCGCCACCAGGCTTCCGAGGTTGAAACATTCGGGAAGCGCACGAGCGCTTGCAAATAGTCGGCGTCCCCGCCCTTTATTTTTTCCAGATACATGAAACAAACTCACGTCCGGCGCGTATTGCGACGGCATGATAACGCCATGGAATTTGTTCTGTCGAGCGATGCGCGGACGGCGACCGGCATGCTCCTGTCGAGCGCCGCCTCGACAGTGACCGCGGCAGCCGAAGTCAGTGAAATGTCCCGCGATTGCTCACGCCAAACGCGACTTGAGTGGAGCGGCCGCCTGATGGTCGCGTCCAACTTCAGCTAGCAGGCGGGTTGAGACGGACCCGTCTCTTCGCCTCGTCGGGGCCGATAACGCGCGGAGGTAGGGCGGCGCTACTTTTGAGCGTTGGCCGCGCGCAAAGCCTTATCCAGCGGACCGATCGTCACTTTTTTCGCGCCGTCCTTGGTCGGGGCGCCGGAGGAAGTTTTGGCCGCCTTGTCGGAGGAAGTCTTGCCGGAGGAAGTCTTGGCGGCCGACTTACTCGCCGTTTTGGCGGGCTCCGGAGCCGCGGGCGCCTGGGCCGCCGCCGGGGCGGGCGCGGGTTCGGGCTCCTTGTGCAGGCCAAGCCAACCGCTGATGGAGCCCTTGTCGCGGGGAACAGCGTCGTTCGCCAGAGCGGAGACCCTGATCGGCTCTTCGGGCGCGAGGCCCTTGCCGTTCCCGGCGATGGCCGTTTCGCCCGCGCCGCCATTAAGCTGTTGCGCGGCGATTTTGGTCGCCGGCGTCTTGGCCGCGGCGAGCTTTGACGCGGCCTTGCCCTTGACGCTCGGCGCGTGTTCTTCGAGCACGATCTCCGTCGGCGGCGCCAGCGCTTCCGGCCGGCTGACTTCCGCGACCCGGCCCATGAATGTGGGATGCTGGCCGCCATCCTGATAAACGAGCCGGATCGGCTTGACGCCGCTCGTGGCGAGTTCGGCGATTTTGGCGTCGTCCTTGGCCTGCTTCTCCGCGACCAGCGCGGCGACTTGCGGATCGTGTTTCAGCGGCGGACAGGCGGCGGCGGGATCGAGATGCTGGCCGTTGGCGGGCGTCGCGTTGAACACATAGCGCTTGCCGCAAACACCGACGGTCGGCTCCTGCTTCGTGACCTCGAAATTGTCGTTGCCTTCCTTGAGCTGCTTCCAAAAGGCGATATTGGGATCGAGCCGGTGCTTGACGAGATTCTCCGCTGTCATGTGGAACGGATAGGATTGCATTTGGACGGCGTTCTGCCCGGAGTTGAGCGAGGTGCGGACAATCGCGTAAATCTCCGCGATCTGCCGATCGGTCATCGAGAAACAGCCCATCGAGGAGCAGACGCCATGCACCATGATGGTGCCGCCCGTGTGGCCCAGGGCGCGGTCATAGGCGTTGGGGTAGCCGACGTTGAAAGCAAGATAATAGCTCGAATTGGGGTTCAGCTGGCTCGGATTGATCGTATAGAAACCTTCGGGAACCTGCCGGTCGCCTTCCCGCGTCTTGGGGCCGAGCTGGCCCGACCAGCGGCACATCGGAAAGGTTTTCAGGTGAACGTAACGCCCGTCGGGGCGCATCTTCCAAACTTCCAGCTCCGCTTCCTTCTTATAGGCGCGGATGAGAGTCGGCGCTTCCTTCGTCGTGCCGGCTTGCTCCATCAGCGCCAGCGTCTCGGAGGGGATCGGCGCGAGCGAACGATGCGCGAGCGAGCTATCGTCGTCGCAGGCGGCGACCCCGAACGCCGTCGCCAGAACGCCAAAGCGAGCGAGGATCTTGAAGGAGCGACTCGAAAACATGAAGACCCCGCTATCAGCGCGCCCGCAACGTCCGGTTCTGGGAGGTGAACGCACCATAAACCATGGCGATCGCCTCAAATTGCTCACACAACAGTAACCAAAAGATTGAGACCAGACCGTGGCCGCCGCCGCAGGCCAGCGCTCGCGCCGAATCGCCGCGCGCGGAAGAAATTTGCGCGCTACTCATTCAATTCACGTGAGTTTCTCGATAAATGGCGACGCCGGGGCGCTAGGGCTTCCGGCCGATGGCGATAAATTTATCCGCGCGAAGGTTAACGATCTGCTCGCGCGAAAGGGTGCCGAGGATCGACAGTTCGTAGCGAATCGCCTCGCCGACCGCCGCGATGGCGGCTTTGGGATCCCGGTGCGCGCCGCCGGAGGGCTCCGCCACGATCGCGTCGATAATGCCGAATTTCAGCAAGTCCTGGGCGGTGATCTTCATGCTGGTCGCCGCCTCCTGCGCCTTGCTCGCGTCGCGCCACAGGATCGAGGCGGAGGCCTCGGGGGACGCCACGGTGTAGACCGCGTGCTCCAGCATCAACACCTTGTTGCAGGCGGCGATGGCGATGGCGCCGCCGGAGCCTCCCTCTCCGACGATGACCGCGACATTGGGCACGCCAAGCGAAAGCGAAATGTCCGTGGAGCGGGCGATCGCCTCGGCTTGGCCGCGCTCCTCGGCGTCTATGCCGGGAAAGGCCCCGGCGGTGTCGACCAACGAGACGACCGGCAGGCCGAAGCGGTCGGCGAGTTCCATCAACCGCGCCGCCTTGCGGTAGCCTTCTGGGCGCGCCATGCCCCAGTTGTGACGCATGCGGCTTTGCGTGTCGGAGCCCTTTTCCTGCCCCATGACGCAGATCGGCTGACCCTTGAACCGGCCAAAGCCGGCGACGATGGCCTCGTCCTCGCCGAAGGCGCGGTCGCCCGCGAGCGGCGTGAAATCGGTCAGAAGCTGGCGCGCGTATTCGGAAAAATGCGGGCGCTCCGGATGCCGCGCGACCAGGATTTTCTGCGCGGGCGTCAACGTGGCGTAAAGATCGGCGAGCGCCTTGGCGGCTTTCGCCTCCAGCTTGTTCAATTCGTCGGCGATGGAGACCGCGTCGCCCTGGCTGGCGAGTTGGCGCAGCTCCTCGACCTTTGTTTCCAACTCGGCGACAGGCTTTTCGAAGTCGAGATATGAGCGCATGGGGAGTTTTATTTTCCTCGAATTGGGCTTGGCCTCGCCGCGGCGCGCGGAAACTGGCCGTATCAAACAGGGAAGTCAAGGCGCGGCGAGGGGCGGCGCTCGCCCGGGGGCGATCGGCTCCGCGGCCGCGGGCGATCAATTCGTCGGTCGCGCCGCGAACGGACGCGGAGGCTGGTCCGTGGGAGGTCGTCGGTGCTAAAAGAACGCCGCCTGGGGTTTTCCCGCGACCCTTTATTCTTTCCAAGGATTTCAAATGACCGCGGCCACGACCATCCGCCTCGCGACTATCTGCTGTATCCTTTGTTTGAGCAGCGGTTCGACCTTTGCCCAGGATTGTCCCGATCAAACCCAGACCGGGCTAAACCAATGCGCGGCGGAATCCTACGCGAAGTCCGACGAAGCGCTCAATCGCGTCTACAGACAGATCGTCCAGAAGCTCAAGGGGCAGGATCAGGCCGCCGGGCTGTTCGTCAAGGCGCAAAAAAGCTGGCTCGCCTTCCGCGATTCGGAGTGCGCCTTCGTAAGCTCCGGCGCTTCGGGCGGCAGCATCCATCCGATGATCTATTCGATGTGCCTCGAGCGCTTGACGAAGGAACGCACGAACCAGTTGCAAAACTATTTGAAATGCGAGGAAGGCGACTTGTCCTGTCCGGTTCCGCCGGGCTGAGAAAGCCCCGGAATTTCGCGATCGACGACAGGGGAGCTACAAGCCCCGTTGGATAATCCTCAACCGTGATGCGCTCTAAATGACCCAACCCAACAGCGAGCCTTACAAGCGTTTCCTGATCTCCGCCGATGGCCTGCGCTTGCGCTATCTCGATTATCCCGGCGCGAGCGTCGGCGCTCCGGTCGTTTGTCTTCCGGGCCTGACGCGTTCCGCCGATGATTTCGCGCGCCTCGCGGAGGCGCTCGCCCGCGACGGGCGGCGCGTGCTGGCGCTGGATTATCGCGGGCGGGGCGAGTCGCAATGGGACCCGGATTGGACCCATTACTCGCTCGATGTCGAAGAGGACGATATTTCGCGCGCGCTCGCCGACGCCGGCGTTGAGAGCGCGGTGTTCATCGGCACGTCGCGCGGCGGATTGCACACGATGCGCCTCGCGCAAAGCCGGCCCGGCCTCGTGCGCGCGGCCGTGCTCAACGATATCGGCCCGTCGATCAACCTTTCGGGATTGTTGGCCATAAAACGCTATGTCGGCAGCCTGCCGCCGCTCGCCTCGATGGCCGACGCCGTTGGCCTGATGCGCCTCACCGCGGGCGCGACCTTCTCCGCGCTGAGCCCCGAAGAATGGGAGATTTACGCGAGCCAGACCTTTGTTCTCAAGGACGGTCGGGTCGCGCTCCGCTATGATCCGGCGCTGGCGCACACGCTCGACGACGTGGCACCCGACATGGAGCCCTATGATTTTTGGGAGCCGTTCGAAGCCTTGGCGCGCGGACCGGTGCTGGTTCTGCGCGGCGAAAACTCCGAGCTCTTGACGCCAGAAATCCTCGCCAGAATGGCGCGGAAGGCGCCGGGCATGGAGCAGCATACCGTCGCGGGGCAGGGTCATGCGCCTTTGCTTTTGGACGCGCCGACGATTGGCCGCGTCGTGGAGTTCGTCCGACGCGTCGGCTAAGCCGTCAGGAGGCCGCCTCGTCCGAAAGCGGATGCAGATCGCGCACCATCGCGCGCATCCGCTCGTCGAGCACATGAGTGTAAATCTGCGTCGTCGAGATATCGGCGTGGCCGAGCAGCTCCTGCACGACGCGCAGATCGGCGCCGTTTTGCAGCAAATGGCTGGCGAAGGCATGGCGCAGAGCGTGCGGATGAATGTCGCCGGCGGCTATTCCCGCCGCGACCGCCGCGGTCTTAAGATCGCGCGCGAAGGCTTGACGGGTCAGATGGCCGCTGTCGCCGTCCGAGGGAAACAGAAAGGGCGAGGCCGCGAGCGCCGGGGATTTGGCTTCCAGCAGCGCGCGATAGGCGGATATGGCCTTTTTCGCGTGCGTCGTCAGCGGCACGAGCCGCTCGCGCCCGCCCTTGCCCTTGATCGCTATGAAGGGATCGCGCGCCCGCGCAGCGCTTTTCGGCAGCGACACCAGTTCGCTGACGCGCAGCCCGGTCGCGTAAAGCGTCTCCAGCAGCGCATACATGCGCGCGGCTCGCATCCGCTCGCCCAGCGGACGCGTCTCGTCGTCCAGCCCCTCCCGCGAGACGCGCAGCAGTCCGTCAACCTCGGCGATCGACAGAACTCCTGGCGCGTTCCTCACTCGGCGCGGCCCTTCCAGGGCGGCGGCGGGATCGTCGGCGCGATGGCGGTCGACATAGAGGAATTTATGGAACTGACGCAGCGCCGAAACGCGCCTGGCCAGCGTCGCGCTCGACATGCCGCGCGTCTGGAGCGCGGAAAGATAGTCGCGCAGACTGTCGGTCGAGGCCAGCGCGGGCTCGCTTTGGACGCGCGCGAGATAATCGACGTAGTCGGTAAGGTCGCGCCGATAGGCCTCTTGCGTGTTCTTCGCGGCGCCGCGCTCCGCGGCCAGCATGTCGAGGAAACAATCGAGCTGGCGCAGGGCGCGGGGCGGGACGGCCATTTTCCGCCTATTTGTTGAGCCGCGCCGGCGAAATGGTCTGCGTCATCTCGCGCGGCTGCGGCGTCACGAAATTCACCAGCGCGAACATCCCGGCGTAGCCGAGCGCGGCCAGAACACCCACGATGACCAAAAATCGAATCAGACTGGGCACGGAATCGGCCTTTTGCGAAATGAGAGCCTAGCGCCTGCTATCGCGCGAAGCGGAGCCGATTGCAACCACCGCGTTGACGACGCGGCGTCAGCGCACGACGACGCGCGTGCCGACGCCGACGCGCTCGTACAGATCCGTCACATCCGCGTTCATCATGCGTATGCAGCCCGACGAGACATTATGGCCGATGGTGTAGGGCTCGTTGGTGCCGTGAATGCGATAGAGCGACGAACCAAGGTAAAGCGCCCGCGCGCCAAGCGGATTTTCGGGGCCGCCGGGCATGTGGCGCGGCAGATCGGGGCGGCGAGCCAGCATTTCGGACGGCGGCGTCCAGGCCGGCCATTCGGCCTTGCGGCTGATCGTCTTGACGCCGGACCACTCGAATCCCGGGCGTCCGACGCCGATGCCATAGCGGATCGCGCGGCCGGGGCTCTTCACGTAATAGAGGAATTTGTTGCTCGTATCGATGACGATGGAGCCGGGCGCCCCGCCGGAGTAATCGACCTCCGTGCGCTGATAGATGGGGTCCATTTGGCTGCGCAAGTCCGTCTGACCCGGCTGCGCGGACGCCACGCGCTGGCGGGGCGGCTCGTAAGGGCGCGTCGCCGCATCGCCGCGCCGGGAGGGATCGGCGCCCGTCACCAGCATTTCGATGAAGCCGCCGCCAAGCGCGCCTTGCCCCGACTGATCCATGCCGACCTGTCGATATTGGCTCTCGGCCGGCTCGGACGGTCCGTTGGAATAAATCCCGTTGACGACCTGAGGACCGGCCAGCGCGGCGCCGGCCAGCGTCATGGAGAATGACGCGACGGCGGCGGCGAAAGCTAGCGAAGACGCGAAAGGGTTATACGGCATGGACGGCATACCCTTGGCATGGCGCGCCGTGAAGAAAGAGCCCGGCGTCGCGTTTTGTAGGCGTCCATGAAGATAGCCGGTAAATTTTTATCGTAAATCTAAAGCATTTGCCTTGGTTATCGATTCGCAAACTGGTTAGTTTGCTTGGTGAGTGTTTTACGAATGTTTTAGGTGAAGGACGGGTTAACGCGCGATGGCTAGGCCATCGCGCTTTTCTCTCTCGCCAATGCCTTGGCCATCCCGCTAAAAATGCGTCTCCGACGTATCTTCCTCCGGCTTGATCTCATGGCGCATCATGAGCGGCAGTTGCGTCATCGCGAACAGCAGGGTCAGCGGCAATATGCCGAAGACCTTGAAGTTAACCCAAACGTCGGTAGTGACGACGCGGCGCACGACTTCGTTCAGGGCGGCCAGAAAGAAGAAGAAGAAACTCCAGCGCCAGGTGAGCTTGCGCCAGCCGGCGTCGTCGAGATGGAAGGCCGAATCGAATACGATCGGCAGCAGAAGCCGGTCGAACCACAGCGCGCCGAGCAGCGCCCCGCCGAACAGCGTGTAAAGAATGGTGACCTTCATCTTGATGAAGGTTTCGTCCTGCAACAAAAAGGTCAACCCGCCGAAAATGAGCAGAAGAATGGCGGTCACGACCGGCATCATCGGCAGCCGGCGGGTGATGCTCCAGGCGACGCCAAGCGCGACGAACACGCCGACCATCAGCGCGCCGGTGGCGGCGTAAATTCCGTATTCGTGGTTGGCGACGAAGAACAGCGCCAGCGGGCCAAACTCCAGTACGAGCTTAAGGCCGGTGTTTACGCGCTTTGGTCTTTCGGGAGCGGGTTTGGCGGCGTCCGTTTTCTTGTTTTCTTCGTTCAGCACGCTGTCCTGCGTCATATCGTTGTCTCCGCCGCGTTTTTCGCGGGATCGGACTCCTCGGGGTCCAGCCCCGCGATGGCGCGAGCGAAGTCGCGCGCGGCGAATGGTTCGAGATCGTCGGCGCTTTCGCCAACTCCGACGAAGTGGATGGGCAATCCGTATTTTTCGGCGATGGCGACGAGAATGCCGCCACGCGCGGTGCCGTCCAGCTTCGTCATGACGAGGCCGGTGACGCCAGCGGTCTTGCCGAAAATGTCGACTTGCGTCAGGGCGTTCTGGCCGACCGTGGCGTCGAGCACCAGCAGCACCGCATGAGGCGCCTCCAAGTCGGCCTTTTTCATGACGCGAACGATTTTTTCGAGTTCGGCCATGAGCTCCACGCGGTTTTGCAGGCGTCCGGCGGTGTCCATCAGCAAGATGTCGGCGTTCCGCGCGCGGGCGGTCTGGATGGCGTCGAAGGCGAGACCAGCGGCGTCCGCCCCTTCCTTGCCGGCGACGACGGCGGCGCCGAGCCGCTCGCCCCAAACGCGTAGCTGCTCCACCGCCGCGGCGCGAAAAGTGTCGCCGGCGCCGAGAACCACGCTCTTGCCCTCGCCGCGCCATTTGGAGGCGAGCTTGGCGATGGTGGTCGTCTTGCCCGACCCGTTGACGCCCACGACCAGCACCACGAACGGGCGCTTCGAGGCGTCGATCTCGAAGGGCAGGGCCACCGAGTTCAGGATGCGTTCGACCTCGCGGGCGAGAATCGCGCGCACTTCCTCGGGCTCGATGTTCTTTTCGTAGCGCGCGGCGCCGACGGCCTGGGTGACGCGCTGCGGAAGCGGCGACGCCGAGGTCGGCGCGCAGCAGCACGTCCTCGAGTTCGTCGAGCGTGAGCGCGTCGAGCTTGCGCTTGGTGAAAATTTCGGCGATGCCCTTGGAGATCGCCTGCGACGAGCGGAACAGGCCGCCAAACAGCCGCTCGCGCCAGGAGCGCTTCGGCGGTTCATGTGGCGCCGCCGCGCCGTCGGGCGGCGAATTCGCTTGTGGGAGCGCTCGCGCCGCGACCAAAGAGCCGCGCGAAAACGCCCCGCTTTTCCTTCGCCTCCTCGCCGTCCTTGCTCATTGAAACTCCCGCTTCGCGGCCAAAACTCCAGCGCCAAGTCCGCTCCAGGAGCCACAGTTGGCGACTTTGGCCGCGCTTTCAAGCCGTTTGCGTTATATCTCATCCGCCAGCCCGCGCCAGCCGCGTCTTTTCCTCGACCTCAAAAGAGCATCCGCCCTTGCCTTTCTCGATTGTGACGCCGCTCATCGTCGCCACGGCCTTGTTCATGGAGAATCTGGACGGCACCGTATTGGCGACGGCCTTGCCGGCGATGGCCGTGGATTTGAACGAGGATCCGGTCGCGCTCAAACTCGCGCTGACGTCGTATCTTCTCGCCCTGGCGGTTTTCATACCGCTGTCGGGCTGGGCGGCGGATAAGTTCGGCTCGCGCAAGGTTTTTCGCGCCGCGATTTTGGTCTTCACCCTGGGTTCGATCCTATGCGGCCTCTCCACCACGCTGGTTGATGTCGTGCTGTCGCGCGTCGCGCAGGGCATGGGCGGCGCCATGATGGTGCCCGTCGGGCGATTGGTGATTTTGCGCACGGCGCCGCGCGCGGAGCTTGTGCGCGCCCTGGCCTGGCTCACGATACCCGCGCTCGTCGGCCCCTTGATCGGTCCGCCGCTCGGCGGCTTCATCGCGACCTATTTTCATTGGCGATATATTTTCTGGATCAACGTGCCGATCGGCGCGCTCGGCGTATTGCTGACCAGCCGCTACATCCCCGATCTGCGCGAGGCGGACGTGGGGCCGCTCGACATGCGCGGAGCCATGCTCTCGGGCCTGGGGCTTTCCTGCCTGGTGTTCGGTCTCAGCATCGTCGGACGCGGATTCGCGCCCCCGCTCGTCGTCGCCAGCCTGATCATCGTCGGCGTCGGCGCGATTTTCGCCTATGTGCGACATGCGCGGGCGGCGCCCGCGCCGATCCTCGATCTCGGCCTGCTCGCCATACCGACCTTTCGCGCCGCGATTGTCGGCGGCTTTCTGTTTCGCATCGGCATTGGGGCGATTCCGTTTCTTTTGCCGCTGCTGTTGCAGGCGGGCTTCCATCTCACGGCCTTTCAATCGGGATCGCTGACCTTCGTCGCGGCGGCGGGAGCGATGGCGATGAAGACGGCGGCGCAGCCGATCCTGCGCGCCTTCAGCTTTCGCCGCGTGCTGATCGTCAACGCGCTGGCGTCGTCGGCCTTTCTGGTCGTCAACGCCTGGTTCACCGCTTTGACCCCGCATTGGATCGTCATGACCGTGCTGCTGGTCGGCGGCTTTTTCCGCTCGCTCGAATTCACCGCGCTCAACGCCATTGGCTACGCCGAGATCGATCAGCGCGCGATGAGCCGGGCGACCAGCTTTTCCGCGGTGGGCCAGCAATTGTCGCAATCGGCCGGCGTCGCGATCGGCGCGGCTTCCTTGGAGATCGCCCGCGCCGCGCATGGCGGCGGCGCGCTGCTGACGGCGGATTTCACGCCGGCGTTTTTCGTGGTGGCGGCGGTGTCGGCGGCGTCGGTGTTTTCCTTCTGGCGGCTCGCGCCCAACGCGGGCGACGAACTGGCGGGACGAGTGGAGGTGGAGAGCGCGGCGTGACGGAACGTCACGCTTCCCGCGCCGCTCCTGCGAAATCCCGTCGCCAGCACATAAAGCTCGGCGGACCCGGCTCGGCTCGCCGCCGGCTTCACATGGCGCACCACCGCGAAATCGCGCTTGAGCCGCGCCAGCAACTGCCCCTCGGTGCCGCCCTGCAACACCTTGGCGACGAAAAAACCGCCTGGGGAGAGAACCTCGCACGCGAAATCCGCCGCCAGATCCGCTAATGCGACGATCTTTAGATGATCGGTCGCCTTGTGGCCCGTCGCGTTGGCGGCCATGTCGGACATGACGCCATCGGCCCCGCCGCCGAGCATCGTCTTGATGAACTCGGGCGCGTCCTCGTCGTTAAAATCCTTGACCGCGAAGGAGACGCCGGAGATCGGCTCCATATCGAGCAAATCGACGCCGACGACCTTGCCTTTTCCCTCGGCGACTTTCACCCGTTCGGCCGCGATCTGCGACCAGCCGCCGGGCGCGGCGCCAAGATCGACGATGCGCATTCCCGGTTTCAGGAGATGATAGCGCTCGTCCATCTCCAGCAGCTTATAGGCCGCGCGGGAACGATATCCGTCGCGCTTGGCGCGCGCGACATAAGGGTCGTTGAGTTGGCGCTGCAACCACAGCGTCGACGACAACGAGCGCTTGCGCGCGGTTTTCACCCTCACCTTGAGCGAGCGCCCGCCCGCGCGGCCGTCGCCGCCCTCGCCGGTCTTCGTCATGCGGAGACCCTTTCGCGCGGCGTGAACAGGCCGTCCGCGCCGAGCTCCATCGCAAATCGCCGCTCATGAAAGGCAGAGAGCGTGTCGCGATGGCCGATCGAGACGATGGTTGTGTTCGGCAGGCGCTGTTTGAGCGCCGCGTAAATGTCGGCTTCGAGCGTTTCGTCGAGCGCGGAGGTGGCCTCGTCGAGGAAGAGCCAGTCGGGCTTCGCGAGCAGCGCTCGCGCGATCGCGACGCGCTGTTGCTCGCCGCCCGAGAGGCGTTGAGCCCAATTGCTTTCCTCGTCGAGTTGGCCTTGGAACTGGGACAGCTTCGCGGCGCTCAGGGCCGACTTGATCTCGTCGTTTGGATAGGCGCTGGCCTCGTCGGGATAGGAGAGGGCGGAGCGGAGCGAGCCCATCGGTATATAAGGCCGTTGCGGCAGCAGCATCAGGGTGGCGCCCTTCGGCGTTCCGATGGTTCCTTCGTAATAGGGCCAAATGCCCGCGATGGCGCGAAACAGCGTGGACTTGCCGGAGCCCGACGGGCCCGACAGCAACACGGACTCGCCCGCGGCGAGTTTGATTCCTCTGGCGTCGACGATGCGGTGGCCGTCCGGCAGCGTCAGCGCTACGTCCAGCGCGAGATCCGCCCCCTTGATGGGATGCGTCGCGGATCGCGCCAGCAACTCGTCGGCGCGCTCCGTGGCGGCGTCGAAACTGGCGAGACGATCAAGCACGGAGCGATAATCGGCGAGGAAAGTATAGTATTCTACGATGAAATTCAGCGCGCCCTCGACCTCCGCGAAGGCGTCGAGGGTCTGCCTCACGACGCCGAGCTTGATCTGGCCGATGAGCACGAAAGGCGCGACGATGGCGAGCGGAAAGATCGCCGACAATTGCGCATATGTCGCGGTGAAGACGACGAGCTTCTTTCGCAGGCTGATGATGGCGAGAAAGTTGGTGACGATCGCGCCAAACCGCCGCGCCGCCGACGAGCGTTCGGTGGCTTCGCCGGAAAGCAGCGCGATCTGTTCTCCGTACTCGCGCATTCGCGCCAAGGAGAAGCGGAAATCCGCTTCGCGGCGTTGGCGTTCGAACATAAGCCGGGTCAGCGGGCGGCCGATCCAATGCGTCACGAGCGTGCCGCCTATCGCATAGATCAGCGCCGCCCAAAACAACCATCCTGGCACCACGACGCCCTTGGCGATCGGAAATGCGAGCTGCGCGGAAATACCCCACAAGACAATTGAATAGGAGACGACGGAACTGAGGGTCGAGATAAGCAGAATCGTGAAGGAATAAATGCCATATCCTTCAGTGCCGCCGTCGATGAAGCGGTTCACGTCCTCGGCGATGCGCTGATCCGGGTTGTCCGCCGCCGCGCCCGTGAGCGCCATCGCGTAATGCCGATGATCGCCAAGCCAGCGATCGACGTAATGTTTGGTGAGCCAGCGGCGCCAGCGCAGAATGAGGTATGATTTGAGGACATATTCCGTGACCGCCGTGGCGATGTGAATGAACGCCAGGGGCGTGAAGCCGAACAGCAGCTTGGCCCAAAACACGCCGGCGTTCATGTCTTGCAGCGCGTTGTAATAGTCGCGGCGGATGAAGGTGAGCGCGACCGAGATGCCGACCATTCCCTGATTGAACAACACCAGGATGACGATCGTGATGACGGCGATGAGAGGTTCGGACGCTCTGAAGGCTGGAAAGGGCCAGACGCGCATTTCGCTCGCGGCGGCGCTGTCGAAATACAAATCGGCGATCCGCGTCATCTCCTGGACGATCGCGCTGCGCGAAACGACATATACGAGAATCGAAAACACCGCGACCGTCAGGGACATTGTTTCGGGCGGCGAATAGTCTTGCAGGGCCGCCGGCCAATGACCCTCGACCTCGATAAGATTAAGGACGCCGAACACAATCGTTTCGGTCGAGAAGATGCCGACGAAAATCTTCAGAAAGCTCGATATCTCGGACGAGCGCCAGGTCGTGTAAGCGCAGATCAGCGCTCCCGCCGCGAGCAGAAGAGTCTCCGTGTCTTCCTTATGCGCCCCCGCGACGAGCGCGAGAAACGCGAGAACCGCGACCGCCACGGCCAATTTTCGCATGTTTGTCTCCAATTTCACCAAGGCCGCGCGTGGCGTCGACCATCGCCGCGAAGCCCAATCGCGCGCTTCTCTCTAAAGCAGCTTCTTAAAAAGCGGGATAGCCTAATGTAACATTCGGAGCGCGCCGAATTCGTTGATTTCCAGCCGCTCCCTTTCAAACCCCGGCGATTGGAACGAGCGTCGCGGCATTCGCGCGATTGAAGCCTCGACGAGGCTTCATGGCGGCGAGCCCGCGAAGACGCCGCTAATTAAATGGCGGCGAGCCCCAACTTGGCGGGAGCTTCGTTACGCCAAAACCAAGATCTCCGCCGCGTTGACGTTTCCGGCGAGCATTAGCGCCGCGAGACGGAGCCTATTCCGCTTCGTCCGGAACAATGTCGCCGTTGATGCGCGCCACCAGAACTGGCGACGCCTTGAATGTCAACACCTTGCGGGGGCAGATGGGGGCTTCGACCCCTGTCTTGGGGTTGCGTCCGACGCGCCCCCGCTTGTCTCGCACGTTAAAGGTGCCAAAGGACCGCAGCTTCACCTGTTCGCCGCGCGTTAGCGCTTCGCAAATTTCGTCGAAGGTCGCGTCCAGGATCTTGCGCGCGTCCGCTCGAGATAGCGCGGTGCAACAGCCGTAGACAGCCTCCCGCAACGCGGCCCGCGTCAAGGCCGCGCCTGACCTACCGTCCTTTATCGCCATGTCACGATTTCTGGCGGGAGCGCGATCAAAATTGCTTCGTAAGATGTGTCCGACACGATAGTCCCCCGACCCCTTCGCGCCGCTGACGATAAACTGAGCACTACCGACACTCAATACCGCCACGCAAGCTTTGCAACTAGTCAGCCTAATAATAAATCAGAAAAATGCAAGCCTTCCCTCGCATTGCCCATAAGCCCGCGCTCGCCGGAGCGCCGGTTCCGATGAAACGCTTTGATGCGAAGGGCCGCGCGCACACCGCCCAATTTCTCCCGCGAAGGGCCTCGCGCGCTTGGCCTCGCTCGTCAGGTGGATAGCTTAACCCGGTGTTTGGATACGGGGATCATCGACCGTATCTTGCGGATGCGTTCGATGTCGATATGGGTCGAAACAAGCCCGGGGCCCTCCGAGGCCTTGGCGACCACATGGCCCCATGGGTCGGCGATCAAGGAATTGCCATAGGTGAAGCGCGTTTCGTGGCCGGCCTTGTGCGCGCCCGTTTGAGCCGGGGCGCAAATATAGGCTTGCACTTCGATGGCGCGGGCCCGACACAGCACTTCCCAATGGTCCTTGCCCGTGACCAGCGTGAAGGCCGAGGGCAGGGCGATCATATCCGCGCCCTTTTCGGCCAGCGCCTGGAAGAGGTATGAAAAACGCAGATCGTAACAAATCGCGCAGCCGACCGTGACGCCCTCGCAATCATAGGTCACCACGTCGCCGCCCGGCTTGAAGGCGGCGCTTTCATGATATTTCGCGCCATCCGGCGCGGTGATGTCGAACATATGAATCTTGCGATAACGCGCGACTTCCTGGCCCTCGCGGTTGAACGCCACGCTGGTGTTGTGGATGCGCTCGTCGCCGGGGATTTTCTCCAGGATCGAGCCGGCGTGAACGAACATGCGATGCTCGCGCGCGAGATTTTGGCAAAGTGTGTAGGCCGGGCCTCCCGGCAAATCCTCGGCGGCCTCCATTTTCTCGGCGCGCGTGCCGCCGATGAAGTCGAAACATTCGGGCAGACAAATCCAATCGGGTCTCTCCTGCGCGACCGCCTGTTCGATGAGCGCTTTCGCGCTCGCCAGATTGGCGGCTTTGTCGTTGATCGAATTCATCTGGACCAGGGTGACTTTCATGCGGCGGGCTCAAAAAGTTCGGGATGGACGCTCGCGAATCCGCGAGCGCATTGACTTTGAACTGTCATATTAGACGCTTGTCGCGCTTCCCGCTAGGCGGCGCCTTGGGTGCGGCGCAACACGGGCTTGCGCGCGGCCAGCGTTTCGTCGAGCCGACGGCGGGGCGCATGCAGCGGCGCCGCGTGGAACGCGGCTTGGTCGCCTTGCAGAGCCCGCTCGCCGAGGCGCCGCAGCGTCGCGATGAAAAGATCGAGCGAGGCCTTCGACTCGGACTCCGTGGGCTCGATCAACATGGCGCCATGCGCGACGAGCGGGAAATAGACGGTCATCGGGTGGAAGCCCTCGTCGATCATCATTTTGGCGAAGTCCAGCGTGGTCACCCCGGTTCCCGCGAGCCATGCGTCGTCGAACAGAACCTCATGCATGCACGGCCGGTCGCCAAAGGGCGCCGTCATCATGTCGCGCAGCCTCGCGCGCACATAATTGGCCGAGAGCACCGCGTCGCGCGAGGCTTGCGCCAGCCCGTCCGCGCCATGCGCCAGCATATAGGCGAGCGCGCGCGTGAACATGCCCATTTGACCGTGAAAAGCCGTGATGCGGCCAAAGCCCCGCGTTCCCTCGACATCCTCCTTGAGTCGCAATTGGCCGTCCTCGCGTATGAGCAAGGGCGCGGGCGCGAAGGGCGCGAGACGCGCCGACAGAACGACCGGCCCGGCGCCCGGACCGCCGCCGCCGTGCGGGGTCGAGAAGGTCTTGTGCAGATTAATGTGCATCGCATCGACGCCGAAATCGCCCGGCCGCGCCAAGCCGGCGATCGCGTTGAAATTGGCGCCGTCGCAATAAAAATAGCCGCCGGCGTCGCGGACCATCTTGGCGATCTTCGCGATGTCGCGCTCGAACAGGCCGCAGGTGTTGGGGTTCGTCAGCATGATCGCCGCGACATCCGGGCCGAGCAGCGGCTCGACTGCTTCGGCGTGCAGGATTCCATCGGCGCCGGTCGGGATCGCGCGCAGCTCAAAGCCGAGCAGCGCGGCGCTGGCCGGATTGGTGCCATGCGCGGATTGCGGAACTAGAACAGTCTTGCGCGTCGCGGATTCGCCGCGCGCGGCGATCGCCGATTTGATCGCCATCAGGCCGCAGCTTTCGCCATGCGCGCCGGCCTTGGGCGAGAGCGCCAGCGCCTCCATGTTGGTCAGCGTCAACAGCCAATGCGTGAGCTGCTCCATCACTTCCAGCGCGCCCTGCACGGTGGACTGCGGCTGCAGCGGATGAATATCGGCGAAGCCGGCGAGCCGCGCCATCTTCTCGTTGAGGCGCGGATTATGTTTCATCGTGCAGGACCCCAGCGGATAGATGCCGCCATCGATCGAATAGTTCTTGCGTGAGAGCCGAACATAGTGGCGCAGCGTCTCCGGCTCCGAGAGTCCGGGAAGGGCGACCGGCGCCTCGCGCTCCAATCCGCCGAGGCAGGATGCGAAGGGCGCGGGTTCCTCGATGTCGACGCCAGTCGCGTCATCGCGCCCGATGTCGAACAGCAGGGGTTCTTCGATTTCGAGCCCGCGATTGCCGGTGAAGGTCGCGGGTGCTTCCGTCGTCTTGAGTTGGTCGAGCATCACAGCGCTCCCTTCAGTGCCGCGACGAGCGTCGCGCGATCTTCGTCAGTGTTCAGTTCCGTGCTGGCGACGAGCAGCAAATCGTCGAGGCCGGCGCCCGGCAGCAACCGCGACACGGGAACGCCGGCCAGCACGCCGCGCGCCGCGAGCCGTTCGATCAGCGCCGCCGCGTCGCCCTTCACCCGCACGGTGAATTCATTGAAAAAGCTCTTATTGAGCACTTCGACGCCTTCGACTTGGGCCAGCATGTCCCTCAGCGCGACGGCGTTGGCGTGGTTCACGCGCGCGAGGCGAGCGAGACCCGTCCCGCCAAGCAGCGTCATGTGGATGCTGAAGGCCAGCGCGCACAGGCCTGAATTGGTGCAGATGTTGGAGGTCGCCTTGTCGCGGCGGATATGCTGTTCGCGCGTCGAGAGCGTCAGCACATAGCCGCGCCGTCCTTCGGCGTCGACCGTCTCGCCGCAGAGGCGCCCGGCATTTGCCGCAGGAACTCCTGGCGCGTCGCGAACAGCCCGACATAGGGGCCGCCGAAGTTAAGCGCGTTGCCGATCGACTGGCCTTCGCCGACGACAATATCGGCGCCCATCGCGCCGGGCGAGGTCAGCAGACCCAGCGACACGGCCTCGGTAAACACCGCGATCAGCAGCGCGCCATGGCGATGGCAGGCGTCGGCGACAGCGCGAAGATCGCGAAGATTGCCGAAGAAATCCGGCGTCTGCACGATCACGCAGGAGAGACCGTCGTCGATTTGGGCGATCAAATCCTCGGTCGCGGTCACGTCCGGCGCGAGCGCCGCGATCTCGTCGCCGGCGAGCCGCGCCACCGTGCGCGCGACATCGGCGTATTGCGGATGCAGCCCGCCCGAGAGCAGCGCCTTGCGCCGCTTGGTGATGCGATGCGCCATCAGCATTGCTTCGGCGCAGCCGGTGGAGCCGTCGTACATCGAGGCGTTGGCGATCTCCATGCCGGCGAGGGTCGCCACCTGCGTCTGGAACTCGAACAAATATTGCAGCGTG
>CAVZKF010000043.1:0-14112 GCA_963775775.1 uncultured Alphaproteobacteria bacterium
CGTCGTAGGGGATGAGATACAGGGGCAAGGCGGCGTTCGTGGCGCGATAGCTCTCCAAAAAGGGCAGCAGCCAGTCGATGATCTTGTCATTGCCGACGATGGCGACGCCATAGCGTCCAGTGGCGACCGCGGCATCATTGGGGGACGAAAAAGCTGGATTCGAGGGGGGCTGGATCATATACCAAGGTCTACTTGGAAAGTCCGGCGGTTAGCAAGAGGGGTGGATTTGGGCTCGGGCGACGCTGTCGGAACGTCTGAAGCGAGGGTCGCCGACGGGCCGCTGGCCGGGAGAACGGTCGCGGTGGTTCACGCCGCTTGGCATTCCTGCGGCAGCTATCAGGTTAACGTGAGCCAGATCAACGCTTATAAGGCGCTCGGGGCCAGGGCGATTTCCGTCGCCATGATGGACGTGCCGTCGCCGCCGCCGCCGGGAGGCCGATGGGCCGACTACATCGCGGCCACCAAAGATCTCGCCGCCGACGGCCGCTATTACGCCACCCCGCCGCGTGCCGGCCTCTGGACTTCGAGGCTGCTGCAAGACGGCTGGTGGCCATTGATCCACGGCGATCAGGCGAGATGGTTGATCGAACTCGCCAAGCTGGCGCCGCTTCCGGCCGGATTGGAGACGGAGCGAATCGACCTCATTCACGCCAACCATTATTTCACGCTGCCTTTGGCTCGGCGGCTGCGCGGAGCCGCCAACGCGCCGATCATCTGCGAAACCCAGGATATTCAGGCCCGCCAATATGTTCTGCGCAACCAGGGCGGGTTTTTCGTGCCGCCATACACGAGCTACGAGGAAATGCTGGCGGTCGAACTGGACTGGACCGGCCAGGCGGATCTGTGCGTCCACCTTAATGAAGAAGAGCATCGCGAATTCGGGCGATTGCTGCCCCAAGCCCGCCATGCGCTGGTCTATCCCGCCGTCGCGCCGGTTCCGCTGAGCGAAAAAGGTCGCGACATCGTGATCGTCGCCAGCGACAATTACGCCAATTTCGTCAGTCTGCGCTGGTTTCTGAACCAGGTTCTGCCACTGGCCGGCGACGTTCCCGCTGTCGATTTACGGCAATATCGACGCGGGCGTGAAGAATCGCGACAAAGCGTTATACGAGGCGCATCGCGCGCTGTTCAAAGGCCGGGTCGCCGATCTCGGCGCCGTTTACGCCGACGCCGCCTGTATTCTGCTGCCGACCGTCGAAGGTCATGGCCTCTCGATCAAGGCGGTGGAGGCATTGTCCAGCGGCGCGCCGTTGATCGCGACGACAGCCGCCTTTCGCGGCATGGGCGTCGATCCCGGCGGTCTCGCCAATGTGACGCTGAGAGAAGACGCGCCCGGCTTCGCCGCCGCTCTTCGCGAGACTTCCGCGAAACTATGTCGCCGGCTCGTTCACGCGAGATTGCGCGACCAGCGACACGCGGCGGCTATACGACGCGGTTTTTAGTCCGAGGGCCTATGCCGACGCGCTGGCGCGGATCGCCGTTCCCCTGCTTGAACGCGCGACGCCGCCGGCGCCTGGGCGCGCACGAACGGAACAGCCATGACCACAATGCGATCCTCCGGCCGTCATCGGCGTCGTCACCGCCTCCGACCGCGCCAGCGCCGGCGTCTACGCCGACGAAAGCGGGCCGGCGATCGAGGCCTATTTTCACAAGGTCCTGACGACGCCTTTCCGTCTGGAGCGACGCATTATCCCCGACGGTTTCGAGAGCGTGCGCGACACTTTGATCGACCTCGCCGACGTCGTCGGCTGCGATCTCATTGTCACGACGGGCGGAACCGGTCCCAGCCCGCGCGATCTGACGCCGGAAGCGACATTGGCCGCGGCGCCGCGCGAACTGCCGGGCTTTGGCGAACTGATGCGCAAGGTCTCGCTGGAGCAGGTTCCCACCGCGATCCTGTCGCGCCAGCTCGCCGCGCATCGCGGTAAATGTCTCATCATCAATTTGCCGGGCAAGCCGGCGGCGATCGAATTGTGTCTCGACGCGGTGATGCCGGCCGTGCCTTATTGTCTGGACCTTATCGGCGCCCGTTGGCTTGATACCGATCCGGCGCGGCTCAAAACCTTTCGTCCGAAGGCGAAATGAGTTCGGGCCGGCGCGACGCCGTATTGCCTGCCCGAACGGGCAGGAAAACATCCATGCGGCGCGACAACGCGGGCGCTTCTCATCGCGCGGCGCCGCCTGTATAGATTTGGTCCGCCGCCCCGAATCAAACCGCGATGCGTCCCGCCGCCTCGAGTTATTCATCCGTCGCACGAGCAAAGACCAAGGGTTAGAAACATGAACGATTTGCGGCTCGCCGTGGTGGGCGCCGCCGGCCGCATGGGCCGGATGCTCTTGCAGACAATTCCCGACACCTTGGGCATGCGCCTCTCGGGCGCGCTCGAGATGCGCGAATTCGCCGATAATCGGCCAGGATTCCGGGACGCTGATCGGCGCCGACCCTAATGGCGTCCTCGTCAGCGCCGAGCCCGGGCCCGTTCTCGAATGCTGCGACGTGCTGATCGACTTCTCCTCTCCATCCGCGACCGTGGCGCTGGCTAGTCTGACCGCTCGGGCGGGCGTCGCCCATGTGATCGGGACCACCGGCCTCTCGGAGGGGGATCTCGAAGCGATAGCGGAGGCGGCGCGAAAGACCGTCATCGTGCGCTCGGGCAATATGAGCCTGGGCGTCAATTTGCTCGCGGTGCTGGTCGAGCGCGCGGCGCGGGCCCTCGGGCCGGCTTGGGACGCCGAGATCGTTGAAATGCACCACCGGTTGAAGGTGGATGCTCCGTCGGGCACGGCGTTGCTTCTGGGCGAGGCGGCGGCCCGCGGGCGGGGCGTGAATTTGAGCGAGCACAGCGCGCGCGGCCGCGACGGCCTCACCGGCCCGCGCAAGGCCGGGGATATAGGTTTCGCGAGCCTGCGCGGCGGCACGGTCATTGGCGATCACAGCGTGATTTTCGCCGGCGTGGGCGAGCGCATCGAGTTTTCGCATCGCGCCGAGGACCGAGGCATATTCGCGCGCGGCGCGCTGGCGGCGGCGTTGTGGACGAGGGGCCGCGCCCCCGGTCTTTATTCGATGGCCGATGTGCTCGGTCTTTCCGATGGCTGATCGACACAAGGGCCTCGCAAACATGAATCGCACGCTCGTCCTCGTTCGCCACGGCGAAAGCGAATGGAACGCCAAGAATCTTTTCACCGGCTGGAAGAATCCGGACCTGACGCCGCTCGGCGTCGAGGAGGCGCGGCGCGCCGGCCAGGAGTTGCGGCGTCGCGACATTCTGTTCAGCATCGGCTTCACCTCCGCGCTGGTGCGCGCGCAACACACGCTCGACCTCATTTTCGAGGAACTGGGGCAATCCAATGTGCCGATCGTGCGCGACCGCGCGTTGAACGAGCGGCATTACGGCGACCTCTCCGGCCTCAACAAGGATGAGGCGCGCGACAAATGGGGCGAGGAGCAGGTGCGACTGTGGCGGCGGTCCTACGATGTCGCGCCGCCCGGCGGCGAAAGCCTCAAGGACACGGTGGCGCGCGTGGTGCCTTTCTATTGCCAGCGCATTTTGCCCCCCGTGCTGCGCGGCGAGCGCGTGCTGGTCGCGGCGCACGGCAATTCGCTGCGCGCGTTCGCCATGGTGATCGACCAGATGACGCCGGAAAGCGTCACCACGCTCGAATTCGCGACCGGCTCGGTGGTGATCTATACGCTTAACGCGGATTCGACCGTCGCGTCGAAGGATGTGGTGGAGTGCGCAAATCCGTCGTCCACGCCCGTGACGCGAAAGTGAGACCGACTCCATGACGCGGGCTCGTTCCCGCCGGCTCGCCAAGGCTATTCGAAGCTCAACTGAATGTTTGTAATCGTCCGGTCCATTGAATCGGTCGGTAGATAGCAGAAAGGATTCGTCGCGATCGGCGCGTCCCTGCAGTGCCGGTGCTTGCCGTCCCATTCGTATCCCGCCTCTTTCATGCAAGCGGTGATCGCCTCGTGGATGACCGTGGGATCGGCGCCGCGTCGCGCCTCGGGATGGGCGGATTCGCCTTCCAACTCACAGGCCGACGTTTGAACCTGTTGGGCTTTAAAGAAAGACACGGCGCTGCCGTACAAGATGATTTCCAAAATGCCGATGATGACGGCGCCGGCGACCAGGGCCGCCATGGCTCTCGGCGCGCTCGATACGTAGCGGATATTGATGAAGTAGAGGCCTCCCAAGGCCAGGAGGCCCCCGCCGATAACCAGGGCGAACGGAACGATGAAAACCGCGAGATCTTGATTCAAGGCATGCTCTCCCACGCTCCGCGCCCGCGATCAAAATGATCGCGCCGACGAGTTCGTAGGAGTCATCAGCCATTGCGGCGGTTAAGGGGGACTCCATCCCCGTCCGCGGGAATATAAGCGATAAGGAGCGGGATCGTCAAAGAGCGCCCCGCATGTCGCATTGCGGGACGCGCCATGGTCGCTAGTGGCCCCGATGATCAAACCCCGCGCGGATTATGCGAAGCACCGCCGGCGCGGGAGTGACAGGGGCGCGCGGAGACAGATCCAAGCCGATACGCTAAAATCGATATATGCTCGACCTCCCCCCCGGCGTCAGTCTCCATCGCGGCTACCTCGACCGCGCGGCGCGGCAAAACCTCGCGCTTGAAATCGCGGAGATCATCGCCCGAGCGCCGCTCTATACTTCCACCATGCCCAGGACCGGCGCGCCCATGTCGGTGCGGATGACCAATTGCGGAGAACTTGGTTGGCTGAGCGACAAGGAGGGCGGCTATCGCTACGTCCCTCGCCACCCGGTGACGGACGAGGCTTGGCCGGCCATCCCTAAGGCGCTTCTTCTCGCCTGGGAGGATCTCGCCGGTTACCCGGCGCCGCCGGAAGCCTGCCTGATCAATGTTTACGACGCCAAGGCCCGGATGGGCGCTCATCAAGACCGCGACGAGAAAGATTTCACCGCGCCGGTCGTGTCGCTGTCGCTTGGCGCGGATTGCCGTTTTCGAATCGGCGGGGCGAGGCGGAGCGGCAAAACGATGTCGCTCGTGCTGTCGTCCGGCGACGCGCTGGTTTTGGGCGGGCCGGCGCGACTGTGTTTTCACGGCGTCGACAGAATATTGCCGACCCTGCCGGCGCCCCTCGCGCCGAGCCTGCCCGCCGGCGCCGCGCGCATAAACCTCACGCTGCGGCGAGTGAGCTAAGTGATTATGCAACTGCTTGATTTTCCGCCATGCGCAAATAGCTGGGCGTTCTGGCCGAGCGTGGCGCATTCTATAAGAAAGAAGTTTGCTTCTCAAACATTGTAACAAACCGCGCCCACGATGTGGCATTTGAGCAACACTAAATAGTGTGGCATTTGAGCCACACCAAATAGCAAATCGTACCGAAATTCGATTCTGAAAAATTAGTGTTTCAAAAGTGTCACAAACGCGCCCTATCGCTGTCAGCACTAGCTAGGCGTCAATTTCGGATTGGCCCTCGATCTCGGAGACATGGAATGAGTAAAATAAAGAAAAGCGGCGCCCGCAAATGGGTCTTGGGACTCTTGGCCGGCGTGTCTTCGATCGCGGTGTTCGCGTCATGCGCGCCGGCCTTCGCGGCGGCGGACGCGGAAACCAAGGCCGAAATTCGCGCGCTGAAAGAGCAGTTGAAGCGCCTTGAAAAGCGGCTCGAAAGCCAGGCTCAGAGCCAGCGGCAGACCGAGCGCAAGGTCGAGCGCGTCGAAGCCACGGTCGAAGCCGCCGCCCGCCGCCCGGCAGCCCGGCGCGCATCGTGAGCAAGGATGGCGTGCCGTGGCCGTCCGCGTTCTATTATAAGGCCGTCACCATCACTCCGGGCGGCTTCTTCGAATTCGCCGCGCTCCACCGCGACCACTACATAGGCGCGGACATCGCGACGCCGTTCGGCAATATTCCGTATCGCGAACAATGCTACGTCGCACAAGGACGAAACCCGCTTCACCGCCCGCCGCAGCCGCTTCATCCTGCAGACCGACGCGGATCTCGACGAACGTGACCCACGTCAAAATGTATCTCGCGACCGACTTCCTGTCGGCGGCGCAACCGGGAACTCTCACGCAGAGCGATTCGTGCAATTTCCGCTTCCGCGAGCTCTATGTGCAGTTCGACAGTAGCGACTTCGGCGTCGCATATCATGGCGGGTCAGACCTATACGCTCATCGGCATGAACTCGCGAGGCACGACGGCGGACACCTTTATCACCCCGCCGGTCATCGACGACCAGTACATGCCTGGCTTTACGTGGTCGCGTCAGCCTGGCATTCGTCTAAGCAAGGATATCGGCCCGGACCTCCAGGTGGCGATCTCGGCCGAAGCGCCCTATACGAGCTTCGCAACGCGCCTGCCGCGGGTTTTAACGGCCTGATCGCGCCATACCCCGGCACCGTCCTTCCCGGCGCCTATAATCTGGTGCCGGTGAGCGGGTCTCTCTACAACTCCGTGAATGCGGTGACCATCAACGACGTGCCCGATCTGATGGCCAAGGCGGCTTGGGATCCGACGGTTCTCGATCGCCACATCCATCTCGAAGCCGGCGGCATGTTGCGTAACTTCACCGATCGGGTGTATTGGGGCAATCACGACATCTGGGGCGGCAGCGCCGAGGTCGGCGTGATCGTGCCGATCATCCCGAAATGGCTCGACTTCCAGGTTTCGGGCCTTGCGCGGCAATGGCAATCGGCCGATATGGCGCCGCGTCGCTTCCCGACAGCACTTTCAGCTCGACGGGCGCCATCCAGCCGATCCACGAGCGCCAGGTCATGATCGGCCTCACGGCCCATGTCACGCCGAAGACGGACGTTTATGTCTTCGCCGGCGGCGAATTCGCGAGCCCCAATACAACTACATGGAATTACGCCGCCTCGACGCCGTTCATACGCTAAGGGCCTCTATTCCTATGGATACGGCAACCCGGCCTACGATCAATATCGGCTGTAATTTCGAAGGCGCGGCGCCGGTAACTTTGGGCGTAACTCCCGCCTGCGCGGCCAAACCAAGGACGTGCGCCAGATCACCGGCGGCTTCTGGCATAACTTCTATGATGGTCCCGCCGGCAAGGTCCGCGTTGGCGCGCAATATTCCTATACGGTCAGGGACTCGTTCCAGGGCGTGGGCGGCGCGTACAAGGGGACCGAGAGCATGATCTTCACCAGCCTGCGCTATTATCCTTTCAACTAACTTCGCGATCGCGCGAAAGACGAAATCGAGTGGCCGCGCGTTTCGCGCGGCCATTTGCATTTTGCGCGGACGCCGGCTTGCCAGCGCCAAGATCCCGGCTAATATGGCTTGATCAAAACGGGGATGGAGTTCCCCAAAACCGCCGAAGAGGCCGATGACTCCTATTGCGCGTTTAACGCGAGAAGGAGTTGTATGCATAGTTTGGCGAAGCACAATCCCCCTTGCTTATTCGTCCGCCAATCCGGTTCCGGATCGCCTCCTTCTTGGAGCGAGGGCGGAGGCGTTTTCGCGCGGGGCCTCGCCTTCGATCCCTCTCTCTAACATTCAGGACCGATCATGACCGGCATTTGGGCGCAAATGGCTTTGGTGTTCGGGCTCGCGCTGATCGCGACGCTTGTGTCCAACAAATTGCGAATTTCGACCGCTCTTTCCGAGATTATCGTCGGCATGCTCGCCCGGGCGATTTTCAGCGTCACGGTCGGCGCCGAGATCTTTGGCGTCCAGGAGCCTTGGGTGAAGACGCTCGCCGGCGTCGGGGCCATTCTCCTGACGTTTCTAGCTGGAGCGGAACTCGACCCCGATGTCTTCAAGGCGAAATGGAAGGAGTCCGTCTCGATCGGCGTCGCCAGCTTCCTGCTTCCGGCCGTTGGATGTTGGGCGGCGGCGCATTATCTCCTGGGTTGGGAGACGATGCCCGCCATTCTCGCCGGCATCGCGCTGGCGGCGACCTCGGTCGCGGTCGTCTATACGGTGATGATGGAATATGGCCTTAACCGAACCGACTTCGGCAAGACCATTCTCGCGGCCTGTTTCGTCACCGATCTCGGCACGGTCGTTACGCTTGGCATGGTGTTCGCCCCCTTCACGTTCAAAACGGCGGTGTTCGTCGTCGCGACCGCAGTGGCCTTTATCGGCCTGCCGCGGGTCACACCTCATCTGTTCAAGCTGTTCGGCGGGCGCCCCTCGGAATTCGAGGCGAAGCTCCTGCTGTTCTGCCTGCTTGGGATGGGGGCGCTCGCCACATGGGCGGACAGCGAGGCGGTGTTGCCCGCCTATCTTATTGGCATGACGCTCGCCGGCAGCGTTGGCCGCGATCACGCGCTCGTCCGCCGCCTCCGCACCATCGTCATCGGACTGCTGACGCCCTTCTATTTCATAAGGGCCGGCTATTTCGTGTCGATCGCGGCTGTCATTTTGGCGCCAATCGGCGTCGTTATCCTTCTCGTCGTCGAGGTCGCGACCAAGGTCGTCAGCGTCTATCCCGTGGCGAAAGCCTTTGGATCGCCGCCCAAGGACGCGATGTACACGACTTTGATCATGGCCTCCGGTCTGACCTTCGGCACCATCGCCTCGCTGTTCGGCCTGTCGCACAAGATCATCGACGAGAGCCAGTATTCGACACTGGTGGCGGCCATCATCGCCACTGCGATCATTCCGACGGTGATCGCCAACAGTTTCTTCTTGCCTCGCCACCTGCTGCCGAAAGACTCCGCTGACGCCGGCGCCGCCATAGCGACGGGGGCGTCTTCGCCAGCCGCGACGAATCATTGATCTCGGGAGGCCAAATTGTTCAAGAAAATCCTGCATGCCAACGACGGCTCGGAGTCGGCTTTTCACGCTCTCTCCTTGGCGATAGCCTTGGCGGAGCAGAATCAATCCGAATTGCATATGGTGTGCGTCGAAGAACTGCCGAGTCTACCGGAGTTCATCGCCGATGTCCGCGATGCGAAAGAAGCCGCGGACAGGCGTTACGGCGACGTGCTGCGGCGCGCGAGCGACGCCGCGCGGGAACGCCAATTGCAGCTGCGGACGCATGTCGTGGTTGGACACCCCGTCCGCGATATCGTCAAACTCGCCGCCGAACTTGAGGTGGAGTTACTCGTTATCGGCGCGGTGGGGCATTCGGAACTATACGAAAGACTGATCGGAAGCCGCGCGGATCGCATCACTCAGCTCGCCCAATGCCCCGTGCTCGTCGTCAAATAGCGACATGGAGCCGATCTCCGCGGATATTCATGGCAGCCAAGGCTTCGCGCTCCGTGGAACGTGACATGACGCCAGACCGCGCCGCGAACGCGCCCTCGATGTCGCCGACGCCGGGCTCTCCGCCGGTCGAATGGCTCCTCTCGTCAACCCTCGTTTCCTATCCGGATTCGGTGGCGCGAATGGAGGCGCGGGCCGAAGCGATAGCCGCCGGCGCCGCGCGGGAACAGGTCTGGTTGCTCGAGCATCCGCCGATCTATACGGCGGGCTCCTCGGCCAAGGACGCCGATCTGCTCGATCCGCGATTTCCGGTCTATCGCAGCGGGCGAGGCGGACAATACACCTATCACGGCCCCGGCCAGCGCGTCGCTTATGTGATGCTCGATCTTTCCCGCCGAAACCGCGACGTGCGCGCCTTCGTTTGCGCGCTGGAGGGCTGGCTGATCGCAACGCTCGACGATTTAGGCGTTCGCGCGGAGCGCCGCGCCAACCGCGTCGGCGTCTGGGTCGCGCGACCCGACAAGCCGCGCGGTCCGGCCTTCGAGCCGGCGGAAGACAAGATCGCGGCGCTCGGCGTGCGCTTGCGCCACTGGGTGAGTTTCCACGGCGTCGCGCTGAATGTCGCTCCGGATCTGTCGCATTTTTCCGGCATCGCGCCCTGCGGCCTTCGCGCCGCGCAATTTGGCGTGACGAGCCTCGAAGAGCTTGGCGCGCCATGCGCGATGCCGATCGTCGACGCGGCGTTGCGCCGCCGTTTCGAGGATTTCTTCGGTCCGACGGTCGACGAGCGGACGATGAGCCAGCTGGCGCAGTCGTCGCTCTTCGCCCATTCAGAAAATCCGCGCGCCCCTTGCCTTTTGCGCGCGGCCCGCCCATACCGCGCCGCAACCAATTCCTTTCGCTAGTGGGACCGACATGGGCTTCAAATGTGGCATCGTCGGTTTGCCGAATGTCGGCAAATCGACCCTTTTCAACGCGCTGACCCAGACGGCCGCCGCGCAGGCGGCCAATTATCCATTCTGCACCATCGAACCCAATGTCGGCGAGGTCGCCGTGCCCGACCCACGCCTCGACGAGCTCGCCAAGGTAGCCGGCTCGAAGCAGATCATTCCGACGCGCCTGACCTTTGTCGACATCGCCGGCCTCGTGCGCGGCGCCTCCAAGGGCGAAGGGCTCGGCAATCAGTTTCTGGCCAATATCCGCGAATGCGACGCCATCGCCCATGTCGTGCGCTGTTTCGAGGACGGCGACGTGACGCATGTCGAGGGCGGCGTCGATCCGTTGCGCGATATAGAAACCATCGAGACCGAACTGATGCTGGCCGATCTCGACAGCCTGGAAAAGCGCGTCGTCGCGGCGGAGAAAAAGGCCAAGGGCGGCGATAAGGACGCCAAGGAGTTGCTCGATCTAATGCGCCGATGCCTCGATTTGCTGCGCGAGGGCAAGCCGGCGCGGCTGGTCGAGATCAAGCCGGAGGAGCGCGCGGCGCTGGGCGGTCTCGGCCTGCTGTCCTCCAAGCCGGTGCTGTATGTCTGCAATGTCGAGGAGGGCGCGGCGGCGGAGGGCAATGCGCAATCACAGAAGGTTTTCGCGCGCGCGAAGGAGGAAGATGCGGCCTGCGTCGTCGTTTCGGCGAAGATCGAGAGCGAAATCGCCGTGCTGCCGGCCGCGGAGCAGAAGGATTATCTGGAGGCGGTGGGGCTAGAGGAGCCCGGACTCAACCGCGTGATCCGCGCGGGCTACGAGCTGTTGCGGCTCATCACCTATTTTACGGTCGGCCCCAAGGAGGCGCGCGCCTGGACGATCGAACAGGGAACGCGCGCGCCGCAGGCCGCCGGCGTCATCCACACCGATTTCGAAAAGGGCTTTATTCGGGCGGAGACGATCGCCTACGCGGATTTTACGGCGTTGAAGGGCGAGGCGGGCGCGCGCGAAGCCGGGAAGCTGCGGCTGGAAGGCAAGGACTATCTCGTCGCCGATGGCGACGTGCTGCATTTCCGCTTTAACAACTAAGGCGCCGCCTCCGCGAAGTCGCTGGCGCAAGCTTGGGCGCTGGCGCTGTGGCGCCCTTGCAACAGTCAAAAGAATTTTCGCCGCGCATGGTCGCGAAGTGCGGCCGGCGCATTTAATTGTTGAGGATACGGCACTACCTTCCTGTTCGATGGGGCGCGAGGACGCAATTGGCGATCGGGATGCGCCCCAGGCAGCTCACAGGACAACTCATGAGCATTCGCTCGCGAATCTCTCGATTATGCTGGACGTTGGCGGCGGCGTCATGCCTCTCGCCGGCTTTTTGCGCGACGCCCCCGGCGGCGCGGGAGAGCCTCGCCTTTCGCGCCTCTCCGCTGCCCCAGCCGGCGCCGCTGCTGCAAATGGCCCATGCGACGCTCAAGGCCGCGCCGCGGCCGACCTTCGACCCGGCGCTGTTCGAGGCGCTCGAGGCGTCGCCGCTGATCGATCTGGCCCCGGTCGTCGCGACGCCCGGCGACGAGCGCTCTTTCGCGTTCGAACTGCTCGACCCCAAACAGCGCGCTCTGGCGCTGGCGCTCGACGACTGGAACCGCGCCGCGCCGCGCTGGATCGAACACCGCCGGCTTCGCGCGGCTATCGCCGGTTTCTACGTCGCGCGCGATTTCACGCCTTTATGGCTCGACGGCGCGGATTGGCGCCAATCCGCGCGCTCCGCCGCGCGTCGGCTGCGCGAAGCCGGCGAGGACGGTCTCGACATATCCGCTTACAAAATCCCCGCCATGGAGGCGGGCGCGCCTCGTCTTTCGGACGAATTCGCGCTTAGCGAAGCGGTCGCGGTCTATGTCGCGCAGGCGTCCGGTTCCCGGGTCGATCCGCGGCGGATCTCGCATTTGATTGGCGCGCGGCCCTGCCCCGCCAGACATGGGCGAAGCGCTGACCCGCGTGGCGACGGCGGACGACCGCGCGGACGAAGTTTTGCAAGGCTTCAATCCGGCGCACCATGGCTACCAGCTGCTGCGAGCGAAGCTGCTCGAGTTGCGTTCGCGCCGCGCGCTGGGCGATGTCGACCAGTTGGCCGAGGTGAGCAACGCCTCGGCCTTAACCGACACGCCTTCGACCGCGAACACGGCCGCGCGTCGGAAGATGGCGGCGAACCGGACTTCGGTTTCGCGGGTGGAGGCCGAGATTATCGCCAATATGGAGCGGTGGCGCTGGCTCCCGCGCGATCTCGGCGGGAGTCATGTCGAGGTCAATATTCCCGAGTTCGAGCTGGCGGTCGTGCGGGACGGCGTCGTCGCGCATCGCGCCAAGGTGATCGTGGGCAAGGAGGGCACGCCGACGCCGGTGTTCTCCAATGCGCTGCGATTCATCATCGTGAACCCATCCTGGAATGTGCCGCAGTCGATCATCAATAAGGAGATGCTGCCCAAGCACGGCGGCGACCTCTCCTATCTCGCCCGGCGCGGATGGAAGGTCGGCTATCACAACGGCAAGCTTACGGTGCGCCAGCCGCCGGGCGAAGACAACGCGCTAGGCCGAATCAAATTTATGTTTCCGAACGATTTTTCGGTCTATCTGCACGATACGCCGTCCCGAAATCTGTTCGCCGCCGGCCACCGCGCCTTCAGCCACGGCTGCATGCGGGTCGAAGACCCCTTCGCCCTCGCCGAGGCGGTGCTTGGTCCAGGCAGCGGTTGGTCCGAGGAGCGGGTGAAGAAGCTGATCGGCGGTTCGGAACGCTATATCAATCTAACCAAGCCGCTGCCGATCCACATCGAATATTTCACCACCTTCGTGGACGAAGACGGTCGTCTGCAAATGCGCGACGACCTCTATGGTTATTCCGCTCTGGTGCGCAGCGCCTTGGGACTCGGAGGATGAGTCGGGATTTCGGCGCTCCGTCGAAACCGGAACCCGAATTGGCGATCGCGAGAGAGGCCGCGCAATTTCTGTTGCCGGCGCCCGCTCCAAAAGGCGATAATAGCGGAGCCCGCGATTGTCTCGCGGAATCGCGGGCGCGGTGGGCGGATCACAGCGGCGGCGGCCTGTGTATGAACGATAATCGTAGCGAGGCCGAAAAGGCCGCGATTCGCGCGGAAGTCGAGCGGGTGCGGTTGGAGCATCACGATCTCGAGGCCGCCATCGAAGCGCTGCTGGCGGTTGGAGCCGTCGATCAGCTGCAAATTCAACGCTTGAAGAAGCGCAAGCTGCTGCTGCGCGACCGCCTCCAGCACCTCGAGGACGAAATCACGCCCGACATTATCGCCTAATTTCAGGGCGGCTTGCTTCAAATCACATAAGTGAACGAATCATAAGCAAGTTCGCTGAGCAGTTGATCCATATCCCGCGCGGGTTCGGCGCAGCCGGCGACTCCGACGACCTTGGCCGGCACGCCCGCGACGGTCACGTTGCGCGGGGTGCTTTGCAAGACGACCGAGCCAGCGGCCACGCGCGAACAGGCGCCGATTTCAATATTGCCAAGAATTTTCGCGCCCGCGCCAATTAAAACGCCGTGCCTGACCTTTGGATGGCGGTCCCCGGATTCCTTGCCCGTGCCTCCAAGCGTGACATTTTGCAATATGGACACATTGTCTTCGACCACGGCCGTCTCGCCGACGACGAGCCCAGTCGCGTGATCGAGGAAGACTCCGCGCCCGAATCGCGCCGCCGGATGGATGTCGGTCTGGAAAACCTCCGAACCGCGACTTTGCAGATAGAGCGCGAAGTCGACGCGGCCCCGACGCCATAGCCAATGCGCCAGCCGATGGCCCTCGACCGCGTGAAATCCCTTGAAATAGAGGAAAGGCTCGATCAGACGGCCGCAAGCCGGATCGCGCTCGACGATGGCGGCGAGATCGGCGCGAAAGTCCTCGATGATCGCGGGCTCCGCCGCGACGGCGGCTTCGAATGCGTCGGCGATCATTTCGGCGGGCACGGCCGGCGCCCCAAGCTTGGCGCTGACGCGGCGGATAACCGCCTCGGCGA
>CAVZKF010000044.1:0-21222 GCA_963775775.1 uncultured Alphaproteobacteria bacterium
GGCGGCAGGCGACATTGCCGCTCGCCGCCCCCACTATTCGGAACCCGTCCGATGAATAACGTGGACGACCCCGCGCATGATCGCGCCATCGTTGACCAGTTCACCCGGCAGGCCGCGGGTTTTGCCGCCGGACCCGAGTTGCATGCCGATGAAGTGCTTGCGTTGATGGTGAATGCCGCCGGTCTTGGTCCCAAGGATCGCGCGATTGATCTTGCTTGTGGGACCGGCTCTGTCGCCTGCGCGCTCGCCAAGCACGCGGCGCACGTCCTCGGTTTGGATGCGACGCCCGCGATGCTCGACCAAGCCCGCGCGCTAGCCAAAAGCTTGGGATTATCAAACATCGATTGGGAACAGGGCGGCATTTACGCCGCTCCCTACGCCAATAAGTCGTTCCACGCCGTAACTTGCCGTTTCGCGTTCCATCATCTCGAAAATCCTCGAAGAGCTTTCGCGGAAATGGTTCGCCTGACCGCCCCCGGCGGGCGCGTCGTGCTGTGCGATGGCGTCGCATCGGACGATCCGGCGAAGGCGCGAGCGTTCAACGCGATGGAGCGACGACGCGACCCTTCCACCGTCGAATTTAGAACGCTTGGCTACCTATGCGAGATGTTCGCCGAGATGGATTTGGGCGAGCCCGAGGCGCGGATGTTTCAGGTGTCCTATTTGGCCGCCGATCTGGTCAAGGCTTCGTTCCCCGAGAACGATGACCGCTCTGGCCTGCTTGCGCTCATAGAGGGCAGCGTCGAGAACAATTCACTCGGAATGGACGCGCGCCGATCCGCCGAAGGCGTCCGGATAGCGTACCTCTCGGTAGTTCTAAGCGCGGTCAAGAAATAGGAGCCCTTGTGTCAAGCCACTGAAACCACGAGATATCGCAAAGCGTGAAGGAGAGGGAAAAGCGTCAAGAATTTATAATCGCCAGCCAAAACCACCGCCCTCGACGAACGCCATCCGAACCGCCACAATGGCGCGGCGGATCGCGCCAATTCGGGGCGCGCGGTTCGAAAGGCGAAACAGCGGCCAGATGAACGACGACGAATTGCATCGGCCCCTCGGGCAAAACGCGCGCAAGGCGGCCGAAGAGGCCAAGGCGTCCAATCCCCGGTGGACGTGGATGATTTTTGGCGCGGCGGTGGGGGTTGTTGGCGCTGGCGCGCTGGCCCTGGCGGCGCGCGATCCGCTCGGCTGGAAGTCTTGGCGGTCGCCCTTACGCCGTGGCGCGGATCGAGCCCTATAAGCCGCCGCCGGAGCCGGCGCCGCGAGAAGCGCAAAGCGCCGCGAGCGCGCAACAGCCGGCGGAGGCCGAGCCGCCCGCGCCGCGGGGCAGGGCGGCCGCGATCATGTTCTCACATTGAACGACCTCGATCAGCAATCGGGCGTCAAGGTCACGCGCAACGGCTCCAGCGGCCCGGTCCGATCATCATCCAGATCGATCCCGAGTCCGGCGTGCGGCTGCCGCCGGCCCCCGACCGCCGGGTGGCGGAAAAATCGCGCTTCGGCCTGCTGCCGCCATCGGCGCCGCCGGCGAGCGGCCGATGGACGTTTATTCGCGGCCGTTCGTGACATCGGCCGCGCTCAAGGCCAACGCGCCGAAAATCGCGCTGGTGGTCGGCGGCGTCGGGCTCAATCCGGCGACGACCGAAGCGGCCATAAGCGAACTGCCGGAGGCCGTGACGCTGGCCTTCGCGCCCTATGGCGAGAACATCGCCGCGGCCGCCGCGCGGGCGCGGGCGCGCGGCCACGAAACATTGCTGCAAGCGCCGATGGAGCCCTTCGACTATCCGGAAAATAATCCGGGACCGCACACCTTGCGCGTCGACGCCGGCGATCTCGACGATCTGCACTGGCTGATGGGGCGGTTCGCGGGCTATGCTGGCGTCATGAACTTCATGGGCGGACGTTTCACCTCAGACGAGAAGGCGTTGTCGCCGGTGCTCGCCGATATAGCCCAGCGCGGCCTGTTCTTCCTCGACGACGGCGCCGCGCCGCAGTCGCTCGTGGGCTCGGTCGCGGCGCGAATGTCATTGCCGGCCGCGCGCGTCGAGGTGATCCTCGACGCCCGCGGGACGCCGCAATCGCTCGACGCGGCGCTGGCGCAATTGGAGGCGGAAGCGCGAAAAAACGGTTCGGCGATCGGATTCGCCAATGCGCAGGGGCCGACGATAGCGCGGCTGGCGCGTTTCGCTCGCGAGGTGGAGCGCCGCGGCGTCGCCATCGCGCCAGTTTCGGCGACGCTCGCGCCCGGCGGCGCGACGGCCGCGGCGATCGGAGCAGGCAAATGACCAAGCCAAAATATCGCCCCTGCGTCGGCGTCATGCTGTTGAACGGCGCGGGGCTGGCTTTCGTCGGCCGCCGCCGGCCCAAGGGGCCGCACGATTTCATCAACGAACGCTTCGAATGGCAGATGCCGCAAGGCGGCGTCGACGAGGGCGAGGCGCCGGTGGACGCCGCGCTGCGCGAGCTTTACGAGGAAACCAATGTGCGCAGCGTCGAGGTGCTGGCCGAGATCGAGCCTTGGCTGAGCTACGACCTACCGCCCGAGTCCGCCAAACGGTGGAAGGGCAAATATATCGGCCAGACGCAAAAATGGTTCGCCCTGCGTTTCACGGGCGAGGACCGTGAAATCGACATCGCCCGTCCCGCCGGCGGCGCCCATGAGCCGGAATTCGACGAATGGCGCTGGGAGCGCCCGTCGCTGCTGCCGGAGCTGATCGTCCCGTTCAAGCGGCATGTCTATGAGCGGTCGTGCGCGAATTTGCGCATTTGAGCGCCAAAAATGCGTGAGGATGCGCTAAAATGCGCGCGCCTCGCCCCGGTGGATGGCCTCCGCCAGCGGTGTGAAGCCGCCGCCCTCGGCGTGCAGAACCAGCGGCGCGCAGAGTTTTAGCGGCGCCTTGGAGCCCTTGACGCCCCGCAACAAAATACGCGTCGCCGCCTCTCCCTCGCGCGGGGCGATCGGCAAAATCTCAATTCCGCCAATGCGTTGCGCCACTGCGGCGAGGCATGTCGCCAGCGCGTCGGCGCGGTAAATCATAGCAAAAATCCCACCCGGCGCCAACAGCGCGAGGCAGGCGCGCGTCCAGTCCTCGAGCGGGGCGTCGCTGACATGGGCCGACGCTTTTCTCGGATCGGGCGTCACGCGCACGCTACCTCGTTGAAAAAAAGGCGGATTCGTCAACACGACCCGCGCCGCCTCGGGCTCCAGTCCGGCGGCGCGGCGCGATTCGGCGTCGAAAAGATTGGCCTCGAAGACCCGCGCTCTCGCGTCGAGGCCATTGAGCGCGATGTTTTCGCGCGCCAGCTCGCAGGCCTGAAAGTCCAGTTCAATCAGTCCGATATGTGCTTTTGGGGCCAGCAGCGCCGCGCCAAGGCCGGCGGCTCCCACGCCCGCTCCCACGTCCAGCAGCAGCCCATTCACCTCGCGCGGCGTCGCGGCGGCCAGCAATGCGGCGTCCGTGCCGGCGCGGTGGCCGTCCTCGTCCTGCGCCAGAAGCAGGCGCCCCCCAAAAATCCGCTGACCCGTTTCGCCATCGCGCTGAAAACTCTCACGCTTGCCGTCGCGGCGCAAGCATGTGAGCGATCGCGATATGCGCCGACTTGCCGCCCACGGCGCAAAGCCTTAAGTTCGCCGGACTAAAGTCGCAGGTCGTTTGAAGGCTGCAGGGGGCTCCGTGGGTATCGTCATTCCGCTCGAAGACAGAGAAAAGAAAACCACAGCTGGCCTCGACAGTCTTCTGGAGCTCATCCGGCCCGACTTAGAGCGGACCAATCAGCTTATTCTTCAACGCACCGGTTCGGATGTGACCACCATTCCCGAGGTGGCCAACCATCTGATTTCGGCGGGCGGCAAGCGGTTGCGCCCGATGCTGGTGCTCGCGACCGCCGGGATGTGCGGCTACAAGGGCGACGGCCAGATCAAATTCGCCGCCGGCATCGAATTCATGCATACGGCGACCCTGCTCCACAACGATGTCGTCGATGAAAGCGACATGCGCCGCGGCAAGATCGCGGCGCGGATGCTTTGGGGCAATGAAACCTGCGTGCTGGTCGGCGATTTTCTGCTCGGCCACGCCTTTAAAATGATGGTCGAGCCGGGCGTTTTGCCCTGTCTCACCGTGGTGTCGAGCGCCGCCGCGATCATCGCCGAGGGCGAAATCCTCCAGCTCAACGCCGCCAAGGACACGCAAACCACCGAGGACGCCTATATGGCGGTCATCCGTCGCAAGACGGCGGAGCTTTTCGCCGCGGCGGCGGAAGTCGGCGTCATGCTGGCGGGCCGGTCCAAGGCGGATGAGGCCGCCGCGCGCAGCTACGGCATGAACCTCGGCATCGCCTTTCAATTGATCGACGACGCGCTGGATTACGGCGGCTCCTCGGCCAAGCTCGGCAAGAATGTCGGCGATGATTTTCGCGAGGGCAAGATCACGCTTCCCGTCGTGCTCGCCTTCCGTCGCGGCAGCGAGAAAGAACGTGAATTCTGGCGCCGCACGCTGGAAAAGGGCGAAATCAACGACGGCGACGTCGAGACCGCCTGCGGCCTGATGAAAAAGCACAAGGCGCTCGACGACACGATCGAGCGGGCCGCCCATTACGGCTCCATCGCGCGGGACGCGATGGAAATTTTCCCGTCCTCGCCCTGGAAAAACGCGCTGCTGGAAGTGGTCGATTTCTGCATCGAGCGTGTTTACTGAGCGCCCGCGCGGGTTAAATGGCCTGGACCGCTCATGACCGAGAATTTCGGAGCGCTGACCGTCTCGCTCAACCAAGGCGGAAGGACGGGCGGCCCGCTCGCCGGCCTCACCTTCGTGGTCAAGGAAAACATTGATGTCGAAGGCCATGTGTCGCGCAATGGCGAACCGGCCTTCGCCGCGAGCCACGCGCCGGCGGGTTTAAACGCCCCCGCGGTCGACCGCCTGCTGGCCGCCGGCGCGCGGCTTGTCGGCAAGGCGCATATGGACGAGATGGCCTACAGCCTGCTCGGCGCCAATCATCATCATGGAACCCCAGTCAATCCGGCCGCGCCGGACCGTCATCCCGGCGGGTCGTCGTCGGGCTCGGCCGTCGCTGTCGCGGCGGGGCTGGCCGATTTCGCGCTTGGCACGGACACGGCGGGCTCCTGCCGCGCGCCGGCGTCTTTTTGCGGAATTTTCGGCTTTCGCCCCTCGCATGGCGCCGTGTCGAGCAACGGCGTCGTCCCGCTCGCGCCCTCGCTCGATACGATCGGCTGGTTCGCGCGCGACGCGGCGACGCTGAATAAAGTCGGTTCGGCGCTGCTGCCGGACGATCTCGACGCGCCGCTCTCTCGCCCGCTCGTGCCTCGGAGGCTTTTGTCGCTTGTCCGCCGCGAGAGGCGGAGTTGTCGCGGCCCGCCCTCGACGCGCTGATCAGGGATTTTTCCCCGCGCGACGCGTCTTGGCGAAGATTTTTTGTCACAAATGCAAAGTCATTTTCGCGATCTTCAGGCGTTCGAGGCGCATCAATCGCATGGCGCCTGGATCGAGGCCGTCCGTCCCGAGTTTGGCCCCGGCGTCGCCGAGCGTTTCGCCTATGCGGCGAGCGTGACCGCGGAGCAAAAGCGGGCGGCGGATGAAATTCGCGTCCGGGCGCGCGAAATCATCGAGGATTTGCTCGGCGCGGAGGGCTTTTTTGCTCTGCCGACGACGCCGTTTTTCGCGCCGCCGCTGGGCGAGAGCGAGCAGGAACTGGCGATGAAGCGCAATCAGATGGTGCGGCTGTTTCAGATCGCCAGTTTTTTCGGACTGCCGCAAGTCAGCCTGCCGCTCAAGACGCCGGACGCGCCGCTCGGGCTGTCGTTGATCGGCCGGCGCTGGTCCGACCGGGCGCTGCTGGCGCTCGCCGAGCGGCTGGCGCCCCGCTTGCCGAGCTGATGTTCAGCCGAGCACGACGCAGGCCGCGATAAAATCCTCGCCGTTCAGCACGAAGCGCCGCCAGCCGCGCGTCAAGATCGTCGGAGCGGCCTCCTCGTCGAGAATGGAAAAATCCAGGCCGATGGCGATTCTCGTGGGCTCGCGGGCGAAGCCGAGGCCCAGCGCCTTCAGATAGGCCTCCTTGGCGGTCCAGAGGCGCAAAAAGGCGTCGGCGCGCGCTTCGCCCGTCAGCGCCTCCAACGCATTCGCTCATTTCGGGTGCAGCATGCTCCACGGCGGTTCGATCGTCCGCAAAGGTTCGATGTCTACGCCGATGGGCGCCTCGGCCATCGCGACGGCGCAAAAATCCGCGCGGCCCGAAACCGAGATTCTTCAGGGAAGAATCGGGCGCCAGAACTCGCGGCGCGCCCGAGGGCGCATGGCCGATCTCGACGCTTTCCGGCGCGACGCCGAGCCGAGCCGCGACGACCCGACGGCTCAGGGCGCGGCGGCGCAGAAAAGCCCCGCGCGCGGGATCGCGCGAGGGGGCCTCCCGCAGGTCGCGCGGCGTCGGCGCGAGATTATCTTCGCGCAAGGCGAGCGCCACGACCGTCGCGACCTCCGACGGCCCGCGAAATTCCTCGCGCCGGGAGATCTCGTCGCGCCAGCAGATCACGGGCCGCTTCCCGTCGCGCGGCTCAAAAACGCCTTGATGCGCGCCGCGAGCCGATCGCGCACGTCGCGATAGGCCTCCAGCATCGTCTCGCGCGAGCCTTGCGTGGCGGTGGGGTCGGGCGTTGGCCAATAGATCACCTCGACCGCCATCGCGCGGGTGAATTCCAGCGCGCGGTGATGCGCCTCGGGCGACAGCGTGACGATCACATCGAAGTTGGAGTCTTCGAGATCCTCGAAAGTGTGGGGCTTGTGGCGCGTGATGTCGATGCCGATCTCCTCCATCGCGGCCATCGCGAATCCGTCCGGCTCGCCGCGCTTCAAACCGGCGGAGGCGAAATAGATTTCGCGGCCGAAGTAATGGCGGGCGAGCGCCTCGGCCATCGGCGAGCGCACGGTGTTCAAGGTGCAGGCGAACAGAACGGATTGCGGGCGGACCCGAGGAGTTTCGACGGGCGCCGGCTGAACTTGCGCCGGCATGGTCAGCCCCTCCAGTGCAGAGCCGTCACCAGCGTGAAAATGCGGCGCGAAGTGTCCATGTCGATCTCGATCTTGCCCTTCAGCCGCTCGAGCAGCAGCTGGGCGCCTTCGTTGTGCAATCCGCGTCGGCCCATGTCGATCGCCTCGATGCGGCTCGGCGTCGCGTGCCGGATCGCGGCGTAATAGGTCTCGCAGATCATGAAATAATCCTTGAGAATGCGTTTGAAGGGCGTCAGCGACAAAATATGCGTCACGACGCCGTTGCCCTCTTCGTCCGTCACGGCGAGGGCGAGCTTGGCGTCGTGCAGAGAGATGTTCAAGGCGTAGGGGCCGCCTTCATGGCCGACGACGCCAAAACTATTGTCCTCGATCAAATCATAGATCGCGATGGCGCGCTCATGCTCCTGATCGGCCGAGCCGCGCCCGATCGAATTTTCGTCGAGCGTGACCCGCGCCAATCGCTTTCGCGCGTCCAGAACCACCTCTTAGGCTCCGAGCGAATTGAGGCGGATCGAGACGGATCGCGCATGCGCCTGCAGTCCTTCGGCCTCGCCCAGCGTCACGGCGGCGGCGCCGATCGCGCGTAGCGAGCCGCGTCGCATTTCAGGATCGAGGTGCGCTTGACGAAATCGAGCACGCTCAGCCCCGAGGAGAACCGCGCCGAACGGGCCGTGGGCAGCACATGGTTGGAGCCGCCGACATAATCGCCGACCGCCTCCGGCGTATAGGCGCCAATGAAGATCGCCCCGGCGTTTTTCACCCGCGCGGCCAGATCCTCGGCGTCCTCGCTGATGATTTCGAGATGTTCGGCGGCGATGCGGTCGGCGAGCGGCAGCGCGTCGGCCAGCGTCTTCGTCACGATCACGGCGCCGTAATCGCGCCAGGACGCGCCCGCGATCTCCTTGCGCGACAGAGTGGTCAAATGCCGCTCGACGGCGGCGACCACGGCGTCGGCGAGGCCGGCGTCATCGGTGATGAGGATCGACTGCGCGGATTCGTCATGCTCGGCCTGCGCCAGAAGGTCGGCGGCGATCCAGTCGGGATTGGCGGTTTTGTCGGCGATGACCAGCACTTCCGAGGGACCGGCGATCATGTCGATGCCGACCTGGCCGAACACGCGGCGCTTGGCGGCGGCCACCCAGGCGTTGCCGGGGCCGACGATCTTGGCGACGGGAGCGATGGTCTTGGTGCCATAGGCGAGGGCGGCCACGGCCTGCGCCCCGCCGACGCGGTAGATTTCGGTGATGCCGGAGCGCCGGGCGGCGGCCAGCACCAGGGGTTCGACATGGCCGTCGGGGGTCGGCACGACCATCACGATGCGCGGGACGCCGGCGACCTTGGCGGGCGCGACATTCATCAGCACCGAGGAGGGATAGGCCGCCGTGCCGCCCGGGACATAGAGCCCGACCGACTCGATCGGCGTCCAGCGCCAACCCAGTTCGACGCCGGCTTCGTCGGTGAAGCGCAGGTCGCTCGGGCGTTGGCGCTCGTGAAAGACGGTGATGCGCTCCAGCGCGAGATCGAGCGCGGCAAGCTGCTCGCGCGAGCATTTGGCCTCCGCCGCGGCGATTTCGGCGGCGGAGACGGCGATGCCGGTCTTGGCGAGATCGATCCGGTCGAACTGGCGCGAATAATCGATCAGGGCGTCGTCGCCGCGGGCGATGACCTCCTCGATGATCTTGCGGACGGTATGGTCCACGTCGGGCGAGGATTTGCGCTTCATCGACAGAAGCGCCGTGAAACGATCCCCAAAGTCGGCCGCCGACGCATCCAAACGCAAAGTCATGTCCATCTCCAGCTGGAAGTTCCAGCTGTCATGACCCCGCGCCGCCGTCTTCGTCAAGCTTATGCGTCGGGCATGATGAAGCGGGCCAGCGTGGGCCGAGGTCGCCAAGCTGCGCCTCGATGCAATCGACATCCAGCAAAATCGTGGCGCCGCCGGCGAATATGAGGCGGATGCGCCCCTCTGGCGCGGTCGCGCCCGGCTCGAAGAGGAGCGCCAGCAGCACCAGCAGGCCATTGGAGCGCTCGCGCGCGAAGCCACCATAGCGCACGGCGCGCACGGTCTCGAAATGCAACGCCGCGAGACAACGCTCCAGGCGTCCCAGCGATTGCGCGGCCCAGTCGAAACGCGAGGCGACCGCCGTGAAACGCTTTTTTTTCGCGAGATAGGCGAGATCGCCAACCCGCACCACCGCATCCTGAAGATGCGCCGAGACCAAGGCGAGATCCTCGGCGTCGAGCGCGAGGAGGCGCAAGGGCTGCGTCGGCGCGGCGGGCTTGGGCGAATCCATGCGTGATCTCCTTGGCCTTTGAATCTGGCGATTGCCGCGTCCCGGCGCAACCCTTGGTTTCGCGCTTGCGGATCGGCGCCGAAAGGACGCATGTTGTGAACGCGGCGTGGCGAGCGCGGGGGAAGGCTATGCACAGCGATCCGAGGTTTTGGGCGGTCGTCGTGGCGTTCTGGATCGGCTTTTTTCTGTCGGTCGTGAACATCGCCACGAAGATCGATCTGTTCATGCGGTTGTCGGGGTAGCCTTTCGTCTTTCGCTCCGCTCTTGCCCGCGGTCCCGGCTTGCTTCAATTTACGGCCTTGTCCCCCAAATCGAAGGCGCCGCTCATTTATGACCTCATGGACACAGGCGCAGGATCAGGCGCTCAAGGCCGTGGCGCGATGGCTGGCGGCGAAGGACGGTCCGCAATTGTTTCGCCTGTTCGGCTACGCCGGAACCGGCAAATCGACGCTGGCGCGCCACCTCGCGGAAAATGTCGAGGGCCTCGTGGTGTTCGCCGCCTTCACCGGCAAGGCGGCGCTGGTGATGCGCTCCAAGGGCTGCGTCGACGCGCGCACGATCCACAGCCTGATCTATCGCGCCACGGACACGGAAACCGAGGAGCCGAGCTTCGAGCTCAACGACGAAAGCGACGCGGCGCGCGCGAAGCTGATCGTCATCGACGAATGTTCGATGGTCGACGAGGAGCTTGGCCGCGATCTTCTGTCATTTGGCCGCAAGGTGCTGGTGCTCGGCGATCCCGCGCAATTGCCGCCGGTCAAGGGCGGCGGCTTCTTCACCGAAGCCGAGCCGGACGTGATGTTGACCGAGGTCCACCGCCAGGCCGCCGACAATCCGATCATCCGCATGTCCATGGCGATTCGCGAGGGCGGGCAGATCGCGCGCGGAATCTATGGCGAGAGCCAAGTGGTCGGACGGGACGGGCTGGAGCCTTCGCTCGTCACCGGAGCCGATCAGGTGCTGGTCGGCATGAACAAGACGCGTCGCGCCTACAATAAGCGATTGCGCGAATTGCGCGGCTTTTCCGGCGATCTCCCGCAATCGGGCGAAAAGCTGGTGTGCCTGCGCAACAATCGCAAAAAAGGACTGCTCAATGGCGCGCTGTTCACGGTCAAGAGCACGGGCGCGCTGCGGCGCGGCAAGGTGCGCATGCTGGTGATCCCCGAGGAAAGCGACGGCAAAATTCAGCGCGTCGGCGTGATTCCCCAGTTTTTCGAGGGCTCCGACGGCGAGATACCCTATGCGTTGCGCAAGGATTCGGACGAATTCGATTACGGCTACGCCCTCACCGTGCATAAGGCGCAAGGGTCGCAGTGGGACGATGTGGTGCTGTTCGACAAATCCTTCGCCTTCCGCGAACATCGCGCGCGATGGCTTTACACGGGCGTCACGCGCGCCGCGCGGCGGTTGACGCTGGTCATGTGAGCGCGGCGCTTTCGCCCGCGATCAGCTCGAAGGCTCTCAATGCGACCAGGCGCTAATCGCGTCGTTGAAGACACGCTCGCCGGAGGCGCCTTTTTCCAGATTGATCGTCGCCATGCGGCCGTCGGAGAGTTGCATCGGCAGATCAATCACGCCCGGGGTGCGCAGGAGAGCAAGATTGCGCGCTTCGTTGTCGCCGCGCATGAGTCCGATCAAGAAATTATTGTCGGCGATCGGCATCTGCATGCCCAGCAGTTTGTCGCCCGATTGCGCCTCCGGCCTGCGGATGCGCAGCACATCTATCGCCTTGACGCCCTTCGGCTCGGCGCCCGGCGCGAGGTTGAACGAGATGTTTATCGTGTGCGACATTGACAGGGCCGCGTCCAGGTTCTTCTGGATGACGAGCGTCGCCTTGGTCTTGGCGTCGGGGAAATCGATGTCGCCGCGAATCGCCGATTTCAAGGGCTCGCCCTCGTCGCCGCCCACATTTTCGAGCCGCCAGACGACCGTGCCGTTATAGGCGTGTTCGACCTTATCCGGGTGTTGCCGCGCCGCGATGACCAGTTGCGCCTTTTGCGCGACGGGCACGGCGGGGCCGCCGCCGTCGCTCTGATCGTCGCCGCCGGCGCGCGCCGAATATTTGCCTTTTTCGACCGACTGGCCGGCGCCCTCTTCCGGTTTTAGCTTGGCGAGATCCTCGGGCCGTTCGCGAAAATGCAGCGCGGCCAAGGCGACGGCGCCGACCAGGACGACGAGAACGGCGATAATGCCGACAATGCGCCGCGTTCGGCTCGACGCTTCCGGCGGCGGCAGCGGCGCGGCGGGCCGCTGCTGTTCCCGAGACGGGGGAGCCAATTCGTTTTTAGGCTCCCGCTTGGGTTCTGGCGGGGCGGGGAGGCGGCGGCCGGCGCGCTCGCTGGCTTGGCCTCGCTCGCGGCTTCGGTCTCCAGCCTAGCGATCGCCTCGTCTAGCGCTCGGCCTTCGGTTTGGATGACCTGCTCCGCCACGGGAGGCTGGATCGCCCGCAACTGATTGAACAAGGCTTTGCGGGCGAGTTCATAGACCGCCTGACGACCCTGAGCGGTCGAATCCGCAAGCGGGCCTATCTTGCGGGCAAGAAGCGAATAATAATCAGCCATGCCATGCAAACACCATTTTGCGCGCCCGTCGTCAACCTCGCGCGCTGCTTGCGCTTCGGATTTCGCCTCGTCAATCCTGAAACGGATTGTGCACGAGAATGGTGTCGTCGCGCTCAGGGCTGGTCGACAACAGCGCCACTGGCGCTTCGATCAGCTCCTCGATCCGTCGAACATATTTGATAGCTTGCGCGGGAAGATCGACCCAGGATCTCGCGCCCCCGGTCGAACCTTTCCAGCCCTCGATCAACTCATAGACCGGCTGGACGCGCGCCTGAGCGGATTGCGACGCCGGAAGGCGGTCGACGCGGAAACCATCAAGAAGATAATGCGTGCAAATCTTGATCTCGTCGAAACCGTCGAGAATATCGAGCTTTGTCAGCGCGATGCCATTGATCCCCGATGTTTTGATCGCCTGCCTCGTCAATACGGCGTCGAACCAGCCGCAGCGGCGCCTCCGGCCGGTGTTGGTGCCAAACTCCCGCCCGCGATCGCCGATCAGCTGGCCGATCAAATCATGCAATTCGCTGGGAAATGGGCCGCCGCCGACCCGGGTCGTATAGGCCTTGGCGATGCCGAGAACATAGCCGATCGCGCCGGGTCCAAGCCCGGAGCCGCTGGCGGCGCTGGCCGCGACGGTGTTAGAGGAGGTGACATAGGGATAGGTGCCGTGATCGACGTCGAGCAGCACGCCCTGCGCGCCTTCAAACAGGATGCGTTTGCCGGCGCGGCGTTCATTATCCAGCAGTTCCCAAACCACGTCCATGAAAGGCAGGACGCGCGGCGCGACGCTAAGCAACTCGTCTCGCAGCGTCGCCGGAGAAATTTCGGCGAGCCCGAGCCCGCGTCTCAGCGGGTTGTGATGGGCGAGAGCGCGCGCGATCTTGTCGTCCAGCGCGTCGGGCTCGGCAAGGTCCATCAGACGTATCGAGCGCCGCCCCACCTTGTCTTCATAGGCGGGGCCGATCCCGCGCTTGGTGGTGCCGATCTTGATCCCTTCGCCCGACAACTCCTCGCGATGCGCGTCGAGCTCCCGATGCAACGACAAAATCAACGGCGCGTTTTCGGCGATCTTGAGATTGGCCGGCGAAATCGCGACGCCCTCTTGGCGCAGGCGGTCGATCTCGCCCACGAGAAAATGCGGGTCGAGGACGACGCCATTGCCGATGATCGACAGTTTCCCCGGCCGGACGATGCCCGAGGGAAGCAGCGCCAACTTATAGGTCTTGCCGTCGACGACAAGCGTGTGTCCGGCGTTGTGTCCGCCCTGAAACCGCACCACAACGTCAGCCTCGAGCGAGAGCCAATCGACGATCTTGCCCTTGCCCTCGTCGCCCCATTGGGCGCCGATCACCGCCACATTCGCCATGGCCTTTTTGTCTTTTCCGTTAGCGCGCCATCCGGTCCCGCGACGGCCCGACTGGCGCGAGGGATTCCTTATTCGCGCGGCGGGAGAGCGACCCCAAGGCGCGACGAAACGAACCCGTTCGCCAAAAAAAGCCCCGGCGGTAACGCCGGGGCTCGTTACGACAATTCCTTAGCGCATGGCGTCCAAGGGGTAAAGACTGGCTTTCATGCTTTTGCGCGGTGTTGGCGGCGCCGTTTCGCGTCGCGATGGGTTGGCGACAGAATATTTGGGCCAGTATCACGTGGTCGCTATATGGGGCGCGGTGACGTTTACGCTTGGCCTCATCTGTCACGCATGCGAGCTGGACAGAGAATCCAAAGAAAAAGCGCGCTCAAGATTACGTTGATCTTGGCTTCTTCAGATTGTTTAGCAGCCGCGGCATTTGGCCACGGCGCGCGTCTCCGAATCCGGCTTTGTTCATGTTGTGTTGCTATAACGTCCATTAATCGCGCAATGGCGAAGAGCGCTAAGCGCCAGATCGGGCGTTGTTCGCCGTGCGTTAATTGACATTTTTCAAATGTTGCTTGCGCCTCGGGGCGGATTGTCGCATTATTAATTAATGGGCCGTGGCCATTCGAGATGTCCTTCTGCTACGCCTATATGTATAGAATCGTAAGGATATCCTAGAGAGACACGAAAATGGCAGTTCAGCGTTCGAGCGGCGAAATCATCAAGATGGTCGCCTGGCTTGCAGGTGCGGTCGCGTTGGTTTTCAGCCTGATTCACTTCGCCCCCATCATCTCGCACGGCGGCTAATCCGAATCGGCGCGCCTCGCCGCGCCGTCCGGAGGGAGCGGATAGTCGTGATGATCATTCACAACTTCTATTGGGGTGTCCCTGTCCCCGTTTCCGTCAGCCGTTCAATACTCCAATAAGATCAATGCCGCTCGTCGACGCTGCGGCGCCCTTCTCGGGGCGTTGGCGGTTTGGCGTGCGGCATATTCATTTTCCTGCTGTTTATCCCCGGTGATAAGGATGTCCCGACGCGATGGTCATCGCGCGGTAGATTTGTTCCGCCGCGAGAATGCGCACCATCTGATGCGGCAGAGTCATGGCGCCAAAGCTAAACACCGCCCGCGCCCGCGCGCGAAGACGCGGATCGAGCCCCTCCGCGCCGCCGATCACAAACCATAGGATTTTGCGTCCGGCGTCTCGCTCACGCGCGATGAAACGCGCGAAATCCAAACTGCTGGCGGCTTCTCCGCGTTCATCGAAGGCCGCGACCGTCGCCTCCGGCGTCAAAACCGAGAGCAGCGCGTCGCCCTCCGCGGCGATTCGCGCCGCGGTGTCTCGGACCGGACTTTCGTCGAGTTCACGCAGATCGAGGCCATCGAGGCCCAGATTGCGCATCGTTCCGATTCGCTTGGCGTAGCGCGCGAAAAGCTCGCGTTCGGGACCGGATTTCATCCGCCCTATGCACAAAAGGCCCAAGCGCATCTGGCGCGCCTCTCAGGCCAGACGCATCTCGCGCGGACGGTCGCCGCCCCACATCTTTTCCAGATTGTAGAACTGGCGCACCTCGGGACGGAAAATGTGAACGATAAGGTCGCCCGCGTCCACCAGCACCCAATCGCACTGCGGCAGACCCTCGACGCGCGGAGCGGAAAGGCCCGCCGCCTTGCAGGCCTTTATAACCCGATCGGCGATGGCGCCAACATGCACCGTGGAGCGGCCCGTGGCGATGATCATACTATCGGCGAGCGCGGTCTTGCCGGTTAAATCGATGGAAACGACCTCTTCAGCCTTGGCTTCGTCGAGGCTGGAAAGAATTTTGTCGGCGAGACGATCCGCGCTCAAGAGCCCCGCCGCCGAATTAGGGGCGGGCGTCTGGCTATTTTGTGATAATGCGCTAGTTGTCAGCGTCGCGGTCCTCGTTATCGCGGATTTATCCGCAAGGGAGAACATGGAGCGATTTGCCGCGGATTGCAACAGGATCCGATCTGAAAAGATCGCCCATTTTTCGGCGAGCGAGGCTTGGCGACAAACTTGGCGAAAAAAAAGCCCGGCGATTTCGCCGGGTTTAGGCAGTTAGGGCCCATCGAGAGGTGGGAGGAACCTCCAAGCCGTAACAAACAAATCATAGGCGATTCGGCGCGAAAAGACTTGCACTTAATTTTATAAGACTGCCCGCCAGAGGTCGAAGACCCGAGCCGCAAAGCCGCGCCGAAGCTGAGATCGCGCCGCGCCCGCAGAAATGCCTTCGGAATTTCAGTGATTTATAAAGCGAGGCGGGCCATGCGCGCGCGGCGTGACGAAAATGTCACAGCGCGCGACTTTTTGCGCCAGCGCCGCCGCGCAACGTCACGGTCAAGGCTTGAGCACGATTGATCCGACGGTTTGGCGGGCTTCCAGCGCCGCGTGCACCTTGGCCGCCTCCTCCAGCGGGAAGCTCGTCGCGGCGTCCAGATTCAAATGTCCGCGCTTGATCGCGCGCTCCAAATCCTCGGTCATTTCCTCATAGACGCGCCGGTCCGCGATATGAGTGAAAAGCGAGGGACGCGTCGCGTAAAGCGATCCCTTTTGCCCCAGAAGGCCGAGATCGAAGGCCGCCACCGGTCCCGAGGCCGAGCCAAAGCTCACGAACATGCCGAATGGAGCGAGGCAATCCAGCGATCCGGGAAAGGTCGCCGCGCCAACCCCGTCATCAACAACGTCGCACAGGCGCCCCTTGGTGATTTCCCGGACGCGCTGGACGAAATCCTCCTCGCGGTAGAGAATCACATGCTTGGCGCCGGCGTGACGGGCGATCTCGGCCTTCTCCTGGCTTCCCGCCGTGGCGATCACTTTCGCGCCAAGGGCGCTCGCCCACTCGCAAAGGAGTTGACCGACGCCGCCCGCGCCCGCGTGCACGAGCGCGCGATGGCCTTTTTTCACGCGAAAAGTGCGGCGCAGGAGATATTGCGCGGTGAGCCCCTTCAGCATCATCACGGCCCCGGTCGCGTAGCTGAACGATTTGGGGAGATGCACCAGCGACGCCGCCGAGATATTGCGCGCCTCGCTATAGCCGCCGAGCGCGCCGACATAGGCCACGCGGTCGCCCGGCTGAAACTCCTCGACGCCTTCGCCGACGGCGATCACTTCGCCGGCCCCTTCATGGCCCGGCACGAAAGGAAACTCGGCCGGGTAAGCTCCGGTGCGTCGGTAAATGTCGATGTAATTCACGCCAATGGCGTGGTGGCGCAGCTGAACCTCGCCGGCGCCGGGGGCTGGCAATTCGATGTCTTCGAGCTGAAGAACCTCCGGCCCGCCGGGCCGATGCGCGCGAATGACCTTGACCATCGGTTTTCTCCCCGTGCCGCCGTTAAAGCGCGAGCATAGCCGAAAACCGCCGCCAAATGACGGCGGCGCGACAAATAAACGCGCGAACCAACCCGCGCTCGCGCCGAAGCCGCGGCGGCGCTATATAGCCTTCAGGATGGAGTGACAGAGCTATGAAGCAAGATCACGCAGGCGCCGCGGCGCAAGCTGGACGCAAGACGCAAATTCTGGTGGCGGGGGCCGGCTCCACCGGCATCGCGGCCGCCCTTGCCTTCGCGCGCTCGGGGTTGCGGGTCACGCTGGCCGGTCGTTTCCCGCCGCCGCTGCCGGGGCGCACCGTGGCGCTGTTCGAGTCCTCCGTCAGGTTTCTCGACGCTCTCGGAGCGCTGCCGCGCGTCAAGGAAAAAGCCTGTCCGATCGAAGCGATCCGCATGATCGACGACACCGGCCAGTTGTTGCCGACGCCCGACCTCACGCTGCGGGCGAGCGAGATCGACCTGCCGGCGTTGGGCGTCAACGTCTCCAACGACGAACTGGTCGAGGCGCTGCTCGAAGTCGCGCGGGAGCGCGCGGCCTTCGATATCGTCGACGCCGATATCGTGGATTATATTTTCGACGGTGACGGAGCCGTGGCTCTGCTCGCCGACGGGGGCAAGATCGAGGCGGATTTCGTCGTCGCCGCCGACGGGCGCCAAAGCCGGGCGCGAGCCGTCGCCGGGATCGATACGCAGGAATGGACCTATCCGCAAGTCGCGTTGACGATGCTGCTCTCGCACGAGGAGCCGCACGACAATATTTCGACCGAGTTTCACACGCGCTCCGGGCCTTTCACGCTGGTGCCGCTGCAAGGGCGCGAGGGCGCGCCGCACCGCTCTAGCCTCGTTTGGCTGATGAGCGTCGCCGACGCGAGCCGCCGTCTGGCGAAGCCGCGCGAGGAGCTTGAATTCGAGTTGGAGGACCGCGCCCACGGACGTTTTGGCGCGATGAAGATCGAGGGCGGAATCGGGCAGTTCCGCATGGGCGGGATGCGCGTCTCGCATCACGCCATCGGCCGCGTCGCTCTCGTGGGCGAAACCTGCCACGTTTTTCCGCCGATCGGCGCGCAGGGCCTGAACCTTAGCCTGCGCGACGTGGCGGATCTGGAGGATTGCCTCGCGAGCGTCGATCTGACCAATCCGCGCGAATTGGCGCCGGCGCTGGCGCGCTACGACCGCCACCGGCGCGCCGACATAGGGTTCCGCACGCTCGGCGTCGACATATTGAACCGCTCGCTGATCATCCCGCACCTGCCGGTCGATCTCATGCGCGGCGCGGGATTCTTGGCGATGACGGCGCTCGGACCGCTGCGCCGCGCGGTGATTCGCGAGGGGGTGCTGCCGCATTTCCTGCTCCCGAGGCTCATGCAGGGCAAGCCGCCGCGCGCCGGCGCTCGCGGCGGCATTCTGTTCGCGCGCGGTAAAAACGGCCCGCCATGCGAATGGGCGCGCGGTTTCGGGTTCCCATTTGCTCCCCGCTCCTATATGAGATGCCGCATCGCAATATTGGCGTCCATGCCGCGTTCCGTTCGCGCCCCGCTTCGGGGCCGTCGGAAACGGCGGCGGTCATCCCCTGAACAAGCATCGGCCTATCCATGAAGCTGCGCAACATCGCCATCATCGCCCACGTCGATCACGGCAAGACCACGCTCGTCGATCGTCTGCTCCAGCAGTCGGGCGCGTTCCGCGAGAACCAGCGCGTGGCCGAGCGCGTCATGGACAGCAACGACCTTGAAAAAGAGCGTGGCATCACGATCATGGCCAAGGCGACCTCGATCGCCTGGAAAGACACCCGCATCAATATCGTCGACACTCCCGGCCACGCGGATTTCGGCGGCGAGGTGGAGCGCATTCTGTCCATGGTCGACGGCGCCATCGTGCTGGTCGATGCGGCCGAAGGCCCCATGCCCCAAACCAAATTCGTGGTCGGCAAGGCGCTCAAGATCGGCCTCAAGCCCATTGTCTGCATCAACAAGGTCGACAAGCCGGACGCCCGCATCACCGAGGTGGTCAACGAGGTGTTCGATCTCTTCGCGGCGCTCGACGCCACCGACGAACAGCTCGATTTCCCGATTATCTACGGCTCCGCGAAGCAGGGGTGGATGGCCGACGAGCCGACCGGCCCGCAGGACGGCATGGCGCCGCTGTTCGATCTCGTGGTCAAGCATGTGCCGCAGCCCAAGATCGAAGAGGGCGGTTTCCGCCTGCTCGGCACGCTGCTCGAGGCCAATCCCTACCTCGGCCGCATCGTCACCGGTCGCGTTTTCGCCGGCAGCGTGAAGCCCAATCAGCAGGTCAAGGTGCTCGACCGCGAGGGCAAGGTGGTCGAAACCGGCCGAATCTCCAAGATTTTGGCGTTCCGCGGCATCGAGCGCCAGCCGATCGAGGAGGCGGAGGCCGGCGACATCGTTGCCATCGCGGGTCTCGAAAAATTCAACGTCGCCGATACGCTGTGCGCGCTCGAAGTCACCGAGCCCTTGCAGGCGCAGCCGATTGACCCGCCGACGCTGTTGATGACCTTCCTCGTCAATGATTCGCCGCTCGCCGGCACCGAGGGCGACAAGGTCACGAGCCGAATGATCCGCGCGCGCCTCTATAAGGAGGCCGAGGGCAATGTCGCGCTGCGCGTCGAGGATTTGCCCGGCGCCGACGCTTTCGTTGTCTCGGGCCGCGGTGAATTGCAGCTCGGCATTCTGATCGAAACGATGCGCCGCGAAGGCTTCGAACTCGGCGTCTCGCGCCCTCAGGTGGTGTTCAAGAAGGGCGAGGACGGCGAAATTCTCGAGCCCATCGAGGAAGTAGTCATCGACGTGGACGAAGAGCATTCGGGGGTCGTCGTGCAGAAGATGGCCGAGCGCAAGGCCGAGATGATCGAGATGCGCCCCTCCGGCGGCAATCGTCTGCGCCTCGTGTTCCACGCGCCGACGCGCGGCCTCATCGGCTATCAGGGCGAATTGCTCACCGACACACGCGGCACCGCGATCATGAACCGCCTGTTCCACGAATATGCGCCGCACAGGGGCGAAATTCAGGGCCGCCGCAACGGCGTGCTGATCTCCAACGATCAGGGCGAGGCCGTCGCCTACGCCATGTGGAAGCTGGAAGATCGCGGCCCGATGATGATCGAGCCGGGCTGCAAGGTCTACAAGGGCATGATCGTCGGCGAACATACCCGCGACAATGATCTCGAAATCAACGTGCTGAAGGGCAAGCAGCTCACCAACATTCGCACGCAGTCGAAGGACGAGGCGGTGCGTCTGACGCCGCCGATCCAGATGACGCTGGAAAAGGCGCTCGCCTATATTGAAGACGACGAGCGCGTCGAGGTGACGCCGAAGTCGATCCGTCTGCGCAAGGTCCATCTCGACCCCAACGAGCGCAAGCGCGCGGAAAAGAGCGGCAAGGCGGCGGCGGTGGTGGCTTGAGGGCGATATTCCGCTTGAACTCTCAAGGAGGATAAGCGCGGCGCCGCGCATAATTCAGCCGCGGCGCCCGACTCTAGCAATCCCGACCGGCGTTTCTCTCGCCGAGCGCCGGCGAGAGCATATAGCCCAAATAGCGCCGGGATTCGATCGCTTCGTAACCCAGCCAATTCCGCAATTTTTTTCGCAGCTTGCTAACGTGGCTCTCGACCACGTTTTCTTCGATGGCGTCGTCGAACAGGCCATAGACCGCGTTGAATATTTGCGACTTGGTGAGGCGGCGGCCCTTGTTGCTCACGAAATATTCCAGCATGCGCCTTTCGCGGCGCGGGAGCGACAACGGCTCCCCTTTCACCCGGGGATCGCGGCCATCGAAGAACACCTGTATCGGACCGGCCATAGCGAAATCCTGGCGCGCCTCCGTCCGGCGGCGAATGGCGTGCACGCGCGCGAGCAGCTCTTTAATATGGACGGGCTTGCGCACCACATCGTCGACGCCCGAACTAAACAGGCCGAGCGTCTGCTCCAACGACACCGACTCGTTCAGCGCGATGACGGGCGCTTGCGAGCGCCGGCGAATGAGTTTTGGCAGTTCCTCGCGCGCCGCGCATTCGCCGATCAAAAAGGCTTCAACGGCTCGCAAATCGCCCTCGATGGCGGAGTCCACCCAATCGATGAATTGTTCCCCGCCAAAGCCAGCGGAGGCGACGCCTTCCTGATCGAAACGGCATGCATATCCATTCGTCACGAGTTTTCTCTCGTCCACGATTATGAACATTGCTCGCCTCCTTGAAGGTGAATGTCGTCGAAATATACGAGTAGAATCGACCGTAACTGAAAGTTAGACGAAATAATTCCATGTAGTCAACCAATTAATACCGCCTTATATGTAAACACGACGTTCGACGCACGTCGATTTTATAATATAGCCTAATTATTGGTTGTTCGCCTGTCTATTATTACGTTGGCTTTAGTGAGCAGCCCGTTTCGAGGCGGGGCTTTTGCCGATCGAGCGGATTGCAAGCGGATTGGAGGTATGCGCGCCTGGACCAGCCGAGCGCCGCCCGGATCGCGCCGAACCGACCCCCGTCAATCCCCGCGCTGAAAATGCTCGAACACCAACCGCGCGGTCGCCTTGTTGACGCCCGGCGTTTTCTCCAAATCCGCGAGCGCGGCGCCGGCAATCGCCTTGGCCGAGCCGAAGGCGAGCAGCAAGGCGCGCTTGCGA